>JBGTIH010000180.1:0-190683 GCA_041745765.1 Pyrinomonadaceae bacterium | reverse complement strand
AGTACGCTAGTAAAAGCTATGCGCTTTTAGCGCAAGAATTTATTAAGTTTTCTTTTCTTAATCAGAAAAGAGCAATAAAGCGAATTATATTCGCGTTCCGATTCCAAAACCTCTGCACTTGCAGTGCAGAGTGGTTTAGTTGCCTTTAATTTTTGCCAAAAGTTTCGGAGCTAACTTCGATCTGAGTTGGACAAGTTGTTGATGCTGGGTCTGTGCTTGAAATTTGCTGCCGAAACCGAGATAGCCGATGCCGAGTCCGTAAAATGCCTGTTCGTTTTTCGGGTCTAGTTCGACGACTCTTTGAAAAATCGGGATTGCCGCATCAAATTCCTTCACCTCAAGATAATTTTCGCCCAGATAGTTAAGAGCCGTCAGCCAATCTGCGGCGTTTCTGACGGCGTTTTCCAAAAAGGGAAGCGATTTTTGATAATAGCCGGAATCGAAATGAAGCCGTCCGGCTTTGTAATGCGCTTCGGCATATTTCGGATTCAGGCGCACCGCTTCTTCGAAATGTTTCAGAGCCTCCGATTTACGGTTGTTTTCCTGATAGACAGTCGCCAGATTGCAATGCGCGACCGCATTTTTCGGATCGAGTTTGACGGCTTTTTCAAAAATCCCGAGCGCATCTGCTGTTTTGCCCGATTCGAGATAACACAAACCGAGATTGAGATTTGCCTCCGCAGATTTCGGATCAATTTTCAGAGCCTGATCAAATGATATGACCGCCGCCGCGCAGTTTCCGCCCGCTTTCTGCGCGATTCCCAAATTCAAGAAACCCTCGCCGCTTGCCGGTCTGATTTTTGTCGCTTTTTGAAAGGCGGTTTCGGCTTCGCCATAGCGTTCCAGGATGATCAGGGTTTTTCCGAGAGAGATAAACGCTTCGAAATACGCCGGTTTGAGATTTCCGGCTTTTTCAAACAACGGAACGGCATCTTTATATTGCTTGTATTTGACGTAACACGATGCCAGATAAAAATGCGCTTCGGCGTGATTCGGGTTTTTTTCGATAACTTGCTTGAACATCGAGATCGCCGGTTCGAGATTATTCACTTTGTAGGAAGCAAGTGCTTGATTAAAAAGTGTCTGAACGCTCTGTGCCGCCGCCTGAACGGTCAGGGCAAACATAATAAAAATAAATAATAGCGGCATCCGGTAATTTTTCATCTGATTTTTTCTGCTCATTCCAAAAAATTTTAACTATTTTAGCAGAGTTATTCATTGACGCAAAAAAAATCGTGGATTGCGAAAAAACCGTTAGCCGAAAAAAAACTTTGACAATCCGATTTGTATGTCGTAGTCTAAATGGCAGGAGGTGATAGATTTATGATAGAAAATTCAATCGAAACACCGCCGGACAGTCTGAGCCGGTAAATGCCGGCAAAGCAGTTCGGAGATGTAATAATAAACGGACTTTGGTAGATAACGAAAAAAGTTGATAACAAGGAAAATGTCGGTGGAATAAAGCCTAAAAGCTCATTCCGGTAAATTCAGTTACTCCAAAAAGTTATGTGACCGAAATCCACAAAAAACAATTTATATAAGATAGGCGATTCTAAAATGGATCGCCTTTTTATTTTGATCTTTGACCTTTGATTTTTGATCTTTGAAATAAAGAACATAGAATAGTTTCAGTCAGCTTATTTTTCCGAGATAACAAAATCAAAGATCAAAGACCAAAAATCAAATATCATTCACTTTTTATGAACAAGAAATTACTGAAAAAACGCAAACAGATGCTGCGGCAGAAATTGGATAGAACGGTTATCGGCTATCACGTCTATCGCTCGGAGAACGAGAATCTGCCGTTTGCGTTCTGGGCGCGTTTGACCGATGAACCGATTCCCGAAGGAAGTTTTAACGATCCGGCTGCCGCGCTCGGTAAACGCTATTTTTATAAATTGACGCAGGTTTTTGAAAACGGCGACGAAAGCAAGCCGATTTCGGCAAACTCCACTTTTACGGATCACGCCGGAAATACGTTTGAACAAAACCCTTTGGTTGACTTTATCGGTTATAATATCTACCGTTCGGCGGACGAAAAAGTTCCGCTCGAAAAATGGGAAAAGCGCAACCGCGAACCTTTGCCGACCAACGATTTTAAGGACGAAGGCGTGGAATCGGGCGAAGTTTATTTTTATTACGTCCGCGCCGTTGATTCGCGCGGAACGGAAAGCGCACCGGGCGAGATCGTCCGCGTGATCAGAAAATAATGGTTATTTTTTCATCTGAATACCGCAGAAAATTTATTCCAATGTCGGTTTTTTTACTGATTTTTCTAACGGTATTTTCAAACGAGATATTCGCTTGCAGTTGTTCAAATTCGAACACAGCAACGCCGCAAGACATTTTTAATGCGTCAGATGCCGTATTTAGAGGCAGCGTAATTGATGTAGATGATAGTTCGGACAAGGATATTTATGCTTTATTCGAGGTCGAAACTTCATGGAAAGGCGTTCGGCAGGACAAGCTTATCGTTCGGACAGATAAGACATCTTGCGGAATAAATTTCAAAAAAGGCGAAAAATATCTGCTCTGGCTCGACAGCAGCGAGGGGCACGACTTTAAAACCGTTCCCTGCCGAATTCCCGTCGGAGATTCCGGCAGCTTTTTGCAAAGCAGACCGGAATTGCCTTTAAAATCGGTTTTGCTCGATTTTCCCGTGCCTAAAAAAAATGGAACCGTTTCGGACAAGGATCAAACGGACTCTGAAAGTTCTTCGTTCAGCCGCGATTTAGTCTTGGTGGTTTCCGCTTCGGTTGTTTCTGTAATCTTTGTTTTAATTATAGCCGGAATCGCCTTTTTCTTTTGGCAGAGAAAACGCTGAAAAACTTCTATGACTTTTGATTTTTGGATTCCCTTAATATTTTTTCAGAAAAATCCCGACACGCAGAAAATTATCGAAGACAAGATTTCGGCGGATGACGCGGATGAATTCAACCGCATACGCTGTCCGCTCTGCAAATGGCAGCCGCAGAAAACGAGCCGTTGGTATTGTTCGTCCGCCGGCGCACCGGAATTTTATTTCGGCGGCTGCGGAACGAGTTGGAATACTTTCGACACACGCGGAAAATGTCCGGGCTGCAAGCATCAATGGCGTTGGACAAGCTGTTTGGCGTGTCACCGCGATTCGCTTCACGAAGATTGGTATTTATGAAATCTTTATTAAAAGTCGAATAATTCAACTGGTTTTTTCGCCGAAAATCTCGTAGAATGTAAAGCATCAGACAGATTTTCCGGTGCTTTTTGCATCATAGTTGCAAGAATTTTTCTGAGGGAGAATTAAATAAAAAAAATGAACACAGACACTACATATTCAAGCACTTTCGGTAGTTCCGTCGCTGACGCGATGCCGGCGGAACGCGCATCTTTTATTCGCAAAACATACGCCCACGTCGCACTTGCGCTTCTCGTTTTTGCGGGGCTTGTTTCCGTTCTCATAAATACGGACACCGCCCAATCGCTTGCCATGACAATGACCGGCGGTTGGAACTGGTTGATCGTCTTGGGCGCATTTATGGGCGTTTCGTGGCTCGCGCAGTCGTGGGCAAGATCAACGACATCAAAACCGATGCAGTATATGGGTTTAACGCTTTATACCGTTGCCCAATCAATAATCTTTCTGCCGCTGTTGTTTGTTGCATCGCAATATTCCAACAGCACGGAAATGATTGCTCAAGCCGGAGTCGTTACACTCGGCTTATTCGCCGGTTTGACGGCGGTCGTTTTTATCACACAAAAGGATTTTTCATTTTTAGGACCGATTCTGGCAATCGGCGGTTTCGTTGCGCTCGGATTTATCGCATCGGGAATTATTTTCGGCTTTAGTTTAGGCAGTGTTTTCGCCTTTATTATGGTTGGATTTGCCGGAGCGGCGATTCTTTATGAAACGTCGAATATGCTGCATCATTACAATCCCAACCAGCACGTTGCCGCTTCTTTGGGCTTATTTGCCAGCGTCGCGCTTTTATTCTGGTATGTTCTGCAAATCTTTATGGGCGGCAACGACGACTAAAAATGTTATTCAACGAATAATTTAACGGTCTGTTAAATTCACTACGGAGAGGTCAGATAAATTTATCTGACCTCTCCGATTTTCTTTTTTTGTTATGGAATAATCATTTTAGTTCGTGTGCATAAAGAGCAAAAGCTAAGTTGCACAAACACTTTTGATTAGGCTAAATTTGGGATTAAATGAGATTTGCTTTTGCTTTGGAAAACAGTAAATCAAAGCAAAATCCTGTTCAAAAAAGATTTTTCTTCGCTAAAAAAAGGTAATGAAATACGGTTTGATTGCCGGAAACGGTTCATTTCCATTTCTCGTCGTTGAAGGCGCACGTAAAGAATGTGCGTCTTTATCGGTTGTTGCTATCAAAGAAGAAACCGATAAACGAATTGAAGAAGTCGCCGAAAAATTCATCTGGGTCGGCATCGGGCAACTCGGAAAAATGATCAAATTTTTCAAAAACGAAGGCGTTGAAAAAGCGATAATGGCGGGACAGGTCAAGCACATACAGATTTTCAGCGGCGCATTTCCCGATCTGCGAATGGCAAAAATGCTCTGGAATCTGCCGCAGAGAAATACCGATTCACTGATCGGCGGAATCGCCGACGAACTTGCCAAAGAAGGCATCGAACTGATTGATTCGACGTATTTTATTCAAGACCAACTGGCTCAAGAAGGCGTTTTGTCGAAACGTGCGCCGGACAAAAACGAATTGGAAAATATCGAATATGGTTTAAGGATCGCCAACGAAATCGCGCGGCTCGATCTCGGACAAACAATCGTCGTTCGCGCCAAAGCCTGTGTGGCAATTGAAGCGATGGAAGGCACGGACGCGACGATAAAACGTGCCGGGGAGCTTGCTCGCGGCAAACTGACGGTTGTAAAAGTCGCTAAACCTGATCAAGATATGCGGTTCGATGTTCCGGTCGTCGGCGTTCCGACAATACACGCAATGATCGAAGCCGGAGCTACGTGTCTTTGCTTAAACGCCGGAAAAACTTTGATCTTTGATCGTGAAGAAATGCTCAAACTCGCCAATGACAAAAAAATTGCGGTCGTCGCCGTCAGAAACGAAACAATTAAAACGAGCGGTGCGTAAAAAATTAACAACATTAAATTGTTGAAACGCTTCAAATAAAAGAAATTAGGCAGGAAGTATGTAAGTCTTAAGTTAAAAATTAGTCTTTATTTTTATTTGCAGTTATCAATCTTTCGGAGAAAAAATGAGAAAAAATTTGTTTAAGAAAAAGTTTATTGCGTTAGTTTTAACACTGACGTTTGTGTTTCCGGCTTTTGTCGCGGCGCAGACAGCGACCAAAGCTAAATCGCCCGCACGAAATGCGGCGGAAACAATTACGGCAAAACAGCTGAGTGAATATTTATATTTTGTTGCATCGGACGCGATGGAAGGACGCGATACGCCTTCGCGCGGTCTTGATCTGACGGCGGAATTTATGGCGATGATGTTGTCGCGCTGGGGCGTAAAACCCGCCGGAGATAACGGAACTTATTTTCAAAAAATCGCTTTAACCATCAATAATACCGATACGGCAAATACGATGCTTGAGATCGGCGGCGAAAAAATGCGTTACGGCAGAGATTTTTTTGCAAGTCCGGCAACGGCAAATATCGCCGATTCGCCTCTGGTTTTCGGCGGAAACGGCTGGCTTGTAAAATCGAAAAACATTGACGCGCTTGCCGGTGTAGATGTGAAAGATAAAACTCTCGTGGTTTTCAGCGAAAGTGATTATCCCGAAGGCATCACGCAGGAAGACCTTTTTTCGGGCAAACTGGGGCGTTTCGGCGTTGATATTATGCCGCCGCAGTTCTATGCGCGGATGAAAGGCGCGAAAGGTTTGATAATTATCGCATCGAGCGATGTCGAAAATCGCTGGGATTTATTTCGTCAGGAAACCGGAAAAGGCAGACCGAGCGTTGACAAATTTGCCGCTGAAGGTAGACAACCGCGCGGCGGCGGCGTTCCGACGATGACAATTTCCAAGGAAACTGCCGAAAAAATGTTTCAAGGCGAAGAGAAAAGTTTTACCGATAATTCTGCATTTGCCTTAAAGAAAACGGCTAATTACGCGGTTGCCGTAAAGCCGACTCCGGCAATGACGCAGAATGTCGTCGCACTTTGGGAAGGCAGCGATCCGGTTTTGAAAAATGAAATGGTCGCCATCGGAGCGCATTACGATCACGTCGGCATAAATCCGCTGGCAAAAGGCGAAGATAAAATCTGGAACGGTGCGGACGATGACGGTTCGGGAACGGTTGCGGTTTTGGCGATTGCCGAAGCTTTGGCAAAATCGAAGGTTCGTCCGAAGCGTTCAACACTTTTTGTCTGGCACACGGGCGAAGAAAAAGGTTTGTGGGGAAGCGAATATTTCAATAAATTTCCGACAGTTAATATAAAAAATGTCGTCGCTCAGCTTAATCTTGATATGATCGGACGAAGCAAGACTCCAAACGACACTGATCTGCGCAATGCCGAGCTTTCCGGCGCAAATGAAATTTATGTAATCGGCTCGGAAATGATGAGTTCAAAACTCGGTGAAGTTACGAGAACGGTCAACGATTCGTATCTGAAAATGAGTTACAATTACAAATACGACGATCCGAAAGACCCAAACCGATTCTTTTTCCGTTCGGATCATTTTCATTATGCGGACAACGGAATTCCGGTCGTTTTTTGGTTTGACGGCGTTCACGAAGATTATCATCAACCGGGCGATCATCCCGATAAGATTGATTATCAAAAAATGGAAAAGGTTACGCGGACGGTTTTCCTGACACTTTGGGAACTTGCCGAACTCAAAGCACGTCCGGCGGTTGACAAAGAACTTCCGAAGGAATTGAGACAGCGGAATTAATTTTGTGAAGAAAAAGCGGAGTTTATCAATTTTGATAAACTCCGCTTTTTCTTATTTTACACGAACCTGTTTCGATTTTCAGGCTTCTTTTGCTTTAACCGGAACAAAATTTCTATCGAACATAAATTTGAAACGCTTGTCGAAATTCTTGAGCAAAGTGTTTCTTGTTTCCAACATTGTTTTCACTTGCTTTTTGGCTTCGGGCGTAGTTTTTACCTTTTCTTCATCAATTTTATATTCCAGATCGAGATATTCATAATAAATCGAAGAAAGATTTTCATCCTCGACTACGGCAGTTAAGAATTCCATAATCATTCTCTTTCTTTCAAAATCTTCTTTGCCGGTGCTTTGCAGCATATTGTATGCGTGAACGGCGAGCCTTGATTTGTTGATCGAACCGAGAATTACGGAAATTCCGTAATCCGCATATTGCGGTTTGGCGGCAAACCACGCTTCTTGAAGCATCGGATAAAGCACGGAAGAAATTCTTGCTTGCTGTGATTGCGTCAGAGATTTAGCCACGCCGACCGTGAAAATTCCCCAGCCTTCATTATAAACGAAAGGACCTTGATTTTTATAGATCGGTTCGTCTTCTTGATATTTCATCGTGTAGAAACTTTCCGACAAATCTCTGATTCCGTCTTCGCGCAATTCGGAGTCTTCGACGTTTTTAACAATCCATTCGGTTAATCTGGCGAGTTGATTGTCTTTGATTTCAGCGATTTCGCGCAATTCTTCCAATCTTTTTTCGTAAATGTCCAGTTTTCCGGCAACTTCTTTTGCCCCCGAAAAATAATCGGTAACATCATAATTTCCGGTTTCGCTGTTCTTTTTCAAGAAAAACAGATATTCATTACCGATTTTGATTTTTGAAACATCAAAATAATCTTCGTTGTAATGATGATAATCTTCTGTATCATAATCGGAAACCGGCTGATTCGGATTCGGATGATATTCGGAAAACATAAACGAGGCTGTTTCCAAATCTTTCTGACCTTTGAAAATTTTGGTAATCGAAAGATTTCGCGCCGCTTCCAATGAATAGCCGTATTCGTCTTCGTGCCTTTTTCTGGCTTCTCCGTTTCCGGCATATTTAGCCAAAATTATCAGATCGCTGTTCATATAAAGCGAAAGCAAAGTTTGCGGCGGTTCTTCGCAGGCTTTGACGTTTGTCGTAACCAAAAGCGAAACCAAAACCAGCGCGGCAATCATTGCGGAAAAGTATAAACGGGATTTTTCTAACATAATAAATAAAGACTCCTTTTTTATAAATAGATTCGTGTAAAAACCACAGACATTGAACGGTAAATCCGAGGCTTATTGCGGTAAATTCTAAAGTTTTTTATGATAAAAGCGAAAAAAAACTCTTTGCAAAATAAGTTCAATTTTTTATTGCCGAACTTGGAAATCAACGGACTCAAGCCTAAACATTCCGAAGGCGGAAAAACAGCGTGAGAGCAACACTTTTATCTGTGGCTTCTACGGTCATCTGTTTGCAGATTTTGTAGTTTATAAAATACTGTATGATTACAAACACAGATGAATAAATTTCAAAACTTTAAAATAAAAAAAAGGAGCGTTTTCACACTCCTTTTTTTATTTAGATTTTAATTGTTTTTAGTGAAACACAAGTCCGACACCAAAGCGGAAATTGTGCGATGTATTGCTGTTAATTCTGATCGGATTATAATCAACCTGAATGGCACGAATGCTGATTCGATTGTTGGCTTTAATGTCTAAACCGCCGCCGATGACTGCTGCAAAACCAGTTTCGGCAGATCTGAAATCCTGCTGGCAATTAACGCCGGGCTGCTGGCAAAACGGACTGTTAAAAAACGAACTGTCAACTTTTGCTTTTGCCCGCGCAACTCCGGCAAGACCGTGCGCGAACGGACGCAGACGCGAACCGTCAACAGCATTGTCTTTAACCTGAACGCCGGCTAAAAAATTGTAGAGCGATGCGTCAACATTAAATTCATCGGTAACTGACGGCAAACCCGGACGGCGCACATTAAAGTTATAACTCTTGTAATGTCCTGAAATATCGCCTTTTATACCGACATAACGGCTGACGTTGCCGACTGCCGAAACTTCAAAACCGTTAAAACTTTCACGATCATTAAATATATCGCGTAAATCGTTGTCACCGTCAGAAATTCCCGTATCAATCTGATTATTTGAATAACCGACGGAAAATTCCGCTTTTTTGTAGTCATCCGAAACTTGTGCAAATGCCAAAATGCTTGAAAGCATTAAAATACAAAATGATAAAATTACTTTTTTCATAATAAATAAAACTACTCCTTGTTCAAAAAAAATATTGCTTGATCAATATAAAAAAGCCTAACAAATATTGAACTTCATTATCTGTCAGACTTGTTAGACTTCAATTGAGTGTAACAGTTTAAAAGATGATTTTACTCTCTCAAAGGTTGCTAAATTTGACGGATATTTACTTTAAGTAGTTATATTTACTTTAGTTTGTCTTTTTCTGTCTGAATTATTCGATAGGCTTGTGATTTAGTTAAACCGAATTCTTTCGCCGCTTTTTTAAGTGCATTTTTGTGGTCAATTCCTTCATTCATCAGTTCTTCGATGCGCTCGAAAATTGAGGTTTCTTTTAAAATTTCAGAATCTGAAATTTCCTGCCGGTTGATAATTACAACAATCTCGCCTTTGGGTTTGTCTTGACCAAATTTTTCTGCTAAATCCTGCAAATTTCCCCGGCTGATTTCCTCGTGCATTTTGGTAAGTTCGCGCACAACGGATGCTTTTCTATCGCCCAAAACTTCCAGACAATCAATCAGAGAGTTAGCAATCCGGTGCGGCGTTTCGTAAAAGACAAGAGTCGCGGGAATTCCTTTAACCTCTTCCAGACGCTTTCGCCGTATGCTTTTTTTTGAAGGCAAAAACCCGCCGAAAAAAATGGAATCGGTCGGCAAGCCCGAAACAATCAAAGCATTGATAAAAGCAACTGCGCCGGGAATCGGAACGACGTGTGCGCCGATTTCATTGGCTTTTTGAACGATGCGAAAACTCGGATCGGCAATTCCGGGCGTTCCGGCATCCGAAACGACGGCGATTGATTTTCCTTGTTCAAGCAGTCCGGCGAGTTCTTCGGCACGTTCGTCTTCGTTATATTCATGATAGCTGATGAGTTTTTGTTTAATGCCGAGATGTTTGAGAAGTTTTCCGGTGTGGCGCGTATCTTCGCAGGCAATAATGTCAACTGTGCGGAGCGTTTCGACGGCGCGAAATGAAATATCCTGTAAATTTCCGATCGGTGTAGCGACTAAAAAAAGTGTTCCTGTCATAGATTGAAAAATACAATGAACACCATATAAAAAGCAAAAAAGCCCGAGTTTGAACACTCAGGCTTTTTTCTTGAAAAAGCGCGACTCGTCCGTTTGGTTGTCGAAAAGGCTGGAAATTAAAGCCGCGCTTAATTTTGTAAATTCATTAAAACGGGAACGGGAAATTTCTGCGATTGTTGCCGCTGTTTCCGTAATCGTCATTATCGCGATTATTGTAGCCCGAATTATATGCTCTGGCTAAAGTCTGCAAATTTCGGTTGATTGTGTTCCAACTGTTTTGAACATTTCTGCTGACACGTGCGCTCGAAAGCTCACGATCAATTTGTGAACCTAAATTCAGAACGCGGCGTGCCTGAGTTCTGCTTCGGTCGTAATCGCGCTGGTTTTTATATGATCGGTCAAGATCATCGGCAGCATCTTTAAATCTTTCAGCCAGTCTTTTAAGCTGATTTCCGCGGCGATTTCGATCACGGTCGAATTCACGATCAACTTGACGCTCGAATTGATTACTCAAATTCTTCAGACTTTTAATTGTTCCATTTAAATTGCGGGTATTTCGAGATCCTCGGTTATCGCGGTCATCACGGTCATCACGGTCATTGCGGTCATCCCGATAGTTGCGGTTATCGCGGTTATCCCGATTGTTGCGATTATTGTCGTTATCGCGCCACTGCGCTGAGGCAATAGAAGGCAAAGCTAAGAACATCAGCGAAAAAGCGAAAACTGCGAGTAATTGTTTGTAACGATTCATTTTAATTCTCCTAAAAATTCAAATTCTTTGACGATGGCTGACAAATTCTTTCTTTAACTTATTAAAAACCATCGTCTTGTTGACAAAACTTTACTCTGCAAAGTGTGTGCCATTCTTTTCTAAGAGAACTTATAAAAACAAAAAAGCCCTGTAAAAACAAGGCTTTTTTTAGATTTTTAGTTGATTGTAAAATTATAAATCAAACTATTTTAGTAAGTTATGTTCCAAATGGTTAAACATTCTAACGCATATTGTCGAAAATTCTAGTTTCCCAGAGCCTTCGCCGCATTGATGCGTCCGCCGTTTTCGATTTTTCCGTCTAGAACATGGAGTTTGTCAACTGATTGCAGAACACGCTCACGAAGTTGTTCGACCGTTAAATCCGGTTCGCTCGCCAGAATCAAAGCAGCAACTCCGGCAACATACGGCGTTGCCATCGAAGTTCCCGACGCTTCACGATAACCGTCATTGAGCCAGGTGCTTAAAATATCTTTGCCCGGCGCGGCGATGTGAACCGTTTTCACACCGAAGTTTGAAAACGAAGCCATTTCGTCATTGCGGTCGAGCGCGGCGACGCTGATGACATTCGGAAGTTGGTAATTTGAAGGATAATGCGGACGGCTGTCGTTATTCGTGCTGTTGTTTCCGGCGGCGGCGACAAACAGGATGCCTTCTTCACCGGCGGCGCGAATCGCGTCTTCGAGCGCTTTGGAATACATCGTCGAACCCCAGCTGGCATTGATTACGCGGACATTTACGCCGGCACGTTTGCGGTCAACCGCATAATTGATCGCTTCGATTGCGTCTTTGGTCGTGCCGAAACCGCCGCGACCGATAAATTTGAGCGGCATAATTTCGACTTTCCAGTTTACACCCGAAATTCCCAAACCGTTATTGCCTTCCGCGCCGATAATTCCGGCGCAATGCGTTCCGTGTCCATTGTCATCCATCGGGTCTTTCAGCTTATCGGTGGCGTTAAAGCCGTATTTATCATTGAAAGTGCCGAGCTGTTCGTCCGTATATTGCGGAATATGATCGGGACGAATCCACATATTTGTAATTAAATCCTGATGCGTATAATCAACACCGCTGTCTAAAACGGCGATGACGACATCTTCGCTGCCCTGCGTTTTCAGCCACGCTTTGAGTGCGGAAACGTGCGCGTTTTCCTTGCCGCCGTTTTGTCCGTTGTTATTCAAAGCCCATTGTTCTTCAAACATCGGATCATTCGGCAGATTTTTATCCTTCACACGAGAAATTAAATCATCGGCTGAACGATTAAAACCCGGAACATCAAGTTCTATCTTGAAATTAGGTTCGGCATATTCGACAAAATCAGTCATTTTGCGATATTGTTCGGCAACTGTTTCCGCGTCCATATTATCGAGATCATCAATTGAAACAAGACCTTTGACGATTTCGATTTTATCTTCGATGCGGTCGTTGTTTTTCGCGGCAATTTTTCTGATTTCCGCGCGTGTTACGCCCGGACGAAACTTAACCAAAACTTCCGGTTCGGCTTCGATGGCGGAACGCTTGACCGCAATCGGTTTAGAAACCGATTTGGCTTTTCTTTCCGTTCTCGAAATATCAGAATTCGTTGACTGCCAATTTCTGACCTGTCCGAGCGTTGCCGCGATTCCGATAATTACAAGAGCGATTCCGAGATGTACCCAAATATTGTTACGATTCATTTTTTAAAACTCCAAAAATTTTGCAGAAGTTTCTGTCGGAAAACTTCTGTCTTATGATCACGACACGATGACGTGATTTTTTCCATTAAAACCAACCAGCCGCAGTTGATATTTGTCCGCGCGATATTCGTAATCTTTGCCGTTCGCGCCTAAGTCTATGCGCCAACCGCTCGAAATCATCTGCGCCGACATTTCATCATTCGCCGGTGCGCCGAGCGACATATCGGGAAATTCCTGTTCGCTGACGGATTTTGTTTCGATCTCATTTTCCGAAACGTCCAACCGTTTTGCCAAATCTTCCTTTGCTCTTTCAACCGCGCTGTCTTTATCAAAACTCATAATTTAGATTTTGTTTTGTCTTGTTAGGATGCACTTTTAATTTTGCTCCTATTTTGCAAATTAGTCAATAAAACAAGTTCCCATAAATGTTTTCCGCAAGCCGAATAACTCAAGGCGAGTTCCTTTTGCGCTTGTTCGCCGAAATCTGGGCGAGTTCGACCAATGCGGGAATGATAAAAACAGCGCACGCCGCGCCGAGAATCAAACCCGTCAGAAAACGCGAAAGATGCGTGTTTTCCCAGATTCCAAGCATTCCGAGCGTCCAATCAATCCCAATCGGCACAAGCGACAAAAACAGCCAGATGCGCGAAAACGGTTCGATTTCTTCGATGTTTCTGATAAAAGAATAAATTATAAAACCGAAAACCAAACCGAAATAAACGCCGAAACAGCGCGAACAGACGGCAAAAAGATGTTCTAAAACGTGAAATGAACGCTCCGGCTGCTGATGACATAAAAAGCTGAAGAACTTGTAAATCGCGCCTGAAACATTTATCCAGCCGAAACTTTCGGCGAGCGGTGCCAGCAAAATCAAAAAAGCCCAAAAAAGAACTGCCGCAAAACCTAATAACCAAGCCTTAAAAGCTTGTTTTTTAACACTTTTGATTTCGGTTTGTGAATTATATTGTTCAATGGTTTCGGGCATAAACTAAAATTTTTAGCTGAAAATTGATAGTTTGATGATAATATAATTACCGGAAAATTGCGAAAATCAAAGCTGTTCACGCAAATTTTTGATTGCTTGAGTGTCAAGTCAATTAAATCTTTTATATTTAAAATTCTCACAAATTGTTTTTAATAAAACAACTTAAAGGCAAATTTAAGGAGAAAATAAAATGTTTGCAGCGAAAAAAAATCTGATAATTTTATTTGTTTTAGTATTTTCGGTTCTTGCAATAAAAGCGCAAAATATCGAAGAACTTTTGCCGAATGTGCCGTTTGAGCGCGAAATATCGGAAAACGAATCACATATTTTTTTGATACGACCGAATAAAGGCAGCTTTTTTCGTGTCGTGATTGAGCAAAAAAATGCTGATGTCAGAATAAAACTTTTCGATTCTGGAAATCAAAAAATATACGAAGTAGATAATTCAAACAGCCGCGAAGAGCCGGAAAGAATCTCGTTTTTAGCTGAAAATGCAGACGAATTTCGCCTTGAAATTTCATTCGTCAGAAAATTGAGCGGAACTGCTGCCGGACAAGATTATCAAATAAATCTTGAAACCCTGCGTCCCGCGACTGATACGGACAGCCTTCGCATCAAAGCCGAAAGACTCTACGATCAGGCAAATCTGTTGCGGTTTCAGCGCGATGCTCAATCACGCCAAAATTCTCTGCCAATCTTTCAAGAATCCGCCGAATTATTTGCTGAAATTGGAGATGATTCGGGCAAAGCCTTCGCCCACTATGCGTTAGGACAAATAAACAGTCTTTTGAGTAACTGGGAAGAATCCCGAACTAATCACGGCAAAGCCGCCGCAATTTTCCGCGAACTGAATCTGCGTCCGCAATACGCCCGAACAATTACCGATCAAGCCGCGATCTATTTTTTTGAAGGCGATTTGGAAAAATCGGAACAGCTTTGCCTTGAGGCTTTGAAAATTTTTGAAGAACTCGGCGACCGCCGCGGCGAGGCGGAAATTACGGCGAATTTAGGTGCGATCTACGACAATAAAGACGAATCGCGAAAAGCACTCGAATATTATTTTCGCGCTTTGCCGATTCTGCAGGCTGAAAACGATAAAATGCAGGAAGGCAGCGTTTTGTCAAAAATCGGCTCGGCTTATGACGATTTGGGCGAACCTTTTCCGGCATTGGAATTTTACGAAAAAGCTCTGGCTGTCAGAAGAGATTTGAACGATGAACGGTTACAAGCCTTCACGTTGGCAAATATGTCCATTGTTTTGAAGAGTTTAGGTTTTTACGAACGCGCTATCGAAGCCAATGAATTTTGCTACCGTATTTTTGCTCAAATCGGTCAAAAAAACGGTGTGGCGGCTTGTCTTAATAATCTCGGAAACTTGAGTAATGATTTAAACGATAACGAAAAAGCTCTGGAATATTATGAAAAATCACTGGCAATAAACCGCGAAATAAAAGCGCGAAACAGCGAAGCCGTAACGCTCACAAACATTGCAAACATTGCACTTCAGGAAGGCAAAACGCAAAACGCTTTGAAACTTTTTACTGAAAGTCTGCAAATTTTCCGCGAACAAAAAAACAGACGCTATGAAAGCCGAAATTTGATGAAAATCGGTGAAACGCATCTGAAAATCGGCGAAATTCAGAAATCTTTGGAGTGTTTTAATCAAGCCTTACCGATTTTTCGTGAAATCGAAGATCGCTCCTGGGAATCGGCGACGCTCTTTTTAATTGGCGAAGCACACCGCAAAAACAAAGATTTTCAAACAGCAAAAACATTTATTCTCAATGGTTTAGAAATAAAACGCGAGTTACAAGAAAGTTCCGATGAAACGCAAAGTCTGCTGGCTTTGGCAAAGATCGAAAGAGATTTGAATAATCTTGGCGAAGCGCAAAAACGAATCGAAGAAGCCATCGGAATTCTGGAAAATATCAGATCGAATATTTCACACCAAACCCGCCGAACTTCGTATTTTTCAGCGAAGCAGGAATTTTATGAATTTCATATAAATTTGCTGGTCGAACGGCATACAAAAGAGCCGAAAAAAGGTTTTGACGCGCTGGCGTTTGAAGCGAGTGAACGCGCCAGAGCGCGAAATCTTCTGGAATCTCTCGGCGAATCACGTTTTGATATTCGCGCCGGAGTTTCCGACGAAATTCTGAAAAAAGAAAAGATTTTGCGTCAAACGATAAACGCCAAAGATTCGCAAAGATTAAATGCTCTGAGCGCAAAGCAAAAAGAAAAAGCGGCTGAATTTGAAAAAGAACTTAATAAATTATTGAGGGAATACAGCGATATTCAGGGAAAAATTCGGGCGGAAAGTCCGCGTTTTGCCGCTTTGACTCAGCCGGAAATTTTGTCTTTAGGTCGTGTTCAGACTGAAGTTTTGGACGAAGAATCGGTTTTGCTTGAATATTCTTTAGGCGAAGAACGCAGTTTTCTGTTTGTTGCCGATAAATCTTCGCTGGAAATTATCGAACTTCCGACACGTGCCGAAATTGAGCAGACGGCGCGGCAATTTGTTGAAAATATAAAAGCTTACAGCGGCGAAAATTTACGCGAAACACCTCAGCAAAGACAGCAAAGATTGAAAAATGCCGATGCCAATTGGAAAAGAGAAAGGGAAACTTTAAGCCGTATTTTGCTTGGTGCGGTCGGTGAAAAACTTGAAAATAAAAGACTTTTAATTGTCGCTTCGGGCGTTTTGCAATATATTCCGTTTGCCGCTCTTCAAGTTCCAAGCTCCAAGCTCCAAGCTCCAGGTGAGGAAAATCAAGCAAACAAGAGCCAAAGACCAAACACCGAAGACCGATTTTTAATTGAAACAAATGAGATCGTTAGTCTTCCGTCAGCTTCGGTTTTGGCGGTTTTGCGAAGTAACCGGCGAAATGCCGGGAATCTGCCGACTTCGATGGCAATTTTGGCAGATCCGGTTTTTACTACGGACGATGTTCGTTTAAAGACTGCCGCCCGACAGAAAACGGAAAAACCTTTAGATTCAACGGTTTCGACGATTAGTTTGCCGCGCTCGCTTCGTTCGGGCTTTTCGCGCCTTCGATTCAGCCGCCGCGAAGCCGAAGAAATTGCCAAACTCGTGCCGGATAATAAAAAATTTATCGCGCTCGATTTTTCAGCGAATTTAAGCGCGATAAACGAAAATAATTTTAAAACAGCGCGTTACATACATTTTGCAACACACGGCATAATCAACAGCGATCTGCCCGAAATTTCAGGCATTGTCCTTTCTTTAGTTGACGAAAACGGTCGAATTCAGGACGGTTTTCTGCGTCTGCACGACATTTATAATTTGTCTTTAACTGCCGATTTGGTCGTTTTGAGTGCGTGTGAAAGCGCACTCGGCAAAGAGATTCGCGGCGAGGGAATTATCGGACTAACGCGCGGATTTATGTATGCCGGCGCACCGAGCGTAGCGGCAAGTCTGTGGAAGGTTGATGATCGGGCGACTTCCGATTTAATGCAAAAATTTTATCAAAAAATGCTCCGGGAAAATCTATCGCCGGCGGAATCTCTGCGCGCGGCGCAAATTTCGATGATTAAAGACGAAAACTTTAATCATCCGTTTTTTTGGGCGGCTTTTAACCTGCAAGGAGATTGGCAGATGAGAAAATGAAAAAGTATCAATGTGAAAAAATAAAAAAGTTTTGGCATACTTGCTAAATGAAAACAAATAAGCAGCAAACATTTGAAACCTCTTTGCAGGAACTTGAAAAAATAGTGCGCGGTTTGGAAGAAGGCGATTTGTCTTTGGAAGACAGCCTCAAACTTTTTGAAGACGGCGTAAAACTGTCGCGTGAATGTCAGGAAAGATTAAATCAAGCCGAACGCCGAATCGAAATTTTGCTCAAGGACGAAAACGGAAATCCGGCATTGAAGCCGATTGAAGCCAACGATCTGCGCGAAGAAAAACAGCCGAAAATCAAAAAAAGAATAGTTTTTGAAGACGACGAAGACGAATCGCCGTTCTGAAACTAATTGAATAGAAACGCGATAAGCACTTGTGAATAATTAAAACCAGAAGTTATCCATTTTTAATTATTCACAAGTGCTTATCACGGTATTTGTTAAACTGTTTTTACTTTTCCGAAATCACCGGTTTTTCGTTTTGTTCAGCTTTTTCGGAAGTTTTCTCCGTTTTTTCGTTGTCTTCGGTATCTCCGATTATTTTAGCATCGCGCCAGGATGTGTCGCCCTGAACACTTGTCGCAGATTTTGCTGCCGGATTAAGTTCCGAGTTACTTGTCCAATCGCTTTGATTATTGTCTTCCAGTTTCTTAAAAGGTTTTGCCATAATATTTCTCCTTGAGTTAAAAAATTGCAAGACACTTTAGCTTTAAGATTTTTTATCAAACCTTGCCCATTTTACACCTTCCGAGTGTTCCGTTGTTAAAGTGTCTTGCTCGGTTAATAGTTATTTTTTAAGACTTGCAATCTATGTGCCTTTCTATAAAAAGCCTGAAAAATAAAGGACAATTCTTGCAGACAGGCGAAAATGTTTCGATTAGATACATTTATGTCTGTAACAAATTATGACAATTTTTCTCTTTGCAAAGCCGTGCAGTTTATCGAAACAGAAAAATGTTCTATTCTGAAAGCGAGAGTTTTATAAAATATGGAATGGATACTTTGGATTTTTTTAGCGTTTTTTGTTTTGTCTTTGATTTCGACGACAATCGCCGTCATTCGCTACCGCCGCCATCTTCAGACGGCGTGGTTGATGTTTAATACTTTCAGAAAACTGAAACAGAAAACAAAACCAAATCAGAAAAATATCGAAACAAAGACAAATGTTTCTGATTCGCCGCTCGTGCGCTGTTCAAAATGCCAGAAATGGATTCCGCAGGACAGCGCAGTTAAACTGAAATCAAACTTTTTCTGCTCGCACAATTGTATGGAAAAATCGTTTGCGGTTAAAAGTTAAACTGCTTCGTCCAATCTTCGACTTGAAAATCGGGGATCTGCTCAAAATCGGCGAGATTTCTCCAAACCAAAATCGCATCATTGGCAATCGTAATCGAAGCGATCTTCAAATCCATCGTGCCGACGCGAATTTTGTTTGATTTGAGATTTTGAAAAACTTCGGCGGCTTTTTCGTCGAAATCCAGAACTAGAAGTATTCCGATAACTTTCAAGAAATCGGTGCAGTTTTTGATAAGCATAGATTTGCTGCTCAACCGTCTTGCTTTTCGCAACAAACGCCAACCATCCGCGCATATTTTCTTCAAAAGTTATAATCGTCGTGAAAAGTTCATCAGGAGAAAATTTGCCTAAATTTTGCCGCAAAATTGATGATTCAAGTAAATTTTTCGCGGTCAATTAAACTGAGACAATCTGTATCAAGAATCATCATTTATTCCTCGTCATCATCTTACTTTTCTCTTTGAGATACGCGGTATTCCCGACCTAAGCGCATTGCTTCTTCGTGCGCTGGATCATCTGCAAAAATCCCCATTCTCTGCTTCCACCAGGGTATTTTTTCATTTTCTTCTTTCTGGATTTTTTGTTTCAAAACAGCAACTTCCTTTTCCAAATCGGACAGTCTTTTTTCTATTTCCGTTTGCGACATAATTCGTTCCACCTCCGTTTGCCGATTATAGCAAATTATTTTTTGTTCTTTAACATTTCTTTCAGTGCATTTCCGGTGTAAGAACCTTTGATTTTCGCCACCTGTTCGGGCGTGCCTTTGGCAACGATTTTGCCGCCGCCCGCGCCGCCTTCGGGACCGAGATCAATGATGTAATCGGCTGTTTTTATCACGTCTAAATTGTGTTCGATGACGATGACCGTGTTTCCGAGTTCGACCAGTCTTTGCAAAACGTCAATCAATTTATGAACATCGGCGAAATGCAACCCGGTCGTCGGTTCGTCCAAAATATAGACGGTTTTTCCGGTCGCGCGTTTGGAGAGTTCTTTGGCGAGTTTGACGCGCTGCGCTTCGCCGCCGGAAATCGTCGTCGAAGATTGTCCGAGTTTTAAATATCCCAAACCGACATCGAGCAAAGTCTGCAATTTTTGCTTGATCTGCGGAATATTTTCTAAGATCGGCAGAGCATCTTCGATCGTCGTGTCGAGAAGATCGGCGATTGATAAACCTTTGTATTTGACGGACAAAGTTTCGCGGTTGTAGCGTGCGCCGCGGCACACGTCGCAATTGACGAAAACATCGGGCAAAAAGTTCATCTCGATGCGCTTCATTCCCGCGCCTTCGCACGCCGCGCAACGTCCGATTTTAACGTTAAACGAAAATCTTCCGGCTTTGTAGCCGCGTTCGCGCGATTCGGGCAGCATCGCGTAAAGCTCGCGGATCGGCGTGAAAACTCCCGTATAAGTCGCCGGATTCGAGCGCGGCGTTCTGCCGATCGGCGTTTGGTCAATTTCGATGACTTTATCGATATGTTCCAAACCTTCGATAGAAACGTGTTCCAGCGGAATCGCGACCGATTTGTAGATGAATTTCGCCAGACCGCGATACAAAATATCCTCAATCAAGGTGGATTTTCCCGAACCCGAAACGCCCGTGATCGCCGTTAAAACTCCGAGCGGAAATTCGACCGTGATGTTTTTCAAATTGTGCGCTTTCGCGCCTTTGACGGTGATGTGTTTCCCGTTCGGCTTGCGTCGCGTTTTCGGAACTTCGATTTTCAGTTTGCCGGAAAGATATTTTCCGGTCAGCGAATCCTTCGATTTTTCGATTTCCTTCGGCGTTCCCGTCGCAATAACTTCGCCGCCGTGAGTTCCGGCGAGCGGTCCCAAATCAATGACATAATCGGCTTTTTCGATGGTTTCCTCGTCGTGTTCGACGACCAAAACCGTATTTCCCAAATCGCGCAATTCGTGCAGAGTTTCGATCAATTTTTGATTATCGCGTGGATGAAGCCCGATTGAAGGTTCGTCCAAAACATACAAAACGCCGCGCAGTTTCGAACCGATCTGCGTTGCGAGGCGAATTCTCTGACCTTCGCCGCCCGACAGAGTTCCCGACGAACGCTCCAAGGTCAAATATCCCAAACCGACCGCGAGCAGAAAATTCAGACGTTCTTTGATTTCCTTTAAGACAAGTCCGGCGATTTTTTCTTCGCGCTCCGTTAGTTTAATTTTTTCAAATACTTTGACCGATTCTTCAATCGGCAAACCGACATAATCGGCAATGCCGAAACCGCCGACTTTGACCGCTAAACTCTCCGGCTGTAAGCGTTTGCCTTCGCATTTCGGGCAATCCATCGGCGAGACGAATTCTTCCAGAGCCTCGCGCACTTTTTCCGACGGCGGCGTTTCCAGACGTTCGCGCATCGCTCTGATCGCACCTTTCCAGACATCTTCATAAACATAACTTCCTTGCCGAAAAGTCAGACGTTTATTTGTGCCGTAAAAGAATGCGTCGCGGATTTCGTTTGAAAGTGTTTCAAACGGAAGTTTCAAATAGTCTTTGGACTTTGGACTTTGGACTTTGGACTTTGACTTCTTTTCTTTGTTTGGCGAAATTAATTTATCTTCATCAATAAATTTTTCGATGATCGCTTGGAGCGCATTTTGTAGAAATTTTGCGCCTTTTATGTCGGATTTCCCTGTAAATTCCAAATCTTCCGCCGGAATTGATTCGTCCGGGACGAGTTTGTAAGCGTCAATTTCCGCGACAACGCCCAAGCCCTGACATTTTTTGCACGCGCCGTAATTCGAGTTAAACGAAAACGAACGCGGCTCGAGCGGCTGAATATTGATGCCGCAATTGACGCACGCCATTTTTTCCGAATAGAGCTTTTCTTCGCCGTCAATGATCGAAATCAAAACCGCGCCGCCCGTTAATTTCAAGGCGGTTTTCACCGATTCAGTCAAGCGTTCCTTTACGCCTTCTTTGATTAAAAGCCGGTCAATGACGACTTCAATCGTGTGATTTTTGCGTTTCGACAAATTTATTTCTTCATCCAAAAGATGCATTTCGCCGTCAATCCGGGCGCGGATAAATCCTTCTTTGTGAAGTTTTTCGAGTTCCTTTTTAAATTCGCCTTTGCGTCCGCGCACAATGGGAGCGAGAATCATAACTCTTTCGCCTTCAGGAAGTTCGAGAATATTTGCGACGATTTGTTCAGCGGATTGGCGCGTAATCGGCGCGTCGCAATTCGGGCAATGCGGCGTTCCGATTGACGAAAAAAGTAGCCGCAGATAATCATAAACTTCCGTGACGGTTCCGACGGTCGAACGCGGCGAACGCGAAACGGTTTTCTGCTCGATTGAAATCGCCGGAGAAAGTCCTTCGACCGAATCTACATCCGGTTTTTCGAGTTGATCCAAAAATTGCCGCGCATACGCCGAAAGCGATTCGACATAGCGACGCTGACCTTCGGCGTAAATCGTGTCAAACGCTAAGCTTGATTTGCCCGAACCGCTGAGTCCCGTGATAACCGTAAAGGAATCACGTGGAATTTCGACATTGATATTTTTAAGATTGTGCTGACGTGCACCGCGAACCGTAATTTGTTTAATACTCATTCTTGTGTTTTACAGATAAAATTCTTGTCTATTGACGAAACAAGTATTTTATCAATTCAAAATGAGCAAAGCAAAGAAAGAAATGAAACCGCAAGGCAAATTATTTATTTCTTTTTAGCAATTCTTCATTAATAATTTCGAGCAGAACTTCACGTAATTCTTCGTTTATTTTCAAGGCGTTATATAAAGTTGGGGTAAATTCTTGAGAAATTATTTTTTGAGCATCTGAATATTTGGGAAATCTTTGAAAAAATGATTTTTCCAACCAAATTTTATCTTTCTTCAATTCTTCATTGTTATGTTTTACAACTCTGTCAATTGCGCTCAGCGACCACAAAGAATGAAAAAATGTATTTATATCTGCTTTCATCCATTCGCAGGATGAAAGTTTTTCCGCAATCTTTCTACAATCGTCGTGCGGAAATCCTAAATTAAAATCTGCTTTATTTAACTGTAATAGTTTTGCTTTAAGTTCATCTCTAATCATCCCAATTTTTCGTTGACAAAAGTAAAAATTCCGGTCGCGACGCTGACGACGATAAATGTCGCAATAGCGCGCCAAACCGCGTCGGATTCGGTAAATTGCCAGATTGCCAGAATACATAAAACCGTGCAGGCAACCAGAGAAAGCGTGATGACGATGAAGGAAATAATTCTAACGAGTTTCGGTTCGACAATTCCCCTTATTTCGCGTTTGATTTTAACGGTTTGTTCCGTTTTTTGATTTTCCATTTAATCTTATAATAGTTTTTCAAACTCAAACTTGCAAAATAAAACACAGTCGCACTGAATCGGAAAAATTTAACACGAAGTATCAACTAAGAATTAGGTAAAATATAAATTATAAAAGTTCGGAGTTCCGCCTGTAATAATTTGTAACACATCTGACGCCGCAGGCAATTTAAGCCCGATTTATCGGGCTTTCCGCCGCGAAGCGGCTAATTAGCCGCGCTATTTATGGCGCGGTTAGAATGCAATTAATTACTGTTAGGGCGTTTTAACGTCCTTTTTGACTCGCTTTAGCTTACAAATGCCTGAAGCCGCCTTTTTGAAAGGACGTTAAAACGCCCTTTTAGTTTATTTCTCGTCGCGCTGACCGCGCCATAAATAGCGCGGCTACTTGCCGCTTCGCGGAAAGCCCGATAAATCGGGCTTAAATTGCCTGCGGAGTCAGGTGAGTTATAAGTTATTTTTTACCTATTCCTAAGCGAAGTAAAATCAGATTATTCAAACAATATCCAGATAATGCGTGAATATAATTTATCGGTTAAGATAAAAAACAGACGAATTTGCTGACAGGTTTTAACAAAGAATTACACAGAAATGAAAGGGAAGAAAAAGGTTTCAAAACTGGGTTTTATACTCTCACTCAGCGGATTTATTGTTTTGGTCGGACTGCTTTTCTATCTGGCTTTTTTTTGGGAATCGGAACTAAAAGCCATTGATTTCAAAGAAGTTCGGACATTTTTTGGTTTCAAACGCGAGATCGGCGAACCTTTCGGAATTGCCGAACGAAACGGCGAGATTTTTGTTTCCGACGGCGAAGGTGGAAAAATTCTGCGCGTTAAAGATGCGGAAAATTTTGCGATTCTCACCGATAAACTACATACGCCTTCGGCAATCGCTTTTGATAAAGACGGTAATCTTTTCGTTGCCGATTCTGGTTCGCACACGATTAAAAATATAAATTTGGAAACCGGCGAAGTTGAAATAATTGCCGGAACGGAAAACGAAAAAGGTTTCACCGACGGCGATGCGAAAGAAGCGAAATTTAACGCGCCGGTCGGAATCGCCGTAAGTGAAAACGGCAAAATCTTTGTTTCCGACACTTACAACGACAAAATCCGCGTAATCGAAAACGGACGAGTTTCAACGCTTGCCGGAAGCGTCGAGGGATTTGCCGACGGTTTCGGCGATCAGGCGAAATTCGACACGCCGCTCGGCATCGCTCTGACGAAAGACAATAAACTCATCGTCGCCGACGCGGGAAATTTTCGTCTTCGCATCATCGAAGAAAACGGAAAAGTCTGGACTCTGGCGGGAAATAACCGCCAAGATTCGACTGACGGACTTCTCAGTGAAGCGCGTTTTATTCAACCGACCGATGTTTCGATTGACAAATTCGGCGCGATATATGTGGCGGACGGAAATTCGATTCGCGTGATCGGGCGGCGTTTTTTGCCATTTATCGAAACTTTGACCGAAACGCGTTTAGGCTTTTCCGACGGAAATTTAACAACCGCGCGTTTTAATCGTCCGAGCGGTCTGACGGTTGATAAAAGCGGCAATCTTTTTGTCGCCGATTCGGAAAATCAAGTCGTCAGAGTTTTGACCGTTTCGGATTCGGGCAAAGCAATCACGCATCAGGAAATCGTAGAATTGCGTTATTCGCCCGAAGAATTTCGCACTTTGGGCGAACCGCGCTGGAGTTACGATCCGCCCGAAAAGACCAGAGAAATCGCCGGAACTTTGGGCGAAATTCGCGGCGAGATCGTTGATGAAACGTCGCAGGCGTGGTTTCACAACGGGCTTGATATTACGGGCGGTTACGGCGAAAGAGCGCGTTTCATTCGCTCGGAAAAAGTCTTAAATCCGTTTGCCGTCCAGAATTTTGCAACTTTGCGCGAACTTATCAGAATGCCGACGCTCGGATATGTTCATATACGCCTGGGACGAAATGTAAATGAAGGAGTTTTCGACGACAAACGCTTTCAGTTTTCGCTCGATGAAAAAGGCGATTTGATGGGTTTGCGAGTTCCGCGCGGCACGAAATTTGAAGCCGGCGAAACGATGGGAACGCTTAATCCGATGAATCACGTTCATTTAGTTGCCGGCAGACGCGGCAACGAAATGAACGCGCTCGACGCGCTTATTCTGCCCGGCGTTTCCGATAAACGAACGCCCGTTATCGAAAAAGTTACGCTTTTTGACGAAAATTGGCGCGAAATTGAAACCGGAAAGGAAACGGCGCGTATTAAACTCACAGGCAAAACGCGCATCGTCGCGCAAAGCTACGATCAGATGGACGGAAACGCCGAACGCCGCCGTCTGGGAGTTTTCCGGCTCGGTTATCAAGTTTTGAATAAAGAACAAAATCCCTACGAAGAAATAAAATGGACGATTGATTTCGACCGTTTTCCGCCGGACGAAGCCGTTCCGTTTGTTTACGCCAAAGGCAGCAAATCCGGCGCGACCGGAACAACCATTTTTAATTATATCGTTTCTAACGAAGTCAGCGGCGACGGTTTTCGTGAGAATTTTCTGGACCCGTCAAAACTCGAAAACGGCGAATATGTTTTGCGCGTATTTTCAGCTGATTTCTTCGGCAATCAGGCGTTTAAGGATGTTTTGTTTGAAGTTTCACGATGAATTGAAATATAATAAGCATCGAATTAAATACTTAAAAGAGGCTTAAAATGATAAATCTGAAATCAATTCATCCATTAACAGACTTTAAACGCAACACTTCCAAGCACTTAAAAGAGCTTAAAGAATCAAAAAGTCCGCTTGTATTAACGGTCAACGGAAAAGCCGAAGTTGTCGTTCTCGATGCCGAATCCTATCAGGATTTAGTCAACAAAATCGACTATTCGGAAAATGTTCGGGCAATTCAGGAGGGAATTAAAAGTTTCGAAAAAGGCGAAGGGAAAAATGCTGAAGAAGCGTTAAAAGAACTGGCGGAAAAATATGGCATATCGAGTTGAAGTTAAAATATTTTAGGTGAAAGCAATTATGAATAAAAAAATTTCCTTTATTTTGTTAATTATGTTCTGCTTGTCGGCACTTTCCGTGCAGGCAAGTATAGAGAAAGAAGAACCCGTAAAAGCGATTCGCGTTGCGCCGCCCGCGCCGCGCTTTTCCGACAGCGAGAGGCAAGCGGAATTGGCGAAAAGACGCGCCGAGGTCGGCAGAGCGATGGCGGACAACAGCACGATGATCTTGTTCAGCGCAGATCCGAAAATTTATGCCAACAGCGTGATTTTTTATTACCGGCAGGAAAACAATCTCTATTATCTGACCAATCTGCGGCAAAAAAACGCGACGCTCGTTTTAACGAAAAACGGCGGCGAAATCAATGAATATTTGTTTTTGCCGAAACGCGATCCGCAATATGAAACGTGGGAAGGCAAGATGTACGGCGTTGAAGACGCGCAGAGAATTTCCGGCTTGAAAACGATCATCGAAGCAAGCGAACTGAATAAATTTCTCGATGCGTTTCGCGCCAAAGCATCGTTTTCATCGGCAAACAAAGTTTCTATTGCAAACGGCGCGGAAACCGTCTATATCGTTGCGCCGAAGTCTCCCGGCAGAATTTCAGCCAGCGAATACCCGAAGGAAGCGGAATTTGCGGCGACTTTGAGCGATTACAAAATCGTTGACGCGCGACCGATTTTTGCAAATTTACGCATCGTCAAATCGCCGATGGAGATCAAACTGCTTCAGCATTCGGTTGATATTACGACCGAAGCCCTGATGCGTTCGATGGGAATGATCGGCAATGCCGATTGGGAATACGAGGTTCAGGCGGAAGTCGAATACACATTTCGCCGGCGAAATGCCGATTACTGGGGCTATCCGTCTATCGTCGGTTGCGGTCCGAATGCGACGACCTTGCATTATGTCGAATCGCAGGGCGCGGTCAAAAAAGGCGATCTGATGCTGATGGATGTCGGCGCGGAATACGGCTATTACACGGCGGACGTAACGCGCACATTTCCCGTGAATGGTAAATTTACGAAACCGCAAGCCGAAATTTATCAGATAGTTTTCGACGCGCAGGAAGCGGCGGCGAAAACCATCAAACCCGGCGCAAGATTCGGCGATCCGTCTCAAGCCGCAACGGAAGTGATCAAAAAAGGTCTGACAAAACTCGGCTTGATTACCGCGCCAGATGCCAAATTTCAGATGAATATGAACGGGCAAATGGTCGAAATAGATCAGCACAGACTCTGGTATATGCACGGTTGGGGACATTGGCTCGGAATGAATGTTCACGATGTCGGCGGCGGCGCAAACACGATCTTTAAGGAAGGAATGATAATGACGAACGAACCCGGAATTTATATCCGCGAAGACGCGCTCGATTATCTGCCGGACACGCCCGCCAATAAGGAATTTCTGGCAAAGATTCGCCCCGTTTTTGAAAGATACAAAAACATCGGCGTTCGCATCGAAGACGATATGCTCGTTACGAAAGATGGCGTTGAATGGATGACCAAAGCCCTGCCGAGAACGATTGCAGACATCGAATCATTTATGAAAAAAGCCTCGAAAGAAATGGCTTACACGCGTTTAACGCCGACCGCAAAACCGAATTTTGCCGTGATTGATTACAATAAAAAATTCGATCTGGGGATTTTTGTTTCAAATGAAATTTTAAGCGGCAAAACGATTCGTAGCGGTTACGTTTGGAACGCTAAAAACACGAATCACGCCGGACACGATCACGTGGAATAAACAAAAATGGCGCGCGAGCGTCCCCGCTTGCATGAGCGCGATAGCGCGAAAAAGCCTTTGCTTTCGATTAAAGTTGAATCTAAGCAAAGGCTTTTTGCATCTTTTCAGACGCATGCAAGCGGGCACGCCCGCGCTCCAGTCTGCTTGCGCTCCGCTCTGTATCTGCTTACAATCAAAAAACTACAATGAAAAATCTGAAATTTATTTTAATAATCGCATTGTTTTTAACGATTTCGTGTTCGTTTAATTTAGGCGAAAAAGCCGAACAAAATGCGAACGAAGCGAATCGGGCGGCGGATAATATGATGGTGGAAAATCCTCTGAAAGCCGAAGACGAAGGATTGAATAAAACCGTTTTTTCCGATGATGTAAAGAAAAAAAACGCCGCTCAAACCGGCTGCACAAATCTGAAGCGCAACGGGATGAAACTCGATAAAAAACAGACGTTTCCGGTTGACTTCGCTCCCTTTAATGGCTCTTGCTTTGCGACGTTTCACGAACCGGATTTTGACGATCCGCCGCTCGGCGAAAAATTCTATATTTATAAAAACGGCAAAGAGATTTTCGAGTTTCCCGAACAGAACCAAGCCGCGACATATACGGTCAAAGCCGTTGCATTTGAAGATTTAAACGGCGACAATCTAATAGACATAATCGTCGTCGGAAGCGTCGGGGAAAAATCCGGCAGCGTTTATTCAAATCAGGTTTTTACCAATACGAGTCAGGATTTTTACACCGACCGGGACGCGAATATGAAACTTGACGATTTTACAAAAATCAGCGAGATCAAAAATTTTGTTAAGAAAAACAAAGACATCTTCTTCCCGTAACGGCGGCACCAATCTGCCGCTCGTCATCGTTAATCCGAAATCGGCTTCCGGCGCGACGCGCGATAATTGGGCAATAACGGTCAGCGATCTGCGGGCGCATTTCGGCGCGTTTAATGTCGCTTTTACAAAATCTCCGGGCGACGGTATTAATCTGGCAAAAAATGCGGTTGAGAGAGGCAGAAAATTTATCATCGCCTGCGGCGGCGACGGTACGATCAATGAGGTTGCCAACGGAATCCTGGAAACCGGCGAACAGATAGAATTCGGCGTTTTGCCTTCGGGAACGGGCGGCGATTTTCGCCGGACGATCGGAATGCCCGCAGACGTGCGCGAAGCCGCCAAAGCTTTGCGCGACGGCAAAACAAAACTGATCGATGTCGGGAAAGTTACTTTTTTAAGTCACGAAAACGAACAAACGTCGCGTTATTTCCTAAATGTGGCGAGCTTCGGTCTGAGCGCGTCAATCAACGAACGCGTCAAAAAACGGAGTTTTTTAAACTGGCTTCCGGCAAGCGCGATGCGCGGAAAAGCCAATTTTGCCTTTTCGACCTTGCAGGAAGTTCTCGATTCGGATTTTTTCACCGTCCGCGTCAAAATTGACTCCAAAGAAGAAAAAACGCTCAATACGATAAATTTCGCCGTTGCCAATTCGCGCTTTTTCGGCGGCGGAATGAAGATCGCGCCGGACGCGATCATTAACGACGGCTTTCTCGATATCATCAACATCGGCGACATCAAGACTCTAAAAATTCTTCTCAACGCGTATAAACTCTACGGCGGCTCGCACTTAGCATTAAAAGAAGTAAAATCAACGACAGCAAAACGCGTCGAAGTTTCCGCCTTTGACGAAAGCGAAACGATTTTCATCGAAACCGACGGCGAATTGCCCGGAAAACTTCCCGCCGTTTTCGAGATCGTGCCGGATGCTCTGCGTGTCAGAGTTCCGAAAAACAGCTAGAGTTTAATAAAATTAAATGTTTGATTCAAAGGCTTTGAAGTTTGTAAAGATCTCAAAGCTTTTCTTTGTTTAATGACGAAACCTTTTTTATTCAATAAAGTTTCGTACCTTTTGTGTGATAAAATCCTCTAATAATTATGAACAACTCATTTTGCGGACAATTTAAAGAAGCCGCCGAATCGCATCTCGATAAATTGGCGATGAAAACAATCGGCGTGGAAGGTTCGGAATATACTTACCGGGAAATGCTCGGAGAGATTCGGAGCATCGCATTCCGGCTCGAAAGCGAAGGAATCGAATTCGGCGACCGCGTGGCGTTGATCGGCGAAAATCATCCGCGTTGGGCGATTTGCTATTTCGGCATACTTTTTCGCGGCGCGGTCTGCGTTCCCATTGATCCGCACGGCGAGATTGAAACGATCACGAATTTCTTTGAAAATTCCGAAGCGAAAATGGCTTTTATCGGTCAGGAATTTGTTAAGGATTATCAGAAAATCGAAGAAAATCTCGGCAGAAAAGTTTCCGCTGTTATCCTTCAAGACGAATTTTTCAGCAACGAAAAAACGCCTTCGGAAAACGGTTTTCAGCCTTTTTCCGATTGGGCAAAAACCGAAAGACCGGCAGATTACGACCAAAAACCGCTTCCCGCCAAACCGGAAGATATGGCGGTTTTGATCTATACTTCCGGCACGACCGGAAAACCGAAGGGCGTGCCTTTAACGCACGGTAATATTTATTATGAAACGAACGGCTGTCAGGAAGTGATGAATATTGCTGAAACGGAAGTAGTTTTAAGCGTTCTGCCGCTTTTTCACGTTTTCGCGCAGGTCATTAATTTATGGGTAATCGCCAGCATCGGCGCGACAGTTTGTTATATTAAGGAACTTACGCCGGAAGAATTGACGAAGGCTTTTCAAACCAAAGAAATCACGCTTTTAACCGGAGTTCCGCGCATCTGGTATTTGTTTCATAAAAAGGTTTTCGACGGCGTAAAGGCGCAGTCAATCGTTGTTCAGATGCTTTTTAAGGCGATGCTCAAGACGAATTATTTCCTGCGGACAAATTTTAATGTCAATCTCGGCAAAAAACTTTTCAAAAAGGTTCACGACGGTTTCGGCGGAAAATTGGATATTACGATTTCCGCCGGTTCGCGCTTTGACGAAAAAATCGCCAGAGATTATTACGCGCTCGGTTTTTCGATGATTCAGGGCTACGGATTGACCGAAACGAGCGGCGCGGTAACTGCTACAAGATTTGAAGATAATGTCGTCGGTTCGGTCGGCAAAGCCGTCAATTACGCGGAGATCAAACTCGGCGAAACGAATGAAAAAGGCGAAGGCGAAGTTTTAATAAAAGGCAAGATGGTTTTTGGTGGTTATTACAAAAACCCCGAAGCTACCAAAGAAGCTTTTACGGAAGACGGCTGGTTTAAATCGGGCGATCTCGGAAAATTAAATAAAGACGGGCATCTTTTTATCGTCGGGCGTTCAAAGGATGTGATCGCTTTGCCGAACGGGAAAAATATTCACCCCGAAGACCTGGAAAATCATTATTTGAAATCGCCGTATGTCGAGGAAATGGCAATTCTCGGCGTGCAGGACAAATCTTCGGCGCACGCCGGAGCGGAAAAACTCGTCGCCGTCATTGTGCCGGATTTTGCCTTTTTGAAACAGGAAAAAATCGCCAACTCGAAAGAATGGGTGCGGTATGATCTCGATAATCTGGGACGTTCTCTGCCGGAATACCAGCGCGTGCGCGAATATATCATTTCCGGCGAACCGCTGCCGCGCACGGCGACAAAAAAGGTCAAGCGTTTCGAACTGCAAAAACAGATCGAATCCGGCGAACTTACCGCCGATAAACAACTTGAAAGAAAAGCGGTCGAACTTTCCGCCGAAGATAAAGCTCTGCTTAATTCCAATGTCGGAAAAACGGTTGTTTCCGTTCTCAAAAATAATTCAAAAGACGCGGAAAAAATCACGCCCGAAATGAGTCTGGAACTGGATTTAGGACTCGATTCGCTCTCGCGTGCCGAGGTTTTCGCCGCGCTCGAACAGGCGTTTTCGACCGAATTCGAGGGCGAAGAAGCGGCTCAGGCTTTTACCGTTAAAGACGTGCTTGATCTGGCAAAAAAACACGCGGGCGACATAGACGAATCGCAGGAACTCTCGACCGATCTGAATTGGGGAAAAATCGTTCAGGCAAAAGCCGAAGATGTGCCGGAAGTTCAGTACATTTTGCGCGACCGAACCGTTTTTCCGGCACTCGCTTATGCGGTTTATAACGGGTTTAAATTATTTAACCGTTTCTTTATGAGTTTGGAAGTCAAAGGTGCGGAAGTTTTCAAAGAAATGGAACGCCCGTTTTTGATCTGCCCGAATCATCAGAGTTATTTCGATCCGTTTATCATCACGGCAAATTATCCGTTTCATATTTACAAAAACATCTTTCACGTCGGCGCGAATATGTATTTCAAAAGCGCGTTTATGCAATGGGCGGCAAAAATGCTGAGCGTCGTTCCGATAGATCAGGACACGCAATTGATGAAGGCGATGAAGGCGGGCGCGATCGGCTTGAAACACGGCAAGGTTTTAAACATTTACCCGGAAGGCGAACGCGCTTTCGACGGCGAAATGTCCAATTTTAAAAAAGGCGCGGCGATCCTCGCCACCGAATTAGAACTGCCGATTCTGCCCGTCGCCATTGACGGCGTGTATAAAGTCTGGTCGCGCAGTTCGTGGATGATTCGCCCCGCAAAAGTAAAAGTGCAGTTCGGCAAACCTTTTTATCCGAAAGATGTTTTGGAAATGGAAAATGCAAAACGGAAAACGGAAAATAAAAATGCGGAAAGCGATTTTTCCGACGAACAAAAATACGAAATCGTCACCGCGCATCTCCGAGCAGAAATCGAGAAAATGATTGACGAGATGCGGAAATCCAATTTAAGGTAACTGTATGAAACTCAAATACTTTTCTTTTTTCGGCTTACTTGTTTTATGCCTGTTTGTCTTTTCAGAGAGCGTTTTTGCTTGCAGCGGTATTTTCCCGGAAAAGCCGATCTGTATAAAATATGCCGAATCTGAGGTAGTTTTAATTGGCGAAGTAATTAAAACTACGACTTTTACTAAAAAGGGCGAAGACAAAGATGATTCTTGGAAATTTCGCAGAACGATCTTTAAAATTGAGAAACAATTTAAAGGAGAAAAAAAAAGAACAATTGAATTTATAACACCTGCCGAATTAAGAAATTCCTGCGATTTGAGTCCTAAATTTAAAATAGGTGAAAAATGGCTTATCTATGCTTCTAATAGTGAAGATGAAAAACAATTAAAACTTTATAAATATAGTTGGAAATACAATCCAACCAAAAACAAAAAAGACCTCGAATTTTTAGAAAATGCTGCTTTAGGAATCCGTGAAACTTCGCTCCAAATACAAATTGAATATTGGACAAACCTTTTCCCTGAAAGTATTGGGGTTTTAGATATAAATGTAAGCGGCTTGGATTTTAATTTATCTACGCAAACTACTAAATGCGGAAATCTAATGCTTCCAAATTTACGAAACGGACTCTATAAAGTCACTTTTACTACACCGCCATATTCTTCTATTATGAATCTTCCGTCAGACTCGAAGAAGAAATTTATCGAAGATTCAAAACAGTATTTAATTGAGCAGGAAGTTGAAATAAAAGACGGTGAATGTGTTTTCTCTCATTTTGCTTTAGGTAGCAGAAATTAAGAAAATGATAGAAGAGATGCGGAAGTAAGGAGATTTATGAGTAGAATTTTTGAGAAGGAAATTCAATATAAATTCAAAAGCCTGAAAAAGTGTGTTTTGGGGTTTTTATCTTTTACTTTTTATCTTTTTCTTCTTACTTCCTGCAGTTCAGAGCCGACGAATCTGCGGACACTTGCGCCGAATGAAACGCTTATTTATCTTGAAACAACAGATTTAGGCGCGACGCTCGAATCTTTGACGGAAAACAAAACATTTAAAGAGTTCGCACAAAATGCCAAGAATTTTTCGGTTGTCAGAGGCGTTCAAGTTACGGTGGCGGTTACGGGTTTTGAGAGTTCGGAAAAACAATTGACGGGCGAAAATTCGATTTTGAATTTCAAACCGCGTTTTGCAGCGATTGCCGAAACGAATCTGTGGAGTTGGCAAACGCGCTCGTTTGCCGAAGACGTTCTTGGGAATTTTGTCAACGAAACTTATGGCGGCGAAGTGAATTTAGAAGTTGCCGGCAAAGACGGCGGCGATTGGTTTGAATGGACTTCGACGGACGGGCGCAAGGTTTTTGCTTTTGTCCAAAACAGTTTGATTTTTTTCAGTAATGACAAGGAAACCATCGAAAAATGTCTGGCGGTTAAACGTGGTGAATCTGATAATCTGATGAAAAACGAAGCTTTCCGCCGCGCTTACGATGCAAATGCCGAAAACAAACTTGCTTTCGGTTATGTTTCAAACGAAGGAATCGCGCAAATCGCCAATATCGCCGGAGTTTCATCGGCGATAGAAGCGACCGAAAGCGAAGAAGGCAGAAATTTTATCTCCCGCATTTTGCCGCAGTTAGTGCGAAATACGACGAAAGAAATCGTCTGGACGGCGAGCAAAGCCGAACACGGAATTGAAGATAAATATTCGGTTTTGCTTGATCCGAAATTTTCTGCGGTTTTTAGGGAAACGCTTGCCGTATCAACTCAAAGTCAAGCAAATTTAGCGGAATTTTTGCCGTCGGATATTTTTTCGGCGACAAAGTATAATCTGAAAAATCTTCTGATCGCGTGGCGCAGTTTATTGCTCGTTACAAAGGAAAGTACCGATGCTTTGAGCGGAAATTTTCTTCAGCAAGTTTCCGGCAGTTTGCTCTCGCCTTACGGCGTTTCGGATGCGGAAATTTTTTTGACTTCGATTGATTCCGAAATTTTAACCGCTCAATTTGACGGCGAAGGCGAAAAAAACGCGGTGATTGTTTCGTTTAACGACGCGGAAAATCTGAAAAAATCGCTCGGCGAAATTGTTGATTTCAAAGTGCCGCCGGAAAGAACAGAAATTGCCGAAATTTGGAGTTCAAAAGACAAACAAATTTCTGCCGCTTTTGTCGGAAATATTCTGGTTTTGGGCAATGCGGAAAGCATTTTGAAATGTCTGCAAGCCAAACAAAACGGACAGAATTTTACGAAAAATGCGAACTTTAAACAATTTTCCGAAACTAAAACAACGACAGTTACATTCGGCAAAAGTATTGATTCAGCAGAAAAAATTGTCGAAGTTTTAGGAGATTTGAAGCAGGAAAACAAAGGTTCGGAAACTTCGTACTTAACGCAGACGGGTTTTAACGATAAAGGAATCGAACGCCGAACCGTTTCAGATTTCGGATTTATCGGAATTATTTTGGAACAATTAGAGTAGAAAAGTTTAAAAGTGAAAAGGTGGAAAAGTGAAAAAGTAAGACGTTTAACGAGAAAAAGTTATTCGGAATTTATACGCCAAAACTTTTTCACTTTTCAGCTTTTAAACTTTTTCACTTTCAATCCACTGATGTTTTTGTCAATCCATTTTTCAGCTTCGTCAAAATAAGCGAATTTTTTTTCGTCGCGCCGAAATTGCGGTGTGTGGATAAAACGTCTGCCGTTTTGGTGATAAACCGGATGGACGATGTGCAGCATTTCGTGAAAAACGATGTATTCGACAACGTATGGCGGGACTTTTTTGTCGTCCAGCGATTGGCTGATAATGATCGCGTCGTGCGTCGCGTCGTGATGCCCGAGAATTCTAAAGGTTTTTCCTCGCGACCAGGAAAGCGTCGGTTTTTTTACTTTATTGTTGAAATAAAGCAGGTTAAGCCGCTCAAAAATTTGGTCTAAATCGTAAGTTTTGCCTTTTGAAGTCGTGATTATTTTTCTGCCTTTGGTGCGTTTGTTTTCAATGGCTTTTTCCCGAAGTTCCGCCGTTTTTGAAAATTCGCGGTAAATTTGCGCTGATTTTGGAGAAATTCGCTTTCGCAAAAGTTTGCTGACCAGGATAAATGCCAGCGATTCTTGGACTTCGAGCGGCGCGTCGCGGCAAATCTCGGCAAGACGCACGAAAACTTTGCCGCTCCGGACGCGGATCGTGTGATTGATGCCGATATACGGATAAAAACTGACACTTATTTCCGGCAAATCTTTTTCACCGTTTAATCTGCCGAAGGCTTTTTCATAAAACTCTTTGATTTTCGAAAGTTTATCGGACATAAAATACGGTTTATTCAACCTCGGAATTCTTTTTTGACAAAAAGTGTTCTAAAATCCTGAATATGTTACATTCTTTTATAACAATTTGAGCTTTGAGCCGCCAATTCTACCGGCTAATTTATTCTTTGCAATTTGGAAAATTATATTTTTAACAAAATTAATGATGTTTTACAAAGTTTAACGAATATTTCTTGACAGATTGCTTAATAAAATGCTATTCAATAAATGGCATAAGCATACTTTATTCAGAAGGTATGCATCAAAACTCACAACGAGAAAAAATGTCAGCCCGTGAAATAAATCAAACTTCAGAAACACGAACATCTGCTGCACCCGATGCTCGCGGGCAAATAATACTCTCAGCCATTATCAATGAGCATTTGATTACCGGCGAGCCGATCGGTTCGAAGGTAATTGCCGAGAAATTTGCCAATGCTTCGGGTTTGAGTTCGGCGACGATTCGCAACGTTATGGGCGAATTGGAAGATTTGGGACTGCTCGAACAGCCGCATACTTCAGCCGGACGCATTCCGACCGATAAAGGCTACCGGTTTTATGTTGATAATCTGCTCGGCGTTCTAAGCATTTCAAACGAAGATTTGCGGATGATCAACCGCGAACTCGGCGTCAATGAAATGGAATGGACGCAAACACCGGACAGGATTATGGAAAGAACTTCACAGCTTCTTTCGGTTCTTTCTCAAAATGTCGGCATCGTCGTTTCGCCTTCTCTGGCAAAAGACCGCCTTCAGCATATCGAATTCGTCAATTTGTCGGAAAAGAGAATTCTCGTAATTCTGGTTTCCGCGCCGAATATCGTGCATAACAAGATCATTCGTTTGAAAGATTCTTTTACAAGCGATGAACTTAACCGCACGGCGCGCTATCTGAATACGGAATTTGCGGGCAAATCGCTGGCGGAGATTCGGGCGGAAATTTTAAGATTGATGCACGAAGAAACCGCGCTTTTCGATAAATTATTGCAAACCGCCATGATAATATGTTCGCAGAGCATCGAGGATGATGACCACGCGCTCGGCGAGGTTTATGTTGACGGAACTTCGAATATCTTGAATAAACGCGATTTTGCCGATCTCGAAAGACTTCGCGAACTGCTCAAAACAATCGAGGAAAAATCACGTTTCGTACAGATTTTGACCGAATGTATCGAGCAGGATCATACGCTCAGGGGAAATGTGCAGGTCATTATCGGCAGCGAAAATCCGACCGCATCTTTGCAGAACTGCACTTTGATAACCGCGCCTTACCGGTTCGGCGAAAGCGAAACGCTCGGCACTTTGAGCGTTTTGGGTCCGACCCGGATCGAATATGCGAGAATGATTTCGATTGTCAGTTATGTGGCAAAAATTCTCGAAAAAACAATGACCAAAGACACGCAAAAATTTTAACTTGAGCGGCTGAGATTCAGGTCTCAACTAAACCTAAAAAATGAATTCCAAACACAATTCAAATAATATGGAAGAATTTTCGGAAGAGATTGATATGGGCGATCTGACTTCGATTGATGATTTTATCAAAGAACTTGAAGCCAGAGAAAAAGACCTGCATATTTCACCGGAAACGGTTATCGAAATCGAAGATTCGGATTTTGATACGCAAAATATGGAAGAGTTTTTAACGGAAACCGCAGTTGAAGATAAAGTTCCGCCGCCGACTAAAGTGATCAAAGCTATCGAGCCGGTTGTTCCGAGCGAGACTGCTACTAGCAAAGCGCGAATTTTCGAACTCGAAAGAGAAGTCATTCTTTTGAGAAATAAAATTTCAAAAATAGAAACCGAACGTACCGAATTATTTGATTTATCGCGTCGCCGACAGACCGATTTTGATAATTACAAAAAGCGTACGGAACGCGACAGAAACGATACTTTCAGCTCACAACTCGGCAATCTCACAATTCAAATTTTGCCCGTGCTTGATAATTTAAACCGGGCGATGGAATCGGCATCAGACCTCACCGGCGAAAAAACTCCGGATTTTCAACAGTTTTTCGATGGTATCGGACTTGTCGAAAACCAACTAAAAGAAATTTTGGTGGAAATGGGCGTTCAGCCGATAAATGCCGTTGGTGAACTGTTTGATCCGCACTTTCACGAAGCCGTTGCGACGGAAGACACCGATAAACTTCCGTCAAATACGATAATGGATGAACTTTTACGCGGTTATTTGCTCGGTGATAAAGTAATTCGTCCGGCAATGGTTAAAGTTTCAACCTCAAAGAATTTTAATTTGGAAGATTCTTCTCCCGAAACTGAATAAATTCAACAAACAAAATAGTTTTTCCCCTAAAGGACTGGCAAAATATGAGCAAAGTAATCGGAATAGATTTAGGCACAACAAACTGTTGTGTAACCGTCTTAGAAGGCGGCGCGGTTCAGATAATATCGAATAAGGAAGGCGGCAGAACAACGCCTTCGGTCATCGGTTTTACGGATAAAGATGAGCGGCTGGTCGGGCAGATTGCCAAACGGCAAGCGATGACAAATCCTTCAAACACGCTGTTTGCCGTTAAACGTCTGATCGGACGAAAGTTCGATTCGCCGGAAGTTGAAAAGATGCGCTTAACCGTGCCTTTTGAAATTGTCGAAGCCCCGAACGGCGACGCTCATATCCGCGTGATGGATCACACATACAGTCCGCCGGAAATTTCGGCAATTGTTCTCAAGCGTTTAAAACTCGCGGCGGAAGAATTCTTGGGCGATAAAATTACCGAAGCGATTGTTACAGTTCCGGCTTATTTCGACGATATGCAGCGGCAGGCAACCCGCGATGCCGGAAAAATTGCCGGATTAAAGGTCGAACGCATTATCAACGAGCCGACAGCTGCCGCACTTGCCTACGGTTTCGGCAAAAACAAAAGCGAAAGAGTTGCGGTTTATGACCTCGGCGGCGGAACATTCGATATTTCAATTCTGGAGATTAACGACGGCATTTTTGAAGTTCTTTCAACTTCGGGAAACACATTTTTAGGCGGCGAAGATTTCGATCAGCGTTTAATTGAGTGGCTGGTTGAGCATTTCAAACTCGAAAACGGTATTGATCTAAAAGAAGACCGTCTGGCTCTGCAACGCCTGAAAGAAGCGGCGGAACGCGCAAAATGCGAACTTTCTTCGGTTGCCGAAACAACGATAAATCTGCCGTTTATCGCGGCTGACTCGACCGGACCGAAACACATCAACACCGTTTTAACCAGAACGAAATTTGAAGATTTGGTTAAAGATTTGGTCGAATCTTCGGTTGAACCGTGCCAAAAAGCACTCTGGGACGCAAAGCTCAAACCCGAAGATATTGACAAAGTAATTCTCGTCGGCGGACAAACCCGTTCGCCGATTATTGCGCGCACCGTGCAGGAAGTTTTCGGCAAAGAGCCTTCGACGGAAATCAACCCGGACGAAGTAGTTTCGATGGGCGCAGCGATTCAGGGCGGCGTTTTAACGGGCGATGTTAAAGATATTGTTTTATTGGACGTTTTGCCGCTGAGTCTCGGACTCGAAACACGCGGCGGTATTTTCGTCAAACTCATCACGCGCAACGCGACGATTCCGCTGAGAAACACGATGACTTTTACGACCGTCGTTGACAATCAGCAATCGGTTGAAATCCATATTTTGCAGGGCGAACGCGATATTGCCAGCGGCAACCGCAGTCTCGGAAAATTTGAACTCGTCGGCATTCCGCTCGCACCGCGCGGCGTTCCGCAGATCGAAGTTTCGTTTGAGGTTGATGCCAACGGCATCGTCAATGTTTCGGCAAAAGACAAGATGACCGGACTTGAACAAGCGATGCAGATCACGCCTTCGTCGGGACTTGCGCCGGATGAAATCGAACTTCTGATTATGGAAGCCGAACATTCGGTCGAAAAAGATCGTGAAGCCAAGCAAATGATTATGCAGCGCAACAAGCTCGACTCGCTCATTAAAAACACGAGAAAAGCGATGCTTGAATTCGGCAAATCGCTCGAACTTGAACAACAGCAAAAAATTAACGGCGTGCTGAATGAAGCCGAAGAAGCTGTTGATTCGGAAAGTCTGGATTCGATAATGGACAATTTGGCAAGAGTTGAATCTGTTGCCAACGAATTAACAACGGCTCTTATGGCAACCGTTTAATTTCTCTGCGCTTGAGAAAAAAGCAACATTATCGCAAAATAAGAATAACGTCGGTTCAAAATTTTTGGATCGGCGTTATCTTTGTTTTAGATTTTGGATATATAATTTGAAATTTGAATCTGAGATTTCCGCATTTGTGAATATGAGCAAAAAAGATTATTACGAAATTTTAGGCGTTTCAAAAAACGCTACTGAAGTTGAAATCAAAGCGGCTTACCGCAAACTGGCGATCAAGCATCACCCGGACAAAAATCCGGGCGATGTGAAAGCCGAAGAAAAATTTAAGGAATGTGCCGAAGCCTATTCGGTGCTTTCCGATGCGGGCAAACGCGCCAGTTACGACCGTTTCGGACACGCCGGAGTCGGCGCAGGCGCAGGCGCGGGATTCGATCCGGGATTTACCAATATTGAAGATATTTTCGATCTTTTCGGATTCGGCGATATGTTCGGCGGCGGCGCACGCGGCGGCGGCAGACGCTCCACCGTCCAGCGCGGCTCGGATTTGCGCTACGATTTAGAAATCAGTCTGGAAGAAGCGGCGACCGGAAAGGAAGAAAAATTGAAAATTCCGCGTCTTGAAAAATGCGAAGAATGCAGCGGCAAAGGCACGGAAAAAGGAAGCGAACCGGAAACCTGTATTACGTGTCAGGGCAGCGGACAGACGCGCTTTCAGCAAGGTTTTTTCAGCGTTATGCGAACTTGCGCGAATTGCTCCGGAAAAGGGCAGATCATTAAAAATCCGTGCAAAGAATGCCGCGGCGCGGGCAGAGTCGAAAAAGAAAAGAAACTCGAAATAAAAATTCCGGCAGGTGTCGAAACGGGTTCGCGCCTGAGAATCAACGGCGAAGGCGAAGGCGGACCGAACGGCGGACCTTCGGGCGATCTGTATGTCGTCATACACGTTGCCGAACACGAAATTTTTGAACGGCAAGGCGCGAATCTTTACGCATCCGTGCCGATTTCGTTTGCCCAAGCCGCGCTCGGCGCAGAGATCAAAGTGCCGACGCTCGAAGAAGAAGAAGAACTGAAAATCCCCGCCGGAACGCAGACCGGAACGGTTTTCCGCCTCAGAAGCAAAGGAATGCCGAGCCTCGGCGGTCGCGGCAAAGGCGATCTTTTTGTCGCCGTAACGCTGATTACGCCAAAAACATTGACCAAAGAACAGCGAAAATTGTTAGAACAACTTGCCGAAATCGAAGACATTGATTTTCAAGATCAATCATTTATGGACAAGGTTAGAAATATATTCGGCTAAAATTAAGCACTTGAGCAAAACTGTTGAATAATCCAAAAGTGAGCGAGAATTTTGCAAAAAGTCTTTGAATAATGGGTTAAAATGAGTAAAATAGATTTGAGTCAAAATGATAAAACAATTACTGAAAATATCGCTTATTTTTTCGCTCATATTTATATCTGGATGTAAAAATGACGATAACCGGTCTATTTTAAATTTACAAAACGACACGGAAGAAGCCGTAAAACTGATTGACTCAGCAAATAAAGACCTTCAGGATATTAGAAGATTGTATAAAGCCAATGAAAACAGAGTTGAAGACCTGAAAATTGCGATGAAGAATAAAAAGGTCGAAGATGTCAAAAAAATTGCTAATGATGCGGTTTATGCGATAAATGACGGAATGGCTTTGGGAATCAAAGCCGTCGAAAAAATAGAGAAAGCAAAAAATTTGGACATCAATCCCAATTTCAGGGAATATCTCGAATTAAAGGAAAGCAGTTTGCGGAAATTAATGGAAGCGTTTGAACTTCGGCGGCAAATCGCTCTGGCTTTGCGAAATGGATATGATCCCGAAGATATTAAACAGCGCGAAGTTGTTTTAGCCGAATTTCAGGAAAAAGACGAACAATTTAAGAAACTGGAAAAAGAGGCTATGGAAGATAGCCGCAGAGCGAATGATCTTGCCGTAGAAGTCGCTCGAGACGAGATTTGAGCGAAATTAAAAACAGAGAAAAAAATGCGTAAAAGTTTTGAAAAATAAACTTTTACGCATTTTTCATTCAGCTGAAAGATTATTCCAAAATGCCCGGAACGATTAATTTTTCAAGATTCAAAGGCGCGGTCAGACGCAAATTCGATGCGGGCGGCGCATTCTCAAAAAATAATTTTTCCAGATCGCCGTCCAATTTGAAACCGCCTGGTTTCGTCGCTTCAGGCGTAACCGAAATTGTTTGACGGTTGCGGTCGCGGATAATTACCAAATTAACATTGCCTTCCTTTTTTTCATTTATCGTCCGAATCAGTTCGAGATTGTTATTTACTTCTTTGCCTTCGACTTCGACAATAATATCTCCGGCGCGCAAACCGGCTTTGGCGGCGGGCGAATTTTCGCGGACGCTGTTAATCAAAAGTCCTTTGCCTTCCGCCGCACCGAAATAATCGCCAAGCTGTTTAGTCAAACTCGTCACGCTGATGCCGATCTGCCGGTTTGCGCCGGCAGACCAGAAAAATCCTTGAGCATCGCCGTCTTTCAAAACAGGAAATTCACCGCGCGGCAAAGCCGGAACTGCTGGAATTCTCGGCATCGGCGGTAAATTTTCCATTCTGTAATTACCGTCAAAAAATTGCGGCAGGTCGCGTTTTCCCATTGTCACGTCAAAACTGCGTTCCGCGCCGTTTCGCAAAACCGTGACGGTTGCTTTATGATCCGGCGCAACTTCGCCGATTAAACGCGTTAATTTGCGAACGCTGGTAATTTCTTCGCCGTTAAAACGGATGATAACATCCCCATTCAACAATCCGGCATTTGCCGCCGGCGAATTGTCCAAAACTTTTTCTATTACAACTCCGCGAACTTCATTTAAGCCGAATTGAGCCATATTTTCTTTTGAAACATCTTTTGTTTGAACGCCCAAATAGCTTCCGTCAAAAGATGTCGTGAAAACCATTGTCCGCGCTTTCTCGCCGGACTGTTGGCGTTCGGTCGGTGCGTTTTGGGCAAACGCCGAAATACAAAATAAGCAAGAAAGCAAAAGATATGCAACTGATTTGCGTAACATAAAAACCTCCAATTTATTGATTTTAATTTATTGACTTTTTAGAAAATTATCGTAAAAAGTTCATACGTTGATCATATAATTTTGGTTGCATCAACCCTCAGAAAAGGTTGCCTGACCGACGTGGGCAGATTAATGGTGAACGGTGAATGGTGAATGGTGAATGATAAATGGAAAAAATGAAAAATCTTGCTTTCTTAAAATGAAAATTCTTTATTGAAAGACACGATACTTAACAATGCTGAATTGACAACTTCCAATAAGTTTAGTGTAATTATAAATTCTTATCCCCTTAAGCAAGAGTTGTGTTTTTTACACAACTCTTTTCTAAGGGGTTTATTCTAATTAGAAGTTTAAAAATGAAAAGAGGGATCAATATGAAAAAAATTACATTACTTACGTTCGTTGCCATTTTTTCGATGGCTTTAATCGGTTGTGAAACAACTCCGACAACAAATTCAAATAAGGCGATTGTTGTAAATGATAATGGAAATACCAATGTCAATACCAACGTCAACACCAACACTAATACTAACACCAACAAAGAATTAACTCGCGAAGATTTTGATAAAGATAAGGAAAGATACGAAAGAGAAGCCAAAGACTCCGATAGTAAAGTCGGAACAGGCGCAAATGATATGTGGCTCTGGACAAAAGTTCGCGCGGCTTTGTTAACAACCAGCGGTTTAAGAGAATCAACCATCAATGTTGATGTCGAAAACGATGTTGTTACGCTTCGCGGAACTGTCGGAACTGCAGACCAAAAAGCAGAAGCCGTTAAAGTTGCTAAAGATATTGACGGTGTAAAAGAAGTTAAAGATATGCTGAAAGTTGATTCGAAAGATTCAATGACCAATATGTCATCTAACGGTTCAAATGCCAACACTAGAAATGCCAACAAATAAATTTTAACAACTTAAAATACACAAACAAAACGCTCGCTTTTCCTAAAAAGCGAGCGTTTTTTTCGAATTAGAAACTCTGGGTGTTTTACGGAACAAAAGCATTCGGGATCGGTTTATCATTTGGCGCACCGAAGGCGACTGCTGTAAAACCAGACTGTGAACGGTTCAAATACCAAATGCCGTCTCGATAAATAGCAACATCCGCTTTGCCGTCGCCGTCATAATCGCCGGGAGTTGGAATATCGGTCGAAATACCGAACGGTAAGGAATAAAATGAAAAATCTTCGCTCCGCAAAATAAACCATTCGCCCGAAGCCGGTCGCCAGAAAGCGACATCGGCTTTGCCGTCGCCCGTAAAATCTGTCGGGACGGGTTTATCGGTTGAGGTTCCGAATTGCAGAGCGAGTGTTCCGCCGCTCGAACGATTTATCCACCATTCGCCGACCGACGGGCGGAAAATTGCGATGTCGGCTTTTCCGTCGCCGTCATAATCTTCCGCGACGGGAACATCGCCGCTTGCGCCAAACTGCATTCCTGCAAAGCCGGTAAAACTTTGCAGCAAATACCAGGTGCTGTTTGACGGGCGAAAAACCGCAATATCGGTTTTTCCGTCGCCATCGTAATCGGCAGGTGCGGGAATGTCTTCGCTGATCCCGAATTGTACTACGCGAAAAGTGTAATTGAAACTGTTTAAGATATACCAAGCTCCGCTGCTCGGACGATATACAGCAATATCGGCTTTGCCGTCGCCGTTATAATCGCCCGGCACGATTCGGTCATCGCTTACGCCGAACTGTGCGCCGACAAATTTGTTATCTGAACTGTTCCGCCGGTACCAGGTTCCGTTGCCGGGGCGAAAAACCGTCAGATCAGCGCGTCCGTCGCCGTCGTAATCGGCAAGCTGCCGGTTTTTTGTCGAAGTGCAAACGCCGGATAAAACACTGATTTTGTTCGCGCCCGCATTTGTTACAAGCAGATCCATTCTTCCGTCCGAATTAACATCCGCCGCCGCGACGGCACTCGCGTTTAATCCGGTGAAGAAATGGTGCGCCTGATTAAAAGACGTGCCATGATTTCGCAAAACCGAAACATTATCCCAAAACCAGTTGGCGACGGCTAGATCCAATTTTCCGTTACCGTTCAGATCGGCGGCGATAATCGCGCCCGGACTGATCCCGACATCGAAAAGCTGCTGCGGAGCGAATGTGGCGCTGCCGTTGTTGTAAAAAACCGACACATCCCACGAACCCGAATTCGCGACGGCAATATCAATTCGATTATCCGCATTAAAATCGCCCGTCACAATCGCGTTTGGTTCGTGTCCGGCGTAAAGTTCGCGCAGCCGCACGAATTGACCGGTGCCAAGTCCTCTTAAAATCGCAACGTTGTTTCCCAGCCCGTCATAAAAGAAATTCGCCACGATTAAATCCTTAATTCCGTCTCCATTGACATCATCGGCGGCGATTCCCAATGGAGAAAAGCCGAAAACAGCGACGGTTGATGAAGTAAAACCGCCGGCGGCAGTTCCCATCAACACCGTTAAATTATGAGAATCCGCATTTGTAACGGCTAGATCTCTCCGATTGTCGCCGTTAAAATCGCTAACAACGATCGCGCTCGGATTCGCCCCGACGTTATAGCTCACAGGCGAAGCAAAGCCGCCCGCGCCATTTCCGAGATAAATCATTATATTATCCGAACCGGAATTAACGACCGCCAGATCAATTTTGTTGTCGTTGTTAAAATCGCCTTTTGTGACGACGCTCGGATTTGTTCCCGCATTAAGAACGCTCGAAGAAAGAACGCCGCCCGCGCCGGTGCCGAGAAATACCGTAATATTGTGCGCACTGAAATTAGCGACCGCCCAATCCTGTTTTCCGTCCGCATTAAAATCGGCGGCTGTAACCGACAAGGGTTTTGTCCCGGCTGATAAATCGGTTCTTCCGGCATAATTCGGAACGGCGCAGACTGATGACTGCTCACTCGAATCAAATCCAAAATTTTCGTCTGCAGCAAATGCGTTAAATCCGCAAAAGCCGGTTAAAAGCATAATAAATGCTGCTCCAAAGTTGTTAAAATATCTCATTTCATTTTCTCCAATTTCAAGAAATCGTTTCGTTTTTTTCAAATCTCGTGTTAGTGTCAAATAATTCTTCTGCGAATAAACCGGTCTTCAAATCGCCGAAAGCGGCTTCAGGTTTGGCAAGACGGAAAAATTCTCTGGATAAAAAATGCCGCGCGTCTTCCTCATTGATCAGGGAAAAAATATTATTTGCGGCAAATTGCGTTTGATGCGCTCTGATCGCATTCATTTTTTCCGAGAGAGTTTCTTCGATATTCAGCATCGTCGTTATCTGATTTGCCGGAACGCCAAAAGTTTCAGCCGAAAAACCCCACAACTGCGCGGATTTATTTTCTTTCAAAACGCTTGCCGCCATTTGTCGCATCAGAAAATCGGGATAAACGGCGTAATATAACTTATCGGGCTGAAAAGGTTCAAGATTTTCTTCCCGCTGATTGCCGAAGCGATCGGCGTCGCCCGCCGATTCGAAGGCGAGCGTCGTAATGCTGCCGGTGGCAATATGATCCGGATGCCAATATAAACCGTCAGGACCGAAAGTTATTACAACCTGCGGGCGTGTTTTTCTGATATACCGGACAATTTTCTCTTCCGTTTCGCACCAGGTTGTTTCGTTCACTTTCCCGTCAGGGCAATCCAGAAAACCGAGTAAATTCACGCCTAAAATCGAGCAGGAATGCCGCAATTCCTGTTCACGCACTTCAGCCAGATTTTCCCGACTGGCAAGCGACTCGCAGCTGATTGTCCCCCATTCGCCTCTTGTCGCGCAGAGCAAATTGACTTCAACGCCGCGCCGCGCGTAAAAAGCGAGCGTTCCGCCCGTCATAATCGCTTCGTCGTCCGGATGCGCGAAAATTGCCAACAGCGAGAGATTGTTTTTACCGTTTTGACTGCTCATAAACTTTAGCTTTCATTTCCTTTTCCGATTGCAAAATCCGTTCGTAAATGTTGATATAACCTTCGACCATTTGCTCGACATCGAATTTTTCCACCGCCGAGGCGCGTACTCTTGCGCGGTCAAGGCGCAAAACTTCGGGAAAAACCGAACACATTTCGTCGAGCGTTTCAACCCGGTAGCCGTTCACGCCGTTTTCGACTATTTCCTTTACTGCGCCTTTATCGAGCGCGAGAACCGGCGTTCCGCAAGCCATCGCCTCGGTCATCACCAGACCGAACGGCTCGCCTTCCTGCACCGGATAAAGCAATGCCAGTGCGCCGCCGAGAAGTTTGTTTTTTCCGGCGTGGTCAACTTCGCCGACGTATTCAATCAATTTGCCGTCAACGCGCGGCTTGACGATTTCACGGAAATAATCGTCTTCAGGCGCGGCGAGAAGCAGTTTAATCCCCAATCTTTCCGCGATTTCAATGGCTTCCAGCACTCCTTTTCCCTTTGTGAATCTTCCCAGAAACAAAAGATAATCTTCCGGCTGCGGCTTAAATGTAAATTTTTGTGTCTCGATGCCGTGATAAACCGTTCCGACGCAATTTAATTCTTCCAGAGCTTTGGCTTGGCATTGCGAAACCGCAGTAAAATTAGCTTCCGGGTAGCGTTTCCAGAGCCGTGTTTCGCCCGGATACGGATAATGATGAACCGTTTGCACAAACGGAGTTGAAATGTGCCGCGTAAAAGCGAGACTCATCGGATAATAAGCCGCCTGATAATGAATAATGTCAAAATCCGCGGCGCGTTCGCAGGCGGCGGAAAGATTGACCATTTCGTAGAATTCCCACGGATACATTTCGTTGTCGTGCCAGTAACCGCGCGGAAATTCAGCATGAAGTTTTGCATTTGTCTGTGAATCGCCCGTCGCGAACAGCGTCACGTCATAACCGCGCTCGACCAATCCTTCGGTCAAAAGCGAGGTCATCAATTCCACCGAGCCGGATTTCGGCGGCGGGATTGTTGTGGCAACCGGAGCTATTTGGGCGATTCTCATATTTTTAAAATCCTCTTTTTTACTAAACTCCCGCCTCTCTTAGCATTTGCGGTAGAACGACTTTGGCGTCGAAAAACTCACGGGCAATCTCCCGCGCCTTGCGGCTGTGCTTTTGATAATCGGCGTTGACGCGCCCGATTCCGTCTAACGCTTCTTCCGCGTTGCTGAAAGAAAGCAAGCCTTCGCCCGTTGGAAGATATTTACCGAATCCGGTTTCCTGAACCAGAACCGGACGCGACGCGGCGAGATAACATTCGCTGCGGTCGCTGAACCAGCCGCTGCGCGTTGAAACGTATAAATCTTTGGCGACGCTGAATTCGGCTTTTGAACTTTGAATATAATTTCGATAAAGATTTATGTTTTTCGACACATTCATTCCTTCTACCGTCTGCCAGCCGTGCGAGCGCAATAAATCCTGCGCGCCATTGACGGCTAATTCAATCGGCTGGTCGGTTTGCGCGGGTAAATCCAAAAAATGCTTAAACTGTTTGTCTTTATTGCCGTCCGCGTCCGCGAAACTCTGATTTTTCCACGTCATCACGGTTGTAAAAATATCGCGCGCGGGCGGAATGTCAGTTTCCCATTCCTCGCAAACAACCGGCTGCCAGGTCTTTTTCCATTCGAAAGGCGTTTTCGCAACGGCGCAGTCTTCAGCACCGATGTTGCGACCGAATGTAAAAAGCCGGTCAAATCCTTTGAAAAACTCGACATACCAGCCTTCGCCTTTCGCAATCGCCGCCTGTGTGAAAGCCGGGTCGGTGTCAATAAAAATTTTTCGGGGAATTTCGCGGTATTCGTCGCGCCAGAACCACGCGCCGCCCGAAAGATTGATAAATAAATCCGCCGTTTCGCAGATTTCTTTTGTTTGTTCTTTCGTTTTGCCGAAATATTCGCCTTTGTAATCAACAAAAATCCAACGGTTTTCCAAACCGAACTGCGCGAGCGAACAATTTATGTAATTCAAACCGTATGCGGAATCGAGCGAAATCGTGTTTTTTGCATAATCGTAAACGCATTCGCCCGTGTCTTCGAGATAATAAACTTCGTGACCGAGAGCGCGAAGTCCGAGCAGATACATCAGCGAACACCAGGTCACTCCGCCAAACGGATAACGCGCGATAATTCCTGCCAGAATGATTTTCATATTTTTATCTCGAACGAAGCGCGATTTATCTATCAACTCCTTACACAATTTTTTAAGCAGGCAAGCGACCGTTTTCAGATTTTATAAAACAGCCCTGCAATTTAATTTTCCATTTTCCATTTTCCATTGACGCTTAAATCGTTTCAGCCTTCGCCAAAACGCCGTTTTTTTCGGCTGCGCCTTCGTCGTATTGCGGCTCGAAGTGATCAAAACCGAATCCCATCAGCAAGCGTTCGTATAATTCACGGTAAAGCTCGTTAGTTTTGAGCAACTCGTCGTGGCTGCCTTCGCCCGCGATTTGTCCGCCGTCGAGAACGAGAATTTTGTCAGCATTGCGAATCGTCGAAAGCCTGTGCGCGATAACAATTGTCGAGCGGTTTTTCATTAACTGTCGTAAGGCTGTAAAAATTCGGCTTTCCGAGCGCGAGTCGAGCGCGGAAGTCGGCTCGTCTAAAATTAAAACGGGAGCGTTCTTCAAAAGTGCGCGGGCGATTGAAACTCTCTGGCGTTCGCCGCCCGAAAGTTGGCTGCCCGCGTCGCCCAAAAGCGTGTCGTAGCCTTCCGGCAATTCCTTGATAAAATCGTGAGCCTGCGCGGCTTGCGCCGCCGCGATAATTTCTTCGGGCGAAGCGTCAAGTTTTCCATAGCGAATGTTGTCGCCGAGGCTCGAAGAAAATAAAATCGGCTCCTGCGTGACGACGCTGATTGATTCGCGCAACTGTTTGAGACGCATTTCCCGCACGTCAACGCCGTCAATCGAAACAGTGCCGGAAGCCGCGTCGTAAAATCGCGGAATCAAGCTGACCAGCGTGCTTTTGCCCGCGCCGGTCAGCCCGACGACCGCCATCATTTGTCCGGGTTGAATTTCAAAACTGATGTTGTTCAGAACCGTACGATCATCCGAATAACCGAAACTGACATTTTCAAATTTAATATACCCGCGCGGTTTTTCGATTTCGACCGCTCCCGCCGATTCTTCAACCTCCGGATGCAGATTCAGCGTGTCATAAACCCGCCGTGCGCTTGCCATCGAACCCTGCAAATTTCCTATGGTGTGGCTGATCGAAGAAAGCGGTCCGTAAACCGAACCGAGATACGCGATGACGACGAGGAGTTCGCCGATTGTCAAAGTTCCCTGCAAAACGTGCCAGCCGCCGACCGCCAGAACAGCTGCCGTTCCGGTATAAGTCAAACCGCTGATAATAAAAGAGAAAAGCGACTCGTGCAGCGTAATGTTCAAGCGGGCGCGAAGAGTTTCCGTTCCTTTTTCGACAAATTTTTCTTTTTCAAATTGCTCGCGTGAAAACGCTTTGACGAGTTTGATCGATGAAAAAACTTCGTGAACGAGATTGAAAATTCCTGATTCCATTTCCTTAACCCGTTCGCTGCGTTCATAAAGCCGCGTCGAATAGCGATGAATCGTCAGGAACAGCGGCGGAATTATGATAAGCGAAAGCAGAGCCAGCGACCATTGAATCTGCACTAAGATAAACAACATCAAAACAAGCGTCAACAGTGCGCTGGCGAGCGGAAACAAACCGTGCAGAATAATGTTGCTGATACAATAGGCATCGCTGTTGAGCCGGTAAATCGCGTCGCCCGTTCCGGCTTGCTGGTGATAACGCAGAGAAAGTTTTTGCAGATACTCGAAAAGATCGCGCTGCAGATCAAGCACCATTTTTTGCCCGATTCCGACCTGCAATTGCGTGTGCAGCAGCGAAACGAGCTGGCTGAACAAACCGATCAAAAGTCCGGCAAGACAAACCGCAATCAGCAGCGAGATTTTATTTTCGAGCGAAAAAGCATCTGTGATCGGAGCAAGCCACGACGGAATAGGCTGGCTGCCCAGCACGTTGTCAATCAGAATTTTCATCGTCCAGGGAACGATCAGACCGATGAAAATTTCGACGACGGAAAGCGCGGCAAAAAGAGTGAAAGAAAGGCGATACGGTTTGCCATAGCGCAAAAGCCGCGCCAATAAGCGCCGCGATGCGACTTTTTCTTTTTTTTCTGTGTAATTTCTTCCCGGCATCGCAGTTAAAAGCTCAAACTTATTCCCAATTGAAAACGCCGTGCGTCCGCCGCGCGATTCGGAAGACCAAACTTCGGCGAAGTTACCACATTATTGAATTCAACAAAATTTGTGCGGTTTATTACGTTGTAAACGTCTGCGCTAAAGGTCAAACCGTAGCGGCGATCAAGTCCGCAACGTATCTTTTGTAAAATTCCGGAGCTGCAATTTCCTTGATCAAGCTGCGCGGTTTGCCCGCTTTTTTCCGCGCCGAAGAAAATCGTTTTGGAAAGATTAAAGTTAATGCTGATCTGGCTCGCGCCGCGCCCGTAATTTCGTGGAATTATTCTGTCGCCCGCCTGCGGATTCAGATTAAACGTACCGAAGCGCGTCGCTAACGCGCCGGCATCGCCCGGATTGGCAAACGCCGGACGATCCGTGAAAAGCGTGTCGCCGTTGTCGTCTCTGCCGGTTAAGATATTAAACGGTGCGCCGGAAGCGATAAATACGTTCGGGCTGAAATAGATTCCAAACGGAAGCTGAACGTAAGACTCGAAATAAAATTGATGTCGCTGATCGAAAGCGGAACGCCCCCGTTCGCTGGTCAGATCGTAAGAATTTGCCGCCGCCGTTTTCGCGCCGTCCGTGTCGCTGTCGGCAAACGCCAGACGATAATTGCCGTAGAAACTGAATTTATCGATCAAACTGCCTTGCAGTCCGAAATTAAATTCGTGCCGCTGTAAATTCCCGGTTGATTCGTATTGCAAGATCGCTCCGAGCGCATCATTCGGTCGCACGTTGTTTGTGCCGGGAACCGGCGCGTTGACGTTTCGGGTGCGAAGCAGGTGAACGCCGCGCTGCCAGTTGTAAGAAATTGTGGCGTTGAAGTTTTTGGAAAGCTGCTGCCAGTAGCTGATCGTCGAAATGAAATTATACGGCGCGGTCAAATCAGGCGATTTTGTGCGGATCGTCGTCAGCGCGACGGCGCGATTAAGAACCGCCGGAACTGTCGGAAAAAACGGCGGACGCTGCACGACAAGTTCTTCCACACGCGAGCCGTCATACCGAATCGCGTCGAGCGTTATTCCCGAATCAACCCGCGAATAAAAAAAGCCAGCGCCGACGCGCAAAACGCTTTCGACATTTTTAAACGGGCGCACGGCGAGCGCGGCACGCGGCGCGAAATTAACGCCCTTCAAGTTCGTCTGAGTTTCGGCGCGAAGTCCGAGCGATACGGTCAAACGCCCGGAAACTCGCCAGTCGTCCTGCGCGAAAATCGCGCCGTCCCACTGCTTCAAAGACGCAAACGGATCGCCCTGATTAATTGAAAATTGCAGCGGGCGATAACCGACGCGGCGCAAAAGCGTCAATTGATAGCTTTCCAGCGGCGAAACGTAAGAGTAGATAGATACGGGAAATCCGCGATCGTTGCGTTCAAAATCGCTTCCGAAAATAAACGTCCCGCCGAAATTCGAGCGGTCTGTGCTTTCATAACTTATGGCTGACGCGGAAACGCCGAATTTTAAAGAATGATTTCCGGCAATTCTCGTAAAATTATTTTCCACCCGCATATTCCGGCTCGCTTCGTCCAGAAATAAAGATTCCTGATTGCCGCCCGCGTTGAAAAAGTCGAAAACCAGAATCGCGTAATTTTGATTTACCGCTTCGGCGCGATAACGCTTGCGGCTGAGGCTCAAACGCGCTTCGTTAAAAGAATTTTCGCTCAGCACCGAAAGCAGCGAAAACCGCAGCGAATTTTCGCGCCAGTTTGTGCTCACGCTCCGCTCGGGCAAATCGAAACTGCTGTCCAGTCCCTGATTTCGCTGCAAAGTGTCCACAAAACCGTAACGAGCATCGAAAGTATGTGTTTTTCCGAACAAGCGGCTGGTGCGCGCGGAAAACGCATTTGTTCGCGCCGGTGTCGAAACTGTCGCGTTAAAAGGAAAAGGCTGAAACGTCGTCGGATTAATCGTCAAAGCGTTAATAAGCGCGTTGTCTTCCCGGCTATTGCGTGAAAACTCCAGAAAATATCCCCAGCGTTCGCGCTTGATCGGACCGCTGAACGCTCCGCTGAAATTTCTCATTTGCAGCGGGGCGCGTTCGCGCGCAAAAGAATTTCGGGCGTTCAGGGATTCATCGGCAAAATAAAAATTAAGTTCGCCGCGAAACCGCTCCGTTGCGGGTTTCGTGATTATCTCGACGCGGGCGCGTCCCGGTTCGGGAAATTCAGCCGAAAAAGGATCGGCGTTAATGCGAATCGCGGCGATCGTTTCTTTCGGCGGCAGTTTCCCGTCCTCACGGAAACCGTCAACATAAATAATCAAATCATTGGGATTCCCGCCCGCGCCGGCTAATCTTTGCAGGCGAAGCAGCAACTGCCGCGGATCAGAGGGCAAAGCGGCTAGTTTGTCTCCGCTCAATGTGATTGCCGTGAGATTGTCTTCAACTAAACGCACATCAATTCGCTCGCTGATCGTTATTTGCAAAGCAACGTCGAGCGTTATCGCATCCGACGATTTGATCTCAATTTGCCGCGTAGATTCGGCAAAGCCTTGCGCCTTAACGCTTAGAGAATAATTTCCGGGCGGAATGCCGGCGAAAAAATATTGTCCCTGTTCGTCTGCGGTAAAGGTAAATTGGCGATTTTGATTGTCTCCGGTGAGAGTCAAAACTGCACCCGCCACGACCGCGCCGTTCGGATCAACGACTCTCACCTGCAGACGCGCCGAATCTTGCGCGGCGGCTGAGATCGTTAGAAAGATCAACAGCAGCGGCAGGCTGAGAAATTTTTTGATTTGAACTTTTGTTTTCACAATACTCACAAAATCAAACAGAAGTTTTTTTAATCTGAAGGAATCTGCCGAATTTGTTCGACATTTTGATAAACTCCCGCTTCTTGATAATTAACTCTTTTTTCTTTTTCCAACGTTACGGCGTTTTCTTCCTGGCACACGCGGTCAATCGCCCGCAAAGCGGCAGCGGTCGTAAAACCCGCTTCGAGAACCGAACGAATAACAATCGCGGACGCTAAAACGCCGGTTAGCAGCGCGACGACCAACGCGCCTTCGAAAGCCGCCAACAAAGTGAGCAAAGATAACAACGCGATGAGCGCGAGAACAAAAATCGAGCCTTTCGGAAAAACGCGGACTCGCGTCAATTGTCTGCCCTGACCGTGTTCTTCAGTTACGGCAAAAAGCCGCGTGCCGCCGAACATTCCTCCCCGGATAAATAAATCCCAATCAATATCGAAATCGCCGCCGCGATGGACAATCGCTTTTTCGGCTTGAACGGCATTTTCCAAACTTTGCAGCCGTTCAAAAGAATCGCGCCAATTTTCGCTCCAAAAAATGATTGTTCGAGCCACCGGCAAAACGAAACTTCCGCCGCGCCGCCGCCGCCAGGGAGACAAACCAAATTTAAGCCGCCCCTTTAAACGCGCCGCCGGCTGCAGCAGATGAAGCAAAGTCGTGATAAATCGCATTTTTATTTCTTTGGAGCGATTTTCCGGGGCGGTTAAAAACGAAGCCTTGAGTCCGCTTAAGATCGCCTGCGCGACCGGAGCGAGAACGGAGATTAGTAAAAGCGGCAAAAACAAAAACATCGGCTGCCAGAGAAATCCGAGAGCCGAAAGCGCGGCAAGCAATCCGAAGACCAGATACCATTCGGGCATCAAAGGCAAAGACGCGATTAAATTGCCGTTCGGCTGATAAACAGCCTGAAACGGCGCACTTCCCCAGACGCCCTGATAAATTCGCCCGCGACGCAGTTTTACCGCTTCGGTCAAGCCTTTGCCGTAGAGTCTGCCCGTCCAGGTCAGATGTCCGGCGGCGTTGTATTTATCAGCCCATTTGCGTTCGAGCAGAGCTTCGGCTCTGCCGTAGCCTTGCTGCTGCCGCCAATAATCTCGAATTGAATTTCGCCGGTGATGCCAGACAATCGCCGCCGGACTGAATCCGAGCGTCCAGCCTTTTTCCTGAATCCGCCAGCAAAGGTCAACGTCGTCTCCGGCGGTGCGATACTGCGTGTCGAAACCATTGATTGCCAGCAGAGCCTCGCGCCGAAAAGCCATATTGCAGCCCGGAATATGTTCGGCTTCGGTGTCGCTCGTCAAAACGTGAATCGGACCGCCCGGCGCGTTGGCGACGCATTCGGCAATTTCCCCGTCGTCGCGCGGGGCGATATTCGGTCCGCCGATTCCGGCGTGCGAAGTTTTCATAAAACTCGCGGCAAGATATTTAAGCCAATGCGGGTCGGGATGCGCGTCGTCGTCAGTGTAAGCGACGATTTCTCCCGCCGCTTCCAGCATTCCGGTATTGCGTGCGCTGCTCAAACCCATATTCGGCGTGTTGAACAATTTGAATGGATATTCACGCGCGATTTCAGCTGTGTTATCGGTTGAGCCGTCATTGACGACAATCACTTCAAAATCGGGATAATCGAGCTTTGATAATCCTTCAAAACAATCCCTGATCGTACGCGAACCGTTATAGCTGCAAACGACGACCGAGATTTTAGGGAACTTCATTTCGGCGGGAAACGGGACTTCCGAAAAAGCCTTCCGAACAATTTCGAGAGCGGGCTTTGATTCCCGACTGCGTGTGGTTAAACCGAAATCCCAATCTTCGATTTCCGCGCCGCCGCGATACCATTCATCCGTCCACGAAAACACGAAAGCTCCGGCACAGCCCGCCGCAAAAGCGGCGCGAATCTGCCAATCGAGCGATTCCGCCTGCGCTTCCAAACCGTTTCGCCGGCTGTCCAGACCGATCTCCGCCATTACCAGCGGACGGTCGCCGGCGATGTTCTGCAAACGCGCCAGATACGCTTCAAATTGTTCCCGCGTTTCGAGATAGACGTTAAAGCTGACAAAATCAACAAACGACAAATCGAGATATTCTGTCGTGGGGAAATTAACGTAAGTAACGAGTCCTTCCGGGTCTTCCGACTTCACAATTTTATAAAGCCGCCGCAGAAATCGCTCAACTTCGCGGTGTCCGTGCCACCGTACGATTGACGCTGGAATTTCATTGCCGAGGACAAAACACAAAACCGCCGGATGATTCGCGCAGGCGCGAACTCCTTGACGAACGCGATTTTCGATTGATCGGACAATTTTTTTAGCATCTAAAAAAGCAATGTGCTGTTCCCAGGGCAAGCCGATCATCACGCGCAATCCGTGTTGCTGCGCCGCGTCGAGCAGCCAGCGCGGAGGCACGGTATAAACGCGCACGGTGTTTATACCGTGCGCTGCCATCAATGCGAAATCGCGCCCGACTTTGCGCGGATCAAAATCCGTTTGTCCATCTGCGTCCGGCTTAAAAGTCCCGTAAGTAACGCCGCGCAAATAAAGTTTTTCCTCCCCGGCGAAGATAAATTTTCCGTGAACACGCGGACGTGAGCCATCCTTTATAGCTGAGGAAAGTGAGGAAGGCAATGCCGCCGAACTTTCGTCCGACGGCTTGCAATCATTCTGATAAATTGTTTGTCCGTTCATTAACATCAGAGATTTTCTTGTTTACTCACTTGTTTTCGCAATCAGCGTAAACAGAGGAATTTATTGACGTTTTTTATTCTGTTTGATTTTATTTTCAGCATTGCGAACGGCTTCGCGCCTTTCACTCGAACTTATTCCAAAATCCTGCAGAACGCGCCCGATGCTTTTGCCTTCGGCGAGTCCGCCTAAAATAGCTGTTGTCGTAATATTCGGATTTCTCGTCGAAAGATTATCCGCTAAGACGTTCGCGGCGACGAATTGCCCGAATTTTAAATTCGGATTGTCCGCTAAAGCCGCTTGATACTGAAGACGCAAATCATCGCGGTTTATTCCGAGCATTTCGGCGATTTCCGGGCGTTTTTGCATTTCACGCTCGGCTTGCCGCCGATTTTCGTTTGCCGCGCGAGCGCGGTTCATTCCTTCATCAGAACGCCCGCCGGAAGCGTTTCCGGCTCTTTCTAAACCTACATCAGAACGACCTCCCGATCGCTCTGACGCTCTGCCGCGTCCGAAATCAACTCCGGGATTGCTCGGACGACCCGCGCCCTGATTGCCCGCGCCGCGTCCTCCTCCTGCGCCGCCGCTGCGACCTTGAGCCGAAGCCGTGTCGCTTAAAATGAAGATTAGTCCGGTTAGAACCACCAATGAGAAAGTTAATGCGAGTTTGTTTTTCATAATTTTTACCTCTTAATTTTTTCTGCGCTGAGAGAGAGAGTTGGCGCAATTCTGCTAGTGCAACGAACGTGCCAGTTATTTATTCGCGTCGGAAAAAAGAAAAAAAAGGCTTAATCGTTGTGTTGGAATAAGAAAAAAGATGAGTCTTAAAGTTTGCGAAAAAGAGAAGTGAGACAAAATTAACCGAAATGATTTTTATTTATTTTCATAGTGTGACAAATTTTCTCGGTAAGGAAGATGCAGTGTAAAAGTCGAGCCGATATTTTCCTCGCTTTCAACCGAAACGCGCCCGCCGTGTTTTTCCGCGACTTCTTTGACGAAGGAAAGACCAAGACCCGTGCCGATTGTTTCCGAAGTTTCATCGCGATTGAGGCGGTAAAATTTGTCAAAAATGCGTTCGAGAGACTCCGGCGGAATGCCGTATCCGTTGTCTTTGATAATGATTTTTAGTTCGGAATCCGCTTTCAAGGCTTCGACTGTGATAAACGTTTCGGTCGGGCTGTATTTCACCGCATTACTCAAAAGATTAACGACGGCTTGCGCGAGAAGCGGCGAGTCAGCTCGCAAAACCGGCAGCGAAGAGTTTGTTTTATGACGAATTTCGATTTGTTTTTCTGCCGCCGTAGGACTGATTGACGAAACGCTTTGAGCGAGAAGATTTTCAACGTCTATTTCCGAAAACTGCAATTCCTGATTGCCCGATTCGAGCCGTTTAACGTCGAGAAAGCGGCTGATCATTTCGTTCAATCTAACCGCTTCCGCGTGAATCGTGTCGAGCATTTCCTGTGATTCTGATTCGGAAACGGGAAATTTTCGCAAAACGTCGCTTAAACCTTGAATCGAGGTCAAAGGCGAGCGCAATTCGTGCGAAACAAGCTGCAAGGTTTCCGCTTTCAAACGGTCAAGCTCGCGCTGTTCGGTAATGTCAGCCAGCATAATCAAAATGCCGATGACGGGCGTTTCGGTGGAAAAACCGAAACGCTCTGAAAGCGCGTCATCGCCTGCGGTTACAGGCGAAAAGCGTATGAGGAAATGCTTCGTTTGCGGCGCGGCAATTTCAAATTCCGTTTCATAATTCTTACCCGACAAAACGCTTTCAAGTGTATCGCGTAACTCTTTTTCAGAGAAAATTTTTCGTCGGACGGAAAATTCAATGAAATCCTGACCGAGCAGATTTTTCGCTTCGATCAGAGCCAGCCGCGAGAAATTTTCGTTGACGAAAACAATCCGGTTTCGCGTGTCGGCGACCAACACGCCGTCGGTCATGCCCGATAAAACGCGATTGATAAAGCTCATTCGGGTTAAAAGCCGCGCGGTTATATCGTCAACCGCTTCCAGCTTCCATTCGAGATTTCTGGGAACAATCGCGCCGAGGCGGTTTTGCCTGTCTTTTTTGTCGTTTTCGTCAAGCAAAAAGCCCTTTTGGACTTCGGAGAGCATGTGTAATTTCGCATCCAAATCACGGCTCGCCGCCAGCGAACGATCAAGTAAAAGAAGCGGAACAGCCGCCAGAAAAGCCGTCAGCATTTCGGGTAACGGCAAAATTAAAAAATAATGGTTAAAAGCGATAATCGCGCCCGCAACGATCGCCGTTAAAATAACGGCGAATGCGACGATTTGCCGCCAGCCGTCGAGGAATTTTACTGCCAGCGTTGTTGCCGGAATTATTAAAAAAGCGAGTGCCAGATTCCAAAACCCGGGCAGAAATCCGAGCCAGATGCGACTTTTTATCGTGTTGATAACGTTGGCGTGAACCTCGACTCCGGGCATTGCCTGCCCGCCTTGCCGTTCCTCTGAAGCGTAATGCATAAACGGCGTTACCTGTATATCTCCCAGCGTCGGCGAAGTCGCCCCGACAAGAACGATTTTATCTCTAAATGTTTCGGGCGAAACCGCGCCGCTTAAAACATCCGCAAAACTATACTGCCGGAAAGATTTGGTCGCGCCGACATAATTGATCAGCATTTCGTTTGAACGCACGACAGTAACGCCCGGAATCTTTTCCGCTGTTTCCGCCGCCGCCGCCGTCTCGCGAACAAGAGTTATTGCGTAAGTACCGAACCGCAAAACTCCCTGATTTTCTTCAAAATCTCCGGGCGATATTTGTTCGGCAACCCGCAAAATCTCCAACCCGAAAGCCCAAAAACGATTGCCTTTGTCGTCTGCTTTGCTGAGTTGAATGCTCCGCAAAGTTCCGTCAACGTCAGGCGCAGCGTGAGCGTGACCTTTGCCCGCCGCGACTTCGCCGAATTCCGTTAAAGGCAGTAGCCAGATAATTTCGGTTTGTCCGGGAACAGTTTCCGATTCGGTTTCAAACAACTGTACGGGCAAAACGACACGCCTGTTTTTCCCGATTGCTTCGGCTAAATGTTGATCATCTTCCGGTTCGGATTCTTCGGCGTAAATAATATCGAGTCCGACCGCTTTCGGCTCGCCAGCCGTGATTTTATCCAAACCTTCCGCCGTAATTTGTCTCGACCAGGGGTATTTTCCGATGCGCTGAAGGCTCGCATCGTCAATCGCCACAAGCACAATATCATCGGGCGCGGGCAGCTCGCCGCGCAAACGAAACAGCATATTGATCGAAGCGTTTTGAAGTGTCGGAACGAAAAAGGAAACGATTAAAATTGCCGCCGCGCCGGCAATCCAGATTGCTCCGATTCTGAGCCAATTAAATTTTCTTCGGCGCATATTAATCAAGCGGAATTGTCAGCCGTTTCATCCGCAGCGGTTTCCGTCCGATCATCCGCAACTTCTAAATAACGGTATAGCGTTCGGCGGTTGATGCCGAGTATTTCAGCCGCCCGAGACTTATTTCCCTCATTTTCGGAGAGAATTAATTGAACATAACGGCGAGACAATTCTTCGAGTAATGGTCGGTCGTCTGCCAGTGAAAACGGCATTTTCGATGAGATATTGACGGTTTGCGGAGACGCTTGAGACAAAATGCGCGGCGGCAAATCGTTATTCGTTATCAAACCGTTCGAGCAGACAGCTGCTGCATATTCGATGGCGTTTTCCAGTTCGCGAACGTTTCCCGCCCATTCGTAGTGCGCCAGAGCGTCAACCGTATCTTCCGCGATTTTCAGCGAAGCACCTGTTTTTTCTGCGTTTTTTTTCAACAAATGACGCACAAGCAATTCGAGGTCTTCGCGCCCGCGCTCACGCAAAGGCGGAAGTTGAATTGTCAAAACGCTCAGGCGATAAAACAAATCCTGACGAAACTCATTTCTTTCGACGAGTTTTTCCAGTGTGGTATTTGTTGCGGCAATTATCCTGACATCAATTCTGCGGGCTTCGCTGCTGCCGATTCGTCGGATTTCTCTCTCCTGTATGACACGCAGCAGAGCGGCTTGCAGCGAAGAATTCGCCGTGCCGATTTCGTCAAGAAAAATCGTTCCGCCCGACGCGCTTTCAAACAATCCGGCGCGATCTGCGTTCGCGCCGGTAAAACTTCCTTTCGTGTAACCGAATAATTCCGATTCCAGCAAAGTGTCGGTGAGTGCGCTGCAATTGACTGCTATAAAAGGTTTCGCGGCGCGCGGCGAATGATTATGAATCGCCCGCGCCGCCAATTCTTTTCCGGTTCCGGTTTCGCCTTCGATTAAAACGGTCGCGTCGGTTCTCGCCGCCGCCGCGATCAATTTATACACGCGCACCATTTGCGGGCTGTGTCCGACAATGCCGGAAGCGGAAAAATCCCGCTCCGTCGCTTCGTCCAGAGTTATTTGTGGCGGATTATTTTCAGTTGCGCGGCTGATAAGCGTGAGAACGTCTTCGATATTAAACGGCTTGGCGATAAAATCGAACGCGCCGAGTTGCACGGCTTTCAACGCCGTTTCGAGCGAGCCTTGCGCCGTCATTACAATAATTTTCGTTTGCGGAGAAACAATCTGAAATTTCTGTACAAGTTCCAAACCGTTGATGCCGGGCATATAAACATCGGTCAGTAGCACATCGAAGTCTTTTTTCTGACCTAATTCTAATCCAGCCTCCGCATTTGAAACAGCCGTCACCTCATAACCGCTAAGGCGAAGCGGCACTTCCAGAGCCATACGTGCTCCGCGCTCGTCGTCCACCACTAAAATCCGTGTTTTAAACAGCATTGGTACAGGAAAAACCGGTTGTGGCTGATTCTTTTTTTTGCCATCGGTCATCAATCAAAATTAAGGTCTGCCGGGACGATTTGGATTTCCGGGATTTGCGGGAACATTGCCCGGTCTGCCTCCGGATGGATTATTGCTGTTTCCGGGGTTGCCGCTATTACCGGGACTATTTCCATTGCCTGGAAAAGGATTACCTGAATCATCGCCGAATATTCCGCGATTGCGCATTTGTTCGGCAATCGGATTAAAAGAATTGTCATTTTTGCCGGGCTTAAACGGCGCCGAATTCTGCGGCGGCTGTTCTTTTTCGACAACAGTGAACTGCCCCGGTGTTAAAATCACCTCGCGCTCCGGAAACAATAAATTAGCTACGCTGACTTCGCCTTCGCTGACATAAACGCTGGTCTCGTTGCCTTTGACAATCACGTCGAAAATTGTTCCGCGCACGGCAATAACCGTCGTTGGCGTTGTAATTCGATAAGGATTCGGTTTTCCGCCCATTTTCTCAATCTTGATGCGGGTTTTTCCCCGCAAAACATTAAAAATAGTGCGCGGAGAATTTTTCGCGTCTTTTATCTCAACCGTCGTATTGGCACTGAGGACGGCTTGGGAACCGTCAGCTAAACCAATAACCAGACGCGCCGGGGAATGCGTTTTAATCAAATCTCCCACAAAAAGCTGGTCACCGGCGCGAAACTTAATGCGCTTTAAAGTTTTACCGTCCGGCGCAAGGCGTTTAATTTCAACGTTTCCTTCGCTGCTCAAGATTTTTGCGCCGGCTAATCCCTGAGAATTAGCGAACGAGGCAGTCATAAAAACTAATCCCAAAATTGAAAAGCAATTAATAATAGCGAATGCAAACCACATATGATTCTCCTGATCCCCGGATTTTTGTAGGTGTCGGTTAATCTCTAAACTATAAAACATTATAGCAACTTCGGTGCCATAAGTGTTCAAATTAAATTGCAGACTGTCTTTGAATAAAATTATATCCTGTTAAATGCTTTTGACAGCTTTCGCTTTTCAAAAGTTATTTGGATATGGAATAAAGAAATTCAGACTAAATTAGAGCAGATTTTATATCAGTGTAGGGAAAATTATTGGATTCGATTTTCACTCTGCGATCTTCGCCTGATGGTGTGCGGGAACTATTTTTCTCACGCACGCCATCCACAGAGTTCGCAGAGAAAAACCGTATATTCAAACTTAATCTGCTCTAGTTTATAAATTATAAGCAAAATCAATGGCAAGAGTTTTATTAGAAATAATCTAAAGTAAAGTGTTAAGTGGTTTGATGCAGTTAGCAAAAATCTAAAAAAATCCTTACTGTAAATAATTCGTGCGTTGATAAGAAATCGGTATAGTGAGCCGCAAGCGAACGCCTCGATTATCTAAAAAGTTGATTGCAATCAAACAGGCTCACTACCGTTCGCTATACTGATTGCACTTCGCACGAATTATTTACAATATCAAAAAATCTGTGTTTATCTGTGTTCATCTGTGGATAAATAAAATTTGGATCTACTGAAACACTTGAGCTTAATCTGAGAAATTCGCTAAATCTTTGATTTTAAGTGGTGCAGCCGTTCAGCAGCCGCTTCCAGAGTTTCGTCCTTTTTGCAGAAACAAAAACGAACTTTTTGCGCTCCCAGAGATTTATCGTGATAAAACGATGAACCCGGCACGACCGCCACGCCGATTTCCTGAATCAGAAAGCGCGTAAAATCAATGTCGTTCTTAAAACCGAAATCCGAAATATCGGTCATCACATAATACGCGCCTTCGGGCATCTCGCATTTAAAACCCGCGTTCTGCAAAACCGGCACGATATAATCGCGCTTGGCTTGATATTCTTTCTGCAGCGCGTCGTAATAATCCGGTGGCAAACTCAAAGCATACGCGCCCGCGTGTTGCAGAGGATTTGCCGCACCGACCGTCAGGAAATCGTGAACTTTGCGAATCGCGCCCGTAATATCGGGCGGTGCGATGCAGTAACCGACGCGCCAACCCGTTACCGAATAAGTTTTTGACAAAGAATTGACGACAATCGTCCGCTCGCGCATTCCATCCAGTTGCGCCATCGAAATATGAATCGGATTTTGGATTTTAGATTTTGGATTTTGGATTTCTTCATTTTCCGTTTTTCGTTTTCCATTTTCCGTTTCATAAATTATGTGTTCGTAGATTTCGTCGGTAAAGGCGAGCGCGTCGAATTCTTTACATAAATCCGCAATGAATTCCAGTTCTTCCATTGAAAAGACTTTTCCGGTCGGATTGTTCGGATTGCAGATGATGATCGCTTTCGTATTTTCATTAAAAGCGGCGCGGAGTTCGTCGCGTTCAAAATGCCAGCCGTTTTCGGTTTGATAAAGCGGCACGTGGCGCGGAATCGCATCCGAAAGGATCGCGTCCGGCGCGTAATTTTCGTAAAACGGCTCGAAAACAATGACTTCCTCGCCTTTATCAACCGTTGCCAGCATTCCCGCGATCATTCCTTCGGTCGAACCGCACGTAACCGTAATTTCCGTTTCCGCGTCAATATCTAAATTCAAAAACCAACGCGTTTTTTCGGCAATCGCATCGCGGAAACTTTTCACGCCCCAGGTGATCGCATATTGATTGTGATCGTCCGCAATCGCCTGCATCGCCACGCGTTTGATATCTTCCGGCGCGGCAAAATCGGGAAAACCCTGCCCGAGATTGACCGCATTATATTTCGCCGCCTCGCGCGACATCTCGCGAATCACCGATTCGGTAAAACTCGCGGCTTTTTGGGAAATTCGATTTTTTGTTTGTTTCGGTTGTGTCATTATTTATTTTTTGTCTTCTACAATTGATTTAAATATGTCTGTTCCTAAATTTATTTTAATTTTTTCCGTCTTGCTTGATATTGAAATATAATTTTCGCCTATTAAATAATTTGTACCGAGAGAGAACATTATTGAATATTCTTCCGAAGGCTTTAATTTCCAATTTTCAATACACGGAATAAAATCCTCGTCTTTAATAAATTTTGGCAAACCATCTTTGACCAATTGCTGAACTTTCGTTACTTCACCTTTTTCACCTGTTTTAACAATGTAATGATACGAAAAACGAAAATTAGCTGCTCCCATAAGTAATTTAACAGGACAAATTGTAATTTCAGTTTCAGATTTTTCACTTTGGTTGCTTTGAGGAAAAACAAAGCTTGAAAATCCAACAATTAACAAAATTAAAGATAAAAACATTTTCATTTTAGAAACCTCGTATCAAACTATTTCATACAAATATCAATCACGGCAAGCACATCGTCAATCAATTCCGGCGCAGCTTTCTCGACAAACTTTGCTTTTCTGGAAGTAAAGTCAATCGATTTAACCTGCTCGACCATTACAAAACCCGTCAGCGAGCATGAAGCAGAAACAGAAAGATGAAACGGAATTTTCCGGTTGGTATTTGTGATCGGGCAAACTATTGCCAAACCTGTGGCTTTATTAAAAAGATAATTGCTGACGACAAGCGCAGGTCGTCTGCCTTTTTGTTCATGTCCTGATTGCGGATCAAAAGTGAGCGTGATGAAATCGCCTTTTTCGGGAATGTATTTTGCCATTACCAAATTTCCTTTCCGACAGGTTTGCCGAAATCTTCTTCCTGAGCTTTGTAATTTTTCGGCATTCTTGATGTCATTTCTTCCAAATCAAATTTCGGTTTTTCATTCGGCACAATGACGTAAACCTCTGTGTTTTCAGGCAGTTTTACATCAATTTGTAATTTGATTTTCCCTTTTTCGACAGTTCCTTTATATGTCGTAATATTCATACTTCTTTTCTCCAATAAGTTAGTTTTTGTATTATAGCCTAAAATCTCTGAATTGAAGAAAATAAAAAGGCAGACGAAATCTGCCTTTTCCCGAACATATTCAACTGCAAAATTTTTATTCTTTGGAGAATAAACGGAAAGTCAGACCGAAATTAAAAGTTACCGGATAACCCGGCGTGGCGTGGATTCTTTCGCCGACTTCGCACGCCGGGCAGACTCTCGACTCAAAGAAATTCTGCGTTTCGTAATATTCTTTATCGAGCAAATTGTCGATTGAAAAATTGAGATCAACCCATTTTTTCAAGCGTTTGCTCAGAGAAAAATCAACCACATCGTGTCCGGCGGCGCGGAGATTTTCGTTTTCGCCGTCCAGCCGGTAACTCGAAATATGCCGCCAGCCGAGCGAAGAATTAAAGCCGTGAAATTCCGCTAAAACAAAGCTTCCGTTGGCGACCGTTTTCGGCGCGCTGTCAATAAAAATGCGGCGGCGCGGATCGTTTTCGGAAAATTGTCCGGGATAAAGTGCCTTCAAAACCTGCGTCAAACCGCCGTTAAAACTCAAATAGCGGTTAAAGCGCAGCGAATTTCTGATCTCGATTCCGTAAGATCGCGAACGCTCGGCAAATTCGATCGAACCGTCATCGGGAATATAAACCTGTTCATTCGAGCGGTCAATCAAAAACGAACTGAAAACGGCGGAAAAGCGGCGCGAATTATAGGAAGTTCCGGCTTGATAAAAATCGGTTGTCGAGAGTTTCGGCGCGTCCGGATTTCTGACAACTCCGCGCGCGTCCTGCGAAGAAATTCCGCGCCCGTAATTGGCATAAAAACTCACCGGAAAAGTTTCGAACGGCGACCACGCCAGCCCAATCTTCGGCTGAAATTTCGCCGCTGATTCTTTTCCGTTCAAACTCAAACACGACGAAGTCAAACCGGAAAACTGACTGCACGAAAACCTATTATTATCTTGTAAATCCTGTCCATCCCTGTTAATTTCTTCCGCTCCGCCGAGTTCCAAACCCCTGACATCAAACGTGAAAACATCAAAGCGCAAACCCGTTTCGAGTCTTAAATGTCCGTTGAAAAAATTGATTCCGTTTTGAATATAACCCGCGTAATTATTGATTTTGGCATTTGCCGAAGTGAAAAGAATGTCGGCGTTATTAATGTTTTCCGGCAGGAATTTGCGGTTCGGATTGCGGTCGGTTGTCGGGTAAAGTCCGACATTTATTTGATTTGCCAGAAAATTTGCGCCGACGGTGAAAAGCGTCTGATTGCCGAAAAATTTATACGGCATTAAAAACTGGACATTTGCGCCTTCCTGCAGGCGCGAATCGTGCTGCTGAATTTCGTCTCCGTAAGTTTGATCGGTTAAAAAGAATGTGAAATTCGAATACAGATCGAAAAGCGAACGCCCGATAAATGCGTCGGCTTTAAGCGTCGCGCCGGATTTCCATTCTTTCCGGTAATAACCGCCTAAACTTCCGAGCCTGACTTTTCCGCCGTTTTCCGGGTCGATAAAACCGAATCGGTCGAGTTCGCCCGCAGAAACAAGATCGAGCGGAATTTGTCCCGACGACGTAAAATTATTGCGCCCGAAATTCAGTTTTACGCCGAAAGTCTGCGTTTCGCCCAGTTTGCGCGAGAAATTTCCCGTAATATTGTCGCGCCGGTATTTGAGCGGATTGATAAACGGTCCGTCCGTGCGCGAAAACTCGTAAGCGATAAAAGAATCAACCTGTTTGATCTGCGGACTATAAGCCAAAAATGCGCGGTAAGTATCGAAACTGCCCGCTTGCAGGCGCAAAGTCAGTTGATTCGGGAGTGATTCTTTCAGATTTATTTTCACCACGCCCAAACCCGAAAAATCGCCGTAAGCCGCGGAAAACGGACCGTTGATGATCGAAACGTCCTCGACCAGTTCGGGAGAGAGCGATTTCAGATTTCCGAGATAACCCTGCCCGTGTCCCTGCGTTCCTTGATTTTGCTGAATATTATCAACCAGGATTTTCAAGCCGCCGCCTACGCCGCCGTGATCGGTATTAAAACCGAACCGCCGGATTTCCAGAGATTTTCCGCCGCCCTCGTGCTGTCCGGCATTGATTCCGGCGTTCAGAGTTTGAATCAATTGATCGTCGCGCCCGAAAAGCGTGTTGTTAAAGATCGAATCGTTACGCTGCTCGATTTTCGGCGAAAGCGCTCTGTCTTCGATGACGACTTTTTCGCTGACCGGCGGGACGACGAATGTAACTTTTATCTGAACATTGTCGAATTTTTCGGTCGGCGCAAAAATCCGCGTGAACGGTTCGATATTATTGCCCGAAAACCTGATCGAAAGCGGTTCATCGGGAACTTTTACGGAAAACGAGCCTTCTTTGTCGCTCGTCGCCGTGACCTTTTCGCCGGAAGTTTCGATCTCGATAGTTACGTTCGGAACAAGTTCGAACTGCGGCGTAACAATAACGCCGGAAAATTTGCGCGTTGCGGTTTGTGCCGATATTGGCTGGCTTAAAATCAGACAAAATAAAATCAATAAATGGAATTTTAGAGTTTTTCGGCTAAAATAATTGAAAAAAGTTTTCTGCATAACAATCCGTTTTCCTTAAAAATTGAAAAAAGCATAATACAAGTAACACGAATAAAAAATAAGTAACACGATATTTTTCTATTCGCATCCTTGAGGAAAACGGATTCAAATTTTTTTTAGGAAATTATGTCGGAAGAAGGCAGAGTCAGGAAAAGTTTGCCGTTTTTGATGCCTTTCAAGCTTAAAAGACGGTTGGAAAGATTAACGATTTCCGAAACGATTCCGCTGACGGCGATGATTTCCATACAATCGTCGTGGCTGACGTGCAGGTGCATTACGGACAAAATATTTTCGTGAAAATCGTGCTGAATCGCGCCCATTTCCTGCGCCAGATTGCGGGCGTGGTGATCGTAAACGAGCGTCAAACTTCCCAAAACTTTCGCGGCGGAGTCCGTTTCGATTTTTTGCTGAATCAACGCTTCACGAATCAGATCGCGCAAGGCTTCCGAACGCGTCGCATAGCCGCGTTCCGCATTAAGACGGTCGAAATTTTCCAATAAATTCTGATCGATACTGACTCCGAATCTGATTAGTTCGCTCAAACGATTTCTCCAAAAATAATCTAAAATTTCTCTTTTCTAAAAGCAGCTTTTTCATTCTATAAGAAGCAAAGAGATTTGTGAAAACCGTCCGGGTTCTATTTTCGCGAGACTTTTTGCTGCGCCTGCATAATTTCCATAACCGATGCCAGAAATTTTTGCATAAAACTTTTCGGTTTCACTTCGCAGACGGCGTGAAGACCGAGCAGAACGTGGATTACTTTGATCGCGCACAGCACGGTTTGGTCAACATCTTTGACCGAAAAATGCGGATTTAAACCGAGATTGACGCGCGCCGTTTCATCGCACCAGGCATCGGCATTTTCGAGCGTGATCGCTTCGGCGATCATTCTGGTATCGGTTTCGGGCGGCAATTTCAAGATCATCGAACAATAATCGCCGTCCAGAGAAAATTCGCTTTCGACGCCGACCGTTTCGAGCAAACCTTCGCGTACGTCTTGCGCCATCGTCAGCAAAATTTTATAAGTTTCGGGAAATAGTTCCGCCTGATCCTGAGGCGAAGAAATATGCCCGGAAATAGATAAACCTTTTTCCTGCATTCTTTTCCACGCTGACGGAATTTGCCAGGCGTGCAGTTTTGTCCCGCGAACAGGCGGACCGCCCGTTATTGCGAGTTCTCAGAATTTTTCCCAACGTCCGCGCCAGCGACTCATTTTGTTAGAAGCTCCTTAACTTAATTTCTCAGTTAAGTAATTCGTCAAAAGTGTCGTTTTCAGATTCAAATTTATAAAGAAAATTTGTTTTTCTGCATTCCGGGCGAGATTTGCTTCCCTTTTTGAATTGCAGGCAAAAGCGAAAATTGCCGTTAAGGTTATTAAAATAAAAATTATTTTGTTGAACAACATAAACATCTCAATTTTCGTAACCGCTCGGATTGGCTTCGTGCCATTTCCAGGCGCTTTCGATGTGATTGAACAGACTGCGAATCTTGGCTTTGTCGTTTTCGCTCGTTGCCTGACGGAAACTGCTCAAGATCTGCGCGACTTCTTCGTTCGGCTGAAAGTCATCCGGCATTTTTGCTGCCATTTCAGCTAAATCGAACTACGGCTTTTCGTCAGGAACAATTACATAAACTTCTGTGTTTTCAGGTAGTTTTACATTGATATGAAGTTTGATTTTCCTTTTTCGACAGTGCCTTTGTAGGTTGAAATACTCATAAAATTCTCCAGTGAATTAATTTTTAACGTAAAAGAAAAAAAAACTAGAAAATAAAAAAGGCAGACGACACTGCCTTTCTTAAATTGAAAGTTTGGAAATGAAACTATCTCACAAATACGAAAAACGCATCGTCATTGCCGTCGCCGGTTACAACGCCGACCGGCAGAATATCCGAACTGCTCCCGAAACCTTTCGACCAGCGCAAAAAAGCCTTTCATTGCAATAATCTTGATTTTATTTGGAACGTCCGGCGCGTCCTTTCAAGCTCAGACAAGCGGAGATGCTCCGCGCTCCAGTCGTGCATATCATCAGTTAAATATTTGAACGAAAAGAATTATCCTAAAAAATAAATGAATTAACAAAATAGTGCTTGATTTAATCCGGTAAACTATTGCATAATTAGTGGGCAACATTGTTTGCCCCAGTTTAAATTTTTTTTACCTTCTTTATCTCATTGCAATCAGCTTTTCGCAACAAAGCAATTACTTCCACGAAAATTACTATGAACACTTTAAAAAACAAGAGCGTTATAATTTCGCTTTCGTTATCTGTGGCTGTGGCGTTGTTCGTGGCGTTGTTGTGGAGTTTCGGCAACGGAGTTTTTTCTTTTATAAAAGAACTTGTGATGCCCGTCAACGCTTCTTTTACCTGGTGGAAGCTCTTGATTTTGATTGCCATAAGTTTGGCGGTCGGATTGTGGGCGGAAAAATTCAGCGCAAAGAAGGTTTTGCCGCCCGTGTTGTGTTATCTCGCGCTCTGGTTTTGCGTCAGTCTTTTAGCGGCTAAATTATTAGAAATAAGTCTTTTATTTATTCCGATCGCGCTGACGGTATGTTTGACGCTGATGATTGTTCACTTGAAAAAAATCTGGACAATTGATTCCGAACTTACCGAAAAACTCGTGTATCTGGCTTCGACCGGACATCTGCTCGAAGGAAAATCGGCAGATTTGCGGATTGAAAGCGGTTTGAAACTTCTCGAAACGATTCTGCCTGTTTCGGAAGCGATCGTTTTTCGCCGCGAATTTGACGGCGAACTCAATCCGATCGCGCGGGCGCGAAACGACGAAAGAAATAATTCGGCAATTGAACGGCAATCTTCGTGGCGCGAGAGCATAGAGCTTTGCGAAGACGCGCTGACAAACAGGCAAACGGTTATAAAAACCGGCGATGCGGAAAAATGCTCGGCGCAGGTTGCGCTTCCGCTGATTTATGAAAATGTCGTGATCGGCGTTTTATTCGTCAAGGTCGAGCAGAATTTCGAACGCGCCGATGTCGCGCTTCTCGAAGCCTTCAGCGGACAGCTTGCCCAGAATTTTCAGCGCAAGGAATTGCGTCAAAAAAATCTGCCGCACCGGCATTGGTGGAGTTTCTTTTCGACTTTTTCCGCCGAAAACCGGCTCGATATTATCAGCCTGATTCACGGAATTATCAAAGAACAATCTTTCAGTGCGATTGCCAGTTCGTATCTAAAGGAAGCGCACGCCATCGCTTATTTGGACGGAACTTTAGCGTATTTGAACCGTCAGATGCGGCATCTTGCCAAGCTCAACGCGCAGGAATTTTATGAATTCGATCTGTTCGGTTTGCTCGAACGCTTCAAAACCGACGTTTTCAACGAACCGAGTCTGGCGATTCGCCGCGTTTTGCAAACCGGCGAATGCTACAAAGGCGAATTGTTTTTTCCCGAAACGAATAAAACTCTGAAAATGCAGATTTCGCTGGTCAAAGTTCCAAGCGAAACCGAATCAATTCACGAAACAAATGTGCCGATGAAACCGGCGTGTTTTCTCATTACTTTCTGCGATATTTCCGCCATCAAAGAAAACGAAAAACTCCGCAGTGATATGGCATCATTGATGTCGCACGAACTCCGCACGCCGATCACGAGTATTAAGGGATTCGCCGAAATTATGCTGACGGACGAAAATTTGACCGAAGATCAGCGCGAATTTATGGGAATAATCGCCAATGAATCACAGCGTTTATCAAAAATGTTGGCAACATTTCTATCGGTTTCCAATCTCGAACAATCGGACAAAAAAGAAGTTTCCAAAACTCCGGTCAAACTCGATACGGTCGTTCACGAGGTCGTCGGTGACTTTCAGGAAACGGCAAAACGTAAACGAATTCGTTTGGTCGAGCAGGCAAATCCGCATCTGCCGCCGATCGCCGCCGATAAAGGTTTGGTTTCACGCGCCGTTTCAAATTTGCTCGATAATGCGATTCGCTACAGCCCCGAAAGAACTTCAATTATTGTTTCGACAATTTTGGAATCAGATTTCTTGCGCGTCGTTGTCGAAGACCGCGGTTTCGGCATACATTCGAGCGAACACGAGAAAATCTGGCAAAAATTTTATCGCGTTTCGCGCGACGGACAAGATAAAGAAGAAGAATCAACCGGTTTAGGCTTGTCACTCGTCAAAGAAATCGCCGAACAACACGGCGGCAACGTCGAGGTTGAATCCGAAGTCGGACGCGGTTCGCGCTTCAGCATAATGCTGCCGCGTCTGTAGATCTTTAAAACAAATCAGCAAAAAAACTCCTAATCATTCAGGTTTGGAGTTTTTTTGCGTTTAAGAGTTCGATTATATTTTCGATAGCGTCCCTTTCAGAGACAAAACAGACAAATTTTCAGAAATTTAAGGACTTTAATCTTCAAATCTGACGCGCCGGTAGATTTCATCGAGAGTTGTTGGTAATCCGACCGATTGAAATTCGATTGTTTCGTCGCGGTCGGTTTGGTCGTAATAGTGAGTTATCCATCGTCCGTCGGGTTGGCGGCGGTGAATTTCGAGTTTTATTTCGTCCTGTTCGATGATGACATATTCCTGAACAGTCGGAATTTGCTGATAAACACGAAGTTTTTCGCGTTTGTCGGTTTGCCGCGTCGAAGGCGAAAGAACTTCGATAATCAAAACCGGATGTTGGCGATAAAACGCGCTTTCGGGATTTTCCTCGCAAGTTACGAAAACGTCCGGGTAATAAAATGTTCTTTCGTCAACCTTGAATTTCATATCGGTCATAAACGCTTCGCAGTCCGAATCTTCAAGATGATCGTCTAATTTTATAAAAATATTGGCTGAAATCCGGTGATGTCGGTCGCTTGCGCCAGCCATTGCGTAAACTTCGCCGTCAACATATTCGTGGCGGATTTGGCTGATTTCTTCGCCTTCGAGATAGTCTTCTATGCTGATTTTCGTTTTCAGTTTCGGCAGTCCCATAAATTCTTCGCTCCTATTCAGATTTTAGCTTTTTTCACGCGTCTTGCAAATTTTAACGAAAATTTAACACCCAATAAATTAAACCTTTTGCGCGTTTTCTTCGTAGAAATAAATGAAAATCAAGTAAAAATTCAGAAAAAAAACGGAGAAATTCGATGAAAAATACAATACAGATACGTTTCCTGCTTTCATTTGCTTTAATTTTATCGCTTGTTGCAATTTCGCTGCCGCAGACGGCTTTGGCGCAAAATTCGGGCGTGGTGCAAACCGCCCGAATGAGCGATCTGCAAAAAAGGCTGGCGAAAATCGAGGAAAAACTCGAAGCGCGGCGCAAGGAACTCGGCATTCCGGGTTTGAGTCTGGCAATCGTCAAAGACGGCGAAGTCGTTTTATCGAAAGGCTACGGTTTTAAGAATTTTGAAAAACAAATTCCCGTTACTGCCGACACGCAGTTTGCCATCGGTTCGGCGACCAAAGCGTTCACCGCACTTTCGGTTTTGATGAGTCAGGACCAAGGAAAATTATCGCTCGACGATTCGCCGAAAAAATATCTGCCGTATTTTAAGATAAATGACGCGGAAATTGATAAAAACATCACCGTCCGCGATCTGCTCGCGCATTCTTCCGGTTTAAACCGCACCGATCTGGCGATGATTACCGGAAAATTAACTCGCGAAGAATTGATTCGCGTTACGGGCGAAGCGCGCCCGACAGCGAAATTGCGCGAAAAATTCCAATATCAAAATATTATGTACACGGCGGCGGGCGAAGCAGTTGCCAAAGTTCAGGGCAAAACGTGGGAAAATTACGTCGCGCAGGATATTCTGAAACCTCTGGGAATGCTCAACAGTTCGGTTTCGATTATGGAAATGCAGAAAGCGAAAGATTTTTCGCTCGGCTATGATTATAATTTCGACACAAAACTGACGCGAAATCTGCCGACGCGAGAAATAACCGAAGTCGCGCCCGCCGGTTCGATAAATTCCGGCGCGAACGATATGGCGAAATGGCTGAAATTTATTCTGAACAAAGGCGAACTCGGCGGAAAACGGCTCATTTCCGAAAAGAGTTTTGAAGAATGGATCAAACCGCAACAAAATATTACGCCGGACGGCAAAGTTTCTTACGGTTTAGGGTGGTTTTTGCAGGATTGGAAAGGCAAACGCGTCGTTCAGCACGGCGGAAATATTGACGGATTTAATTCGATGGTCGCGCTTATTCCCGAAGAAAACATCGGTTTCGTGATGCTGACAAATGTTACGGGTTCGAGTTTGGGAAATGAACTGATGGCGATTGTTTGGGAAAATATGCTCGGCGAACTTAAAGAAGAAGGCACGGGGCAAACGGTTTCAACCGAAATAAAAGAAACCGGAACATATCGGCTTGTCGAAGCAGGTTTTAATGTCGAAGTAAAAAATGAAGAAGGCAAACTGACCGTTAGTTTCCCCGGACAACCGACGTATATTCTGGAAAAGGTGGAAGGCAGAAAATATAAATTATCAAATGCGCCGGAAGGCTTTTTTATTACATTTAAAGAAAACTCCGCACTTTTAGAACAGCCGCAGGGAAATGTTACTTTACCGAAGACCAGCGCGGATGTCAGTAAAGAAATAAAATCTACGGAATCTGTCAAACAGTTGATCGGCAGATACGAATCAGAGCAGAATAAAGGCGCATTCATCGAGATAAAAGAAGTCAGCGGCAAGGTTTCGCTCGTTGTCGGCGATCAGCCGCCGTATCCGCTGGTCGAAAAAGAAACGAATGTTTTTAATTCGCCGAATCTGCCCGATACTTACAGCGTCAAAGCGCGGCGCGGCGCGGAAAACAAAGTCGAAGGAATAATTTTAAGCCAGCCGGAAGGCGAATTTCCGTTTAATTTTATCGGCGAAACCGAAAAAAATGTTGCTGCGAAAATTACGGCGGATCAGTTGATGACGAAAGTAATTGAAGCTTCGGGCGGTGCGGAAAATCTGAAAAAAATCAATTCGCGCGTAACGAATGTTGAAATTGATTTCGTTCATCAAGGTTTAAAAGGTGTCGGACAAAGTTTTGCAAAAGCTCCCAATATGGCGGCTTCGAGCCTGAAAGTGATGGCTTTAGGCAAGGAAATCGCCACAATTCAAGATTATTTCAACGGCACGAGCGGCGGAAGTATTATGAGTTTTTCGCCGGATGACACTTTGACCGGGCAACGCCTCGAAGATGCGAAATTCAACAATGATTTTTACAGTTTTGTAAATTGGAAAGAGAAAATCAAAAAGGCGGAAATTACCGGAATGGGAAAGGTCGGCGATGAAGAAGTTTATATTTTCGTCATCGAACCTGAAAAAGCGAGCAAAATTACGTATCATATTTCGACCAAAACATTTTTGCCGCTCAAGCGAATCACAATTTTGAGTTCCAGCACGTCTTCGCAGAAATTTCCGATTACCGAAACTTATTCGGATTACAGAGAAATTGACGGCGTAATGATTCCTTTTAAGATTGTGCAGGTCAATCCGGGAATGGGAGATATAGTTACTTATATCAAAGAGATAAAACATAATACGGCGATTGATAATCAAGTGTTCGCTCCGAATATTGCGAAAAAAGCCGTGGGGAAAAATTGAAGTTTTGTTTAATTCAATTTTTTTCCGGTCAGAACAAAAAATGTCCGTCAAATTTGGCGGACATTTTTTTGTTGAATTTTGGAAATTGTAACATTTGTTAAATAGCAATTTGCCCGATTTACAGCCTTTTTCAAAAGTAAATCAAAATATTTAACAGATAGTTAATATCTATTTAAATCTTCCGTAACTTTCACCATTCACAATTACAATTTATTTTCAGCATATAAACAAAGTTTTTATGCGCCAATCAAAATTGTCTTAATTTCAATCAAAATTTTTTAGTAACAGTATTTAAATCTAATGGAGAAATTGTATTTAAATGAAATCAATTAATCAAAAACAAAATAGTTCACTCGATATTTTTAAGTTGAACATCGGCGTTTTGCTGATTTGCTTTATTTTTATTTCCGGTGCGGCGGCGCAATCAGAATCGGGAAGTGCTTCAATCGAAGGCACGATTACCGATGCCAACGGCGCGATTGTGCCGGGGGCGAGCGTGAATGTTCGCAACACGGAAACCGGACTCGAACGAAACACGACAACCGATGGAAACGGAAGATTTTCGGCGCGGGTTTTGCCCGTCGGAAATTATACCATTTCGGTAAATGCTCCGGGTTTTACGGCAAATACGCGACAGAATATTACATTGCAAGTCGGTGAAACAACACCGCTTAATCTTTCTTTGCAACCGGAAACGCTGACGGCGGAAGTTAATGTCGTGGGAGATTCCGAAGTTCTCGACCCGCAATCATCGGCAACCGGATCGCTGATTACGCAAAGACTAGTTTCGGATTTGCCGGTTCGCGGCAGAAATTTCACCGAATTTGTAACCCTGACTCCGGCGGTTGTGCAGGAATCCGACAGAAGCGGTCTGGTTGTTGCCGGACAGCGTTCGATTAATTCCAATATTTCAGTTGACGGCACTGATTTTAATGACGCTCTGCAAGGAAATCAGCGCGGCGGAAACGAATCGGTTTTCTTTTTTCCGCAATCGGCTGTTCGTGAATTTCAGGTCGTGCGTTCCGGCGCAAATGCCGAAGTTGGCAGAACGACCGCAGGTTTTGTCAATGTGGTAACGAAATCGGGAACAAACGATATTCGCGGTGAGGCGTTTTATTTCAATCGCAACCGCCGTCTGACTTCAAAGAATGCTTTTGACCGTGATCTGGACAACGCGCAGAATCAATTCGGCGGTTCTATCGGCGGTCCGATTGTCCGCGACCGCGCATTCTTTTTCTTGAGCGCGGAACAAAATTATTTGCGTGTTCCGTTTGTTGTCGAATTTAACCGTCCGGCGGGAATTCCGTTTCCGGCGACGCTTGCCGCGCTCGAAGGCGAAAAACGCGGCACGAATAACCCGACTGCTGTTTTCGGACGCACGGATTTTATTTTGAATCAAAACAACACGCTTAATTTTCAATACACTTATACAAGAATGCGCGGCGAAAATTTCAATTTCGATTCACCGCGTCAATCAGCTTCAGAAAGCAGCAATTACACCCGTGAAGGTTCGAGTAACGGTTTGAAAGGCTCGCTTGTTACGGTTTTCAGCCCGAATATTATCAATGAATTTCGCGGACAGGTTGCCACCGATTTTCGGCTTGAAAATCCGAATTCAAATGAGCCGCGCATCAATATTGCCGGAGTCGGAGACATCGGCGGCGATGCCGGTCGTCCGCGCCAATTCGATACGACGCGCTTTCAATTTGCCAATAATTTGAGCGTAACCGCCGGAATTCACCAACTTCGATTCGGTGTTGATACAAATATCAACCGCGTTCGCCAACGCCGCGAAGCGAATATTCAAGGTCGTTGGGATTTTGAAACCCGCGTTTCCGGCGGCGTTACATTGACCGGACTGGAAAATTTCATCAACTTACGCCCGCGCCGTTTTCGACAGACACTTGCTCCGAACGATCAGGAGTTGTCGCGGTTTAGTGGAACGCAGAAGGAATTTGCGCTTTTCATTCAAGACCGCATCAAGGTTTCCAATCAATTAACGGTCAATGCCGGCTTTCGCTACGAAGCGCAAATCAATCCGCAGCCCGAACAAACATTTCCGGGCATACCGGAAACCGGACGTATTCCGAATGATTTAAAGATGTTTCAACCGCGTCTCGGATTTGCGTATGATGTCAATGGCAGAGGCGATACGGTAATTCGCGTTTCAAGCGGAATTTACGCGGCTCGCACACCAGCCAATCTTTTCCAGAGAGTTTTCACCAACGACGGATTTACAACGCAATTAATTGATATTTCCGAACCGAACGCCTGCCGCAATTCGCCCGATCCTAACAGAGCCGGTTGCTTTTTAAGAGGACCGAATGCGGTTTTGACATTCCCGAATGTTTTAACGTCAATCCCGGCAAGCCTCGCCAATTTTATCACTAGACCGCGTGTTTTCGGATTTGATGAAGATTTCCGAAATCCGCGTTCATTTCAGGTTTCGGCAACGCTCGAACAACGGCTTGGCAGCGATTTTGCAATGTCTATCGGCTACATTCGCAATTCGACCTGGAATTTGCAAAGACGCACCAACCGCAACCTGTTCCCGCCGACAATTAACGCGCAGGGCGTTCCGGTTTTCCCGACAGCGCGACCGAATCCGGCAGTTAGCTGGCTTTCGATTAACGAATCAACTGCACATTCGACGTATGACGGAATGACCGCAACACTGACCCGCCGATTTGCCAAACGCTATCAGATGCAGATCAATTACACTCTGGCGCGCAATGTTGATGACGATTCCAACGAGCGCAACTTTTCACAAGAACCCGCGCTCAATCCGTTTGATTTATCAATTGAACGCGGTTATTCAAAACAGGACGTTCGCCACAATTTTAACGCCAGCGGTTTAGTTGATCTGGGCTACGGATTTACGCTTTCCGGTGTTCTGATCACGCGCAGCGGTTTTCCATATACCGCTGTTCTCGGCTCGGATATTCAAAATGACGGCAATGATGAAAATGATCGTGCCATTATTAATGGTCAAATGGTCGGACGCAACACTTTTCGTCAGCCGAATTTCTTTAACTTGGATTTGCGATTGTTGAAAGGGTTCAAATTCGGCGAAACGATGCGGCTCGATTTATCGGCGGAAGTCTTTAACGTCACGCGCGCTTCAAATAAAAACTTCGGCAACGATGCGATCAGCGTTTTCGGTCAGCCGCTTGCCGATGGTTCGCCGTCCGATCCGAATTTCGGAATTCCGCTCTTTGCGCCGTCAACCGCCCGCTTCGGCGGACCGCGCCAACTGCAACTCGGTCTGCGTTTTGTGTTCTAAACTAAAAATTTATTTATGAATCGCCTGAGAATGAAATTGCAGGTAATTCATAAATCATTATTTTAAGAACACTACAGAACAATGAAAATCAGACAAACACGGATGATATTTGATGATAAATCAACAAAATCCGTGTTTGTCTGTGTAAATCGTCAATTTAAAGAATATGAAGAAAATATCCACATCTAAAGTTCAAACACAAATAGTAAGTTTAATTATTCTGTTTTTTGTTTCCGCTGTTTCGGTTTTCGGACAGGCGTGGGTGCATCCTTTCGATGTTCCGCAAAGCAAAAAATGTCCGAATGAAGTAATGTCGGCAATCGAGATTCCGGCGGGAAGTTTTATCAAATACGAACTCGAGAAAGATAGCGGACATCCGGTTGTTGACCGTTTTCAATCCGTGCCGATGTTTTATCCGGCAAATTACGGCGTGATAACTCAAACCTTGGCGGGCGACGGCGACAGCCTCGATGTTTTAGTTTTCACACGTACTCCGATTCAGTCCGGCGCGTTGATTCGAGTGCGACCAATCGGCGTTTTAAAGATGATTGACGGCGGCGAACAGGATGATAAAGTCATCGCAGTTCCCGCAATTGATGTTGATCCGACTTATGCGGACATCAATAAAATCGAAGATTTACCCGCCATCGAACGCGAGCGTTTGGAATTTTTCTTTAAGACTTATAAAACTTTGCCGATGGGACGCAAAAAAGTCGAAGTCGGCGAATTGGCTTCAGTTGAAACCGCCAAAAAAATGATTCAAGAAGCGGTTATCGAATATGCCAAGTCTAAGAAAATCGAGATGATTCCCTGCGCGGAAAAGAAAGTTTCAAAACCATAAGATTTCTTATTCAGCCGCAAAAAAGCGCAAAATTCACAAAATATTTCTTTACTTGAATTTTTTGTGAATTTTGCGCTTTTTTGCGGTTAATTAAAATTACAACTGATTTATTTGAAAAACCGACGATAGAAACTGCGGCTCGGAATGATCGAAAACCGCATCGAGTTCTCGTTCGACGCTTCCGTGTCCGGGCGGGATTTGTTTGATAATCGGTGCAAAATTCTTAAAATCGTAAAGTTCCATATCGAGCAGATGCGAACCCGTTACATTGGTTAATGCGGTTAGGATCGAACTTCGGATATTCGGAATTTCTTCGGCAAGTTCGGTGATTAATTTTTTCACGCGGGCGCGTTTTAGATTCGGCTGCGAACCGCACAAATTGCAGGGAATTATCGGAAATTGTTTTTCTGCCGCGTATTTTTCGATGTCTTTTTCCTGACAATACGCCAGCGGACGAATGACCGTATTTCTGCCGTCGTCGGAACGCAGGATCGGCGGCATCGCTTTTAATTGTCCGACGAAAAAGAGATTCAGCAGAAACGTATTGATAATATCGTCGCCGTGATGCCCGAGCGCGATTTTCGTGCAGTTTTCTCCGGCAGCGGCGGTGTAAAGAATTCCGCGCCGAAGCCTTGAACAGAGCGAGCAAAAAGTTTTGCCTTCCGGCACGTGCTGTTTGACGACCGAATACGTGTCTTCTTCAATAATCCGGTAATTTACGCCAAGATTTTCGAGATAATTTGGTAAAACTTCTTCGGGAAATCCGGGTTGTTTTTGATCAAGATTAACGGCGAGAATTTCAAAATTGACCGGCGCACGCCGCTGCGTGTCGAGCAGCAAATCAAGCAATGTATAACTGTCTTTTCCGCCCGACACACAGACCATAATCTTATCGCCTTCTTCGATCATCGAAAAATCGTGAATCGCTTTGCCCATCTTTTTGAGCAGTTTTGTTTTTATTTTACTTTCTACAAACAATTTTTATCATTTCCTCCGAACCTCAAAGTTTGACACGTTAAATAAATTTTTACAAATTCGGGGAAATTACTGGACATAGAGCGGGCGAGTCTTTTATCATTAAATTTCCAACTGAAAAAATACGAAGGTTCGTCATTTCAGTATTTATCCAACTTAAAAAAGAGAATGACCTGTGCTTGCTTGGATTTTGTAAGTGAAATCCAAGCAACAGTTTAATGGTCAAAAAAACGCGCGGAGGTTTGAAATATTATGATTAGAATGGGAAGAAGTTCCAAAACGGAACCGTCAAACGAACAAATAAATACGTCGTCAATTCCGGTAAATCAGCCGCCGGTAAATACCTATCAATCAGGTAATAATAACATGTCTTCAGGAAATGCTATATCAGACAGCGAATCAATGGCACGCGATATTAAGGAAGGTCGCTTGAGCGGTTTTGTCGGCAGCGGCACGGTTTTAACCGGCGAAACTACTTTTCAAGCGATGCTGCGGATTGACGGACATCTGACGGGAAGCATTACGTCTAAAGACGGAACTTTGATTATCGGTTCGAGCGGACAGGTTGACGCAAATATCAAAGTCGCGGCGGCGGTTATCAACGGAACTGTCAACGGCGATATTATTGCAACCGAAAGACTCGAACTCGGACGCACGGCGCAAGTTGCCGGAAATATCCAAACGCCGCGTTTGATGATTGACGAAGGCGCGATTCTCGAAGGAAGCTGCAGTATGCTCAAAGCCCAGGAAAATCTGCAAAAACAGCGTATCGAAACCACGAAACAAACAACCCCAACCGAAAATATTGACGAGACAACGAAGCCGCAAAACGAAATAAGTAAAGAAAAAACCGCCGAAGCCGGGAAATAAAATTGATTTAAGCGAAATTTGTGAAAACATAGTGAAAAATAATCGAGAAATTTTTATTTTTCACTATGTTTGTTTTTTCGGCAATGTTTTTGAGAAAATTTAAATTTGGCGCACACTTGTTTTTCTAATGCTCGAAAATGATTTTCTTATTTCAGACGATTTTTCCTTTATTAACGAGGAATTTTCGGCTTTTGAAACTTTGCCGCACCAGTTAGATTTTCTTCTTGAAAACGGCTGGCGGCATTTCGGTACGCAATTTTTTCGATACAATTTAGGTTTTTATCAAAACGAAATCCGCCGCGTTATTCCGCTTCGCATCCGGCTTGCCGATTTCTCGATTTCCAAAAGTCAACGCCGTGTTTTAAGAAAAAACCGCGATTTGCAAATCATAATTCGCCCGATTGAAATAAGCACAGAAAAAAAATTTTTGTTTGAACGGCACAAACAGCGGTTCGATCAGGGCGTTCCAGATTCGATCTTCGATTTTCTTTCATTTTCACCGTCAAATGTTCCGTGCGAAGCTAATGAGGTTTGCGTTTATAAAAATGGAAAACTTCTTGCGGCAAGTTTTTTTGATGTCGGTGCAAAAACGACTTCGGGAATTTACGCGATATTCGCGCCGGAAGAAAATCGTCGGAGTTTGGGGGTTTTTACAATGCTGGTCGAAATGGATTTTGCGCTGAAAAATAATAAAAAGTTTTATTATCAAGGCTACGCTTACGAAGGCGAATCTTTCTACGATTACAAAAAGCGTTTCAGCGCGTTGGAAAAATTCGATTGGCGGGGAAATTGGATTGAATTTGAAACGAAAACTTCGCCTTCTTAACTGAAATTCTTCTTCTTCTTTTCTGTTTCCTTATTTTCCCAGACAAATGGCAAGAAATTTTAAAACGGTTTTAGATCAGTGTCTAAAAATTATTGAAGGAAAATTCAGAAAGATATGAGCCAATTTACGGCATCTTCTTTAGTCGGAAAAACTCTGACGCGAAAACCGCGATTAGTGGCGATCAATTCGCTTAATTGATTCGATTCCAGATGCCCGCTGTGAAGATCGGTAAAAGCAACAAAGATATTATTAAACTTTTGCTTACTCAGCCAGACGGAAAAATCGTAAATTTCCGAAGATGTTAAAATCCCGTCTAAATCTTCCTCAATCAGTATTTTATTATATTGACGATTTTTGCCTTCGGTTAAGATTCGTAACCAATACTCTTTACTTAATTTAAGAGAATCCTTTCCGCCGCCGACGCTGGCAAAAAGATAATCAGCGTCGTATTCAAAGCTCAACTTGTATAAATCAGTTAAATCAAAAGACATTTTTAAAACTCAACAACCCATCGCAAAAATCGATAAAATTATCAGAAGAAATATCTCTTGTCAATTTCAAAAAAACATTTGATAGCAATCTCTAAATTTCTAAAGATGATTTTCATTTTTTCAGATATTTGGCTGATGACCTTGTGAATATCTATGTTTCAAGTTCCGACAGCTAAAGCCGCACGGCAGTTCAAAAAACTAATTTTTCAATACTGTCCATTTTTTATCTATTCCTTAATCAACGATTTAGAGATTAAAATGGTTGAAGAATCAATCGAAATCGTGCAAAATTATTTTCGGCGCAAAGAGACAAAGCCGGAAAGGCGGTTATTGCTCGAATAGATTTTGGGAAAATGTTTGTTTTGGAAAATTTTTTAAGCCGTGTTTAATCAAATAAAAATCCGTCGAGCCGCAATTGAAGATTCGGAAATGCTTGCCGAATTGTCTTTTAAAACCTTTTACGACGCGTTTCACGCGCATCCGAAAAATGCGCCTGAAGATTTGGCGGATTATATGGAAAAGGCGTTTAACCCGGAAACGGTTCGCGCCGAACTTTTGGAAGAAAATTCGATTTTTATCGTTGCCGAAATCGAAGGAGCAACTGCCGGTTATGCGAAAATTATGATCGGCGCAGTCGAAGACGGCATTTCCGCAGAAAAGCCGATAGAACTCAACAGACTTTATTCGCACCAGAAATTTTTAGGCAAAGGTGTCGGGCAAAAATTGATGGAAGAATGTTTTAAAATCGCTAAAGAAAACGATCGTGATGTAATGTGGCTCGGCGTTTGGGAATTTAATCCGCGGGCGCAAAATTTTTACCGAAAATACGGTTTTTACGAAGTCGGAAAACATATTTTCCAACTCGGCTCTGATCCGCAGATTGATATTTTGATGCAGAAGAGATTGTAACAACATTTGACTGCCAAATATGAGAAATATATTTCTCCCAATGCTTGTGTCAGATTTAACTTAAAATATTGAAAAACGCGACAAATATCACGCTCCTACGGATCTGATTGGCGAGCTTTCAAACAGCTTCTACTCATAGAGTTATTTCGCTAAAACTTTATAAATCAACAATTATCGGCGGCTGCGTCGGTTCATAAGATTCATCGCAATTTGAAGCATTAACAAATTTCACGCCGAATTTTTCCGCCGTTCCGTAGCCGCAGTGAATATGCCCGAAAATATGAAGTTTGAGATTATTTCTCGCCAATTCTTCGACCTTTTTGAGTAATTCTTCGCAGCCCGTATTTTCAACGAAAAACCTGCGCGGAACTTCGTCCAAAATTCCGTTTGGCGGACCGTGCGTGATTAAAATATCCGCGTCATCAGGAATTAATTTCCATTTTTCCGCTAATTCCGCGCCGCGCATCAGATTAAACGCCCAATCAAAAAAACGCGGCTGCCACGGGCTTCCGTAAATTTTCAAACCCTCGATTTCGGTGAAAGAATCCTGCAGATATCGAATGTTGAATTTTGCCGTTAAAAATCTGGCAAATTCATTGTTGGTTTCATAAAGCCAATCGTGATTTCCGGCAACAAATATCTTATGTTTATGCGGCAGAGAAGAAAACCATTGCAAGAATTCTTCGACTTCCGCCTGAGTTCCCTGAATCGTCGCATCGCCCGCGTGAATCAAAATATCGCCGTTGGGAACTTCGATTTGCGCGTTAGAGTTATGCGTGTCGGAAAGGCAGACTATTTTCATTTTAAAAACGGACAGCCAACGTCTCGCTGGCTGTCGTGGTGGCATCTTGCCGCCGTGTCTTGAGTGCGAGACGCACTCTTGGGCAGCCGCCGAGACGGCGGAGTTACTTTTTTTAATTCTTATAAACTCTGCTGACAAAATTGCCGCTCAAAAACTCTTCCGGATCAATCTGGCTTTGCAGCACGACGCCTTTGTATTTGTTTGAAGCGAGCATATCGGCGCATTCGAGGAGCGGTGCGGCGGTCGTCGTTTGAATCGCCCGCAGATGTTGTCCGTTTATTTCCAGCGGCGTTACGTGAAAGGCTTTTTCGACCATTCGGCGTTTTCCATGCAAATCGAAACCCTCGACCGATGAATGAACGATCACAAAATCATCTTCGACGAGCGGTATTTTTTCGAGCATCACGTCTTCCAGATTCTGCGGAAGATTTTCGTCAAACGGCAGTTTTTTGAGCAAACCTTCAACCCATTTGTAATGTCCGGGATGACGCAAGGTTTTGTAGTCGAGATTTTTAGCCTTTCCTTCAAAAATTTCGGGCAGATTCGCCGCGCCGCCGCTCGTCAGATCGGCTTCATAAACAAAACCGTTGATGATAATTTTCTCGCGTTCAGAAAGTGCGGAAAGTTCGGCGTTTTCGTAATTGCGAAGAACCCGCGCGGTTTTAACATATTCTGTCGCCACGCCGATCGGCGACCACGTAAAACCGTAAAAATGCGGCGCGTGCGCGTGCGTCGAAAGCGCACCGACCTTCATACCGATCCGCTCGACCTGTTCGTTTTGAAATTTTTCGACGAATTTTTTATACAAAGACATCGCCAGAACATTGATAAATCCGGGCGCAAGTCCGGTTTGCACGATAAAACCCGTGTCGGCGTTTTTGGCAATTTCAATAACGGCATCGGTTTCGGCGACATATTCGGTCAGATTCGCGTAGTGCATCTTAAAATCTTTGGCAAATTGCGCCATTCGCGGAGCCTGACTTCCGGGCGAACAATCGAGCAGAATTCCGCATTCTTCAAATGCCGTTTTCATCGCATCATTAATGCCGTCCCTGGTCATTAAAACCTTTTCGACTCGGCTTTTTTGCTCGGACTCGTGCGTAATAAATTTTTCCGCTTTGTGCAGATTTTCTTCGGAAATATCGCCTAAAAAAACTTCGACATCCGTTTTCGACCATTCGCGCAAAAGTATGGCGACCGCGTTTCCGATTCCGCCCGAACCGGCGATAAAAATTTTGTGATTCATAAGTTACAAATTTCAACACAAATTCACAAAAGACTCAACTTGCGATTTTCTCATTTTATTTTTTACAGGAAAGCCTTACAATTATACCGAACTACTGCAAAGAGTCTGCAAACTCAATGTGAAAATAATAAAACTTACTTGGTAAAATGGACAAACTAAAATTTAGATTCAGGCTGTTAGAGCCGTGTAATAAGTAGTAATAATTGCGCAACAGGTCAGAACCTCCTGCGTTAGCGGGCGGATAAAACTTTACTACCAAACAAAGCACGGCTCTATTAGCCTGTTAAAACAGACTAACAATCTGTTTTACGCTATTTTCAAAACACCTCGTTACTTTTGCTCATTTGCTTACTTTTCGCCGTTTTGTTAAATATTTGTGGTAAAATTTTATAATTATGGGAGTGATTACAATTGAAATTCCGCAAGGCGTTAATCGAAAATATCGCATCGTTTCGGAAGATTCGGCTGATGAAGTTTTGTCAAAACTCGAAAGTCTGGTCAAAAATGAAAACAAGATTGATGATGATGAAATTTTGGGTTTATGGTCTGACCGAAAAGAATCAGCGGAAGAAATTGCCGAAAAACTTAGGCGTAAGTCCAATGACAGAAATTTGAAAAATGATTGAGTATTTGATAGATACGAACATTTTTATTGCGATTCTTAAAGGCTATGCAAAGTTAAAATCTTTTATCGAACATCTTGAATGCGCTCTTGATACAACCGTTTATGCGGAATTGATTCAAGGATCGAAAAATAAATCCGAAGTTATCAAAATCGAGAAATACCTGACCAGATTCGAGTTAATTCATTTTGATGCGCCGATTTCCTAGAAGACTCTCGAACTTATCAGACTTTACTCAAAAAGTCATAATTTAATGTTTGGAGATGCAAATAATCGCGGCAACTTGTCTGGAAAGCGATTTAACTTTGCTGACCTACAACATCAAAGATTTTCGCTTCATCAAACACTTAAAAATTATGAAGCCGTAATTTGTGAGATTTTTATGAAATACAAAATTTTCCTTTTCACCTTTTCGCTTTTTTTGCTGTTCTTTTCGGGAATTTTTCAAAAAGTTTCGGCTTGCAGCTGTTTATCTAATAGTTCCTGCGAAATGTATTACAAGGCTAATGCGGTTTTTGTCGGGAAAATAGTCGATTCAAGCAATCAAAGAACCGATGAAGATCGGAGCGGATACAATAGATCGGCTAACACTAATTTTTCATTGCCGCCTAAACAAATCACTTACGCTTTCGGAAAAATTATCTTTGAAATTGAAGAAGCCTTTACCGGAACTAAAAAAGATTCCCGCTTTACTCTTGAGAGTATAAATTCAACTTGTGATTTCAATTTTCAAGCTGATAAGACTTATCTTGTTTATGCTTTCAAAAATAAAGATGGTAGTTTTTTGACCAATATCTGCACTCCGACAAACTTACTTGAAAATGCCGGAAAAGATTTGGATTTTTTGCGAAATCCCCCTAAAGATGGTTCAGGCAGCAAAATTTTTGGAACAGTTTATGAATCAATAAATAATTATTCCGAAGAAAATCTATCAGTCAAACCGATGAAAGGATTGGAAGTAAAAATCATATCTACGACAAATCCGAAAAGTGTGTTTTTTGCCATAACAAATGAAGAAGGAAAATATGAAACTAATGTTCCAGTTGGAACTTATGAAGTAAAACCGAATATCCCGAATTATTACAAATACGAAGTTTCACTGTATTCAAATCCAAATACCGAAATCATTAAAGCCGAAGACAGGCAATGCAAAGAATTAACATTTACTATTAAAAATGACAGCAAAGTAAGCGGCAAAATTTTAGATGAAGATGGAAAACCTGCAAAAGATATAACTATTGAAATATTTCCTGAAAACACCGAACGCGATCTTAATGCTAGAGGCAAATGGGCTTTTAGCGACGAAAAAGGAAATTTCTCCTTTTCGGGAATTTCTTTAGGACGCTACTTTTTAAGCGTCAATTATTATAAAATGCCGGATGATAAAATGCCCTATTCGAGAATCTTCTATCCGTTTTCAACCGAGCAATCTCAGGCGCAAATTTTCGAAATAACTAACGGAACAAAGCATACCGATATTATTTTTCGTCTTCCTCCGAAATTAAAAAAACGCCGGATTACAGGCAGAATCACCTGGTCGGACGGGTCGCCTGCCGTCAAAGCTGATGTTAAGTTAATGGATAAAGAATTTAATTCAACTGATTATTTTAAAGATATAAAAATCGACGAGTCGGGCAAATTTGTTTTAGAAGGATTTGAAGGCAGAGAGTATTTTATCCGCGCAATCGTTTGGGAACCGATTAATGAAAGTTCAAATAAAAGCGTGGCTCAGGCTGAATCGGAAGTTTTTATTCTTAATTCAACAACAACCGATATAAATTTAATTTTTGACGAAAACATTCCTCAATTTGAACCATCTGATGAACCAAATATATTTTTATCAACACTGTCTTTTGTATATAATCGGATGTTTAGAAAATAATGAAACCTTTCAAGATCAGAAATATAGAAATAAATCCGCCGCTTGTGCTGTCGCCGATGGCGGGCGTAACGGATTTTAGTTTTCGGCGTTTAATTAAAAAACGCGGCGGTGTCGGCATGTCGGTTTCCGAATTTATCTCGGTTGAAGGCTTGACGCGGCATAATCCGAAGGCGAAAAGGCAGATGCGTTTTGATGAAACGGAACGCCCGTTTGCTATTCAGATTTTCGGCGGCGAAGTTAAACGGATGGTTCTGGGCGCGGAGATGGCTGAAGAAGTCGGCGCGGATATTTTGGACGTAAATTGCGGTTGTCCCGCGCCGAAGGTTGTCAAAAAAGGCGGCGGTTCGGGGCTTTTGAAAGATTTGCCGAATCTTGAATTAATTTTGACGGAAATCAAAAAAGCGATCTTGATTCCGCTGACTTTGAAACTCCGAACGGGTTATACGGATGCGACGATCAATGTCGTCGAAGTGGCGAAAATGGCGGAACAATGCGGCGTTGAGCATATACAGGTTCACGGGCGCACACGCGAACAGGGTTATAAAGGTCTGGCAAATTGGGATTTGATCCGTCAGGTCAAAGAAGCGGTTTCGATTCCGGTTTCGGGCAACGGCGACGTAACGAGCGTCGAATTTGCGCTCGAAAAATTTAAGGAAACCGGAGTTGACGGAATTCTGATCGGTCGCGGCGCGATGCAGAATCCTTGGATTTTCCGCCAAATTCAAGACGTAATGCAAGGGCGCGCTCCGCATCAGCCGTCGTTTGAAGAAAAACAAGAAGTTTTGCTTGAATTTTTCGAACTTCTGCGCGAAGATATGCCCGAACTTCCCGCGCTCGGAAAAATGAAACAGCTTGCCGGACAATTTACTAAAGGCTTGGTCGGCGGCGCGCTTTTTCGCCAAACGCTTTATCATTCGCATTCGGCGCAGGAAATTCTGGATAATATCGGCATTTATTTTAAGACTTTGACCGAGCGAAATACTTTTGGTGACGGCACGGTCGAAGCCGAAAAAGATAAAGATTTGGAAATAATTTCGTGTGATTCTTTTTCCGATGAAACAATTGCCGGTGCGGCTTCTTCCAATTAAAATGAGGGATTTAGAGAATTTCTTATGAAAAATTCAGCTTTAATACTTTTTGTTTTGGCGCTTTCGCTTTTTTTATTTCCAGAAACGGTTACTGCCCAAAAACTAACGGTTGAAGAATTGATTATTAGGCATCTGGATTCAATCGGAACGCGGGAAAAACGCGATGCCGTCAAGAACCGGTTTGCAATGGGAACAAGCCGGTTTGAATCGAAACTTCCGAGCCGCACAACTAACGGCAAAGCAATTTTGGTTTCCGAAGCCAATAATTTATTTTTTGTCGCCAGCTTTAATTCGCAGGAATATCCTTTTGAAAAAATTGGTTTTTTCGCAAATAAGGCAAGCCTTCCATTTGTTACCGCCGGAGCAAGGTCGCCGCTCGGAGCTTTTATCGCCGATCATAATCGAATTTTGAGCGACGGTTTATTTGCCGGAAGTGTTTCAACTAATTGGAGTTTGTTGAATCCGCAAATCAAAGCGGATAGATTTAAAATGGGCGGAACAAAAAAAGTCAACGGTTGCAAAGCTTTTGCTTTAGATTATTTTCCGGGCGGCAGTTCGCCCGATTTTACGATTAAATTATTCTTTGATGCCGAAAATTTCCGCCACTTGCGAACCGAATATCGGCGCACAGTTCCCGCCAAAGACGCGACTTTTGGAACTTTAGGCGAGCAGACCGGAGTAAAAATCGAATTGACCGAAGATTTCGGAGATTTCAAAAAAGCGGACGATCTGACATTGCCGTATTCTTACAAATTGCATTATATGACCGACAGCAACAGCGGAGTTTTTGAATATAATTGGGGATTCACAATTTCAGAATATCTCTATAATCAAACTCTCGAAGAAGGTTTTTTCAGTTTTGACGAAAAATAAAATTTTATGATTATTCGTGTTTTTCTTTTAATAATTTGTGCGGCAACCTTTTGTAATGCCCAAAAAGCGGCAGATTCCGCTGCCAAAAACAACCTTGCAAAACAGGCATCAGCGACAGTCAGATCATCGCCCGCCTACGCTGAAGTTCTTTTAAGAAGAACCGAACTCGAAGCCGATTTGGAAGATTTACTGGTTGCTTACACTTTGGAATTTCCAAAAGTCAAAGAAATTCAGTTTCAACTTGGCTTGATAAAAACCGAAATGGAACGCCTCTTTGCCGTCAAAAATGCGGAAAGCCAAAAATTAACGCCGGCTTTAGGAAAATTGATTATTAGAAAAATAGAACTTCAAACCGTGCTTTGGAATTTGCAAAACCAATACAAAGAAGATCATCCCGAAGTCAAAAAAGCACAGCGCAAGGTTTTGGTTTTTGAATCGGCGATTAAAGACGTACTTTTCTGAAATACCGTTTTTTCATATTTGAGCCGCAACCGATACAATATATTTATCATCATTTAAAAAACGTAATTTTTGTCTTTTACGCATAATGTTTATGAAAAATAAATTGTATCTTTTTGTCATTTTCGGTTTGTTCATTGTATTTTCAGGAAATATTTCAGCGCAATCGCCAGGCAATATTCTAAAAAATGCAGAAAAAGCTCTCGGCGGTGCAAAGGCTTTGAAGTCGGTTAATTCGTGGCAAAAAAGCGGTTCGATTACTCGGATTAAAGACGGTTCGGAAGGCGAATTTCACGCGCAGGGAAGCGCGCCTAACAATTATCATTCGCTTTACGATTTAAATGGTTTTGAAATCGAAGCCGGCGCAAACGGAAAATCGGGCTGGATGCGCGATTCGCGTGAAGGTTTGCGAACGTTGGTCGGCGATGCAAGCCGTAGTTTTCAAGCCGAAGCAGAATTCAAAAACCTTCGCTGGCTCAATTACAAAAAACAAAAAGCGCGCGTTACGAGCGGCGGGCAAATAAATCTCAACGGAAAACTTGCCAATATCGTGATTTTTACAAACGCGCAAGGCGTTCCGATAAAATTATTTTTCGATGCCAAAACCGCACTTTTGATGCGCGAGGAAATCCCCTTTGCAGATTCAGTTAAATCTTTTGATTACAGCGATTATCGTCCGGTGAACGGTGTCAAAGAACCGTTTTTGATTGATGCTGTGATTGATGACGAAATCTATAAAATCCAGCTTGACCAGATTATTCATAACAGAAAATTAGCGGAAGAAAAATTTGATTTTCCGCGAATTTCCGGCGAACCTCTGCCCGATATTCCGAAACTTCTTGCCGAATTGCAGGCAAATGAAGACAGAGTTGAAGAACTGTTGGAAAATTATTCGTTTAAGCAAAAAACCGTTAAACGCGAACTCGGCAAAGACGGAATTTTGCGCGAAACTGAAGCCGAAACTTATCTTTTGACATTTTATAAAGGTAATCGAATCAGACGTTTGATCGAAAAAAACGGCAGACCGCTTTCACCGCGCGAACAGGAAAGAGAAGACCGCGAGGTGCAAAACCGTATCCAAGACATCGAGAAAAAAATCGCCAGAGAAGAAGCCAAAGAGCAAAATCAGACAGGCGCACCGGACGAAAACAGCCGTCGCATTTCAATTGCCGAAGTTTTGCGGGCTTCAAACCTGATAAATCCGCGCCGCGAGCGTTTGAAAGGACGCGACGTAATAGTTTTCGACTTCGAACCAAATCCGAATTTCGATTACAATAATGCGAAAAGTTTTCTGAAATTTTTCGGTAAAACCGGCGGTGTGATGTGGATTGATGAAAAAGACAAACAAGTTGCACGGCTCGAAGCCGAGCTTTTCGACAGTTTCAAAGTCGGCGGCGGACTTCTTGCCAAACTTCGCAAGGGCGCGTCTTTTATGCTCGAACAAGACCGCATCAATGACGAAATCTGGCTGCCGACGGTTGCCGATATAAATCTTTCCGTGCGGGTCTTGTTATTTAAAGGCGTAAGCGTCAATCAATTGATAAAATCTTACGATTACAATAAATTCAACACCGAAGTTCAAGACTCAAAAATCGGCGACGTGCAGAAACCGTGAAAAATTATGGCTGATACATTAAAAAAACAAAATACTGAAACGCCCGAATCATCACAGGAAAATGAGCGACTTTTTCTCGAAGGTCCTCGTTCGCGGCTGGCTGAATTACGGAATATTGCACGAATCTCATGGGAATTTATCAGGGTTTTCCGCGTTCTGCATTTTGTCGGACCGTGTGTGACAGTGTTCGGTTCGGCGCGTTTTAATGAAGGACACGAGCATTATGAAACTACCCGAAAAATTGGTGCAAGTCTTGCAAATATAGGATTTACGGTGATGACGGGCGGCGGTCCGGGTTTGATGGAAGCGGCAAATCGCGGCGCACGCGAAGCCGGCGGACATTCTGTTGCTTGTAGTATCCAGTTGCCTTTTGAACAGGACGCGAATCCGTATTTGGACAAAAATTTGTTCGTCAGATATTTTTTCGTTCGCAAGGTCGCGCTGGTTAAATATTCTTACGCTTTCGTCGTTGTTCCGGGCGGTTTCGGAACTTTAGATGAATTATTTGAAGCTTTGACTCTGATTCAAACCGGAAAAATAAAAGATTTTCCGGTAGTTCTTTTCGGCACGGAATACTGGCAAAATTTAATCAATCAAATGCACGATATGGCGGCAGCCAAAAGCATTGATGTAACGGATTTAGACCTTTTACTGATTACTGATTCAATTGAGGCGGCAATGGAACATATTCAGATTCACTCAATCGAAAAGTATAAATTGAAAAAAGAAAACCCGCAGAAATCAAAGATTTTAGGCGAGGGTTGAGATTTAAAATAAAAGAAACGCGACAGAGGAAAGATGCGGAAAAAAATTGAAAAACACATCTTTTTTGTCGCGTTTCTATCTTGTTAAGACTTCGTTAAATCTAAGCAGGTAAGAAAAAGTTTTGAGGTATTTTGAAAATCTTAAAAAGCGCGAGTAGCATCAGAATTTAAGAAGACTTTCTGACATTATCAATTATCATTTATCAATTGGTGCTTATTTATTTTGCAAAACAATTTCCACTCTTTCGCCGCCGCGTAAAACAGTCAGAGTTCGGACTTCGATACGCTCGCCGCTGATTATGTTGCTGTTGATTTTGTTACCGTTAATAGACTCGACCGCATCGCCGATCTTTATTCCTGAGCGATCTGCCACACTATTTTTCTCAACCGAAACGACTTTGAGCGAATCCAGTTTGACTCCAGCTATCTCAAGTAAATTATTTATATCGGTCGTCGTCACATTCGGATTTAAGATGGTTTCTATTTTTTGAGTCGGATCGAATCCCTGCGGATTTATAACCTTCGGCTGCGTCAGCGCGCTATCGCTTGATCCGCCGCCGTTTTCTTCTTCAACCGATGTAACCGGCGGGGAAATAACTCTCGGCGGCGATTGCCCCAAATCTCGGCTTCCGCCCCGATCCGTTCGGGCAATTTCCGGTTTTCTCTCCAAACGGTTACTGACATTTTCTTCAATCGGCGGATTGTTTTCGCCGACAACCGATTCCGCTTCGACAAAAGAATTTACGGGAAGATCGGTTTTTAATGGCAGATTCGGCGTTTCGCTGACTGCAACAGGCGAAGCCGTATTTAGATCAACAAAATACAACCCGCTCAAAGCAACAAATGAAATCAAGACAACCGCAAAACTCAGAGGCAAAATATAGCGCAAAGCCGGAAAAAATCCGGTTTGATAATCTTGCGGTCTGGCGCGCGCGATTCTTGCTTTAAGCTGAAAATTAAAGTCTTTAGGCGTTTCAATACGCGGCAAACCGCCGAGCATTTCCCAAAGCTGTGCTTGCTCAAACCGAAGTTTTTGGCAGCTTTTGCAGGAATCAAGATGAAGCATCGCCGGATTACTCAACGCGGCATGTTCTTCAAATTCATTTTGAAAATCTCGACAATTCATAAAATTTTTTCGTTTCTCAATAAAATAAGAGTTTTGATCCGGTGAATTCTGAAACTTTTTCACCTCTAAAACCACTCATTTCAATCTTAAAAATAATGTTCTAATTTCTCACGCAGAAGTCTGCGGGCGCGGCTGATGCGCGATTTCGTTGTGCCTAAGCCGAGTTCGAGAATACTCGCCACTTCTTCATACGTTTTTCCTTCAACGTCGCGCAAAATAATCGGTGCGCGGTATCTATCCGGCAGAGTCGCAATAGCTTTTTCAATTACTTTTCTCTGTTCATTTTCCATTACATCATCGCTCGGCAGAGGCTTTTCGTCCTGCGGCTGGAATTCTCTGGATTCTTCATCATCGTATTGAAAAAGTCCGGTTAACGACAAAGTTTTGCGCCGCTTGCGTTTTCTGATCTCGCTGATTGCCAGATTCGACGCGATCTTGTAAATATAAGTCGAAAAAGCATAATCCGTATGATAGCGTTCAAGCGCGAAATAGACGCGCACAAAGGTTTCCTGCGCCAGATCAACCGCTTCTTCATAATCATATAAAAAGCGGTAAAGATAATTGGTAAGCGGATTTCGATAGCGATCAACGATTTCTGCAAAAGCATCTTCGTCTCCTTTTTTCGTCGCTTCGATCAATTCGTGGTCAGACAAATTTTCAAATGACACGGCAGATTCCAAGACCTCCGCGTTTGATTTCTCGAATTTGTCCAAAGCCATACACGCATATCTTTTTACAATATATCTTCCAACAAAACAAAAGCCGCTTTGCATTTTGAATCACGCACAGCGGCTGGAAAAGTTGCGAAAAAATTTATTGATGCGGTTTTTCCGCGTTATTCCGTAGGTTTTACTGTCAAGACAAAGAAAATTATTTCATTCGCATTCGGCATTGCCATAGTTCCGATCAAAGTCGGTTTATTTTCCGGCACGTTAAATCTTTGCAGTGTAATTCCGATTGCCTCATAATTTACAACCGGATTTGCTTTATTTAAAATTACCGGAATTCTGGTATTGAAAGTAAAAGATTGAAAAGTTAGACGATTCGTGCTCTTTATGTTTTCTTCTCTTCGCAAACCGGTTAACGCCCATTCGGAAAAAACCGGATATTCGGAATTTCGGCTCAATTCATTGAGCAAACTTTTATGCGTTACGCTTCCGGTATGCGCTACTCTCTGAAGATTTGTAGAAATCAGGCGAAAATCGGAATACGCGAAATCCTTCTTGAATTTATTGACCGTTTCGGAAAGATTTGCGGGAATGGCGGTTTTGTCTGCCGGATTATTCGATGCACTTAATATGTGCAAAACTACTTCAAAACCGGCTTCGGATTGTGGGTTTTCGGTTTGTGCAAAAGAGTTTGAAAAACTCAAAAGACCGATTAGAAAAAGTGTAAAAACAAAAAATGTCGGTTTATTCATCGTGTTTGTCTCCTTAGAAATAAATTCGGAAAGTCAAACTCTTATCACAAATAAAACGAAATTAAGTTGCATTATTTAATTTTTGCGCGTCAAAAAATCAAATTGACTTAGCTTTCCTTAAACATAAAATCTTCGATCTTTTGACCGAAACTGATTGTTTGAATGCTCATTTCTTCGACGATCTTATCATCTGCCCAAAGCACCGTCCGATACGGAACGAGCGTGCCTTGCGCGTAATTGTAATCATAAAATCGGCGTTTATATTTTATGCCGTCTTCCGTGTACTCGAGAGCCATTATGCGGAAAGATTTTTGGCTGATAAAGAAACGTGTTTTGCGGTTTTGCGGATCGGTTACGTCAAGCAGATAAAAATCAACGCCGAGAATTTTTTCACGTCCAGCAAGTTCGAGCGTCGAACCGTTTTCCTTGTAGCGAAGAAGTGCTTCGGGTCCGTGCCACGTGCGGTTTTGAAATTCCTTGAGCGCGTCTTCGCGCGGCGTGAAGACGGAATTATTAAAAATCCCGAAAGTCTTTTCGCCGTTGGAAATTAAGGCAAATCTGGCATTCGGATATGTTTTGTCAATCCGCACCTTTTCCTTCTCCAGATTTTCACCGCGAATGACCAAACGCTCATAGTTCGCATTATCTATTTTTCCCTGCGCGTCGGTTGTTTTCATTTTGCCCCGTTCGATTGTAGTTTTGCGGATTTGATCGAGATTGATCCGCCCCAAACCGCCGCCGTAAATAAAAATAACGGATTCGGCAAGCTGATCGGCGGTCAGGTTATTTCTATCAATCGTCGCGTTTGCCTGCGCTTCTCTGACATTCGGATTCTGATTTCCGGTCGGTGTCGGACTCGGCGAAGGTGTCGGCGTATTTTGCGCGGAAGTTGTCAAAATGCCGAAAAGCAGAAACATTGACAATACTAAAATTGATTTAAACCGCAAAAAAACTAAAGATTTTCTCTTAAAATTCATTTTTTTATAATTGTTTGATTTTATACTCTTGCGGATTTTAGCACAAAATATAAAATTCAGCACATTTCACCGCTTTTTGAACTAACTTAATTGATGTTTTTTAATTTAATTAAGATGCTTTGGTTTTAGATTTCAGAAAATTTAACGATCTTCAATTTACCATTAAACATTAAGGATTTACAATAAATTATGATTCATATCGCACTTGTCGAACCGGAAATTCCGCCGAATACCGGAAACATCGCGCGCCTTTGCGCCGCAACTTTTACCGATTTGCACATTATCGGCGTAACCGGATTTCGGATGGACGAAAAAGCCGTCAAACGCGCCGGACTCGATTATTGGAACGAAGTGAAAATCAAACGCCACTTCGAGTTAAAAAATCTTTACGAAAACCTGCCCGATTCGCGTTTTTTATATTTTACGACCAAAAGCCGTATCTCTTACACAGACTGGACTTATCAAGAAAATGATTGTCTGATATTCGGGCGCGAAACCCGTGGACTTCCCGAAGATATTTTAGAGAAAAATCAAGAACGGTGTCTGACTATTCCGATGCCTAACAAAAATGTCCGCAGTCTAAATCTCGCCACATCAGTCGGAATCGTGTTATATGAAGCACTTCGGCAACTCAAATCTATTTAAACAATTCATTTCCATTTTATGATTGCCTTTAAGGCAAAATGTAATAAAATCTGACAACGCTATTGTCAAGTTTGGCATCAAAATAAAAAAAGCAAAGTTAATAAATTGTTAGCTTTGAAATTTATTAAAAGAGGAGAAACAAAGAAATGAAATTCATAAAAAACTTTTTAGTTTTATCAATTGCAATCATCGGATTTTCATACAGCAATGTTCAGGCTCAAAACATATCTCATACTCAAAAAAATATTGAGGAGAAAGTTTTCAAACAAATCTTGACTTTGCCGTATTACGGAGTTTTTGACAGCATCAAGTACAAAGTTGACGGCGACACCGTTACTTTATACGGAAAAGTTTATTCGTTGGGCGTGAAAAGCGGCGCGGAAAGAGTTGTTAAGAGAGTTGACGGAGTTGAAAATGTTGTCAACAACATTGAAAATCTTCCGCTTTCACCTTTTGACGATTCAATTCGTCGAAATCTTATCAGAACATTTTTACGCGATGGCGGCAGTCTTTACCGCTACCTGCAAGGAACGCAGCCTTCAATTAGAATAATTGTTGATGGCGGCAATGTTACGCTCGAAGGATTTGTGTCAAACAGCGGAGATTACAATTTAGCCAACATTTTAGCTAATTCAGTTCCGGGAGTTTTCAGCGTTGAAAATAACCTGATCGTCGGCAAAAGACAAATTCCTTAATATCAAAGTGAATTAAGAAAAAAAAGACCGGATAATTTTTGTCCGGTCTTTTTTTCTTTAATAAGGATTTTACGCGTCTTCAGACATCTCAAAAGATCAACTATGGAACACCTAAACTGCGAATTAAGCGTAAAAATAAATGTTGCAATAACTTGATTTTCCTTTGCGTGAAACCACTTCTCAAGCATAGACGCAAAGCACGCAAAGAGAAGAACTTATGCGATTATCAAGTAATCAACCCTTGATTCGCATATATAATTCAAAGCAAAACAAAAAGAAACGCTGAACCGGAATTTCTCAGTTCAGCGTTTCTCTTCTTTGAATTAAATTGAGCTATTAGATACCGAATAATCTCGGCGGAGCTTTTCTTTTCAGCAATTTACGCAGTTTCAAACGCGCTTTGTGCAATTGCGATTTTGAAGTTCCGACCGAACATCCCAAAATTCTGGCAACTTCTTCGTGTTCGTAACCTTCGACATCGTGCAGAACAAAGACATTGCGATAACCGTTCGGAAGTTGTTCAATTGCGCTTTCGAGCGCGATTTTGTCAACAACCGGCATTTTGCGCGGGTTGTGCGTTCCGTCAACAACCTGAACGGGCGTTTCGCCTTCTTCAGTTGTTTTTTCAAATTTTACATTACGTTTGCGAAAGTGCATCAAAACCTGATTAACCGTCAAACGATGAAGCCAGGTCGTGAATGCGGAATCGCCGCGAAAACTTCCGATTTTGCGATGCAGTTGAATAAATACGTCCTGCGTTAAATCTTCCGCTTCGGTGCTGTTTTTCAGCATACGCAAACAAATCGAATAAACTCTGCGATGATGACGTTGGTAAATCTCTTCAAACGCGATCATATCCCCTTTTGACGAGCGCGTTGTCAATTCGTAATCTTTCAGCGAAGAAACATCAACTTTTTCCTCGGCTTTAAGAAATTCGGTTTTAACCGTAGCTTCCTGTGCCGCGTCTTGCAAAACCGGATAATTTAATGTTTCAGTAGTTGTTGTTGTCATTTTCAAATTCCCCCTTACATAAGTAACTACCATCAATTAGTGTGCCACAAATTAAACTTATAGCATTTATAAGCTATTGCACGCAAATCAAGCCTTTTTGTTTCAATTTTAACAGACATACATTTATATTCGTTAAACATCTTAGTTTAGTTTCATACGAAAGCGTATATTTACAACTTAGTTAAAATATCAAGTTGTTAAATGTATCGAATCATTACAAAATTGCTGATATTTTTCAAATAATGCTAGTATTATTATTTCTAAAGTTAATGGCGATATTCCCGAAACGGAGAATTTCTGAAAATGCGAAAGTTTAGATTTTTAGTAGTTTTAACATTATTTTGTATTTATCTTCTACCAAATTTGAGCGTATTTGCTCAAGAAAATACTTCTCCGCAAGCTAAAAGTCAGGAATATTCCGAAGAAGACGGAATTCCGGTTTTGACCAAAAACCTTCCCGATTACGAAAATGTCGGAAATCGTGCAACGTATATACTAAATCCCGAAGATTTGCGAAACGCTTTGGGTAATCGTCCGGTTTTCGATGTGATTGATTTTACGGGCGGAACGGAAGCTGTTACGGCTGAATATGCTGAAGGAAAACTTCTCATTATTGAATATACAACTCCGCAATTTTCGATTTATGCCGATGAGCAAATCAGAGAAAAATTAGCTGAAACACAGCAAAATCCGCCGATTTTTTATCGTCGTATCGGAAATTACAATGCTTTTATTTTCGATGGAAACGATGAAATAGCGGCAAATGCTTTGCTCGATCAAGTAAAGTATCAAAAAGTAGTTCGATGGCTGGGCGAAGACCCTTTCGCGCTTCAGCGCGCCGAACGCAAGTTTGTTCTGCAAGCGGCTAATCTTTTTACAAATACGCTTCTGGCAATCGTCGGCGGACTCGGACTTTCCGCCGTAATTGGAATTATAGTCGGTTTTGCGTTCTTTTTCTTCCGCGAACATAAACGCTCTCAGATGGCAACTTTCTCTGATGCCGGCGGAATGACGCGGCTGAATTTAGACGGATTTACGCCCGAAATTATACCGGAAAGATTGTTGGATAAATAAGTTTTACGGCAGACTTTCCACCAATTTTTCAATATCTGCTTGCGTGTTGAAAAAATGCGGTGCAATGCGAAGGCGATCATTGCGCGGTGAAACGATAATATTATGGTTTTGCAAATGTTTGGCAAGATCATTGGGCGTTAAGCCCGCGCGGTTTTTAATGCAAACAATCTGCGATTTTTCGCCCGTTTCCCGCGAACTGACGATTTCATAATATAAACCTGAAAGAATCTCGCACAAGTAATCGGTCAAGTCTTTCAGATAATTTTCAATTCTCTCCGCGCCCGTTTCATACAAAAGTTTTGTGCTTTGCTCCAACCCGTAAAAAAGCGATGCACAGCCCGTTCCGCTTTCCCAAGCGAGCGCATTCGGTTTATAAGCTTGTTCTAAATCTTCAAAATCCCAGGGCGTTTCGACACTTATCCAGCCAATCAAAGTCGGTTCGATACGCTGACGCGCACGGTCGGAAAGATATAAAATTCCGCAGCCTTCTGGAGCGCACAGCCATTTATGACTTGCGCCGCACGCGACATCAACATACTGCGCCGGCAGATCCAACGGCATCGCGCCGAACGCTTGAATAATATCAACGGCAAAAAGTGCGTCAACGGCTCGCGCCGCCCGTCCGATTCTTTCCAGATCGGCGCGAAAACCCGAACCATACTGCACCGCGCTAATCGAAACAAGTTTTGTGTTTTCATCAATTAAACCGATGAATTCTTTCAGATCAATCCGCCCGTTTCTTTCGGGGCAAAGTCTTAGATCAACGCCGAATTGATCACGCAATCTTCGCCACGGGTAAAAATTTGCCGGAAATTCTTTCTGAAAACTAACGATATTATCGCCTTTTTTCCACGTCAATCCGTTGGCAACGGTCGAAAATCCGTCGGAAGTATTTCGCATAAAAGCAATTTGTTCGCTTTTAACTTTGAGCATTTTTGCAATAATTTCGCGGGCGCGATTTTTCGTATCAACCCAATTTGTGAAATTAACCGATGCATTTTCAGCAACATCAAGAAGTTGGGAAGCAACCGCTTCGGCTGAAATCGTCGGCAGAGGCGCGATTGCCGCGCTATTTAAATATGTATATTTTTGCGTGATTGGAAATAATTCCCGAATATTTTCGTTCAATTTGATAAACTCCCTTTAAGTTTTCGGCAACAAACTTTATTATATTAACTTTATGGTTTGATTTGGAATTATCTCCAACTCAAAACCTCAAAAAGCACATCAAAAATTTTGATTATGTTCGATTTTCAGAAAAAAAACCAATTCGATTTCGGCAATATCTCGGTCAACGACGACCGGGATATTGAGATTTATCGAGTTTCCAACAATTCGAGAAAACAACTTTGGACGGAAAGCGTTAAACTTTTGCGCGATATTGTTTTAATTATCGCGGTTTTCATTCTTTTGGGAGTTTTCATCGCGCAGCCCGTCGTCGTCGAAGGAACTTCGATGCTGCCTCAGCTTCACGACGGCGAACGTCTGCTCGTTAATAAACTGGTTTATTACAAATTTCAAAGCGTGAACTGGGGACACCTCGAACGCGGCGATATTGTTGTTTTCTGGTATCCGCGAGAACCCGATAAAAGCTATGTCAAACGAATTATCGGTCTGCCCGGAGAAACCGTCGAAGTCAAAAACGGCGTGGTTTTTGTCAACGGAATCGAGCTTCAAGAACCGTATTTAGATGCAACGCACAATCAAAGTCTGCCGACATTCAAACCGGTCAAGGTTGACGATTATTATTATTTTGTGATGGGCGACAACCGCGATAATTCTTCCGATTCGCGCTATTGGGGCTTGGTTCCCGAAAAATATATCTACGGCAAGGCGTTTTTCCGTTACTGGAAACCTTCAAACATTGGTGTTTTGGAACACGGCACATATAACATTGACGAGATCAAACCGACTGAAACGGAAAATAATAATTCTGAAACCCAAGATTAAAGAATAAATGGTAAATGGTAGATTATTTTTTTTTGAATTTTATAATTCACCATTCGCCATTCACCATTAAAAAGATGAATCTTTCTAAAAAAGCAATTTTAGTTCTCGAAGACGGGCGCACATTTCGCGGCGAATCGTTCGGCGCGGAAGGCGAATCATTCGGCGAGATGGTTTTCAATACGTCTATGACGGGTTATCAGGAAATTTTGACCGATCCTTCTTACGCCGGACAGATCGTTTGTATGACGTATCCTTTGATCGGAAATTACGGCGTAAATGAAGAAGATACGGAATCGCGCCGCCCGTGGGTCGAGGGTTTCGTCGTGCGCGAATCGAGCAAAATTTCGTCAAACTGGCGTTCGACCGAGAGCTTAGATTCCTTCTTAAAACGCCATAAAATTGTCGGCATCGAACATATTGACACACGCGCTCTGGTCCGCCACATCCGCGACAAGGGCGCGATGCGGGCGGGAATTTCTTCAGTTGATTTAGATGAAAAAAGTCTGCTCGAAAAGGTTTTGGCTTCGCCCGAAATGAAAAACCGCGAACTGGCAAGTAGCGTAACTGTTGAAGATTCATTTATTTACGAATCCAAAGGGAAGGAAAAATTTCACGTCGTCGCCTTTGATTTCGGCGTAAAAACCAACTCTCTGCGTGAGTTTGCAAAATTCGGCTGCCGCATTACGGTCGTTCCGGCGGAAACTTCGGCTGAAAAAGTTCTGGAATTAAAGCCCGACGGAATTTTTCTTTCAAACGGTCCGGGCGATCCGGCTTCGATGCAAAAAGTAATTGATGAAATCAAAAAACTTACCGAAGCAAACGTGCCGATGTTCGGCATTTGTCTCGGTCATCAGATTTTAGGACAAACCTTCGGCGGAAAAACCTATAAACTGAAATTCGGACATCGCGGCGGAAATCAGCCGATCAAAGATTTGACGACCGGAAGAATCGAGATCGCCTCGCACAATCACGGTTTTGCCGTTGAAGCCGAGAATTTGCCCGACAATATTGAGATCACTCATATCAATCTCAACGATCAAACGGTCGCCGGCTTGCGGCATAAAAAATTGCCGATTTTCAGCGTCCAATATCATCCCGAATCCGCGCCCGGACCGCACGATTCGGCATATCTATTCCGGCGTTTTATCGAATTGATGGAAGAAAAAAGTGAAAAAGTTTAGCTTTTTTTTGCAGACAGATTTGCTTAGAAGCTTTTTGAAACTCACCAATTAGCTCCGTAGGAGCGTGATATTTATAGAAAACGCGTCAAATATTACGAATCGAGTTCCGTAGGAACGGCATAAAATATGCCGTTCCTACGGAACTCGGCTGAAATTTGAACTTCTCCAAGCTATAAATATACCGTTCCTAACGGAACTCAAGAGTTTGAACACAGCTTCATAAAATAAAAGTCTTCAAATTTAACCCGAAAAAACTTTTTCACTTTTTCAAATTTAAACTCTTGAATTCCGCTTTCGCCTCGATTAAAACGGGCAAATCTTCGTCCGCATTTTTCCAGAGTTCAAAAAACTTCTCGTATTCTTTCCGGCTTTGTTTCGCTCTTGCCAATCCTAATTGCGCCAGCGGATAAAGAATTGAAAGCGGCGATTCGCCGCGGCGTGTGAGAATTTTTTCAAATTCGGCGGCGGCTTGCGAGTTTTTTTTAAGTTTCAGCAAGGCAAATCCGCGCAGGTATTGCGGGAAAAATTCGGCGGACGCTTGAAAGCGCGTGACGATTTCCAGATTTTCAAATGCTTCTCCGGCATCATCGTTTTGGAGTGCGAAGGCGGATTTGATGATCGGCATCCAAAGCTGATTAACCAGCGTGTTTTTCGGAAATTCGGCGAGCATTTCTTCGAGAAGATTTTCGGCTTCCGGCTTTAGATTTCCGAGTGCAAGAGCTAAAACGGCGCGCGGGAAAATCAGCGGATTTTTTTCCAAACGCAGGGCTTTTTCAATCCGGTTTTTTATTTCCGATTTGAATTCATCCGTTTTATCAAAACTTCCTAAAATTTCGATCAAGGCTCGATCAACGGCATAAATTGCGGCAACGCCTCTGACTTTATTGAGTTTGGCAAGCTCGACGGCGCGGCGCGATAATTCTTTTGATTTCTTCATTTGCCCGCAAAAAGCCGCTGCTTTTGCCTGCAGATCCAAAGCCATATATTCATCCGGCTGACCTTTCATCCAAGCCAGTTGTTTTTTCATTTCGGCTTCGTCGCCCTCGATAAAAGCAATCTGAAAAAGACAATTATGAAAATAGATATTTTCGAGTCTGAGTTCAATTGCCTTTTCGCACGTTTTTTTCGATTCTTCAAATTTATTCGAATGCAGAAGCGACATTGCCAGATTATCGTAACTGACCGCCGAATGCGGTTTTTGCTGTAAACTTTCGCGGATCGCTTTGATTGCTTTTTCAAATTGACCGAGCTGCATATAGCAATCGGAAAGATTGTTCAGAGTCGTCGTCACGCGCGGATAAATGCGGCGCATTATTTCCAGAGTTTCGATGCGACGGTCTAATTCGCCCGTTACATACGCGTAATAAAAATGCGAGATTCGGAGTTTTTCGAGTTCGCTCACGCGGTCTTTCAGTTCAAAGGCTTTTGCCGCATAATCGGCGGCGAGTTTCGGCTGATTCGTATTGGAATAGCTCGAAGACGCTCCAACGTAAGCCGAAGAAAAGTTCGGATCGAGTTCGATGGCACGTTTGTAGCACGAAATCGCTTCAAACCATTTCCCTTTTCGCTGGTGCTGCACGCCGAGCGAATAAATCTTTAAGGCTTCGAGCGAAGCGGTCGTGTATTCAAACTGCGCGTCAAATTGTTCGATAGAGCTTAGACTTTCGCCGAGTTTTTCGCGCAAACCGGTCGCGGCGTTGCTCAAAATCTTTAAAACCTGTTCCTTCGATTCGGCTTGTTCGAGCTTTCTTCCGATTGATTCGCCCGTGCGCGCATTGATCGCTTCGAGCGTTAAAACATAGAGCGAGCCGAAACTCGAGATCGTTCCGACGATATACGCTTTCAAACCTTTTCGCAGACAAATCTCGCGTCCGAGTTCGGGCGTAACGATTTCGTCCGGCACGCGTTCCATCAAGCGCAGCGTGTTGCGGACTTCGGTTTCGGGAAAAATATCGAGAAAAGGCGATTGTTCGAGTGAAACGGCGAGCGCGGTTTTGAGCGTGATGTCGAAAACCGGATCGCCCGTCAAATTTGTAAATTCCGTTAAAAGCAGTTTGTCCTTATTGATTCCGCTGCTTTGCGAAAAATTGGCGGAAGCAAACTGCGGCGACGACTGCATCTCGATAGTTTTCGCTGTATCGAGCGAATTATTTCTCTCCAGTTCGGCTTCAAAATCAATCCGGCGTTTGAGATTATTCAGATCGGACGAAAATTCGCTGATCGTCTGATACCGCTGCGCCAGATTTTTCCATAGAGATTTTTTGATAAATCGCTCTAATTCGACGGGGAAATCGGTTAAAAAATGATTAAGTGGCGGAACTTCTCGTTCCAAAATTGCAACGATCACATCGGTCGTCGTATCGCCCTGAAACGGCACAAAGCCCGTCATCATTTGAAAAAGAACAATTCCCAGACTCCAAATATCCGTGCGCTCGTCAACCGCCAGACCGCGTGCCTGTTCGGGCGACATATATTGCGGCGTTCCCATAATCATTCCGGGAAAAGTTTGTATCAGAAAATCCGCTGTTTTATCAGATTCGGAATTAAAAGTTTGCTTTTCGCTGAGTTTGGCGATGCCGAAATCGAGAATTTTCACCAAACCGTCGGGACGAATCATTATATTTTCGGGTTTGATGTCGCGGTGAACGATGCCCGCCGCGTGCGCTGCTTCCAGAGCTGAAGCGATCTGCACGGCGATCTCCAGCGCGGCGCGGATTTCGAGCGGTTTTCCTCTAAGTCGCCGGTGCAAGGTTTCGCCTTCGATAAATTCGGTGGCGATAAAATGCTTGTTTTCAAATTCGCCGATCTCGTAAATCGTAATAATATTCGGATGATTCAGCGCGGAAGCCGATTTTGCCTCACGAATAAAACGATTCAGCCGATTCGAACTTTTTCCGTATTTTTCCGCCAGAAACTTGATCGCCACTTTTCGTTCGAGCCGTTTATCTTCCGCCAGATAAACCTCGCCCATTCCGCCTTTGCCGAGCAGTTTTTCGATCTTGAAATGTCGAATCTGAAGTTTTTCGAGCGAACTCATAATTTCGGAAGATTTAATTGTAAAAAATATCTTCTTTTAATCGGAAAAGAATGTCAAAAACTTATCTGCTAATCAAATAAACGGTTGAAATATTGCAAAGAATTTTAAGAAAATTGCCGGATTTTTTTCACTATTGCTTATTTTACAAAAGAATTGATTTGAATGTTTCACATAAAACATAGATAATAGCTGTTTTTGATTAACTTCATTATCTAATAATTTAACAGATAGGATTTTAACAAGTGGAGCTTATAACAGTTCTGGTAATCAGTGTTGCGACTTTATTCTTTGATACGGATTATAAGGACGGTAAGTATTCTACGGCTTTAAGACAGTAATTTATTCAATAAAAATAGGTGGTTTTTTTTAATGGAATCTACAATTCTTTTTTTGATCCCGGCATTAGGGATTTTCGGTTTAATCGTAATGGCGTTCAAATCTCATTGGGTTACGAAGCAGCCTGCCGGTGAAGCCAATATGATCGAGCTGGCGGGTTATATTGCCGAAGGCGCGATGGCGTTTTTGAAAGCGGAGTGGAAAATTTTAGCCTACTTCGCGGTCGTTGCATCGCTCATTCTCGGTTGGTCGGGAACTTTGATCGAAACTTCTTCTTGGGTGATCGCGATTTCATTTCTGATCGGCGCGGTCTTCAGCGCGGCTGCCGGATATTTCGGAATGAACATCGCCACGAAAGCGAATGTCCGAACGACGCAGGCGGCGCGAACCAGTCTGAAAGACGCGCTGCAAGTGGCTTTTACCGGCGGCTCGGTAATGGGACTCGGCGTTGCCGGACTCGCCGTTTTAGGTATCAGCAGTTTATTTATCATCTTTTACTACATCTATGTCGTCAACACCGGAGCTTCGGTCAACGGCATTCAGATGGAAAAAGCGATCGAGGTTCTGGCGGGCTTTTCGCTCGGCGCGGAATCAATCGCGCTGTTTGCCAGAGTCGGCGGCGGAATTTATACCAAAGCGGCTGATGTCGGCGCGGATCTGGTCGGAAAAGTCGAAGCCGGAATTCCCGAAGACGACGTGAGAAATCCGGCGACTATCGCCGATAACGTCGGCGATAATGTCGGCGACGTTGCCGGAATGGGCGCAGACCTTTTCGGCTCGTATGTCGCGACGATTCTCGCGACGATGGTTTTGGGACGCGAAATCATCTCAAACGATAATTTCGGCGGACTTTCGCCAATGCTTCTGCCGATGGTCATCGCCGGAATCGGCATTATTTTTTCCATCATCGGATTTTTCTTTATCAGAATTTCCGATGATAAAGGGAATGTTCAGAGAGCTTTGAACATGGGCAACTGGGCTTCGATCATTTTAACGACGATTGCCTGTTACTTCCTTGTAATGTGGATGCTGCCCGAAACGATGAATTTGAGAGGTCGTGAATTTTCCAATCTCGATGTGTTCTGGGCGATTGTCGTCGGCTCGATCGTCGGCGCACTGATGAGTATCGTTACCGAATACTACACGGCGATGGGCAAGCGTCCGGTTAATTCGATTGTGCAGCAATCGGATACAGGCGCGGCAACCAACATTATCGGCGGTCTTTCCGTCGGAATGGAATCTACTTTTGTCCCGATTCTTATTCTGGCATCGGGAATTTATACGTCCCATCACTTTGCCGGTCTTTACGGCGTGGCGATTGCCGCCGCCGGAATGATGGCGACAACGGCGATGCAATTGGCGATTGACGCTTTCGGACCGATTGCCGATAATGCGGGCGGAATTGCCGAAATGAGCCGGCTGCCGAAAGAGGTCAGAGAAAGAACGGATATTTTAGACGCGGTCGGAAACACGACCGCCGCCACCGGAAAAGGTTTTGCGATTGCTTCGGCGGCACTGACCGCTCTGGCACTTTTCGCCGCGTATGTCGGTCTGGCGGGAATCAGTACGATCGATATTTATAAAGCTCCTGTTCTGGCGGGTTTATTCGTCGGCGGGATGATTCCTTTTATCTTTTCTTCGTTGTGCATTGCCGCAGTCGGCAGAGCGGCGATGGCGATGGTGCAGGAAGTCCGGCGGCAGTTCAGAGAAATTCCGGGAATTATGGATTACACGGCAAAGCCGGAATACGATAAATGCGTCGCTATTTCGACAAAAGCTTCCTTGAGAGAAATGATGCTTCCCGGCGCAATCGCTCTGATCACTCCGGTTCTTGTCGGATTCACTTTCGGACCGGAAGTTCTCGGCGGTCTTCTGGCAGGCGTTACCGTTTCGGGCGTTTTGATGGGAATGTTTCAAAACAACGCGGGCGGCGCGTGGGATAATGCCAAAAAATCATTCGAAGCCGGCGTAGAAATTAACGGCGAAATGCAATATAAAGGAAGCGAAGCGCATAAAGCGAGCGTTACGGGCGATACGGTCGGCGATCCGTTCAAAGATACTTCGGGACCTTCGATGAACATTCTAATCAAGCTGATGAGTATCGTTGCCTTGATTATTGCTCCGCATATCAATATTAATGCGAATAAAAATGCTCCCCACGCCGAATTAACACCGAAGGTTACAATCGAACAAACAGTTGAAATTCCTAACGGAAATAAACTGTAAATGAAATTGTTTAACTATCCAAAAGCAAATAAAAAAAAGCCTCATAAATTGGGGCTTTTTTATTGGTTTATAAGACTGGAGCGCGAGCGTCCCGCTTGCATGAGCGCGTGAGCGCGAAAAAACCTTTGCTACAGATAAACTTGAATTTATTTAAAACGTCTGGCGCGTCCTATCTGACTCATGCAATCGAGCCGACCCGCGCTTCAGTCGGGCGTAACATCGGTTCAACTTAAAAATTTAACCAAGCAAAGTTTCTTCCGAATTTTCCTTGAATATTCCCTTTACCGAATCGCGCACTAAAACAAGGATGCCGAGAATGCCGAGTACCGTTCCAAGCGGCATAAACGTGCAGTTTATACAGCTCATGACGAAACAAAAAGTATAATTGCGCCGCTCTTTGATAAAACGTCCGGCGAAGAAATTACAGATCGAAACCGCATAACCGAAGATCATGAAAACTGAGGCGAAAATAATGAAAAACCATCCGAAAAATTCAGGCGGCGCGTCTGTTCCGCCATCCAACGCGCCGCTGACCATCATTATCCCGATGATCAGATGGATGATCGGAAAGGACGAAAAAAGCGCATTGATGGCGGCGTAGATCTTAAATCCGAGCGAAAGTTGATCGAGCTGTTTTTCGTCTTTGGCTCGGTCAAAATCAGGATTGAAATTTTGCTGCGGAATATAATTCGGCTGATTCGCCATCGCGGCTTGCTGTTGATGCTGCATCGGATCGAATTCATAATCTTCGAAACGATAGCGCGCACGCTCATCGGTCGAGGTCGGTCGAAATTTTTCGTTTGAGAAGTTATCGTTATTCATATTTTTTAAAGAGTTAGAAGTTACGCCGCTTGGAAAAAGAAATTTACAGGGATAACAGGATGAACAGGGATTAAAGACGATTTTTAGTCATTGATTTTTTTATCCTATCCATCCTGATATCCCTGTAAATTCTGCTTTTTTTGTTCATCTGCTTAAATCCTAAGAGTGTCGATGAAGTTGTCAGAAAAAATTATATCACGCGGCGCGGCGAATCAAAAAGGAGAATTTCCCGGCTCAAAATTTTCCGCTACAATAAACTCTAATCTTGGAAGACGGCTTTTTGAGGTTTTAAACTTTATGAAAACATTAACAGTGCGCTCAAAATCGCGCGAAGAATTGATCGAAATCACGGACGAAGTTAAACAATTTATTCCCGACGCGGGCGAAGGCATCTGCATACTTTTTACGCAGCATACAACGTGCGGTTTGACGATTAATGAAAACGCCGATCCGGACGTTAAGCACGATTTTCTGCTGTTTCTGAAAAACACGATTCCGCAATATTACGAAGGTTTTCGCCATTTCGAACATAATTCCGACGCGCATCTCAAATCCAGCTTAGTCGGCTCAAGCGTGACGATTCCGTTTGAAAACGGCAAATTGCTTTTAGGCAGATGGCAGGGAATTTATTTATGCGAATTCGACGGCGCGCGTGAAAGAAAAGTTTTGATAAAAATTATTTAACCGCGAAAAAGCGCATAATACGAAGAAGAATGAAACCACAGATTTTCACAGATAAACACTGATTTAAGAATGATTGATTCAAAACCGTTTTCATCCGTATTTTATCTGTGTCTATCTGTGAAAATCTGTGGTTAAAAAATCTTTCAGTCCGGCTATTATTTCTTTCGCGGAAAAACCAAAATCGCATCACCGACCTTTCTTTCCCCTTCTTTATCGGAAGGACGATTGACGATTTTGCCGCTTAAAAACATCGTCGTCGAACCGCCGCCATCCAGATTCATCGCGTCCGCCGCGCCGAGTTCGAGCAGGATTTCCGCTAAATTCTGCAAACCAATTCCCGCGCTCTGCTCGCTGCGCCCGTCAACGGTTATCATTAAAAATTTTCCGTCTTTCAGTTTTGCAACCGCCGTGCGCGGATGTTTTGTTTCGACAAAAGATTTGCTCGCTTTTTCCTGTTCCCAGGTAATTTCGATATTTTCGTTTTTGATTAATTGCGGAACGCCGCCGCCGACATCTTCGGAAGGACCAAACATATTTGGATTAGAACCGTCCATAGAAATCGAATTTGAAACTCCACGCGTAACTTTCGTTCCTATTTTTAGCAAACGAAGAAATTCTTCGCGTTTTTTACCGCTTACGGAAATGACAAAGCCGTCCGGGGGTATTTCACTGCTTCCTTTTTTATCAAAAATTTGTCTGATTTTGTTTTTTCTTACTATAAACTCCACTCCATCAGAATCGGTCAAAGTGGTGCGATTGAAAAAATCAGTAAAAATCACAACATCGTCGTCTTTCCGTTCCCGATTTATGCCTACAGTATATGAATCTTTTTTAACAAAGATTTTTGCAGCTGCATTTACTTTCTCAATAAAAACTAATGTTTTATCCTTTAGGTTAATGATTTCCAATGCGGTTCTGTTATTGAGACTTTCACTTAAAAAAGAATTATCAATCATCAAGACGCCCGCCGCATCGCCTGCGAAAATGCTTTTATCAAGGCGAAAAAATCCCGCATTAATCGCCGCAAATGCGCCGTGCCTTTTTGCCATCGAAGAAACGGTTTCCGTGCCGATTGCCGAATCAAGCGCATGAACTACGTCGAGCCGGACTTTTGTTAGATCGAGGCGCAAAAGATTCATCTTTACCGGCAAATTATCAATCGTTCGAGTCATTTCGACGTATTCGATGCCGTCTTGAATCGTTTTGAAATCTTGGGCGTTGATCGAGAAAACAAGAAAAATTGTCCACAGATGAACACAGATAAACACAGATATTTTTTTCATAAATTTTATGGAACACCGTCATCCTGACGGTATAAAACTAAAAAGGTCAGATACCCAAATTCAATTTTTGAAGAATTCAAACGCTCTTAATTTCTTTCGCAATCTTGCCGTCAGGATGACGGCGCTGCCGTTTCAGCTTTTAACTTTTCTCTTGAAATTATAAACTGTTTTCATAAAACAATTTAAACGAAATATGAAACAAATCAACGAACGGGTGCGGCTCTTAAAGGACAAGCCGGAAAATGAAAAAGCGAAATATGTAATTTATTGGATGCAGATGTTTAAGCGAACGTCGCATAATCACGCGCTTAAATTTGCCATCGAGCAGGCAAACGAACGAAATTTGCCGCTCATCGTTTATGAAGGTTTGAAATTTTATTACCCGTGGGCTTCGGATCGGATTCACACATTTATTCTCGAAGGCGTCGAGGAAAAGCGCAAGGAATTTGAAAAACTCGGGATAACGTATGTTTTTTACCTGCAAAATGATAAAAAATCTCCGAAACAAACCGTTGCGAAAATTGCCAAAGACGCGGCATTAATTGTAACGGACGATTTTCCGTGTTTTATTATTCCGCAGCATAATGCGGCGATTGCCGAAAAAGCGAAAATTCCGGTTTTTGCGGTTGATTCAAACGGCATTATTCCGATGTCGCGCTTTGAAAAGGAAGAATACGGCGCATACACGATTCGTCCGAAGATCAAAAAAATGTTGGACGAATATTTTGTGCCGTTTGAAGAAGCGAAGATTAAAAATAAAAAAACCGGTATAAAAGTCGAATGCCCGGATACGGAAGTTAACTCTGAAAATATCGCAAAATTGGTTTCGACGTGCGACATAGATCACGACGTAAAACCTTCGCCCGTTTATCACGGCGGCAGCGAAAACGGGCGCAAGCGTCTGAAATATTTTATCGAAAAAATCCTGCCCGATTACAACGAAATGCGCAACAAACCCGAAATTGACGGCTCTTCGCGTCTTTCGTCTTATCTGCATTTCGGTTTTTTATCATCTTTGGAAATCGCGCTTGCCGTGAAAGATTCGGACGCGCCGAAAGCATCAAAAGACGCGTATTTGGAAGAATTAATTGTGCGGCGCGAACTTTCCTATAATTTCACGCGCTTTAATAAAAACTATGATTCGCTAAAAGCCTTGCCCGATTGGGTTCAGCAAACGATGCGCGATCATATTGACGACGAACGAACGGAAATCTTTTCGCTCGAACAATTAGAAAACTGCGCTACTTACGACGAACTCTGGAATGCAACGCAGCGCGAGATGAATTTAACGGGCGAAGTTCACAATTACGTCCGAATGCTCTGGGGAAAACTCGTGATTCAGTGGTCGAAAAATTACGAAGAAGCGTTTGCAGTTTTAGAGTATCTTAATAATAAATATTGTTTAGACGGAAGAAATCCGAATTCCTACGCCGGAATTCTCTGGTGTTTCGGCAAACACGACCGCCCTTGGATGGAACGCAATATTTTCGGCAAAATGCGTTATATGACGAGCGGTTCGACCGGAAAGAAATTCGATTCAAAAAAATATATCCAGTGGACAAAGCAGTTGGCAGAAAATCCGAAACTGCCGGAAACTATTGATAAAAAATAAATTTACTGAATCCAGGCGATGACACGATCTTTCTTTAATTTTCGCATTTTTCTTGTTTGCTTTAAGGTTCCCATATTTTCAACGCGCCCAACGGAAAAATCGTTGAAATCGATATTTTCATCAATCTCGTTTTTTATTTTATCAAGATTTTCAGGTTCTTCGACAATCGGAGTATAGCCGCCTAAATGTGAATTATCCGTTTCGACAACAACTTGATTCATTAAATCAAGCGGATTCGTTTCAAATTGTTGAAAGGCAATCAGCCCCGTAAAAAGCCCGAAGACGGAAGCGAAAACGGCAGTCGTAACGCGCGAAACTCTCTTTTTCAAAAGTCGCCAACCGACTGGGCAATCTTTTGTTAAAACCGTTCCGTCTTTGCGTTTGTAATACTTTACGCAAACTCTGTCTTCCGCGTTCATCAGGAAATTTTCGGCTTCCCGGCGCGTCATATCGGAGAGATTATAAACATTTAAGTTGCATTGCGAACAATGCCGGTTGCGTTCGTCGCCGTACATTTTTTCCCAATCTGCCGGACACGGGCTGGCGATTTTTATGTTATCGAGCGGATTTGAATATTTTTTCATTTTTTTTGCCTCCGTTAATTTTAGACACCGCAAATCTTTTTTTGTTCCGATTTTTTTTGATACGAATTTCCCAAAAAATACGCGTGTGTAAAATAGAGGACGAATTTTTTTGTCCGATTTTATTTATAAGGAGCAATTTTATTTATGATAAATCATATTTCGATAGGTGTTCACGATACGGAAAATGTTGCCAATGTGCTGGCGGAATTGTGGAACGGTTACGCAATGCCGTTTCCGGTTGCGCCGAATTCTTTTATAGTTTTTGCCGATGACGGCAGAGGCACGATGGTCGAGGTTACGCCGGTTAATACGGTTTTAGAACCGGGAACGGGATTGCCGCCGGAAGAAGATTTTGACATCAATGTTTTGACCGAAGAATACGAAGCGAAATTCGTCGCATCGGACTTTCATCCGCAGTATGTCGCGACGCATTTGAATATCAATACGCATCTGAGCATTGAAGATTTAAAGGCAATCGGTGAGCGAGAAGGCTGGCGCGTGTTTACCGCAAATCGCGGTGAAGGCGCATTTCAATTAGTCGAACTCTGGATCGAAAACCGCTTTATGCTGGAGGTGATGACACCGGAGATGACCGAGCGATACGTCGAACTAATGCAACCCGAAGGTTATGCCAATTGGCTGAATCTGCCGCTGCCGCCGAAACCCGTTTCGGCAAATTTGAACTTGATCGGTTAAGTTAATTTACAGGGATTTTCAGGATTTACAGGGATAATTTTTATTTTATGCTTTAACATCTCTGTCTATCCTGAAAATCTCTGTAAATTATTACTGAATAATTTCGATTCCTAAGTTTTCAAATACGGATTCGTCAAAAACATCATCAATAAAAGCAGAATAAAATACGGCACAAGCACCGCCGCACCCGCGTAATCCTTTGCAATACGCTGACCGAAAAAGAGCGCGACAATCGAAGCCGCGCCGAGAACCGCCGCGTAAAACATCAAAACAAGCGAACCGGAAATCAAAAAATAAACAATTGCAACGCCGCTCAAAATTCCGGTTAAAATTTCCAAAACAGTAATCGTCCCAAGCATCAAAGGCACAGTTCCGCCCAAAAACGTCTTGGAAAAATGCCCCGTCAGCCATTCGAGATTTCCCTTCCAATCGAAAACCTTGTCCAAGCCCGATTGAATAAAAAGAATGCTGACGAGCAAAGCGCAAAACAGCGCGGGAAGATTTCTGCCTAATTCTTCAAGTGTCATAATTTGATCAACTCTTTTATTTTTAATTTCCGAGTTTTTCAGCCATCTCCGCATCAGCGCGAGACTTTTCGTTCTGTCCAAGATGTTCGTAGATCATCGCCCGGTTTCGATAAGCAATGCCGAGTTTCGGATTTATCTCGATGGCTTTGCTCAAATCGGCAAGTGCTTTGTCAAAAGATTCTCTTTCCATATAGAGAATTCCTCGGTTATTGTAAAGAACATCAGAATTCGGAGCGAGTTCGATTGCCTTATTATAATCGGCAAGTGCCGCATCAAAATTTTCGAGACGCTGGTTGACATTGGCGCGATACGCATATAATTCAACTTTCGGCTCGATCGAAATTGCCTGATCTAAATCCGCGAGAGCCTTGTCCCATTGTTCCAGTTTAATCAAAACGTCGGCTCGATTTCCAAACAGCATTGATGACCGCGAATTCAGTTCTACGGCTTTATTCAAATCGGCTAAAGCTTCTTTATTTTTTCCCTGTCTGATGTGGATTAAAGCCCGATTATTATAAATAAAAGCTTCGTTCGGAGTTATCTCCAAAGCTTTGTTCAGATCGGCGAACGCCAGATCATCCTTTTGCAGATTGTAAAACGTTGTCCCGCGCCGGTAGAGAATTAACGCATTATCGGGCATAAGGCTTAATCCCTTATTAAAATCTTCAATTGCGCGGTCATATTCCTTTTTTAATCTGTAAATATCACCGCGACCTCCATAAGCTATTCCCAGTGTCGGATCGAGTTCGATAGCGCGATCAAAGTCTGCCAGAGCTTTGTCCAACAACTGTTTTTTGATAAATGCCTGTCCGCGGTTATTATAGGCGACCGCCATTTTCGGGTCCAACCGAATCGCTTCATTCAAATCTTCTAAAGCCTTATCAATCAGTCCTTTCGTTAAATATGTCATACCGCGGTTTGATCTATAATAAGCCTTTGTCGGTGTCAAAGCGACCGCTTTGTTCTGGTCTTCCAAAGCCCGATCCAAATCACCTGTTGTTGAATACAAATCCGCACGATTATTATATGCCACTGAATCCTTCGGACTTAGTTCAATTGCTTTATTGTAATCGGCAAGTGCGGCATCAAATTTTCCTGTTTGGGAGAGTGTTACCCCTCGATTTATATAATACATGGCATTTTCCGGCGAGAGTTTTACAGCCAGATTGTGATCATCGATCGCCAAATCAAATTTTCCCAACCGACTGTAACAAGATGCCCGATTATTATAGGTATGTCCCGTAGCGGCTTTAGCGGCGATGATTTTGTTATATTCAATGATCGCTTCGGAATATTTTTCCTGTGCAAACAAAGTCTGCGCTTTTGTTATCAACGTCATAATTTCCGGGCTTGCCTTAATATTTGCTCGGCGAAACTCCGTTATTATTATTTGTCTGGTATCGTCAGATGCAGGTGTCGGCTCCGTCTTTTCATCCGGCGCGATTTGTCCGAACACCAATGAATTAAAAATAAAGAACAATCCGCAAAAAGCCTGCAGAAAACATTTTTTCGAGTTGAACATAATTTCTCCGGTAAATTATTGATAGTTTTAGTTTATTTCGCCGAGCTTTCAGCCTTTCCGCTGTTCATCAGTTCTTCGATCTCGTCCGCGTCTTTCGTAACTTTTGAAGTTAGATTAAAGTTTCCGTCTTCCGTTACTAAAACATCGTCTTCGATTCTGATTCCGATTCCTCGAAATTTGGCGGGCGCGTCTTTATCGTCGGGCGGAACGTAGATTCCGGGTTCGACCGTTAAGACCATTCCGGGCGCGAACGGGCGCGAGTTTTTGGCTTCGTGGTCGGTGAAATAGCGTCCTGCGTCGTGTACGTCCATTCCGATATAATGCCCGACTCCGTGCATATAGTATTTTTCGTATTTCTTTTTCTTGATCAAATCTTTTGTTTTTCCCTTCAACAGCCCGATCTTTTTCATTCCTTCGGTCAGCAGTTCGATTGATAATTCCTGCCGCTGTTTAACGGTCGTGCCGGTTTTGGTGGCTTCGATGCAGGCGGTCTGGACTTCTAAAACCACGTCATACACTTCTCTCTGCGCTTTTGAAAATTTGCCGCCGACGGGAAACGTGCGCGTGATGTCGGAGGCGTAGCCTTTGTATTCCGCGCCCGCGTCAATCAATAAAAGATCGCCGTCTTTGAGCGGCGCGTTGTTTTCGACGTAATGCAGAATCGTTGCATTTGCGCCGCCGCCGACGATGGAATTATACGCCACGCCGCTTGCGCCCTGATCTTTCATATAGGCTTCCATCAGAGATTCGACCTGAAATTCGTTCATTCCGGGTTTGACGGAGCGCATCGCCAGAATATGCGCTTCGGCGGCGATTTCCGCGCTTTTTTTCATCAGTTCGATCTCTTCATCCGTTTTATGCAGACGCATTTCGTGAATCAGAATCGTCGGATCAATGATCGTGTGCGGCGGATAGCCGGTTTTCAAGCGGCGGAATCTCTGTTTGGAAAGATATTGCAAAATCAATTGATCGAGTTTTCCGTCAACGCCGAAACGATAAAAGAGTTTCTGATGTCCGTCGAGCAATTTCGGGAGTTCTTTTTCAAATTTTTCGATTGAAAAAGCCTTGTCCGCGCCGTAATTTTTGACCGCGCCTTCCATGCCTTCGCGCCGTCCGTACCAGGTTTCCATTAAAGGATCGCGCGGGCGAACGAAAAGCGTGTATTTATTTTTCTTCGCTTTCGGATCAATCACGGCAACCGCGTCGGGTTCGGGAAATCCGGTCAAGTAATTAAAATCGGGGTCTTGATGAAATTTGAACTCCGTATCGTAACTGCGCGTAACTTCGTGCGCCGCCGGAATGATCGCAATCGCATCTTTGCCGATTGCTTCCATAAAATCTTTCAATTGTTTTCGCATATTTTTTTTCTCCTGTTTGAATCAAGGAAAGTTTAACCTAAATGTAAAATACAAAACAAGATGAATAAATAAGAACAAGCCTTGTGCGAGCGTATAATTATTTCAAATTTCAGCTTAATTCTTTAAGTTTTTTTTGGTTGCATCAATTCTATTTTTCACATCGCTCAAGATCGGCGAAGGTATTGCTTTCACTTTTCACTTTTCATCTATTCCGAATCTTTTAACTGTGTAACTTTTATTTATTTAGAAAAACTATTTCACCAAAATTGATTTGATCAATCTAAAAAATAGAGTTTCGGGCAAAAATCTGCGGGCGAATAAAATACCTTTGGTGTTGACGTTGTAGCGCATTTTCTTGGAACTGTCGGTGACAGCTTTATAAATCGTCTGCGCGACGATTGAACCGTCGGGCGCGTCTTCACCGCCTTTTTTTATAGTGGGCAGGAACTTTTCGATAAATTCGTCATAAACCGTCAAACCTTCTTTGCGCGTCAAATCCATCGAACGGTCGTAGAAATCGGTTTTGATCGGTCCGGGTTCGATGATCTTGACGCGAATGTTGAATTTTTCGAGTTCGTATTGCAAAGATTCGGAAAACCCTTCGACCGCCCATTTCGTCGCGTGATACAGGCTGGAAAGCGGAAAAGTAATGCGCCCGCCGACCGATGCGACATTGACGATCGTGCCGCGTTTTTGCCGGCGGAAAACAGGCAAAATCTCGCGGCAGACGTTCATTAAACCGAAAACATTCGTCTGAAACTGCCTTTCGATCTGTTCCAGAGTTGCCGCTTCAAACGCGCCGATGAGTCCGTAACCCGCATTATTGACAATCGCATCAATCCGCCCGAACTTTTCGAGTGTTCCGTCAATCGCGCTTTTGATTGATTCCGCATCGGTTACGTCGAGCCGGAAAGTTTCGACATCGGCGATTTTCTGCAAATCTGCGGAATTTTCCGGCGTTCGCATCGTCGCCGCGACGCGCCAGTTTTTCGACTGAAAAAGTTTAACCGTTTCCTTGCCGATTCCGCTCGACGCGCCTGTTATAAAGATGACTTTTTCCATAAAAGATAATTTAACGCAAAGGCGTAAAGATGCAAAGAGAATTTCGACTTTTGTACTAATGCGCGTTTGGAGTCCTGCCTTTAGGCGGCTTTTTTCCGCCGCGCTTCGCAATCGAAGCAATCACGCTAAAGTGTGGACTCCAAACGCGCCCGACAAATCTTTGCGTCTTTGTGTCTTCGCGTCTTGGCGCTGAAATGTTTTATAATAATTTTATGAAATTCCTACATATTTCCGATATACATCTCGGTTGCACGCGCTATCAACTGGCGGAATCGCCGCGCGATTTTTTCGATGCGTGGATAGATGTTTTGCAAAAATATGCGATCGGCGAAAAGGTTGATTTCGTTCTGATGTGCGGCGATTTTTTTCACAAACGCAATGTTCCGCCGGAAACGATGAATTATGCTTACGCGGGTTTGAGCTTTTTAAAAGATGCAGGAATTCCGGTCGTTTCAATTGAAGGAAATCACGATCAGAAACACAACGACATCGAATACAGCTGGCTGCGTTCGCTTTCCAACTGGAATTTGCTCTACTTGCTCGAACCGAAAAATATCGAGGGAAAAATGTTTTATGAAGCGTGGGACGAAGAATTCGGCAAAGGCGGATTTATTGACATCGGAAACGCGCGAATTTTCGGTTCGCACTGGTTCGGCGCGGCGGCAAACTGGGCGATTCCGATGCTGACCGAAGCGATCAAAGAAAACCGCCGCGAAGGTGCGTTTCATATTTTATTACTTCACACGGACGTTGAAGGTCATCAGACGCATCCGATTCCCGCGCTTAGTTTAGCAAATTTGAAAGAGCTGAAATCCGTCACGAATTACGTCGGTTTGGGACACACGCACAAATGCTATGATATTGATAATTGGGCATTTAATCCCGGTTCGTTGGAAATTACGAAGATTGACGAATACCGCGAAACGCGCGGTGCGTGGCTCGTCGAAGTCGGCGAAAATCTGGAAGTTTCGGCAAAACACATCACCGATTACAAACAGCGACCGTTTCAGAGACTCGGTTTTGACGTTTCGGGCTACGCCGATAAAAAAGATATTACCGAACAAATTCTGGAAAAAGTAAAACGCGAAGGACGCGCCTTTGATGAATCAAGCGATTCGTCCGCGCCGATTATCGAAATTACTCTGCGCGGTCATCTCGGGTTTCCGAATTCCGAATTGCAGCTCAAGGAAATCCGCGACAAAGCGCAGGAATTGACCAAAGCCCTGCACGTTCGCGTTAAAAATCACACCGCACCGATTGAATACGCGGTTGCGGCGGATGTCGGCGAAGATATTACGCGGGAAAAACTGGAACGCCGCGTTGTCGAAGATTTGATTATTCGCGATAATCGTTATAAAACGCGGGTCGAAGAAATCGCCGAAGCGGTCGTCGGCGCAAAACGGATGGCTCTGAGCGACGAATCGCCCGAAAAAATCGTTGATTTTATCGCGCTTAAGATAGTTTAGCGAGTTTGGCGAGTCTATTGAGTCTAGCGAGTTTAGTGTATCTGTTGAGTTTAACAGTTATTTTAAAAATCAACAAAAATTCAAAAGACTGCAAATTCTAATAAAAACTCGACAAACTCGACAAACTCGGTAAACTATAAGAAATTATGTCCGAAACATTAGATAAAGTTTTAGGAATCAAGCATTTGCCTTTATTTCCGCTGCCGCTTGTGCTGCTGCCGAACGAGCTTTTGCCGCTGCATATTTTTGAGCCGCGTTACAGGCAAATGCTCAAAGATGTCGCGCTCGATAAAAATATTTTCGGCGTTTCGTTTTTCGATCCGAAGGAAACTTTTATCGAGAAACCCGAAACCGGAACTTTCGGCTGTGCGGCGGAAGTGCGCGAAGTTCAGGAATTGCCGGACGGACGTTCAAATGTTTTGACAACCGGCTTGGTGCGTTATCGTTTGCTTGATTATGTTGATGCGGGCGAGCCTTATTTGGTCGGCGATGTCGAGTTTTTTGAAGACTTTGAAGAAGACGCAAGTGTGATCAAACCGATTGCGGATAATGTTTTCGAACTTTTCCGACGCATTGCCAAAGCCGCGCACAAACTCAGCGGCGAACGCGGTTCTTTTCCGGATATTCCGCAAGCCGAACCGGAGGCTTTGTCTTTTCTCGTTACCGCCGCTTTTAATCTCGAAATTGAGATAAAATATGAACTTCTGGAAATGCGTTCAACTTCCGAAAGATTGGAAAGGCTGCGCGAAATCCTCGAACAAGCCGTAGTAAAAATGGAAGAAAGCGCGGAAATCAACAAAATTGCCCGCACAAACGGACACAGCAAAAAGAAACTGGACATATGATGAATGGTGAATGATGAATGGTGAATGGTGAATATTTAAGGATCGTGAGTTTTCACTGATATCAATATCATTTACCATTCACCATTCACCATTCACCATTAAAAAACATTCACCATTCACCATTCACCATTAAAAAACGTTCACCATTATTTTAAGGCTTTGTGGAAAAATTCGATAACTCTTTGATCGTAAATATTTAATTGTTCGATTGAAGCGTTGCTTATGTTATAGCCGGACGGATTGAAATCGAGTTTTGATTCGACATTTGTGTTGCCGGCAAAGCATCGGCTCAGTTTGTCGGTTGATTGCTGCAGTTCGGGAACATCTGTTCCGCCGAGCAGTAAGACCTGACGATCATCAATGGTTTTTGCCAGATTGCAAACTGTTTCGTGATTGTAGCAATTGTTGTAAAAATACAGATATGTTCCAAACGATGCGATTTTCGAAGTTATCGGAACCGCAAAAGGAAAGCGTTTTTCAATTGAAGAAGCCAGAATTTGATCCGAATTGGAAGGCACGGAATCAAGCACCAGAGCTTTAATATTTTTTTCCTGCGAAGCGGCTCTAAGTGCCACAAACGCGCCCATTTCAATACCGTAAAAGCCGATATTTTCGCTAACTAAAGTTATCTCTTTATCGGTTTTTAAACCGCGCAAAAACTGAATTGCCGCTGAGGCATCTTCGGTTTCACAGCCGCCGAATGATGTGTTTTTAACGAGCGGTTCTGCGCCGTGTCCGCGCTGGTCGGGCATCAAAATCGTGAAATTTGTCGCTTCGTTGATTTTAATCCCCAAATCCAAAACGTGCGAACGATTTGCGCCGTAGCGATGCAAAAGAATCACCGCCGGAGAGCCTTCCGCGCCTCTAAGAAGCCAGCCGCGTGCCATTGTGCTGTCGGTATTTGCCCAGCTTTCATCGGTAATTCGTGCGCCGCGTGTGCTTAATAGCCCGTATTTTTCGGGCGTTACGAGATACGCCGTCGCGCTCGGCTGCGAAGTTTCGTGAACGAACCAGACCGAAGCCGCGCCCAAAGCGACGACGATCAAGGTAACAACCGGAAGAAAAAGCTGAAAAAAACTTTTAAAAAGACGGGTAGTTTTTGCCATAATTTTGTTGGATTGGAAAAGTTAATCGAAATTGATTAGATATAGAAAATACAACTTGAATTTATTTTCGAGAGTCAAAACTGAAGTCCTTGAAAAAAAGAACTTTTGGTAAGCCGTCTAAAATGTTACCATAGTTGACAGGTATTTTGGAAGACTTTAATTGAATTATGAAAATAAAAATTTCCATCGTTTTTCTAGCTATTTTGGCTTTTTGTTTCAATGTATTCGGGCAAACCGTTGCGGTGAATAAGCAGCAACCGAAAAAATCTAATTCCTCAAAAACACAATTTTTCCCGCTTTCCGAATTAAAAGAAGGAATGAAAGGCACGGCGCGCACCGTTTTTCGCGGTTCTGAGCCGGAAGAATTTACGGTCGAGATTTTAGGAATCGTTCCCGGCGCGATCGGTCCGAAACAGGATATGATCGTCGGACGCTTGAGCGGCGGAAGTGCCGACCGGACTTCGGTTTTTGCCGGAATGAGCGGTTCGCCCGTTTATATTGACGGCAAACTCGTCGGCGCGATCTCTTACAGTTTTCCGTTTTCCAAAGAACCGATCTGCGGCATTACACCGATTGATCAGATGATCGGAATTTTCGAGCAGAATCAGCCGCTTTCAACCGAAATAAAAGAGCCGCGTTCATTTTCATTCAGCGAACTCGCTTCGACCGATCCGAATATGCTCGTGCCTGAAAATTCGAGAATTTCAAACCGGCTTTTGGCAAACGTCAGTTCAAACTCGGCTCTGATTCCCGTTCTCGGACAAACTTTTCAACCGATTGCCACGCCGATCAGTTTTAACGGTTTTTCGCCGAAAACTTTGCAGGTTTTCGAGCAGCAGCTGTTAGCCGTCGGTTTGCTGCCGGTCGCGTCAATGGGCGGTTCTGCGCCGATCTCGCCGATCAAAAAAGCCGATGAAACGACGCTTCTGGGCGGCGATTCGGTTTCGATGCAGCTGACGCGTGGCGATTATTCGCTGGCGGCGGCGGGAACTGTTACTTACCGCGACGGCGATAAAATCTATGCTTTCGGGCATCCCTTTCTAAGTCTCGGAACTTCCGATCTGCCGATGAGCGAATCGAGCGTCGTGACGGTCATTCCGAGCGTTAATAATTCATTCAAACTCGCCGTTCCGGGCGCGTTAGTCGGAAGTATGACGCAAGACCGCGCCACCGGAGTTTTCGGCAAACTCGGTCAAACGCCGAAGATGATTCCCGTTCAAATAAATCTCGTAACGAGCCGCAATCAGAAGCAAACTCTGAATTTTGAAGTTGCCAGGGATGACAATTTAACGCCGCTTTTGCTGAATATCGGAATTTACAATTCGCTCGTGGCAAATGAACGCGGAATGGGCGATTCGACGATTGAAATCAGCGGTTCAATCAATCTTGAAGGTCAGCAACCGATAAAACTTTCCAATCGTTTTTCCGGTTCAAGCGCAACGCAATTCGCTTCGCTTTCGGTCGCACTTCCGGTTAATGCAATTTTGAACAGCCGTTTTGACAATGTGGAAATTAGCGGAATTACTTTGAATTTAACTACGATTGACGGCAGCAAAACCGCCAATCTTGAAAGAATCTCGCTCGACCGCAGTCTGGTTAAAGCCGGAGAAACCGTTGAAATTCAAGCCTTTATCCGCACAAATTCGGGCAGAGTTTTAACGCAAATGATTCCGGTTCAAATTCCGGCAAACACGCCCGTCGGAAAACTCAATATAATGGTCGGCGACGGCAATTCGATTCAGCAAACCGCGCTTTCCAAGCAATTTATTCCGCAGGTTCTGAGCGATCTGGTCAAAACGATCAATGAGATGAAGAAAAACGATCGGCTTTACGTGCAGATCAACCGCGTCACGAGTGGCGCGATCATCGGTTCGAACGAAATGCCGAATCTGCCGCCCTCGGTTCTCGCCACGATGAACAACAACCGCACCGCCGGAGGTTTTACGCCGACGATGCAAACCGTTCTGACCGAACAGGAAATCGCTCCGGCAGAATTTCTGATCGCCGGTCAGCAGACTTTGCAGATCGAAGTCGTTAAGTAGTGAGAAAAATTCATAATAATTTATAAGTTGGCAGTTTGCTTTCGGCTTGCTGAGGAGCTTACAAATTCAAAAAATTGAGTGTTTGATATAGTGAAAAAGAATAATTTAGCGGAATATCTGATTTCTTTAGCATCACAACGCCGAATTTTAATTTTGGCATTTATTCTTGTTTTATTAATTCCTTTTCCTACAACAATTGTACCTGAATTGAAAATAAGGGCAGTGGATGAAAACGGAAATCATTTGACAAGCGCAACCTTTCGTCAAAATTGGGATCATGATTCTTATGATGTTCACGGAGTCGAATTTAGAAAAAGTGATGAAAACGGCTATGTAATATTCCCAAAACGGACTTTTACAGCTCCTTTAATATATCGAATAGTTCGCTCTGCTCTGGCTTATTTACTGTTACTCGCACATGGCGGTGTCGGAACAGATTCTACTATCAATGCTTTTACTGATAAATGTTCAAGTGATCTGATAAACATTAAATCAAATGCACCTCTGCCTGAGATTATTGTCATAAGTTGCTGATGTAAGCTTATTATAATTTTATGAACAACACCGCTAAACTTATAGACGCAGCGAACATTTAAGCCGATTTCAAATTTAACGCAGAGTTTCCAAACTCTGCGTTTTTTATTTTTTGTGCTAAATTTTTATTATGAGTAATTTAGCCAAACTTTTACACGCGGCGAGTTTTGCCGCTCGCAAACACACCGGACAAACGCGCAAGGGCGAAGATGCCGCGCCGTATATCAATCATCCTTTGGAAGTCGCCAGTCTTCTGGCAAATGTTGGAAAAGTCGAGGATTTCGACGTATTGATCGCCGCGATTCTGCACGATACGGTCGAAGATACGGGAACGAAGAAAGAAGAGATCGAGGAATTATTCGGGACGCGCGCCGCTTCGATTGTTTTGGAAGTTACCGACGATAAATCTCTGCCGAAAGCCGAACGTAAGCAAAAACAGGTCGAACACGCGCCGCATCTGTCCGACGGCGCGAAACAATTGAAACTTTGCGACAAGATCAGCAATATTACCGAAATTATGAATAATCCGCCGGCAGATTGGTCAACAGAAAGACGGCGCGAATATATCGAATGGGGCGAAAAAGTCGTCGCCGGACTGCGCGGCGTTAATGAAAATTTGGATAATCATTTTGACGATTTGATTATCAAAGCCAAAAAAAGCTTTGAATAAAACAGAGCAAAGCAAGCACTAATGGAAAATGAAAAACGGATAACGGAAAATGTAAGAAAATTCCTGATTATCGTTGATTCTATAAGTTACGGAAGCTTTTAGCATTTTCATAATACCTTAATACTTTTTCTGATATGCTTAATTGCCCGGTGTCAGATTCAGATAAAAAAGTCGATATTTATGAGCAGTAGTAATGAATAATACTCCAAAAGATTTACAGCATTATGAAACAAATTACCGCAGACTGTTTGAAACCACACGGGACGGCATTTTGATTTTGGATGGAGAAACGCTAAAAATTACGGATGCGAATCCGTCTGTAATTGAATTATCGAAATATTCACGGGAAGAATTATTAGGCAATGAAATTCGGGAGATCGGTCTGTTCAAGGATTATGAAAAATGCCGGATTATGTTTGAAGAATTATGGGACAAAGATTATGTTTTTTGCGATGATTTTACGATTCAGACAAAAACCGGAAAAACTTTTGAAATAGAAATTTCTGCAAATCTTTATCAGGAGAATGATCACCGATATATTCAATGCAATCTCCGCGACATTACCAAGCGAAAAGCCGGGCGTGAAAAAATACGGCAAAATTCAGCATTGCTCGCGCAAATTGCCGGCAAAGCGGCTCGGCTCGGCGGATGGGCGATTCAATTGCCCGAACGCATATTAACCTGGTCGGACGAAAATTGCGCCATTCACGATTTGCCGCCGGGGTATAAGCCGACTCTGGAAGAAGGCATCAGCTATTATCCTGAAGAATACCGGGCGGAAGTCATCGGTTATGTGGATGCTTGCGCCCAATACGGCACTCCTTACGATTTCGAACTTCCCAAATACACGGCTAAAGGTCGTTTGATCTGGGTGCGTTCCATCGCTGAAGCGGTGCGCGACGACGAAGGTCAAATCATCGGTCTGCAAGGCGCATTTCAGGATATTACGCAACAAAAATTAGCCGAAATAGAAAGAGAAAAATTAATTATACAGTTGCAGGATGCGCTTGCCGAAGTAAAAACCTTGCGCGAATTTTTACCGATTTGTTCATACTGCAAAAAGGTGCGCGACGACCAGAATTACTGGCTGCAGATCGAAAATTATATTTCCGTTCACACCAGTACGCAGTTTAGCCACGGCATCTGTCCTGATTGTTACGAATCGAATTTAGCTCCGCAAATTGAAGAGTTAAAACAAAAAATGAGCGATGAAGATACAGTAGGATAAAATCAAGCTCTGCAAATAAGCACCAATAGATATATGAGTTTTGATTCATTCCGCGCCTTCGATCCAGATTTCGCCGTCGGCGTAAACTTCTTTTTTCCAGATCGGAACGGTGCGTTTTAATTCTTTGATGAGCCATTCGCACGCTTCGAAAGCGGCGCGGCGATGCGGCGCGGCGACCGAAATGACCACGCTTGTTTCGCCGATTTCCATTTTTCCGAGGCGATGCACGATGCCGATGTTTTCTATTTCAAATTGAGCTTTGGCATTTTCAATCAGCTTTTCCATTTCCTTCAAAGCCATCGGTTCGTAGGCTTCATAAACGAGATATTGCGTTTCTCTTCCTTTCGTGAATTTCCGCACAAACCCGTCCAAAGTTACAATCGCGCCGCAGTTTTCCGGCACGACGCGCCGCGCAATTTCGCCGACATCGAGCGGTTCACTCGTAATTTCAAAGAAATCTTTCGCTTTGTCATTTGTCATTTGTTCTTAGAAAAATCCGCAACCCTATCATCCGCCGGAAACTGCCGTAAAAATCGCCAGTTCATCGCCGTTTTTGACAATTTCATCGCCGCTGGCGTATTCCTGATTGACGGCAAAAAGCAGAGATTTTTTATCGTGATTTTTTTCGAGCGCGGGAAATTTTTCCAAAACCTGCGAAAAGGCATTTTCGGCTTTTATATCTTCTTTAAGAGAAATCTCGATCTCCCTTTCGCCGACCGTTTCAGCCGTCGCCCCGAAAAATAAAACATTTACATTTATCATTTATCATTTATCACTTGTTCATTGTCCGTTGTTTAAGACTTCTTCCTTTAAAATCCGCTTCATAATTTTGCCGGTTCCGCCAATCGGCAGTTCGTCGCGGAATTCGACAAAACGCGGGTATTTATTGGCGGCGAATTGTTCTCTGCACCAACTTAAAAATTCTTCTTCGGAAAGCTCCGCGCCTTGTTTTTTGACGATAAACGCTTTGATCTCTTCGCCCATTTTATCGCACTGAACACCGATCACGGCAACGAGCGAGATCGCCGGATGCGTCATCATCACTTCTTCGAGTTCGCGCGGATACACATTATAACCGCCGCGCAGAATCATTTCTTTTTTGCGGTCAACGATTGATAAATAGCCCAGTTCGTCGAAAATTCCGATGTCGCCCGAATGAAACCAGCCGTTTTTAAAGGCTTCGGCGGTCGCTTCCGGGCGTTTGTAATAGCCTTTCATCACATTATGACCGCGAATGACAACCTCGCCGCGTTCACCGACCGGAACTTCGTTGTCGTTTTCGTCAACGCATTTGACCTCTACGCCGAACAAAGGCTGTCCGACCGATCCGGGTTTTGAATCGGCTTGCGGATGATTGAATGTCGCAATCGGCGAAGTTTCCGAAAGCCCGTAACCTTCCAAAATTCGGCAGTTAAATACATCCTGAAACTTTTTCATCACCTCGACCGGCATCGGTGCGCCGCCAGAACTCAAAACCTTCAGACTTTCCGCGTAAGGCGCAACGTCAATTTGATTTTCTTCGACATATTTCAAAATCGCCCAATACATCGTCGGAACGCCCGTCCAGAAATTTATCTTTTCATTTTTGAATGCCTCGAGCGCGGCTTGCGCCTCGAAACGCGGCAGCAGAACGATGCGGTGTCCGGCAAACATCTGCGCGTTCATCTGCGCGGTTTGTCCCGTCGTATGAAAAAGCGGCAGAGTTATCAAACAGGTTTTCTGTTCGCCGTCAGTGTAATCGAGTGCGGGAACGTGCAGATTAAACGCGGCGACCGAGTTGAAATAAAGATTCGAATGCGTCAGTTCCGCGCCCTTCGGCGTTCCGGTCGTGCCGGAAGTGTAGAGAATCGCGCAGGTATCATCCGGCGCGGTCGGATAGATGTCGAATTTTCCGCTTTTGTCAGCCGTTATTTCATCGAGCGTTTTGTGTTCGGGAAAAGGACTCGGCACGTTCGGCGTTCTTGTCATTACGACGAGATGCTCGCACGTTTCGACCTGATCGAATCCGCCTTTGACCATTTGTGCCATCGGCAGTTCGTCCGTGCCTTCGAAAACGAAAACCGCTTTCGCGTCCGAATCGGCAAGATGATAGGCGATCTCGCGCGGTTTGAATAAAACATTAAGCGGAACGACCGCCGCGCCGGATTTTAAGATTCCGTAATAAACTATCGGGAAAAAAGGCAGATTCGGACAAGACAGCGCGACCTTATCGCCGTGTCCGATACCCATCTCGCCGAGCGCGCTGGCTACGCGGTTTGAAAGAAAATTCAACTGCCCGTAGGTCAAACGAACATTGTTCCAAATAACCGCTTCGTTAGCAGGTGTAAGCCGTGCGTGATGCACGATAATAGAAGCAAGATTCAAGATAGTTGCCGAATTATTCATATTTTAATTGGTTTTAAGAAAATTACTAACTGAGTTCCGTAAAAGAAACTTTATCATATTTTTTGCAGATTTTCATATTAGTTTTGTGAAAGGATTATTTCACAAAACTCCCGTTAAATATCGAAATCTTTAGCAGGATCGCCATAAAGCCGGATTAAAAACTAACGCTTACTTTAATAGTTTTGCTCAAATTTCTCAAATACTTAAAAAGAATTTCAACAAATCCGTGCCGGTTTAACTCTCTGATTCAGGACTTATTCAGAGAATTATATCTGATAGTCAAAGTCGAAGAAATGACGCTTCTTGAGAAAAAAGCCTCCGAAAATTTATCAAAAACAAACGGGCATTTTTATAAATTAACTGCTAAAATAAACAACATTAAAAATTGAAAATCAGATTTTATACAAACTACGAAAATTCTTGTTTGAATAAATTTTGCACTTTTGCGCCAATGTTGCTTGATGATTTTGAAAATTATATCGAACCGAAAATTCTCGAACGCGGTTTGGATTATTACGAAAACGGTCATATTCCAAAAGTCGAAAAAGTTTCCGAAAACGAATTCAGCGCGATTGCCTGCGGCAACCGGCGTTACAATATTTACGTTAAATTGGGCGGCAGAAACATCATCGAACAGCGATGCAATTGCCCGTATGATTGGAGCGATGTCTGCAAACACGCGGTCGCCGTTTTCTACAAACTCAGCGCCGGAGATTTTACCGATTCAGCAGAAAAACTGCGGGAAATTTTAGGAAATTTAACTTACAAAACTCTGCGAAATTTCGTCGACGATCTGTTGAAAAAAGACCGCGATTTCCGAAACGAATTTTTGCGAAAATTTGACAAAGATTTTGAAGAAGATGAAGATGAAGAATTTTTCGATGAAGATTATTATTAGAAACGAAGATATTAATAAACTTGAGAAATTTTTCCAACAAAAATAACAACTAAAATTACAAAAAATTATGACAACCGCAACGAAAACCAAAACCGATTTAGACCAGCTTTGTGTCAATACTATCCGAACTTTATCGCTCGATGCCGTGCAGAAAGCGAATTCCGGACATCCGGGTTTGCCGCTCGGAATGGCTCCGGCGGCTTATATTCTGTGGACGCGCTTTATGCGCCATAATCCGAAAAATCCGAAATGGTTTAACCGCGACCGCTTTCTCTTGAGCGCCGGACACGGTTCGATGCTGATTTACAGCTTGCTTCATTTAACAGGTTACGATCTGCCGCTGGCGGAACTCAAAAATTTCCGTCAATTACATTCAAAAACGCCCGGTCATCCCGAAAATATTTTGACTGACGGCGTGGAAATCACGACCGGACCTCTCGGGCAGGGTTTTGCCAACGGTGTGGGAATGGGCATCGCGCAAAAACATCTGGCGGCGAAATTTAATAAGAAAGGTTTTCCGGTCATAGACCATTTTATTTACTGCATCTGCTCGGACGGCGATTTGATGGAAGGCGTAAGTTATGAATCCGCTTCACTTGCGGGACATTTGAAATTAGACAATTTGATTTATCTCTATGATGATAATCAAATCACGATTGACGGTTCGACCGATCTGACCTGGACGGAAGACGTAACGCAGCGTTTTGAATCGTGCGGCTGGCACGTTTTAATTGTCGAAGACGGCAACGATTTAAAGGCAATCGAAAAGGCAATTAAAGAAGCGCAGAAGATCAAAGACAAACCGAAACTTATTAGAATTAAAACGATCATCGGCTACGGAATGCCGAAACAGGGAACTTCGAAAGCGCATTCCGACGCGCCCGGCGAAGATGCCGTTAAGGAAACGAAACGAAATCTCAATTGGGATGAAAATAAACATTTCTATGTTCCGAAAGAAGTTCAAACGCATTTCCGCGAAGCCATTAAAAACGGCGCGCGCCTTGAAAAAGAATGGGACGCGCTCATTAAAAAATACGAAAAGGAATTTCCCGAACTCGGAGAAAATCTGAAAGACACGCGCACGGGAGAATTGCCCGACGGTTGGGAAAAATCTCTGCCTAAATTCGACGAAGCGGAAGCCAAAGCGACACGTGCCTTTTCGGGCGAAGTGATCAACGCAATTACTGATAAAATTCCGCAGCTCATCGGCGGTTCGGCGGATTTAACGCCGTCAAACAATACATACATAAAGGCTTCTGAGGATCTGCAAGCCGGACGTTTTAACGCCCGCAACATTCATTTCGGCGTGCGCGAACACGCGATGGGTTCGACGATGAACGGCATGGCGCTCTACGGCAGCGTAATTCCTTACGGCGGAACTTTCCAGACTTTCTCGGATTATATGCGCCCGGCGATTCGCCTCGCCGCGCTCTCGCATATTCAGACGATTTTCGTTTTCACGCACGATTCAATCGGCTTGGGCGAAGACGGTCCGACGCATCAATCGGTCGAACATCTCGCCGCGCTGCGGGCGATTCCGAATCTCGCGCTAATTCGTCCCGCAGACGCGCACGAAGTCCGCGAAGCTTGGCGCGCCGCGCTTCTCAGAAAAGACGCGCCGACCGCTTTTGCCCTTTCGCGCCAAAAGGTCGCATTAATTGACCGCAAAAAATATTCGGATGCCAAAGGCTTGCACAAGGGCGCGTATATCTTAGCCGAAGCCGAAGACAAAAAAGGGAAATCAGTTGAGCCGAAATTGATTTTAATTGCCACCGGTTCGGAAGTCGGTCTGGCAATGGAAGCGCGGGTGAAATTAAACGCGGGCGGCACGCCGACAAGAGTAGTTTCAATGCCGTGCTGGGAATTTTTCGACGCGCAGAGCGATAAATACAAGGAATCCGTTTTTCCTAAAAAAATCCGCGCCCGTCTCGCCATCGAAGCCGGCGTTTCACTCGGCTGGGCAAAATACATCGGACTCGACGGCGACACTTTAACGGTTGACAAATTCGGCACCAGCGCACCCGTCGAAGATGTTTTCCGCGATTACGGTTTTACGGTGGAAAATGTTTTGAAGAAAGCGAAAAAATTAGCTTAATGAAATGACAATCGGCGCAGGTGGAAATTGGAAACGCATTGACGAAAAGTTTGACGCAGGTATTATCAAACAATCCGGTAGTCTTTTCTGAGTTTCCGCTTTTACGGTTTTATGTCAGTTAATTTATTAATCAGCGGCGGAGTAGCTTTGATTTTTACCACTATTCGGCGACTGGGTTTTTTGTTTCGGGATTAGTTTTTTCCGTCAATAAATCCAGCAAGTAGGAATTATAAAAATTTGTCGCCGCCATCTGATGCGGTAATAAAACCTGATCCGCACCGAAATCCTTCAGGAATTCGTAATCGGTTTCATTAATCGCCGTCAGAAAAATTTTTCCTTCATAATTTTCCCGACGCAGAGATTTGATCAATTGCTTTGAACTTTCCGCTTCTTTGACTGTGCTGACAATGCATTTCGTTTCACGAAACGGAATCTGATCTAATAATTCCGGGTCTTCGATGTCGCCGTAGATGATGTCTTTTCCGTTTGCCTGACGCGATTTGACGACCGACGGATCAAAGTCAACGCCCAGATAATTGATTGTGGGATGCGCGTCGAGCATTTCCGCCAGACGCTTTCCGAATCGTCCCAAACCGATGATTATCACGTCATAATCCTTTTTTTCATCATCAATATGATCGGCTTCGCGATACGGATTTTTTCTTTGAAAAATGCTGAGAGCGGGCGCGATCACTTCATAAATCTGATGCGAATAGAGAATCAGATAAGTTGAAAGTCCGATGGTGATCAAACCGACAAGCGTGATCAAACCGACGGTTTGCTCGGTAATATGCCCGACCGCTAATCCTAATCCGGCAAAGATCAGGGAAAATTCGCTGATCTGAGCAACCGTCAAACCCGCCAGAAACGAAGTTCTCTTTCTGTAACCCATCGCGCCCATAATGATCAAAACGATAATCGGATTTCCGATGAGGACGAAAAGCGAAAATATGATGGCGGGAACAACCTGTCCGCCGATAACCGAAAGATCGAGATTCGCGCCCAAATTGACGAAAAAGAAAAGCAGTAAAAAATCCCGCAAACTGACCAGACGGCTGCTGATCACGTCCTTAAAATCCGAAGAAGCGAGGCTTACGCCGGCGAGAAACGCACTGACTTCGCCGCTAAAACCGATCAATTCTCCGGCGGAAGCCAGCGTTACCGCCCAGGCGATTGCAAACAAAGTCAGCATTTCCTGAGATTTTGCGAGGAAAAAGCTCAGACGCGGAATAATCCAGCGCATAGCAATCAGAGTAACCGCCAGAAGAACGCCGCCGGAGAGAAGTGTTTTTACAATATCCTGCGTCAGCGAAGTGTTTTGGCTCTGCCGCATCGCCGACAAAATAATCATCACCAAAATGACAACGATGTCCTGAACGATCAGAAAACCGATGGCGATCTGCCCGTGCAGCGAGTCAATTTCCTTTTTGTCGGACAGCAGTTTGACGATGATGATCGTGCTGGAAAATGTCAGCGCGACGGCGATATAAAAACTGTGCAGCGAAGAAAAGCCAAGAGCCAGCCCGATCAGATATCCGAACAGAGAAGTAAAGATGACCTGCCCGAGTCCGGTCATCAGCGCGATTTTGCCGCTCGATTTGATGATCCGCAAATCGAGTTTCAGTCCGACGATAAATAATAAAATGGCGATGCCGATCTCCGCCAGCAGATGAATATTGTCTTTGGATTTAACGATGTCTAAAACGGACGGTCCGACAAGAATTCCGAGCGCAATAAACATTACAATCAGCGGCTGTCTTAAAAATTGCCCGATTGCGCCCAGCAAAGCCGCTAAAGACAGAATTATTGCAAACTCGTAAAACGGATTTTCAGATATTAAAGTCAACCAGTTCATTGCTGAATTTCACTACCAATTATCGAAATCTGTTTGTGTTTTGAAATTTTATCTTACAGTAAGGTTATTTCATATTTTCACTTATAATTTCAAACTCTGTGGTTCAAAAAATGAATCGGTTTCGGTTTGACATTGTTTTTATTTGTAACTACAATTATTACAAATGGCATCAAATTCACAATTTGCAATTTCAATTCACGTTATGGCAATGCTCGCAAAAAACGAGGATGAAATGGTCAAGTCCGAATATCTGGCGAAAAGTGTCAATACGAATGCGGTGGTCATTCGGCGACTTTTGTGTCATTTGCAGCAGGCAAATCTCGTCGTTTCGCAAAAAGGCGCAAGCGGCGGAACGCGTCTGGCAAAACAGGCGGACGAAATCCGTTTAAATGAAATTTATCAAGCTGTTTTGCCGGGAGACTCTTTTGCTCTGCATCGCCAAAAACCGAATGTAAAATGTCCGGTCGGCAAAAATATCGAAGCAGTTTTATGTCATTTGCAGAAAGATATTGACACCGCAATCGAAGAAAAACTCGTCAAATATTCTCTGGCGGATGTTTTAAAATCAATTGAATCAGGAGAAATTATTTCGGGTAAAACAGACTGAAACATAAAAGTTTATTAAAGTTTTTTTAAGTTCATTTGTAGCAATGATTGTTACAAAATTATTAATTTTATTGTGAGGAAAAATGATAAATGAATGAAACTTTAGCAAAGTGGTCGCCGCAGGTTTTAAGTATTTTACGGATTATTACGGGCTTTTTATTTTTATGGCACGGAACACAAAAACTTTTTAATTTTCCGCCTTCGGAATTTAAGGGCGAAGTTCCGGCATTTGTTAAATACGGTGCGGGCGGACTCGAACTTGTCGGTGGAATTTTGATTCTGATCGGATTATTTACCCGCCCGACGGCATTTATAATGAGCGGTTTGATGGCGGTTGCGTATTTTATGGCGCACGGTTTGAATGCGTTTTTGCCGATTGTCAATAAAGGCGAGCTTGCCGTGCTTTATTGTTTTGTGTTTTTCTACCTGTTTTTTGCCGGCGGCGGAGCGTGGAGTTTGGATAGATTGATCTGGAAAAAAGATTAAGTGAAAAATTTTGTGATTTATGAAAGAATATATTGAAAAATCAATGGAATATGCCGAATACATAATGCTGATTGATGATCTGTTAATAGAAGGAAAAACAACCGGAACAAATCAATCGGAAGCAATGTTTAATTATGCGAAAATAAATCGGCAGAGAATGAAACGGCTCGGAAATACTTTGGAAATAGACGATTCTTTGAAAAAAATTACTGAATCGGTTGAGCGCAAAATGATCTGGCTGATTATCACGGAAGGTTGGTGCGGCGACGCGGCGCAGAATATTCCGGTAATCGAAAAAATCGCACATTTCAATTCAAATATCGAAACACGTTATGTTTTGCGCGATGAAAATTTGGAATTGATGGACAAGTATTTAACAAATAACGCACGTTCGATTCCGAAATTGATTGCTTTGGATGCGGAAACGCTCGAAGAACTCGGAACTTGGGGACCGCGACCGAGAGAGGCGATGGGTTATTTTCTGGAAATGCGCGAAAGCGGAATGGAAAAACCTTTGATGATGGAAAATTTGCAGCGTTGGTACATCAAAGATAAAGAGCAATCGCTTCAGAGGGAATTTGAAGAATTAGTGAGCAAATGGGGAAGTTTTCAGAATAAAAAAGCAACAACAAAATAAAAAAAAAGAGGTTGGAAAAAAATGAAAAAATTACTTTTTTTAGCATTAAGTTTCAGTCTGTTGATGACGGCTTGCGAAGATCCGGCAGCTAACAAACCGAAGGCGCAAACTACCGATTCAACAACAAATTCGGCGGCGAAAAATACAAATGCGGCGACCGGCAACACAGCTTCAAATGCCGGTGCGCCCGCCGCAACCGGCGCTTTGCCGCTTACGCCTGAAAACTCGAAGATCGAATTTACCGGCTCAAAAGTTACGGGCAAACACGACGGCGGTTTTAAGGAATTTTCGGGAAATATTGATCTCGTCAACAAAAAACCGGAAGAAAGCAAAGTTTCGGTTGAAATTGATGTGAATTCCGTTTATACCGATGCGGACGGTTTGACCGATCATCTGAAAACAGCGGATTTCTTCGATGTCGCAAAATATCCGAAAGCGACTTTTACTTCGACAAAGATCGTTCCCGATTCGGCAAAAGGCGCGGATAATTACACGGTTACGGGCGATTTCAATCTGCACGGACAAACCAAATCAATTACGTTTCCGGCAAAAATTACGGTTAGCGACGCGGAAGTTGCCGTTGAAACGGAATTTTCGATCAACCGTAAGGATTTCGGCATCGTTTATACCGGAAAAACCGACGATTTGATTCGGGATGATGTCGTTATCAAATTGAATCTGCGAAGCCCTAAGAAAAATTAAAAGTTTGACCGCGAATGATGCGTAAAATGCTGAAAATAATCTTCCTGTCTATAAATTTCAGCGGCTTTCGCCTCTTTCGCGGTTAATTAAAATTATGAAAGTTTTTGAGATAAACGAATTCGGAATAGACAAACTGACCTTGACCGAACGCGACGTGCCGAAGCCTTCGGATGATGAAGTTTTGGTGAAATTTCACGCCGCATCGCTCAATTATAGAGATTTGATGATGGTCAACGGTTGGTATAATCCGAAACTGAAAACGCCGCTCGTGCCTTTTTCGGACGGCGCGGGCGAAGTCGTCGAAACCGGCACAAACGTCAATAAATTCAAGGTCGGCGACCGCGTAATGCCGATCTTTATGCAGGGCTGGATTGACGGCGCGATTGATTTTCAAAAAGCGCGAACCGCGCTCGGCGGCGATCTCGACGGCGTTTTGCGCGAATTCGGCGCGTTTGACGAAAAAGCGCTGGTCGCCGTTCCCGAAAATCTTTCCTACGAAGAAGCCGCAACTCTGCCGTGTGCGGCGATTACGGCTTATCACGCGCTTTTTTGTTCGGGAAGCTTGAAACCGGACGACATCGTTCTGCTGCAAGGCACGGGCGGAGTTTCGATCTTCGCGCTGCAATTCGCCGCGCATTTCGGCGCGCGAACGATCATTACGTCGAGTTCCGATGAGAAATTGGAACGCGCTAAAGATTTGGGCGCAAACGATTTAATAAACTACAAAAAGCGCGAAGATTGGGATCGTGCGGTTTTGGAATTAACCGAAAAACGCGGCGTTGATTCAATTGTCGAAGTCGGCGGCGCGGGAACGATGAAAAAAAGCGTCAGCTGCGTAAAAATGGGCGGACACATCGCTGTTATCGGTGTTTTAACGCAGGGCGACGGCATCAATCCGGTTTCGATTTTGCAAAAGTCTATCAGAATGCACGGCATTTTCGTCGGTTCGCGGCAGATGTTCGAAGATATGAACCGGATGATTTCGCAGACAAAAATTAAACCCGTGATTGATAAAACTTTCGGGTTTTCCGAAGTAAAAGACGCTCTAAAATTTATGGAAGCCGGAGCGCATTTCGGAAAAATAGTTGTAAAATTCTAAACGCTGAAATCCGCGAATCACGCGATTTTTTATCGTGGTTTTCGCGCTATATTTAAGTTTATGATTGATGAAAAAATCCAAGATTACGCGGAAAGACATACTTCTGCCGAGTCAGAACTTTTGCGCGAACTGCGCCGGAAAACCTATGACGAACGGGCTGATAAATCAATGCTTTCGGGCTTTTATCAAGGTCGCCTGCTGGCGATGTTCAGCAAAATGCTCGCGCCGCGCCGGATTCTGGAAATCGGAACTTATATGGGATATTCCGCACTCTGTCTGGCGGAAGGCTTGAAGGAAGACGGCAAAATCATCACGCTCGACATTCAGCCCGAAACACACGCGATTGCCCGCAGTTTCTGGGCGAAATCGGATTTAAACGACAAAATTGACGGACGTTTGGGCGATGCACTGGAAATCATTCCGACACTTGATGAAACCTTCGATCTCGTTTTTATTGATGCCGATAAACCGAATTATAAAAATTATTACGATCTGATTTTCCCGAAAATGCGCGTCGGCGGAATTATTCTGGCAGACAATGTCTTATGGAGCGGCAATGTTTTGGACACGGAAACGAACAAGGATGAAAGCACGATTGCCTTAAAAGAATTCAGCCGGAAAATTCAAGCGGATGAAAGAGTCAGCAATATTTTATTTGCCGTGCGCGACGGTTTGCTGGTCATCAGAAAAGAAAGAGATTAAAAAAACGGTATTCACCAGCGGGTCTTTGAATAAAGAAATTTTTACGCGTGGAATAAGTAAGAAGTGAAAATTGATAAATCGTTTTGGAATATAAACTTTTCATCTATGACATTTCACTTATTCCTTATTCCGAAAAAGTATTTTTTCGCGCCTACGGACATTTCAAAGTTCGACTAGGGAATAACATCAATCAGAATTCGTTGAAAAATTAAACGGAGGAAAAAATGGCGAAAGCTGAATTGAAAACTAAGGAAACAATATCAAATGTCGAAGATTTTATAAATAAGATCGAAGACGAACAAAAACGCGAAGACAGCCGTGAAATCGCCGCTTTGATGGAAAAAGCGACCGGCGAGAAGCCGAAGATGTGGGGCGATGCGATCATCGGATTCGGCAACCGGCAATTAAAATACGAATCGGGGCGCGAACTCGATTGGATGAAAATCGGTTTTTCGCCGCGCAAGGCAAATCTGACGCTTTATCTGACGAACGGCGATCTTATGAACGCTGGCTTACTGGCAAAATTAGGCAAACATAAACTCGGCAAAGGCTGTTTGTATTTCAAGCGTTTGAGCGATATTGACAAGACGGTTTTGGAAAATTTAATAAAGGACTCGGTAGAAAATATAAGGAGATGAAAGAGGAAAAGTGAGAAGGTAAAAAAGTGAAAAAGTGTGCTTAATCTAAATTATCAAGCTTTTTCACTTTTATCCTTTTTCACTTTTCCAAAGCAAAAAAAATATGGCAAATGAAATTTATGAAATTCCCGTCAAAACGATTGATGGGCAGGAAACAAACCTCGGCGAATATAAAGACAAAGTCTTGCTCGTCGTCAATGTCGCTTCAAAATGCGGTTTAACGCCGCAATATGAAGGTTTGCAGAAACTTTACGGCGAATATCAAGCGAAAGGTTTCGAAGTTTTGGGTTTTCCGGCAAACAATTTTATGGGACAGGAACCGGGAACGGAAGAAGAAATAAAGGAATTTTGCTCGGCGAATTTCGATGTCAAATTTCCGCTGTTCTCAAAAATTTCCGTCAAAGGCGACGATCAGCATCAGCTTTATCATTATTTGACCGAAACGAAACCGGAAACAGATATAAATGACGGTGATCTGGAAGAAAAACTGGCAGGTTACGGCTCGAAGCGTTCAAAACCGAACGAGGTTTTGTGGAATTTCGAGAAATTTCTGATCGGCAAAAACGGCGAGATCTCTGCGCGTTTTGCGCCGGACGTAACGGCAGAAGATGAGCGTTTGAAAGCAAAACTCGAAGAAGAATTAAGCAAATGAGTCCGACCGAAGAAATAAAATACGGATTTATTCCGCTCGAAATTTGAAGGGAAGTATTTAACGCGGGTGGCGCGAAGCCGCAGAGGCGCAAAGTTTTTAGGGCAAAATGAAAACACTGAAACAAAATAAAGTTTAAGCTATAAAATTTTTGCGTCTTCGCGACTTTGCGACTTTGCGTTGAAAAATAAAAATTATGGAAAAGAGAAAATTCGGCAAAACTGATATGGAATTTTCCGTGCTTGGCTTCGGCGGCGCGGAAATCGGTTGGAATAATGAAAACCAAAAACTTGTTGAAGAATTATTAAATTCCGCGCTGGATGCGGGTTTGAATGTGATTGACACGGCGGCGGCTTATAAAACGAGCGAAGAATTGATCGGAAATGCCGTTGGACATAGGCGAAAAGATTATTTTTTGCTGACCAAATGCGGTGCGCTCGATGCTTTTTCGCGCGAAGATTGGTCGAAAAAAGGAATTTTGGAAACCATCCAGCAGAGTTTGCGCACGCTCAAAACCGATTATATAGACATCGCCCAGCTACACAGTTGTTCGGCGGAAGTTTTGAAACAAGGCGAAGCGATAGAAGCCTTAAAAATCGCGCAGGAGAAAGGTTATACGCGCTATATCGGTTATTCGGGCGACAATGAAGACGCGCTGGCGGCGATTGAATCGAACGTTTTCGATTCACTGCAAACATCGGTTTCGATTGCCGATCAATCGCCGATTGATAGCAATATACCGCTCGCGGCAAAAAAAGGTCTGGGAATAATCGCCAAACGCCCGATTGCCAACGCCGTCTGGCGCAATAAGGAAAAACCCGAAGAAGCGTATCATCACGAATATTGGGACAGAATCCAACAATTAAAATTCGATTTTTTAAGTCGTTCGATGGACGAATCAATCGCCAAAGCTCTGCGCTTTACGCTTTCGATTCCAGGCGTTTCAACAATGATCGTCGGCACGACCAAGCCGCAGCGTTGGCAGGAAAACGCCAAATACATCAGCCTTGGAGAGTTGACACCGGAAGATTTTGAGGCAATCCGCGAGCGTTGGCGCGAAGTTGCCGATGAAAGCTGGGTTGGAATGGTTTAATTTTGATTGTATCAGGAAAAAAAACGAGCAGAAGGGAAAATTATGAGCAGTAAATTATTTGAAAAATATAAAATACGCGGAATCGAATTCAGAAACAGAATCTGGGTTTCGCCGATGTGCCAGTATTCGAGCGAAGACGGAATGCCGACCGATTGGCATCTCGTTCATCTGGGCAGCCGCGCGGTCGGCGGCGCGGGACTTGTGATAATGGAAGCGACCGCTGCCACGCCCGAAGGCAGAATTTCGCCGTCCGATGCCGGAATTTGGACGGATGCGCACGCCGAAAGCTACAAAAAAATCACTAAATTTATCAAGGATAACGGCGCGGTTGCCGGAATTCAGATCGCGCACGCCGGACGCAAAGCCTCGACGGGCGAGCCGTGGAACGGCGGCAAAAAAGTCGAAGAAAGCGGCGGCGGCTGGGAAACGATTGCGCCGAGCGCAGTGGCTTTTTCGCCGGATTTTCCGCTACCAAGAGAAATGACTCTGGAAGATATTGAGAAAACAACGAACGATTTTGTCGCAGCAGCAAAACGCTCGGTCGCAGCAGGTTTCGAGGTAATCGAAATCCACGCCGCACACGGTTATCTTTTTCACGAATTCCTGTCGCCGCTTTCCAATAAACGCACCGATGAATACGGCGGCGCATTGGAAAATCGAATGCGGTTTCTGCTCGAAACCGCCGAAAAAGTGCGCGCGGCGGTTCCTGAAAATCTGCCTATTTTCGTGCGGATTTCGGCAACCGATTGGACGGATAACGGTTGGGATTTAGAAGAGTCAATCGCACTTTGCAAAAAATTAAAAGAGATCGGCATTGATCTGATTGACGTTTCGACGGGTGGAAATGTGCCGGACGCGCCTATTCCGGTCGCGCCGAATTATCAGGTAAGTTTCGCGGCGGAAATCCGCAGACAGGTCGGCATTGCCACGGGTGCGGTCGGGATGATTACCGAAGCCAAACAGGCGGAAGAAATTCTCGAAAACGGCGAAGCTGACGCTATTTTGATGGCGCGTGAATTTTTGCGCGATCCGTATTTTCCGTTTACTGCAGCAAAAGAACTTGGCGGCGAAATTGAAGTACCGAAACAATACGGGCGGGCAATTGATCTGCGAAAGGCGAAAGGCGCATAGAGTTAGCCACGAACAGACACGAAAAAGAAATACACTTAACCACAGATGAACACTGATAAACCCCTGATAATGTCATTTTGCCATCTATTGAATAATTTTAGATTAAATCTATGTTCATCTATGGTTAAAAACTCTTCTTTTCGTGTCTTTTTCGTGTTTGTTCGTGGTTAAAGACTATAGGAAATTTATGAGCAGTATTACAAATATTCCGTTTTCGGTTCTTGATCTATCTCCGGTTTTTGAAGGCGAAACGGCGGGCGATGCGCTGCGCAAAACTTTGAGTTTGGCGCAACATGTTGAGAAATTGGGTTATAAAAGATTTTGGCTTGCCGAGCATCACAATATGCCCGGAATTGCGAGTGCGGCGACTTCGGTCGTGATCGGTTTTGTGGCGGGCGGAACGACGAAGATCCGCGTCGGTTCGGGCGGTATTATGCTTTCAAATCATGCGCCAATCGTGATTGCCGAGCAATTCGGAACGCTCGAATCGCTTTATCCGGGAAGAATTGATCTGGGTTTGGGACGCGCTCCGGGAACGGATCGTCCGGCAACGATGGCTTTGCGGCGAACGCTGGCAAACGACGGCGAGGAATTTCCCGAACAACTCGAAGAATTAAGGTTTTTCTTTCGCGAAACGGTTGAAAATCAAAAGGTTCAGGCAGTTCCGGGCGCGGGATTAGACGTTCCGATCTGGCTGCTCAGTTCGAGCGGTTTTTCGGCACATCTGGCGGGAGTTTTGGGTTTGCCGTTCGCTTTTGCGGCGCATTTTTCGCCCGAATATACTTTGCCGTCGCTGGAACTTTACCGCAAAACCTTTCAGCCTTCGGATGATTTGAACGCGCCTTATGCGATGGTCGCGCTAAATATAATCGCAGCGGAAACGGACGAAGAAGCCGAATTCTTAGCGACTTCGCAGACGCAATCGTTTTTGAATTTGATTCGTCAAAAACCGGGCAAAATTCCGCCGCCGGTTGAAAATATGGACACAATTTGGAACGAACGCGAAAAAGCATTGGTCGCTTCGCGCACGGGCGGTTCGATCATCGGCAGCAAGGAAACCGTGAAACGAAAATTGGAAGCGTTTTTGGACGAAACAAAAGCGGATGAAATTATGGTCAATGCGATGGTTTTCGATCAGGCAAAACGCCTGCATTCATACAAAATCATCGCGGATATTTTTAACGAAAAATCCGCTCGAAAAGCGGTTTAAAGGAGATTAGCCACGAACAGACACGAAAAAAACACGAAAAAAGGAATTTTTAACCATCCCGCTTCGCGTAAACATGGATTAAAAAAACTAGAAATAAATTAAGGTTATCTTGTGCTTATTTGGATAAATTCAGTTTTCAATAATGTTTAAATATTAAAATTTTTCGTGTTCTTTCGTGTTTGTTAGTGGCAAAATAAAATAAAATTTATGAAAGCAATCAGAGTTCACGAACTTGGCGGAGCGGATAAATTGACGCTTGATGAAATTGAAAAACCGACTCCGAAAGCGGACGAGGTTTTAATAAAAACGGCGGCGGCGGGAATCAATTTTGCCGACACAATGATGCGGTCGGGAAATTATCTGACAAAACCGGATTTGCCGCTCATTTTAGGTTACGAAGCCGCCGGAACGATTGCAGAATTGGGCGAAAGCGTCCCGAATTTGCAGATCGGTCAGCGCGTTTTAGCGACCGTTTCGAGCGGCGGTTATGCCGAATTTGCGACTGCTAAAGCGAATCTGACAATGCCGATTCCCGACGAAATCGGTTTCAGCGAATCAACCGCTCTGTTAGTTCAGGGGCTGACCGCGCTCGGACTTCTTAATGAAACGCAGAGCGGGCAATCAATTTTGATTCACGCGGCGGCGGGCGGTGTCGGGACTTTGCTTGTTCAATTGGCTAAACACAAAGGATTAAAAGTCATCGGCACGGCTTCGAGCGAACAGAAATTGCAGATAGTTTCCGACCTCGGCGCGGATTTTGCCATCAATTATTCAAATGACGATTGGACGGACGAGGTTTTGAAAGCGACGGACGGCAACGGCGTTGATTGGCTGATCGAAATGGTCGGCGGCGCGATTGTTGCGAAAAACCTGAAAGTTCTCGCCAAACACGGCACGATGTGGGTGTACGGCGCGGCGAGCGGCGAAGATTTTAAGGTTTCCGTCCTTAGTTTAATGGAAAAAAATCACGCGATTCGCGGTTATTGGCTGATGAACGAATCGAATGAAAATCGCGTTAAATTTACCAAAGAACTGCTCGGACATCTGCGCGAAAATCGTCTGAACATTCAGGTTACGGAATTTCCACTCGAACAGGCGCGCGAGGCGCACGAAGCACTCGAAGGCAGAAAAACGACCGGAAAAGTCGTGTTAAGAATTACGTAAATGAAGTATTTGTGCGGAGATGAAATTTTTATTGGTGATGAAGTAATTGCTGATAGAAGTGAGGGCATCGTTGTTTGTGTAATTGATACTAAACAGTTTTCCGAAGATTATCCAGAAGAGGGTTGGAGTTATCTTGAAAAAGGTTGTTTGATTGAAACAAAGGAAATGGGATTACTTCATTATCCTGAAGCCGATGAGGATTTGATTTTTAAGAAAAGAGAAAATAAATGAAAATTAAAGACAAAATAATTCTCGTTACAGGCGGCGCAAACGGCATCGGCAAGGCTTTGTGCGAAAGATTTCACGCAGACGGCGCGGAGAAAATTTATGTTGCCGACATTGATTTTGAAAATGCGGAGAAAGTTGCCGAAGCGGTCGGCGGAAAGGCTTTGCGGCTCGATGTCGCCGATGAAGCGAACTGCAAAGCGGTTATTACAGAAATTTTGGACGAATCGGAAAGAATTGATTTTATCGCATCAAACGCAGGAATCGGCGGCTCGGAAGGGTCTTTGGAAGTTGCAAATGACGTTTGGCAGAAGATTTATGAGATCAATGTTCTGTCGCACGTTTATCTGGCGCGGGCGGCATTTACCGCGATGATGAAAAAGGGCGGCGGCGCGTTTATGATAACTTCTTCTGCCGCCGGACTTCTAACGCATCCGACGGCGGCGCCGTATGCCGTAACAAAGCACGCGGCGTCGCGCTGGCGGAAAACTTTGCGATCGAATTCGGGGAAAAAGGAATTTATGTTTCGTGCCTGTGTCCGCAGGGCGTGAAAACTGATTTGATTTTGGGCGGTGAAAATAATCCGAATTCGTTTTTGCTGCCCGACGCGATTACTGCTGAAATGTGCGCCGATGCGGTTGTTAAAGCTTTGGAAGCGGAAACTTTTCTGATTCTGCCGCACGCCGAAATCGGGCAATATATTGTCAATAAAGCGGAAAACTACGACCGCTGGCTGTATTCTCTGGGAAAAATCAGAAAAGCGGTTTTGGCGGAAAGAGAAGAATTTAATTTGGAAGAAAGGAAGGAAAAACTTTAACAACGGATTAACACGGATTCGCCCGGATTTTTAAGAGATAAAACAGAAAAAACAGATAAATCAAAATTTAATATTTTTTAGGTTTTTATCTGTGTTCATCTGTGTTCATCTGTGGAAAAAAAATAAAAAAATTATGAAAATCGGAATTATCGGAGCGGGAGATATCGGAGGAAACGCAGCGAAACTTTTAACGAAAGCGGGGCATGAAATCGCGATTGCAAATTCGCGCGGACCGGAAACTTTGAATGATTTGATCGCGGAAATCGGCGAAAATGTAAAAGCCGTCAAGGCGGAAGACGCTGCAAAATTCGGCGAGATCGTGTTTGTTTCGATTCCGCTCGGCAAGATCAATGAACTGCCATCGGAAGGATTTGACGGGAAAATCGTCATTGATTCGAATAATTATAACCCAGAGCGCGACGGACCAATCGCTGAACTCGATTCGGGCGAAAAAACTTCGAGCGAGCTTTTAGCCGAACATTTAAAGGGCGCGAAGATCATCAAAGCTTTTAATACGATCTGGTCTGAACATCTGAAAACGCAGGGAAATACGGAATTGCCCGTCGAGCAAAGACGCGTGATTTTCGTTGCGGGCGATGACGCTGAGGCGAAAAAACTCGTGTCAAATCTGATCGAAGAAATCGGTTTTGCCGCTTATGACACGGGAAGTTTGATCGAAGGCGGAAAAAACCAGGAACCGAATACGGCGATCTACAACCGGAATTTAACGACGGCGGAAGCGGCGGCTATTTTGGGTTCGGAAGGTTACTAGTGTTTGAAAAACCTTAAATTGTCGGATGCAGTTTTGCGTTACTAAACTGAAGACTAAATTCATCCGAATTCATTTTTGTAATCAATAAGACAAATTATTGTTTTTCAAACACTAGATTTTGGATTATTAGATCGAAAATCATTAAATTATGAAAATTTTTTTAACGGGCGCGAGCGGTTTTGTCGGTTCGGTCGTCGCGGAAAGATTAAAGGGCAGAGGGCATCAAGTTTCCGGTTTGGCACAAAATGCTGATTCCGAAGCCAAACTCAATCAACTGAAAATCGAAGCGGTGCGCGGCAATTTGAGCGATTTCGAAGTTTTGAAAAACGCCGCACGTGAAGCCGATGCGGTCATTCATACGGCTTTCAGTCATAATTTTTCGGATTACGCAGACGCGGTAAAGCTCGACCGGGAAGTTAGCAAAAATCTTGCCGAAGCGTTGGCGCAGACGAATAAGCCGCTGATCATTACGTCGAGTTCGGCGATTTTGGGCGACACGCGTTCGAATGAAGCCGATGAAGATTACCCGTTCGACCAGAACTCCTCGCGCATCCTGCGCGGCGAAACCGAGCGCGATGTTTTGCAATTATCGGCAAAAGGCATTCGCAGTATCATTTTGCGGTTGCCGCTCTTTGTTTACGGGCGTTCGGGCAGCGCGTTCGTGCCGTTTATTATCAATCAGGCAAAAGCGGCGGGTTCGGCAAATTATGTCGAATCGGGCGACAAACGAGTTTCTGCCGTTCACGTCGAAGATGCGGCGGATTTGTATGTTCTGGCACTCGAGACAAGCACGGCGAAAGGACTCTATAATGTTGCGGCGGAAAATGTCTCGCTCAAGGAATTGAACGAAGCCGTCGCGCGGCTTTTAGATATCAAAGCGCGAAGCATTTCCGGCGAAAAAGCGCGCGAGCAATTCGGGAAAATGTTTGATTTTCTTTCGATCAACAATCAGCTTTCGGCGGAAAAGGCGAAACGCGAGCTGAAATGGGAAATAAATTCCAATAAAACGATTTTAGACGATATTGAAAACGGTTCATACCGAAAATTTAAGGATTGAAAAAGGAGAAAAAAACAAAATGAGTGAAAAAAAAGTTTGGTTTATAACGGGCTGCTCGACCGGATTCGGGCGCGAGCTGGCGAAATTTCTGCTTGAAAATGGTTACAGCGTTGCCGTTACGGCAAGAGATATTGAAAAAGTGCGGGATTTGGTTGAGATCAATCCGGATAATGCCATCGCGCTGGCTTTGGACGTTACCGATAAAACGCAGGTCGCCGAAGCGGTTGCCAAAGCCGAAGACTTTTTCGGGCGAATTGATGTTTTGGTCAATAACGCCGGATTCGGTTATTTCGGCGCGATCGAAGAATCGGACGAGCGGGAAGTTCGCGCGATGTTCGAGGCGAATTTCTGGGGTTTGGCGGAAATGACCCGCGTAGTTTTGCCGAAAATGCGCGAAGAAAAAAACGGCACAATTGTTAATATCTCGTCAATCGGCGGTCTGGTCGGTTTTCCGGGTGTCGGCTATTATAACGCGACGAAATTTGCCGTCAACGGTTTTTCCGAAGCGCTGTATAAAGAACTGGCACCGCTCGGAATCAAGGTCATCACGGTCGAGCCGAGCGGTTTTCGCACCGATTGGGCGGGACGTTCGGCGAATGAAGCGGAAAATTCGATCGAGGATTACGCTGAAACTGCCGGAGCAAACCAGGCAGCGATTCGCAGCTACAGCGGCAATCAGCCGGGCGACCCCGTTCGGGCGGCAAAAGCTATCGTTCAGGCGGTCGAAGCAGAAAATCCGCCGCTCAATCTGCTTTTGGGGCGCGCCGCACTCAAGAGTGCGCGTTTGAAACTAGAAAGGCTGCAAGAGGATTTCGATGCCTGGGCGGAAGTTTCGGAAGGCGCGGATTTTCCCGATTTGGCGGCGAATTCTTGATTGGTGTCAATACCGGTTGCAAATGCAAATAACGTCCATACGTAAGAAGTCGGCAAAACCGTTTCGCTAATTGCTCTAAATTGGTGATCGCAGCGTTTCTCAGTCGTCAACGTCATCAGCGGAGCGCGAAACGAGGAACAATCAAAACGAAACTTAAAGCAGATTCGAGATTATTGTATGGTCAGGCAGAAACGCGAGTGCCAACGAGCGTGCCAACCTCAGCGTTTCAGCACGCTTCCTCGCGGTCGCGTTTCTGCCTTTGATTTTTACCATACATCATTTATGAACTTGCTCTATTTACCTGCAATTTTCCAGGATTTGAGAAACCGCTGCGCTTGCGAATCTTGTTCATTTACGCCGTTGAGCCAGATCGAGTAATTTTTTGATTTGCCGATCATAAAAATTATGATTCCTTCCTTTTTGCCGGAACAGGAATTTACCGAATAAGCATAAAATCTTGCCGGAAAGCCCGAAAAATTTTCTTTTCTGACGAGTTTTGCCTCGAAATTTCCTGCCGAATTGTCCATCATCAGCAAATTGCCGGAAGTTTTCACGAAAGTTCTGGCGAAAGTATTTAGAACGGTATCATCAATTTCGGAGGTTTGTATTTCGGTTTTCGGTTGAGAAAGCATCATAAAATCAAAATTTTCGCTGCTTGCCTCGTAAGTAACAATATTATCCGACGAAATACTTGATTCTACATTATCCGGTAATTCTGCGGTAAATTCATCGTTTTCAGGAGAAAACACTTTCCATTCGCGTTTTTCGTTCTTCTTGTTCTTTTCAGGTTTTGAACCGGCTTCATCCGGTGATTCTTCAAACGGAATAAGCGAAACAATCGTTTTTTCAAACGGAATATAAAGTTTTTTAACTAGTTCGGAAATCGGTCTTTCAAATTTGTAGTAGGTGAATTCTTCCTCTAATTCTTTGAATTCAGGTTTTTGTTCTGACGTATCAAACGGTTTTTCGCGGTAGGATTTTCTTTTTTCATCGCTTAAAGTTAAGAACTTTTCTCTTACTGTTTCGAGTTCCTTATTTAAAGCATCTTTTTCCGCCGTTTTCCCTTCCATCTCGGCGATTCGCATTTTTTGTATGAGCAAACTTCCTTTATACGACCAGGCAATATCGTTTCGGGAATCAAACTCGATTGCTTTATCAATAAATTGCGTTCCTTTAGCCGCGCATTGTTTTAATTTTTCAAAATCTTCGCTTTTTTCCGGTTTGTCAAAAACATAAAGCTCCTGCCCGTTGCTGTTGACAATTTTTTTAACCGATTCCGTTATTTCGTTAGCGCATCCATTCGATTGGGCGGCAAGTGCTGTAAAATACCTGCTTCGTATTTGCGGTGTTTGATCCGCACGTTCAGCTCGTTTCTGGAGTTCAGATTCTTTTTGCGAATCGGGCAACATTTGGATCAGCGAGATTATAAAATCATTAATAGCCAACCGATCTTCGGCGGAAACATCAGAATTCTTTACAAAATTCTCATATTTTTCGATTGAATTTTTTATTTTTGTGATATTGTCCGGCGATGTATCGTCATTTTTTATTTGATCTGCCAGGACGCCCGGTAAAAGTCTTTGAGCATATATATTTTGCGGCTCTTGTTTTAAGACTTTTTCGAGCATTTTCTGAGCGTTTGAATAATTTTTATTTTCAATATCGCAAACAGCTGCGCGGATATCCTGTTCGGTCAAACTTTCGCCGGTTGTACGGTTTTCTTTTGCCGGTTGACTGCTGCAGCTCAAACTGCAAAAACAAACTAAAAATAACGAAACTAACAATTTATTCATAGCTTTTCTTCTCCTTAAGATGTTTGAATATGGAATTTATTTTATTTATCACTCATAAATTGACAAATTACCAGCGCATTATTTGCTGATTATTTATATTGAGGATAATAAATAAATAGGAGATTAATGCGGACTTGAATTAAGTTCGTTCAGATTTTGTTAATTAAATTCACTTTAATCTAATCATTTGATTTGAAAAAATAAGTGTGTGAAACTGTTTTTATCCGTAGATAAAAATTTGTGAAAAAACTTAGTAATCTGACAGTTTTTTACGATTGTAAAAAGAGAATTTAACCACAGAGAAACAGCTGACAGAACTGTTCTGCATTAGTAAGAAAAATCTAAATTGTCGCAGTCTTTCTGTAAAAAGAATAAAAATATGAGCGAAAAAATAAAAAGTTATGCGGCGATGGAAGCCGGTGGCGCATTGGTTCCGTTTGATTATGAAGCGGGTGAACTCGGGAGCGAACAGATTGAGATTGCCGTCGAATTTTGCGGCATTTGTCATTCCGATCTTTCGATGAAAAACAACGAATGGGGAATGACGGAGTTTCCGTTCGTCGGCGGACACGAGATCGTCGGGAAAATTACGGCGGCGGGCGGAAGCGTCAAAGGTTTGAAGATCGGCGACCGCGTCGGTTTGGGCTGGAATTCGGCGACGTGCGGCTACTGCGATAACTGTATTTCGGGTTTTCAGATCAATTGTCCGACCTTGGAAGGAACGATAGTTCAAAGACACGGCGGCTTTGCCGAAAAAGTGCGCTGCAATTGGGATTGGGCGGTGAAATTGCCGGAAGAAATGGACGCTGCTAAAGCCGGACCGCTTTTCTGCGGCGGAATCACGGTTTTTAATCCGTTTGTTCAAAACGACATCAAACCGACCGATAAGATCGGCGTGATCGGCATCGGCGGTTTGGGGCATTTGGCTTTGCAGTTTGCGGATAAGTGGGGTTGCGAAGTTACGGCTTTTACTTCGGATTTGTCGAAAACCGACGAATTAAAAGCGTTGGGAGCGGATTTTGTCATCAATTCGCGCGACTCTACGGAAATTGAAAAACTCGCCGGAAAATTCGATATGATTTTGTCAACGGTCAATGTTTCTCTCGATTGGCAGAGTTATCTGAACGCACTCGCGCCGAAAGGCAAACTGCACCTCGTCGGCGCGACGCTCGAACCCGTTCCGATTGTTTCGTTTCAATTAATTATGGGACAAAAAGGCGTTTCGGGAACAGCGACGGGAAGTCCGGCGGTGGTCAGAAAAATGGTCGAATTTTGTGCGCGGCACAACATTGAAACCGTGACGGAAAATTATAAAATGTCGCAAATCAACGAAGCGTTCGAATATCTCGAAAGCGGAAAGGCGCGGTATAGAATTGTTTTGGAAAACGATTTTTAAGGAGAAAAATAAAAAAATGAATGATGAAAAAATAGTTTTAGTGGCGCGTTTGAAGGTTAAAGACGATGCGGTCGAAGAAGCGAAAAAAGCAACTTTAGAAATTGTGGCGGCTTCGCGTGCCGAAGAGGGAAATTTAAATTACGATATTCATCAGGCGATTGACGATCCGACAGTTTTTGTCTGGCACGAAACGTGGAAGAATAAAGCCGCGATTGACGAGCATTTTGAAACGGAATTTTTTAAAGAATTTTTTGCCAAAGTCAGTGAATTTGCCGCCGAACCGCCGCAGATAACTTTGACAAAACTGATCAGCGATAAATAAAACAAGGGAGAAAAAAATTATGCCTGTAAGAAAAGCGGAAGCTGAATGGAAAGGGAATTTAACGGAAGGAAAAGGACATCTAAAGCTCGGAAGCGGAGCATTTGAAGGCGAATATTCGTTTGCCTCGCGTTTTAATGAAGACGGAACGGCGGCGACCAACCCGGAAGAATTGATCGGCGCGGCGCATGCCGGATGCTTTACGATGGCGCTCGATGCCGCGTTGACCAAAGCCGGACACACACCGGAGCGTTTGCATACGAGCGCAAAAGTTCGGCTCGATAAGGTGGGCGAAGGTTTTGAAATTACAAAAATCACGCTCGAACTCGAAGGCGAAGTGCCGGATTTGTCTAAAGAAGAATTTGAAAAATTCGCGAATGATGCCAAAGCTAATTGTCCAGTTTCAAAGGCTTTAGCTGGAACCAAGATCGAATTGGAAATCAAGTAAATTTCAGATTTCAGATTTCAAATTTTTAGGAAAAAGTATTTGGAGTTCCGCGTTCACGCAGATTTTCTTGCTGCGCTTTGTTGGCGAGAAGCAAGCTAAAACGCGGACTCTAAACGCTTTGTTTTATTTTTTTATTCGGGTAAAATTTAACTTGCCAATTGTAACTTTATTTGTTACAATTCAAATTGTGAAAAATTGAAACAAGCGGTAAATAATGAGGGGTTGATTTACCTCTGTTTTTAAGGCAAAGTTAAACACAATAGTTTTTATAATAATTAGGAGATTAAAATGGGAAATTTTACAAAAGAAGCGACGGATGCAAATTTTGAAGCGGATGTTTTGGGATCGGACAAGCCGGTTTTGGTTGATTTTTGGGCGGAATGGTGCAGTCCCTGCCGGATGATCGCGCCGTCGGTCGAAGCTGTTGCCGAAGATTTTGAAGGCAAAGCCGGAGTTTTTAAGATGAATGTTGATGAAAATATGAATGTTCCGCAAAGATTCGGAATTCGCGGAATTCCGACCTTGATCGTTTTCAAAGGCGGACAAGAACAGGAACGCATCGTCGGCGCGGTTTCACGCGAAGCGATTGCGAAGGTTATCGAAAAATACGTTTAACAAAAAAGTAATTTTGCCCGCGAAAGACGCGAAAAGACGCGAAAAATTTTAATAATTTTAGCAGTTTCAGCGTTTTTCGCGGGTAAATTGTTTTAAATATTATGAAAGCAATTATTGTCAGAGAATTCGGCGATGCGGAAGTTCTGCAATTTGAAGAAACCGATGATTTAGAGCCGAATGAAAGTCAAATACTGGTAAAAATCGAAGCGGCGGGCGTAAATCCGGTTGATACATATATTCGTTCAGGAACTTACGCGCAAAAGCCTGAATTGCCGTTCACACCGGGAAAAGATGCGGCAGGAATTGTTGAGAAAACCGGCGCAAATGTTTCAAAATTCAAAACCGGCGACAGAGTTTTAACAACAAGTTCGATTACAGGAACTTATGCCGAGTTTTGTTTGTGCGCGGAAAATCAATTGATAAAATTGCCGGAAAATGTGTCGTTTGAGCAGGGCGCGGGTGTTTTTGTCCCCTTTGCCACGGCTTTTCGCGCGCTTTTTCAAAAGGCAAAAGCGCAATCGGGCGAAACTTTGTTTATTCACGGTGCATCCGGCGGAGTCGGGATCGCGGCGATTCAATGGGCGAAGAATGCCGGACTGAAAGTTATCGGCACGGCAAGCTCGGAAAAGGGAAGAAATCTCGTTAAAGAACAGGGCGCAGACTTTGTTTTCGATCATTCAAAAGAAAATTATCTCGAAGAAATAAAAGAAGCGACGGGCGGAAAAGGCGTTGACATAATCTTGGAAATGCTGGCGAATGAAAACCTGCAAAAAGATTTTGAGGTTTTGAAAATGTTCGGGCGCATTACCGTAATCGGCAGCCGCGGCAGTCTGGATTTCAATCCGCGTCTGACGATGGGGAAAGACGCGAGCATTTTCGGTATGGCACTTTTTAATGCGCCGCCTGATGAAATGCACGAAATTTATGAAGCGATTTTTCAAGGTTTAAGCGCAGGTTTTCTCACTCCGTTTGTCGGCAAAAGTTTCCCGCTTTCCGAAGCTGCCGAAGCGCAACGCGCCGTTATCGAGGAAAAAGCTTTCGGTAAAATCGTCCTAAAACCGTAAAAATTAGTTGTTTGAAATTCGGACAGATTTAAAAAGGAAGTTCATTAAGATCAAGTAATTAAACGAGTTTGATTTAATGGCATAATGATTGCATTTCCAATTTTTATAAAATTTTTGAGAATGGAGAGATCAAAAAAACTATGAATGCAATCAAACTTTTGAAAGAAGACCACAGCGAACTGCGCGTTTTGTTCGGAAAATTTAAGGCGAGCGACAGCGACGGCGAAAAGCACAAACTTTTCAAGCAGATCAAGGAAAAACTCGATGTTCACACGCATATCGAAGAAACGATTTTTTATCCGAAAATCAAGGAAGAAAAGGAATTGGAAGATATAACTTTGGAAGGAATCGAAGAACATCACGTAGCGGATGTTCTGGTACGCGAGATTTCAAATTTGACGAAAGAGAGCGAAAAATTTGATCCGAAAATGGAAGTTTTAATTGAAAGCACCGAGCATCATCTGATGGAAGAAGAAGGTCAGATGTTTCCGAAAGTCGAAAAGCATTTTGACGAAGCAACTTTAGAAGAATTAGGCAAAGCGATGGCGGAAGAAGAAAAGAAATTTAACAAATCGAAACAGGCAAGTGCCGGAAAATAGAAAAAATTTACTGTCCTCGTTTATCAAAAAATACAGTTGCAAAGCAGTTTTGATTTTGCGGCTGTATTTTTTTCTGTATAATATCGAATCAAAGTTGTCATCAATATTGGATAGCTAAAAATGGATGGTGGATAATTGATACTACAGGAAAAAGCTTAAAGAGTTTCATTCCTGATAGTTAAAGGAACTTTTTGCAAGTTTTATTTGAAGAATGAAACTATCCATCATTAAGAAATATGTATCTTAACGCGGTTTGATTACTTACTTTTAAATCCCAATAACCTAATTAATTAACAATGAAAACAGATCAGCAAAACGCCGAAGAATATGTAAAAATCATTATCGAAGATGATTTAAATCGAGTAATTTGGGAAGAAACCAAAACGCACAAAGACGGTTATATCGAAAGAGAATACGAAATTGACGATGGCGCGATCATCAAATACGAATGGCGCGGTTTTCCGGGAAGCGATCCGGCGGAATCGTTTAATCATAAGTTTTCGCTGATTAAACTGCCCGAGCAAAATCCGCACAAACTTGAAACAGGAGTCATCAAAATAATAAATTTTCCGGCAAGCGGCGGACGTTAGAAAACAATTTTTTGTCGTTAGATATTATATTGAAAGTAAGAAATAAAATAAGTTAGTAGCGTCTGCATAAGCCGACGTGTTTTATAATTTAAAACGAAAAAAGAGCAGCTAAAAGCCGCTCTTTTTATTTAAACTAATGGTGATCCGAGGAGGATTCGAACCTGCGACCCAATGGTTAAAAGCCAGTTAAATCCTATTTTCTCTAATTTTCTTTAACTTTCAAAATTCCTTCTTACTTCCCTTTTTTCAATCATTTACAATTTTCTTAATTTACTGTTGCAATCTGCAATCTTCTTGAAATATCATCTGAAAAGGTGAGTGAAAGGGTGAGTGATTTTTTTCAAACGATTTCTAATGATTTGAACTTTTGAAACTTACCAACTTGAAAAGGATAAAAATTATGGCAAGAGAACGAAAAGGTGCTGTTATAACTCGCGGAAAATCAATCTATGCTCGTGTGAGATATGTTGATGATTTCGGGAAAACTAAATCTATTGAACGGAAAGCGGAAAATAGAACCGAAGCCAAATTGATTTTGAAAGAATTGATTCGAGAATTAGAGGAAAATGGCGCAAAAGGTATCGAAGCCGAAAAACTTACTTTCCGACAACTTGCAGAAGATTACGAAAGCCGAAAACTTATTCCGGCTGAATATCACGGAAACGGTAATAACATTACAAAAATAGCAGGTTTGCGATCTTGGAAAACTCCGAAAGGCTGGCTTAATACTTTGATTGACCATTTCGGAAATAAGAAAGTTCGTAGCATTACACACGCAGACATTGAAGATTACAAATTCAAACGTCTGAGTAAACAAACCATCCGCAAAACACAAAGAGCAATTGCAAGCGTCAATCGAGAACTTGAATTATTTCGGGCAATTCTACGCTTTGCCGTTCGTCAGCGTTGGCTTAGTCATTCGCCGTTTGAATTAGGCGAACCGTTGATTTCTAAAGCCGATGAAGTCAGACGCGAGAGAGTTCTAACATTTGAAGAGGAAAAACGCTTGCTAGACGCTTGCACAGGCAAACGAACAATCAAATACAAGCGAAAAGGAAAAGAAATCACGGCTGAAATTGAAGGCGGGCGCGAACTCTTAAAAGCCATAATCATAACGGCTATTGATACGGCAATGCGTAAAGGTGAAATAATCAAACTTCGTTGGCAAGATATAGATTTTCCGATGCGAACAATAACAATTATTGCCTTAAACAGTAAAACAGCAAAAGCCCGTCAAGTCGGTATGACCGAAAGAGTTATTGACGAACTAAAAAATCTTTGGGAACTATCGCCGAAAGATACGAGCGAACTTGTTTTCGGAATCAAAGACAATTTCAAAAAATCCTTCACATCCGCTTGCAACGATGCCGAAATTGAACATTTTCGTTTTCACGATTTACGACACACGGCAATAACTCGAATGGTTCAAGCCGGTCTTTCGCCAATGGAAGTTATGAAAGTTTCCGGTCATACCCAAATGAACACATTTGCAAGATATGTTAATCCAAATACGCAAGCTGTAACACGCATTGCAGACGTTTTAACGGCTTTTCAAACTGAATCTGCCAACAAGGTAGCAATTGAGATTTCAGATGCTTTAAATTGATTATGAAAAAAGAAAATAAAGAGAAAACAAGCAAAAGTAATCTTTTTGAAATTAACGTCGAAATTAAAACGGAATTTGGTAGTTTCGACACAATCTTTAATTATAGTGAAGGTTATGAAGCATTTTGCGTTGATCTACAAAACTATACAACAAACGAAAAAGGTAGTGTTGATATTGATTCTTGGTCAATTTATTTAGAGTATGCCCAAGACGCATACAAGAAACTTATTCCAATCATTTTAGAAGATGCAATAAAACAGGCTTGGCTTGAAGCGAAAGTTAAAACTTTCCTTTTATTAAATGATGAGGCATTTTTTCAAACGCAAACTGTGAAAGAAGAAGGTAAAGATGTTAAAAAGATATATCCAGTTCAACTACCAAAATTTTCATCCGAATTTATTAATGATTTCAAAAAAAATGTAATAAAAGAAGCAACTCAGGCATCAAGAAATAGAATAGATCGGGGCATCGGCGGAAGTAGATTCAAAATCGGCGGAAATAATTTTGCCGCGCTAGATGACTACTACAAGCGTTTTCACCTTCAAGCTAAGTCAATTCTATGCTTTTATAAATGGAAAAAGGAATTATGGGAAAATCAATCACATTCAAATACAAGTGATAAAAAATGGACAAAACATTTCTGCAATAGTGTTTTCAAAGGTAATAGCAGAGAGGATGCGAAAATTTTACAGAAATTGATTGTTGATGCACAAAATACATCAGAGAAAACAAAATTATTAAAAGTAAAAGATTCCTTATGGCATCTTTTGAACATTGAATCAAATGAAAGAAAATTATGGAAAAAAACCTTTAGCGATTTAATAGAAGAAACCTATCTGTTCAGTGAATTTCAACCTTCCATTCTCGCGCAACATCTGCTTGCCATATTTTTTAATGTAAAAGTCTCAGGAATACGTAAAAATCTCAAGGATTTAAGTAAAATCAAAAAAAGTATCTTGAATGGTTATGATTGAGAGTCCGTTTTTTAAATTGCCACTCTAAAATAAACTTTAGTCATCTTGCGAATCCCGTAGATGACTTTTTTATTTGGAGTAGAAAATTATGGAACAAACAATTGAAAAAAGATTTGACCGAAAACAAGCTGCTGATTATTTAGGCGTTAGTGTAATAACCGTTGATCGTGCCGTTGCAAAAAAGAAATTGGCGTGTTACCGCGTTGGGCGAAGAATAATTTTTGATCGCAAACATTTAGAAGATTTTCTTTCCGCCTGTGAACAAAAAGCAAAGTAACAAAACAATTAACTTTTAAAATGGAAAGGCAACAATGATTGACACGGTAAAATTAAGTCAACAATTAGTGCAGTTACCTGATAGCGAGATATTAGAATCTCTTGGTTGCAAAAGAAAATTTGAATCGTCAGGTAAGTTTTCGTCTTGGTTTTTCAAGGAATATAAGAAATCTCCTTATATTCAGATTTTTACGGCAAAAGACGGAAAACATTATATTACAGCGGAACTTTCGATTCCGACTTTCTTGTTTGGCTCGAATGTGTGTTTACCAACTCAGGAAGACGTTGTAGAAAGTTTAGAAATACTTTCTCAGTATGTTTGGGAAAAATTAGGAATCGAATTCATTGCACAAAACGCAAACATTTGGAAAGTCCATTTTACTAGGAATTATAAGTTAGATGAAAATCTAATTCAGAAAACAATCTCAAAATTGGCGGAAATGCGTATTCCCAGATTCAATAAAAGTCAATATAGTGAAACTACGGTGTATTATCAAAGTAAAGGTCTTGGAAGGCAAAATAAGAAGCCGAGAACAATTTGTATTTACAGCAAGCAACACGAGTGCATTAACAATAAATTCTCTTCTGAAGATATAAAGCAAGCCGCCGGAGTTTTACGATTAGAATTTCGTTTTAATAATGCAAATTCAATTTCGAGATTTGTAAAAAACTCTAAACTCCAAGATCGGAAACCTCAAACAATTTTAACCGATAATATCTCAAATTTAGTCCTTAATCCTATTGAAGAACAAATGTTATCTATCTTAGAAAATATAAGTTTTTCGTCAAATAATATTTACAATATTTTGAGTGAAAATTTTAGTAACGGGCGTTTACCTAAACTAATTCAATTTCTCTATTTATTAGATAATTTTGGAGAAGATTTTTATAAGATAAATTCACTTAAATTTACTAAGTCTGCATATTATAGGTGTCAAAAAGATTGTCGTAAGGTTGGAATTTATAGTCTTAGTAATTTTAGTTAATGTTTCTTAGTAATAACTGAAGACATAGTTGCGACTTTTTGAATAATTTAATACTTTCGCCCGATAATTTTGATATAAATAAAATAATAATTCATTGGATAACAAACGAATGCCGAGTATATTTTATTAAGATAAATTTTTGGTAAAGTGACATAAAAACATCGTTATCTGAATTCAAAAGTTACCATAAACTATAAATTACTAATTACATCTTCATTTTTCGTTGTTTCTTAATAACTGGTTTATAAAAGTGTTATCTAAAAATAGACAACTCACACAGGGAGTCTAAATTTAGACTTATTAAAGTGTTATCCATATTCGGATAACACTTTAATAAAAAAAAATGAACAATTTAAGAAGTATGTGAGAATCTATCCAGTTTAGGTAGAAAGTAAAAAAAGGACTTGACCTTTTCACTATTAACAAGCGTTTGTCAGATACATCTTACGCGATAAATTACAAAACTCCATTTTTCCTAATTAAAACAATACTGTTTCAAGAATAATATACTCAAATTTGTAAATATAATCTGAGCAAATCGAATTTATGAATCAAGACAAGAAATCTCAATCAAAAGTCCCCGTTTGGAAGGAATACTATCCAAATTTAGAAGAGGCAACTCCCGAACGTAAGGCATTTTACAACTATTGAACAAATGAACTCTCTAAAGGAAACTTTTTGGATTTAGAAGGCAATAAAACTTATATCTTCGTCTATTTATATTCCGTCATTCGACAATTCAAAACTGACAAGAATTTAAATCGGCTTTTATATTGTTTTGAGAAAATTAGAAAAGGTTATGGTCATTACAAAGAGGTAAAGAATTATATCTTACATTGGATAGGTCAAGCGTATCTTTTATATAACAATTTTTTTGATAAGGCTTGGTTTTACTTCTTCTCCATACAATATAATCCTTGCTTCGCTTTCGCGTGAAATTTTGTTAATAGGATAATCTAAAAGAGCCTATAAATTATTATAGGCTCTTTTAACAAAATCTTTTTCAAAGCCATCAACGTCGCGTGATTTTAATAAGCAGTCTAATAAGGCTTTCATAAAATCATTAGGTAGATCACATTTATGTTGAACTACACCATCTTCTTTTTTATACAAATATTGATTTGAATCATATTCAAAAACTTCATTCAGTAAAATCCAAGTATCATCCTCAAACCACTTTGTGTTTTGAGGAACAAAAAAGTTTGGCGGATTGTCACTAACTTGACACCCCTCAATTTTGTTTTTTCCTTTTGGTTGGCGAGTCGTTTGTATAACTAAACAATTCTCACCATATTCACAAACTACAATAATTAGCTTGTAATCTATGTGACCATTAGGAAACTGAAATTTTTTATCAAAAAGGAGTGTTCCGCAATTCATTTGTAATTTTCAATAAAGGCTTGTCTTTCGTTTGCTATATCTAATATGATTTCTCTTTCATCAGGTTCAAGATCATCCAAAGCGTATTCATAGGGAATTTCCAATTGCCTCCCTAACCCATTATTCCAAACTTTGTCCCAAGGCGTATCCTGTCGGTGGGTGAAGTCCTCCATTTCTTTTCCTGTTGATATATCAAATCTATTAGCAATATCTTTAAGTAGTTCAAGTTGCCGTTCAGAAAAATACTTAGGTTCAAAGACTTTTTTGCTTGCTAAAAAAACACTTTCTATATCGTTCCCTTCAGCATCTTCCGCAATTTTTTGTTTTACTATTCCAAAGTATTCAGCAAAATCGTCCGCGTTTTTTTCAATTTGATTATGAAGTTCAACTGGAACTGGTCCCATTTTCCAAGCGGAATAACTAAACCCAGTTACACTCCTTCCTGTTTGCTGAAAATGCTCAAAATCCAGTAAATAAAGCAGTTTGTAAAGTTTTTTCTTATAGCAAAAGTTTGTATGCTGGGTGAAATAAGTTATTGCATTGAACGCTTTTTCTTTATAACGCTTTATAAGCATAATATCCTCCTCTTTAAAGATAAAGTCACAATTCTTCAAGAATTTCACACTTTTTATTATGTTTCGTTTGTGAAACATTCTATATTAGGATACGAAAAAAGACAACTGAAGTTGCCTTAAATTAACATTTTTACGTTAAATGTCAAGGAACATTGAAGTTTGCCCCAAAACCGCTCAAACTTACTTCAATAGTCTGTAGAAAATTTGACTTTTAAGGCAAAGCCAGTAAACAAACATATCAAAATATTTTATTTGAATGTGTAAGATGCATCTGACATCGGAAATGTAAAAAATCCTTAGTTTTTAAACTAATCAAATTTTCAATTTTTTGATAATAAGTAAAACATTAGTGTCCGGTTATAAGTTAAGTAGACTCAATGGTTTAAAAAAGTGTATAGCCATTTTTTTTGACTTAAGTAAACTAAGCTATTGATTTTAATAGCTTTTGGCAAATATCAAACCTAAAATTATTTGCCAAATTTGGAAAAGATTTTATATAAATTTCAGCTTTTTTTGACAATGGCTTTCGCTAAATGTAAGTAAATAAACGACACATGATTTTGCTAATCAAAAGTTAAATTGAAATCGAAAAATCGAAATATGGCTGTAACTAATCAAATATCAACAGCTTACGGCTGTAAAAACTTTTTTAACCGGACACTAATGTAAGTAAAATATAAAATTTTTAATTTTTTTTGTGTATTTTACAGATGCCGAACAATGATTGCCCACAAAGTAACCCGTTTTTTTTTAAAGAATAGAAAACCTAAAATTGATGGTAAAATTTTGAAGAAATTTGGTATCTAAATTATTCAAAATTTACTTTAGGCAAACCTTTAACAATCTCGACTGTTTGCACACTCACATTGATTACACTTAACAGCAAATCCAGAATGTATCTCGGATTGCCAACTTCTTTTGCCCAATCGTTTGGATCGTTTTTGATGCCGCTGTCTTTATGTATTGATACTGCGTAGCGTTCCATAATCCATTCGATTGCGCTTTTACCGTTTACGACATATTCGTAAGCCTCAGCGGGAATGTTTGAAATTGTAATGCGGCTGTTGTAATGAATAGAGTCTTTTTGGTCTTTACGCGGAAAACGCATTTTTTCGACGGTGAAAAATCCGATTTCTTCACCTTTAACATTTACGCCATCATAAGCCGGGACACTTTCGTAATTTATATGCAGATCAGCCAATTCACGACCGGCTTTGCTGAATGCCCAAAAGTCGCGCACATCGTCAACTAAAGGAAGACGCGGCAACATTTTCTTTAGATCATTGGCAAATGTTTCTCTGTATTCAGGACTGTGCAGAAATCCGTAAACATAATAGAAAATATCTTCTTTCGTAATATTCTTTCCATATTGTTTTTTGGCTCGCTCGTAAATAAATTCACTCACGCCATCGCGCCTGATGTATTCGGTTTTTCCAATTTTATCAAATAATGTTGGATTTTCTTTTTTATATTCTTCATAGTAATTGAGAGGAAAACATTGTCCGTTAAATATTACTTGTAAATCAGGAATATTATTAGAAATTAAAGCTGAAAAGTCTTTACTTGCTCCAATGCCTGAAACACAAATAACTTTATTTTCTAAGGAAGAATTAGGAAATAATTTAGGCATCAAATACACCATTTCATTTAACGAACGATTAAAATAAAGACGTTGCTTAAAGAAAGGACGATATAGACTTTGAACTATTTCACCATCTGCAAATTCTAATGATTTTCCTTTTTCTGCATCCCATTCTAAGGCTCGTGTCCAACTTATCATTGTTGAGTCATAGGTTACGAATTTTTTTATTTCCAATGCTGGATTTCCTTGTTTTGCAATCAGGTAAGCATCTTTTTGTAAATTATAAAAATTGATTAACTTACTTATATTACTTTCAAGTTCTTCCCGTGATGAGTTATATCCCCAAGCATCCCTTTGAGTTTTTAGTCCGCTTGAGTAATACGGAACAAAAAAGGTGTTTTTATTGTTTTTGTTATCTTTATCCCCTAAGGGAATAAATGAATCAAACGAATCATTACGTTTATTTATCCAATCCCCGTGTTCATTGGGTAAAATAGTTTTCCATTCTATTTCTTCATTGCCAACAGTTTTATATTTCTTCAAAGCGTCTAGTTTTTCTTCGCGACTTAAATAATCTCCAATATCACGGTAATAAATTGTTGCTTTGTCGTTATTTGCACTTGGATTTTTTACTAACAAAGTAATTGAAATTGGGGTTCGTGAGCCGCCGCCAAATACGTTTCCGGCTTCTTTTTGTCGTAATTCTCCGCTTGTTCTGGCGTTTCCTCTTAAATTAAAAATGTAAATCGAACTAAATTCTTTTTCCAAAGTCTTACGAAAACCGTCCGAACTGTTGCCGTCTAACCACGCGCCATTTGAAACAAAACAAACTATTCCGCCATTTCCCTTATTTTCAAGTAAGCGGTCGGAACTCCAACGAAAGGCTTTTATATAAGAATCATACAAAGAGTTTTTATTTGTCGCACTTGTTAAAGCCGCATAAGTTCTTGCAATCCGATTGTCTAAATTATCGTAGCTTTGATTTTGTGCATTATCATTGGCGGATTTTTGACCGACCGAATAAGGCGGATTACCAAAGATTACAGTTAAAGGCGATTTCTTTTGCCTTGCAACTCTTTCAGAGTTTTGAGGAAACATTTCAGCATAGAGTCTTTCGCTTCCGTCAGGTTCGCCTAACTGAAAAGTGTCTGTCAAACAAATTCCATTAAAGGGTTGATAGGCAGTTTCTTCAATTGCATCGTGAAAAGCATTCTCAATATTGACGGCGGCAATAAGCCAATAAAACGATTTCGTTGGCGTGAATTTCGTCTTTGTATTTGCGAAGTAAATCTTTTTTATCAATCAATCCGCTTTGCAGAAGTCGCGTGATAAATGTTCCCGTTCCGGTAAATGGATCGAGAATGTGAATATTTTCATCGGAAATACTGCGGTTAAATTCTTTTTTCAATACGTCATTGACGGAATGAATAATGAAATCAACGACCTCCACCGGCGTATAAACAATTCCTAGTTTTTCAACCATTTTCGGAAATGCCGTTTTGAAAAACTTGTCGTAAAGTTCGATGATAATTCGCTGTTTACCTTCGGCGTTATCAATGCCGCTTGCTCGCATTTTTACCGATTCATAAAACTTTTGAAGTGTTTCAGCATCTTTATCGAACGCTTGATCTTCAAGCAAATCCAACATCGTTTGCATTGATGTTGAAATAGGATTGTTCTTTACGAATGAATAACCTTCAAATAAAGCCTCGAAAACGGGTTTAGTAATAATATGCTGAGAAAGCATTTCGACGGCTTCCTGTTGCGAAATACTCGGATTGATATTTTTTCTTAAACCGCCTAAGAAATTTGCAAAGGCTTTTTCGTGAGTTTTATCTTCATTGATTAAACGATTGATGCGTTCAACTTGCCGCTCTGCAATTTCAGCAACGCTTTTCGCCCATTGCTCCCAATATCTGCGGTCGCCGACCTTATTCACCATTCGGGCAAAAACCACGTTTTGAAGTTGTTCAAACTGCAAAGAAAGCTGAGAACTTATATCTTTATTCGTTGCGTATGTTGCTTCTGAATCTTTGATAATCGGCTCGCCATTTTGAAATGAAACTTCACTTGTTCCTACCAAAATTTGTTCCGGGCGGTTTTTATTAAGTTCGATTTTATTTACCATTGCATTAAAACGGTCATCGTGCGCTCTAAGCGCGTTTAAGACCGTCCAGACGACTTTGTAACGCTCGTTTTCATCAAGGGCTTTGTCTGCCTCTACATTGGACGGAACAACTACCGGAATGATGATATAACCGTAATTTTTGCCTTCTGCTCGACGCATCACGCGCCCGACCGATTGCACTACATCAACTTGAGAATTTCGCGCCGAAAGAAACATCACCGCATCAAGCGACGGAACATCAACGCCTTCACTTAAACAACGAACATTTGTTAAAATCCGGCATTCGCCGTTGTCAGTATCTTCTTTCAACCAGCCTAATAATTCATCGCGAAAAGGTGCGCTCATTGTGCCATCAATATGTTTCGACGCAACGGAAACCATATTTTCCTTTTTTTCTGCCGGAAGTGAATCAATATAGGCTTCGGTAGCTGTATTGAAAATAGATGTGATTTTTTTCGAGGAAACAATCTTTGGACAAAAGGCAACAGCCCGCTTCATCGGATTCGGATCGGTAGATTTTATAATGCCTTCATCACCTAAAATTTGCTTTGATAAAGCGTTGATACAGCCGATTAGCTTTGAAGCATCATCTGCGTTAATTTCGCTTTCTTTATCGGCAATCATTTTTTGAACCGCTGGCGGAACATCTTGATCGCTCAAAGTTAATACTAAAACTTTGTAATCTGTAAGCAAATTTTTACCAACTGCATCACCAAATCCGATGCGATACATTTCTTCACCATATAACGAAGCATCATCCATCGAACACAAAACAGCGTCAGACTGCGCCGCTTTGCTTTTTATATCATCGCTATAAAGGCGCGGCGTGGCAGTCATATAAAGCCGTTTTTTAGCTTTGATAAAATTATTATCGTGAACCTTTGTAAACGCCGATTCATCTTCACCCGCAAGTGAAACGCCCGTTGTGCGATGCGCTTCATCACAAACAATCAAATCGAATTCGCCAAAATCGTAATTTTTTAACAGTTCATTTTGTGCTTTGGCAATTACTTCAATAGATTGATAAGTCGAAAAAACAACTGTCAGCCCGGAAGTGTTTTTAGTTTTGTAATTGTAAATCTGTTTAACAACGTCTTTTACATTTGTAGAAGCTGGCAATGCTAAATCAACTATACTAAAAGTGTCAGTATCTTCATTTTTTGTCTTTTTGCGTGATATTTCCGCATCCGAACAAACACAAACGGCATTTATCGGCTCATTCGCATCTGCCGACCATTCGCGCAAAGTTTGACCTAACAAAGCAATCGAAGGAACTAAAAATAAAATAAATCCCTTGCCATTTGTTTGTGCTTCAGCTATACGGAGTGAATTAAAGGTTTTGCCCGTTCCGCAAGCCATTATGAGTTTACCGCGATCAGACGTTTCAAAGTGCTTTATAGTATTATCTAAAGCCGTTTGCTGATGTTGCCTTAATGTCTTTTTGGCAGTTCTGGAAACTTCGCCAATATCCCCTTGCACTAGCTTTTCCCAATCAACAGGTGCTTCTTGCAAATCATAAAGGTTTATTCTTGTTACGGGCGGATATTGATTTTTAATTGCGTCGGTGGCATTCGTTCCCCATTTATTTGTAGTAGAAATCCAAATTCTTTGCGAGAATTTTGAAGTTCTGAGGTCTTCACCCATAAAAGACCTACTCGATGTTGATAAAAAAGAATCTACTGCGGGTTTATCAATTACCGCCGATTCTTGAAAACATTTACATTGAATTGCCCAATAATCCCCGTCAATCGTCAAAGCAACTAAATCAATACCAACATCACCACCGCCGCCAAAATCTTTTCTTCCGGGAAATTCGCCCCATAGCCAAACTTTCTTAATAATAGATGAGTATTTTGGATCAGTAAGCAAATACGCTTTCATCAATCTTTCAAACCGATCACCTTTATCCCTTTCGGTAAGTGCCTGAATACGGATATTTTGCAAAATTTGCTGAAATGAATTGTTAAGCATAATTAAATTAAAATCACGTTAAAGTAGTATTTCAAAGGTATTTGAACAGTAAATGGTTATTTTCGAGAATACATTGAATGTATGTATTCTTCTTAGGTAATTTTAGTAAACTTGATCTTTTCATTTATAAAAAAATACAGTTTATTATTCTGTAAAGTTAGCCTGAAAAGTTCTTTCGTATGCACTTATTTTAATAAAGAGAAAATTAAAGATTACTTCAAATAATAAGGGTGTTTGTAAAATTGTATTTGTATGTCAGATACATCCAACATAAGTTAGTGTGATTTTCACTTTATTTTTTCTTAGAAACTTTCTTTTTAGGTCTTCCCGGTGATCTCTCTTTAACAATTTTTAAATCGCTTTCTTTAACAATATAACTATTGCCGATCTTTTGCGCCGGAAGTCTGCCATCTGTAATTAAGGCTTGCACACGGCGCATACTAATTCCTAATTTTTCCGCCGCTTCTTTTGTGCTGATTAAGTTACTCATTAAAATAATAATAAAGTATTAAAAACTATTCGTCAATATGATTATTTTAACTTGATAAACTATACGTCTATATGTATAATTGAAGATAGTTGGAAACAACTTAATTCTTAAATTTTGAGAGGAAAATAATGATTAAATTAACCGCAGAAAACACGCAAAAAGCAGTCGAAAGATGCAAACAATTAAAACCGAAAGTTCGCTTTATCAAAGACAGATTCTTTGCCGTTCAATCAGCAAACAACTCGAATGTTTATCACGTTAGCTTTGAAGTCAGAAACGGCGAAAAGCTAGGACAATGCGAATGCAAGGCTTCGGAAAAAGGTTTGATTTGTTATCACTTAGTTGCCGGAGCAACGGCAAACATTTATCGGCAAAGTTTGAAACGTCAGACAGCATAAACTCGAAAGGCTTTTCTAAACCGCAAAGCTAGAAAAGCCCTTCTCTTAATCCCTAATAAAAGGAACTAAACACAATGAATAATTTAACACAAACACAAACAGACGCGAAACAAGAGTATTTAAACCGACAGCAAGAATCTATGCTTGCCTGTTACCGACAATCCGAACCAATCGAGCGAAAGGCGATTATTCGACACATAAATTCATTTCTTGAAGTCATTCCAAAAGCAAATAAATCCTTTTGGGTGAATTTCCTAATTGAACTCGAAAAGATTGATTAAGGGTGAATTTTTGAAATCGGAAGTGAAAAGGTGAGTAAAAGGGTGAATAAACAAAAAGAGGCGAATTTAACTCGCCTCTATCTTATTGAAATTAATGGTGATCCGAGGAGGACTCGAACCTCCGACCCAATGGTTAAAAGCCATTTGCTCTACCGACTGAGCTATCGGACCACATCTTGAGAAATCTTTTCACCAATCTTTATCAGCGAAATTTTAGATTTTAATAATCTTATCGAAGAAAATCAAGTTCAGTTTTAACTTTTTTTACTTGAACCAGCTTTCCATCACTGAATCTTGCAAAATAATCGTTTGATCGCGTTCCGGTCCGGTTGAAATTAAACCGATTTCCACTTCGACCGATTCTGATAAGAAATCTACGTATTTACGAGCATTTACAGGCAAATCTTCGAGTTTTGTAATTCCTAGAGTTTCAGATTTCCAGCCTTTGAGGGTTTTATATACGGGTTTGATTTTTTGCAGGTCGAGCGAAACTGCCGGAAAAGTATCAATTTTTTCGCCGTCAATTTCGTAGCCGACGCAAACCTTTATTTCATCAAGCGCGTCGAGAACGTCAATTTTCGTCAAAGCCATCGAATTAAAACCGTTTAATTCGGCGGCATAGCGCGTCGCCAGTGCGTCGAACCAACCGCAGCGGCGCGGGCGTTTCGTAACCGAACCGAATTCGTTGCCGCGTGTTCTGATCAGATTTGCCATTTCTTCTTCATCGGCAAGCATTTCGGTCGGGAAAGGTCCTTCACCGACGCGTGTCGCGTAAGTTCTCACTATTCCTAAAACTCCGGAAATGTGATGCGGCGGAATTCCCGCGCCGACAGCGGCACCGCCGGCAGTCGGATTTGACGAAGTTACGTACGGATAAGTTCCGTGATCTACGTCTAAAAGCGTCGCCTGTGCGCCTTCGAGCAGGATTTTTTTATTCTCTTTTTTTGCTTCCGAAAGAAAATGCGAAGTTTCTGTAACAAAAGGTCTTAAACGCTCGGCAAGCGCGGAAATCTCTTCATAAATTTCATCTGAGCGAAGCGGTTCGCGTCCGTAAAGCACGATCAGGCGATTTGCTTCCGCTAAGTTTCTTTCGATTCTCGATTTGAGAAGTTCAGGCACGAGCGCATCGGAAACCCTGATTCCGCGCCGTCCGGCTTTATCTTCATACGCGGGACCTATTCCGCGCAGAGTCGTGCCGATTTTTTCGTTGCCTAATCGTTCTTCCGAAGTGTGATCAAGCGCGCGGTGATACGGCATTATAAGATGTGCGCGGCTCGAAACTTTTAATCTTTCGGGCGTGATTTCGATGTCTTTCTCAATCAATTGATCAACTTCTTCAAAAAACGCTTTCGGATCAATGACCATTCCGTTGCCGAGAACGCAGGTTTTGCCTTCGTGGATGATGCCCGACGGCAAAAGGCGTAAAACAAATGCTTTATCGCCGACATAAACGCTGTGTCCGGCATTGTGTCCGCCCTGATAACGCGCCACGATGTCGAACCGGTCGGCGAGCAAGTCAACAATTTTTCCTTTTCCTTCGTCGCCCCATTGTGCGCCGATAATTACAATAATCATATTTGATTTTTCTCGAATATTTCCAAATAAAGTTCTGCGTATTTATCTGCAATAAACTGATGGTGAAAGCGTTTTGTGTTTTCAATTCCGTTGCTGACTAAATTTTCACGTAAGACTTTATCGTTAGTTAGTTTTTCAATCGCCTGCCTGATTTCCTGATAATTATGCGGATTTACAAGCAATGCACCGTTTCCGGCGACTTCCTCCATCGGGTTTATATTACTTGTAATAACCGGTGTTTTCATTGCCTGAGCTTCGATTATCGGCAGCCCGAAACCTTCAAAAAGCGAGCAAAACACTACTAAATCAGCCAATTGATAATGCTGCTTTATTTGATCTTCATCAATCTCAAACTCATTTTGATATTGTATATTTTTTTTCTTTAACAAAGAAATTGTGTTTTCATCTAATCGTCCGATAATTATAAGCTGGCATTTCAAACCCTCGATTGCTTTGATAACATTCGGAAGGTTTTTGTGCGGCGCAGTTCCGATCTGCAAAATTCTCGGACATTCAGCATTAAATTCGGCTTTTTCTTCAGTCGTGAAATTTTCATCCAAAGGGATTTCGATAACTCTGATCTTGTTTGCATCACAAGCGATATTTTGCACAATATCATCTTTTGTCGTCTGCGAAATAGCCGTAATGTATTTTGATTTTCGAATCGGCAGATCAAATAAAAGTTTTTTTAGAATTAAGCGTCTTAAACCTTTTCTAAATTGTAAAATTCCTAAATCAGGAATGGTCAAAACCGTATTTTTTGACGGAAGAATTAGAGAAATAAAGGTTATATGTCCGGTAATATGATAAATGTCGGCTTTCAAAGGTTTAAAAGACACCAGATTTTTTAAGATGCCGACCGAATTACTTATATATTTTACTTGCTGAAACGAAATTTCAAAAATCTTTTGTGAAAGACTTTTAGCAATTTGCCGAAAAACTTTTTCAAGACTGAAAAATTCGTTGAATTTTCTCTCGATATAAAGAACCTTTATCTTCATTAAACCTCAAACATCGTATTTGATCAGGTTATCAGACCATTTCAAATTACAGATTCCACATTCCAAATATAAAAATCGGACTAATTAGTAGATTATTTGTTAAATTTTCTGATGAATTTCAAATTAAAAACTTCAAAGTAACGACTACAAATTATTTTTTCCTAACAATTCAAGATCGGTTTCAACCATTTCTTTAATCATTTCACGAAAGGTATAGGTCGGTTTCCAGCCTAATTCCTCTTGTGCTTTTGTCGCATCGCCGATCAATAATTCAACTTCCGCCGGACGATGAAATTTTTCATCCTCAACCACATAATCGCGATAATCCAAATCAACGAAGGAAAAAGCAATTTCGCAAAAGTCTCTGACGGAATGAGTTTCGCCCATAGCAATTACAAAATCTTCCGGTTCGGGTTGTTGAAGCATTAGATAAATCGCCCGGACATAATCGGCGGCGTGTCCCCAATCGCGTTTGGCTTCGAGATTTCCGAGTCTTAACTCATTTGCCAGACCGAGTTTGATTGCCGCAATTCCGCTGGTGATTTTTCTCGTTACAAATTCAAAACCGCGCCGCGGACCTTCGTGATTAAATAAAATGCCGCTACAGCAATACATTCCGTAGGCTTCCCGATAATTGCGCGTTAAATCAAAACCCGCAACTTTGCTGATTCCGTATGGACTTCGTGGATGAAATCTTGTTGTTTCTGTCTGCGGGCTTTCGTGAACTTTGCCGAACATCTCGCTCGAACCGGCAAAATAAAAGCGGCAATCGGGGCGCAATTCGCGCAACGCGGCAAGCATATAATGCGTTCCGTTAATGTTCGTATTCATTGTCGAAAAGCCGTCGGCAAAACTTTCGGCAACAAAACTCTGAGCGGCAAGATGATAACACTCGTCAAAATCGTTTTGACTGACAACGTGAAAAACACTCGGATAATTTTCTAAACTTGCCGGATGAAGAACAAGATCGTCGAGGATATGCGCGATTCTGGTAAATCGCCGGCTCGGATCTTCTAACGCCACGCGGCGCACGAGTCCGTGAACTTCATAATCCAAAGAAAGCAGATATTCTGCTAAATAACTCCCGTCTTGTCCCGTAATTCCGGTAATTAAGGCTTTTTTTTTTGACATATAATATAAAAACAAAATCGCGGTCAAAGACCGCTCAGTTTGATAATAACGATTTCTATTTTTTTCATTAAACTAAAAAAATAATTGTAAGGATTTTGATTAACTGTTTCAAGTAAGCAAGTAATCAAAAGTTTTACGATATTGAGAAGCTGTCTTCAAACTCATCAATCAGCTCCGTAGGAGCGTGATATTTATAGAAAATGCGTCAAATGTCACGAATCGAGTTCCGTAGGAACGGCATATAACGGCTGAGATGACGTGGGGCGAAACCGCCGCCAAGCCCGCCGAAATTTTACGGACGACGTTGATAAGAAAGTCGCTGTTTCGCCCTCACGTCCATTGATTTGTTATGTCGCCCGTTATTTTACAACGAATCTTACAGTTAGTATCCACCTTCAACTTTTGCCTGTCCTGCAAAATAATCGCCATAAGCTCCACGATTTAGAAAAATTAAAGAATCAATTCCGTTTGGCGCAAGTGCGCGGTATTGTTTATGGTATATTTTACTGCGTTCTTCCCACATTTTTGAAATCTCAACATCATCGTCAAGCATAAACCAATCCATATGAGCGATTAGTCCGACGACGTAAAGCATTTCTACATCCTTATAAATTTCAGGCTCATAATATGCGTGAACTTCAGCAAACAATGGTAACATTTCTCGCCTTCTTTCTTCCCAAGAGTTGGAAAAGCCCGTTATGTATTCGGGTTCAGAAGTTCCATACCAAGCCAAAAACATCAAATGAAGTCCTAGCTCGCGGTCCCGGTCGCCGCTGTTCCATTGTTCTTTCAGAATTTCGTAAGCCAACGCCAGCGTCGGCTCGCCGTTAATGCCGATGCTGCGGTTTTCAAATTCAAGTGCTTTCTGTGAAATTGGCATAAAACGTGGCGAACAAGAAGCGACCTAACTCCCATTATTCATTATTAGCTTACTTTTTTGCACTCTGATAAAGCCGCACATAATTTCGCGCCGCGTTTTCCCACGAATTATCTATTTTCATTCCGTTAATCTGAATTCTGCGCCACGTTTCGGGTTCGGCGTAAGCGAAAAGTGCTTCGTAGATTTTCTCAAGAAATTGATCGGCGCGGAAAGCCTTAAACTTAAAACCGTTTCCTTTATTATTTACACGGTCATAATTTTGCACCGTATCATCCAGACCGCCGACGGCGCGGACAATCGGAACAGTTCCGTAACGCAAAGAATACATTTGATTCAGCCCGCACGGCTCAAAGCGCGAAGGCATCAGAAACATATCCGCGCCGGCTTCGATCTTATGTGCCAGAGCCTCATTGTAGCCGATATAAATTCCGACCTGATTCGGAGCGTAATCGCGCAGTTTTTGCAGAAAATTTTCGTAATTTTTATCGCCCGAACCGAGCGCGACAAATAATGCGCCGGTTGCCAGTAATTCTGCGGCAACTTGCTGAATAAGTTCGATTCCTTTTTGCGATGTTAATCTTGTTACTATTGCAAACAGAGGTCTTTCGGAATTTTCCGGCAGATGAAATTGGCGAAGGAGCGCGCGTTTGCATTCACGCTTTCCGACGAGATTATACATATTAAAATGTGCCGGAATTTCCGCGTCGTTTTCCGGATTCCAAGTGTCGTAATCAACGCCGTTTGTAATTCCGATCAGACGATTGCTCCGCAAACGAAGCAGCCAATCGAGTCCGTAACCGTTTTCCGGCATCTGGATTTCCTGAGCATACCGGCGCGAAACGGTCGAAAGAATATCGCTTGCCGAAAGTCCGGCTTTCATCGCCGAAGCGTAACCGTTAAACATAAAAGAGTTTCGCTCGAATTCGCTCGAAAAACCGAATTTCCAAAGATCGCCCGCGTCAAAACCGCCTTGATACGCCAGATTGTGAATCGAAAAAACGGTGCGGGTATTGCGCCAGAATGAATCCCAATATCTTAAATGAGCGATCTCGACCGCCGCAAAACCGCAGTGCCAGTCGTTTAAATGAACAATATCCGGCGCACGCCCCAAGCGTTTTAACAAAATCAGCGCGGCGTGATTAAAAAAAGCGAAACGCTCGTGATCTTCGCCGTAACCGTAGATCGAATCGCGGTGAAAATACTCCGGCGCATCGATCAAATACGTCGGCGAACCGTTTGCTTCCGAATAAAAAACTTTTAAACGCAAATGCCGACCGCGCCAATCAACCCGCAGATCATCGAGCTCAACGCGCCACAAATGCTCGCCTTTCGTCTGCCAGTAACACGGCGTAATCAGCAAAGCATCAACCCCGACCGCGCGCAGAGCCTTCGGCAAAGCCCCCGCAACATCGCCCAAACCGCCCGTTTTCGAATATGGAACCGCTTCCGCAGATAGAACCGCTACACGCAAAATTTTGTTTCCTGCCTTCTATTTTTAACTTTCGGAACAAATGAATCTTAACAGGATTTTTACGGTTTCGTCTAATTATCAAGGTTTTTAGTTTTCAACCCTGATAAGATTTCAAGGCTTTTGCAAATAAAGATAGATGGACACTTTATTTTATGCATAATTAAAGAAATATCTCTTTTCGCACAAAAAAACATTCCGAAGCTGCTTCAGCTTCGGAATGTTTTTTAATCTAAAATCCAAAATCCGATCAGCTTTGCATCGAAGCAAGAAATTCGCTGTTTGATTTCGATTTCGACAATCTTTCCAGGACGACTTCCATTTGCTCAACGGGCGAAAGCGGATTCAGAACGCGGCGCATAACCCAGATTCGATTAAGGTCTTCGGGCGAGAGCAACAATTCTTCCTTGCGCGTGCCGCTTCTTTGTAGATCAATCGCGGGAAACAGGCGTTTGTCCGAAAGTCTTCTATCGAGATGAATTTCCGAGTTACCCGTTCCTTTGAATTCTTCAAAGATCACGTCGTCCATACGCGAACCCGTATCGATCAGAGCGGTTGCAATGATCGTCAAGCTTCCGCCTTCTTCGATGTTTCGCGCCGCGCCGAAAAAGCGTTTCGGGCGTTGGAGCGCGTTTGAATCAATACCGCCGGAAAGAATCTTGCCCGAAGGCGGCACGACCGCGTTGTGCGCTCTTGCCAGACGCGTGATCGAATCGAGCAGAATCACCACATCGCGTTTATGTTCGACGAGCCTTTTCGCTTTTTCGATGACCATATCGGCAACCTGCACGTGGCGCGTCGGCGGTTCGTCAAATGTCGAACTAATGACTTCGCCTCTGACCGAACGCTGCATATCAGTAACTTCTTCCGGTCGTTCGTCAATCAATAAAACGATTAGAGTAACTTCCGGATGATTTTCGGTTACGGAATTGGCGATTGATTGCAAAATCATCGTTTTTCCGGTGCGCGGCGGCGCGACGATCAGCGCACGCTGTCCTTTGCCGATCGGCGTAACCAGATCAATCACACGCGCCGAAACTTTGTCGGGCGTGGTTTCCATCTTGAGCTGTTCGTCCGGATAAAGCGGTGTCAGATTATCGAAAAATATTTTCTCGCGGGCTTGTTCGGGAGCTTCAAAATTGATCGCTTCGACTTTAATTAAAGCAAAATACCGCTCGCCTTCTTTCGGCGGACGAATTTGCCCGGAAACCGTATCGCCCGTTCGCAGATCGAATTTGCGAATCTGCGACGGCGAAACATAAATATCATCGGGTCCCGGCAGATAATTGTATTCCGGAGCGCGCAGAAAACCGAAACCGTCGGGCAGAGTTTCCAAAACGCCTTGCGAAAAGATCAGACCGCTTTTTTCGGTCTGCGCCGCCAGAACCTTGAAAATAAGTTCCTGCTTACGCATCCCCGAAGCACCTTCGACTTCCATTTCCTTAGCAACCTGCGTCAATTCGGAAATAGACATTTCCTTGAGTTCGGCTAAATCCAAAGTATCTTCCGCCGGTTGATTTTTATTCCGGTTGTTGTTTTGATCCTTGGGCTTTTTATCTTTCGCAGATTCTTCGGGCGTTTTGTCTTTCGCAGATACCTCTTCCTTGATTTCATCGGCTTCTTTTTCAAAACCGTTTTCCTCTTGCTTGCTCGCTTTTTTCGCCTTGCTCGGCGTTTTTTTGTTCTGTGTTGTTGTTTTGGTAGCCATTTTAATTGTCCGTTTAATGTGGAAAGTTTTAAATAATTTTGACGATTTTAGTATTAATCATAAGGCAGGACTTTAGCCTTTTAAAATTTACTGAAATGCTAAACTCGTAGATAAATTTGATATGGAAATTCCGTCGTGATGAATTTTGAAGCAAGCCCGAAGACTTAATTCAATACCCTGAGTTTTTTGGGATATTTAATTATTACTCTATTTAATTAAATAAATCAACCATTTATTTAATGTTTTTTACAAATTTTGCAGTATTTCTCTCCAAATCTCGTCTTTTCCTTTCCCAGAAACGGCGGAAAAGGGAATTATCCGACTGCCGCGCAGAGTATTTTCGATTTCCCGTAAACTTTTGATTAGTTTATTGCTGGAAAGTTTGTCCGCTTTCGTAGCGACAACAATATGATTTTTTTCATTATAAATGAGCCATTCGTGTAATTGAATATCGAGCGCAGTCGGTTTGTGGCGCACATCTACCAGCTGAATTGAAAGTTTCAGTTCTTCTCTCCGGTCAAGATATTCTTCCGCCATCACGCCCCAATCGGCACGCATCGTTTTGGAAACTTTGGCATAGCCGTAACCCGGCAGATCAACGAAATAAAACCTTTCGTTGATTAAAAAAAAGTTGATTGATTGCGTTCTGCCGGGCGTATTCGATGTTCGCGCCAGCCCTTTTCTTTGCAGAAGCGAATTTATCAAACTCGATTTTCCGACATTGGAACGCCCCAAAAAAGAGATTTCCGGCAAACCATCATCAATCCAATGACTCTGTTCAAACGCGCTTTTGACAAACTCTGCCGAAGAAATTTTCATAAATTCAGAGTTTAGCGTGAAAAGGAAGTTTAAGAAAACTCTTTTTTTCATTTTTTTCGATTATAAATGAAAAAAAGCTGCGTTATATCAAATTTGATATAACGCAGCTTTTTGTTATTTACGGCTTAAACTTATTCGACCGTAGCGGAAATTTCCGTTGTCGGAGAATCGGTTGTCCAAACCGGCGGAGTTGGCGCGACGATTATTTCTTCGACCTTATCTTCGAGAACGATTGCCAAAACTTCGTCAATCGCATCTACCGCGTGTATCGTCAGGTCTTCCAGGACTTCTTCCGGCACGTCTGCTAAATCCTTTTCGTTATCTTTAGGAATAATGATCGTTCTCAAACCGAAACGATGCGCGGCGAGAAGTTTTTCCTTTAAACCGCCGATCGGCAGAACTTTGCCGCGCAGAGTGATTTCGCCGGTCATCGCGACGTTGTGCCGCGCCGGTCTGCCGGTCAGAGCCGAAACCATGGCGGTTGCCAGCGTGATTCCCGCGCTCGGTCCGTCTTTCGGAATCGCGCCTTCCGGAACGTGTATGTGCAAATCCATCTCGCGGAACTTAGCGTGATCTATGCCGATCTTTTCGGCGCGGGTGCGGACGCAGGTCAGTGCGGCACGTGCCGATTCCTGCATCACTTCGCCGAGTTTTCCGGTCAGAGTTACTTCGCCTTTGCCTTTGACGAGCGTCGTTTCGACCTGCAAAACGTCGCCGCCGACTTCCGTCCACGCCAGACCGTTGACCAGACCGACTTCGCTTTTTCGCGCAATATCCTGTTTGCGGTAGCGAATCGTACCCAAAAGTTCGCGCACTTTTTCGGCATCAATGACTTCTTTGAAATGTTCGTTTTGCTCGGAAGTTACGAATTTTCGCGCAACTTTTCTCAGGCACGAACCGATCTGTCTTTCCAAACTTCGCACGCCCGCTTCGCGTGTGTAATGACGAATAATTTCCAAAACGCCGTCGTCCGTAAATTTAACTTTTTCCGTGTCTAAACCATTGCCTTCGGCTTGTTTGCGAATCAGATGACGTTTGGCGATTTCGACCTTTTCGCGTTCGGTGTAGCCGGAAAGATTCAAAACTTCCAGACGATCTTGCAGCGCGGGCGGAATCGTGTGCAGAACATTGGCAGTCGCAATAAAGAAAACCTGCGACAGATCGTAATCCACATCCAGATAATGATCGCGGAAAGTGTTGTTTTGTTCGGGATCGAGAACTTCGAGTAGTGCCGCCGACGGATCGCCGCGAAAATCTTTGCCGAGTTTATCAACTTCGTCGAGCAAGATCACCGGATTTACCGTTCCGGCGCGTTTCATCAGTTGAACAATTTGTCCGGGCAATGCGCCGATATAAGTGCGGCGATGACCGCGAATTTCGGCTTCGTCGTGAACGCCGCCCAAGCTCAAGCGAACAAATTTTCTGCCCGTCGCATTGGCAATTGATTTTCCAAGCGAAGTTTTCCCGACTCCCGGCGCACCGACAAAGCAGAGAATCGTTCCCTTCGGATTTTTTACTAATTGGCGAACCGCCAGATATTCCAGAATGCGTTCCTTGATTTTTTCCAGACCGTAATGATCTTCGTTCAAGACATTTTCGGCTTCATTCAGATCGTTGATCTCTTCCGAAGTTTCCTTCCAAGGGACATTTATCAGCCAATCGAGATAAGTTCGCGCCACGGTGCTTTCGGCGGACATCGGCGGCATCGCTTCGAGCCGCGCAAATTCCTGCATCGCCTTGTCTTTCGCCTCATCGGTCATTCCGGCTTCTTCGATCTTTTTCTTTAATTCGTCGAGTTCCGCCTTGTCGTCCTTGCGTCCGAGTTCCTTGTGAATCGCTTTGATCTGTTCGTTCAGATAATATTCGCGCTGATGCTTGTCCATCTGCTTTTTCGTGCGCGCGTGAACCGTCCGGTCGAGCTGTTTTTTCTCGATTTCGACTTCGAGAATTTCCATCAAACGTTGCAAGCGTTCCTGAACCGAAACCATTTCAAGCAGTTTCTGTTTTTCGTCAACATCAATCCGCAGATGCGAACTCATCGAATCGGCGATCTGCGCGGCGGAAATTCCGCGCAGCGAAGCGTGCAGCGCGTCGGTATAAGCATCGGGCGACACACGCAGAAATTGCTCGACCAACCCGTGAATTTTCTGCAAAAGTCCGTCGGTGCGATAGCCGGACTCGTCAACCGATTGAATTTTTCGCACCATCGCGTAAAACATTCCTTCGCTGTCCTGCTCGAATCTGACGGCTTGACCGCGCTCTCTGCCTTCGACGACGACCTTGATCTGTCCGTTTTCCTGTTTTTGCGCCTGAAGGATTCTCCCAAGCGTGCCGACCTGATAAATCTGTTCGGTGTTCGGTTCGTCAACGGTCGCATCGTGCTGCGTGGCAAGAAAAATATTTCTCTCGCCGTTCATCGCCTGTTCTAAGGCTTTGACCGAACTCGGTCGCCCGATCTTAAAGGCAACCTTGGTAAACGGAAAAATAACAACATCGCGGATAGGCACCATCGGATAACGCGAAATATCCGTCGGCATTTGATCTGTAAATTCTTGCATATTTTAAAACTCTTTCTGGTGAAATTTGATTATATGAAATGACTAATCAAAAGTAATTTCAATTTTTTTTCTGCCGGATATTTATTGTAGAACATTTGGTCGGTGTAAAGCTAGTTTTCAAGCAACTGGAAAAAAATGTTAGAAGGAATTTGAAATCCTAAACCAAGCAACCAATGAGAACGGCGGAGCAAACACGCAACTAAATAAGATGTCAATTTTATTTTTTAAATAATCAGACTGAACAATGACACAATTTTTAGAAAAAAGCTTATACCATTTACTATTTATCATTTATCATTTATTAATACGTAACTTGCTGAGTAGTTTATACTTACTGAAAAATTATTGCACAATTTCTAAAGGGAAAGGGTATTACAAATAACTCAATTGAGTTAAACTATTTCAAATCTGTCTTATTTGCAGAAAGCAAAAATTTGATAAGATTTGAAAAGATGGAAAATACAACCAATGCGGCGGTTACGACCGAATCGGGATTAATTTATATTATTACCAAACACGGCGAAGGCGATACGGTAAAAGCGGGCGACAATGTTATCGTCAATTACACCGGACTTTTAACGAACGGCGCGAAATTTGACAGTTCGCTTGATAGAAACGAGCCTTTTTCATTTCCGGTCGGCGCGGGAATGGTTATCAGAGGTTGGGACGAAGGTCTGCAAAACCTGTGCGTCGGCGATCACGCGACTTTAATTATTCCGCCATCAATCGGTTACGGCGCAACCGGTGCGGGCGACGTGATTCCGCCAAATGCGACACTGATTTTCATCATCGAAGTTCTCGGCGTAAAATAACTTATTCCAACGAATAATGGATAATGGATAATGAACAAAAAAAATTATTATCCATTATCCATTATCCATTATCCATTCTTATGAATATTCTTTCGCTCGAAAATGTCAGCAAAAATTTCGGTATCAAACCGCTTTTTGAGAATGTTACGCTCGGTTTTGAAGACACTGACAAAATCGGAATTATCGGCGCAAACGGTTCGGGAAAGACGACTTTTCTGCGTGTAATCGCCGGAACTGAAGCGCCCGACACCGGAAAAATCGTCCGCGCTCAGGGGAAAACTCTGGCGTATTTGGCGCAAAATCCTGTTATTAATGATGAATTAACCGTTCTCGAAATGATTTTTGCGGCAAGTTCGGGCGTGATGAAAACGATTGCCGATTATGAAACGGCGTGCCACGATCTGGAATTGGACAGTTCTAATGAAAAACTACTCGAAAAGGTTTCTGATCTTCAGCACGAACTCGAAATTTCCGGCGGTTGGGAAATTGAAACGAATGCGAAAAGCGTTTTGACCAAACTCGGAATTACGGACACTTCCGCAAAGATGAAAACACTTTCAGGCGGACAAAGAAAACGCGTTGCGCTTGCCCACGAACTCATTTTCAAACCCGATATTTTAATTCTGGACGAACCGACCAATCATTTGGACGCGGACACAATCGAATGGCTCGAAGATTATCTGCGAAGATATACGGGCGCACTTCTTCTCGTTACGCACGACCGGTATTTTCTTGACCGCGTGACGAATCGAATTTTTGAAATTGATCGCGGCGCAATTCAATCTTTCGGCGGAAACTACGCATATTATCTGGAGAAAAAAGCAGAACAAGACGCGCTGCGGGCAACCGAAGGACACAAGCGCGAACAACTTATCAAAAAAGAACTGGCGTGGCTTCGGCGCGGCGCAAAAGCGCGTACGCGAAAATCGAAACACCGCATCAACGCCGCTTATGATTTAATGGCACAGCCGAAGGAAAAAGCCAAAGCCGAAATTGACATTGCCATCGGCGCAAAGCGTTTGGGTTCAAAGATTATAGAAATAAACAATCTTTCCAAATCCTACGGCGAACATAAATTAATTGACGATTTTTCGTATCTTGTAAAGCGCGACGACCGCATCGGAATCATCGGCGAAAACGGTTCGGGCAAAACGACTTTGCTGGAAATTATCACGAACAGAATCGAAGCTGACAGCGGCGAAATCGAAATCGGGCAAACCGTTAATGTCGGCTATTACGATCAGGAAAGCCGCGCACTCGACGAAACGCAACGCGTAATTGATTATATAAAAGAAGTTGCGGAATATGTCACGACCGCCGACGGCAAACAAATCACGGCTTCGCAGATGCTCGAAAAATTTCTTTTTGCGCCGGCGGCACAATATTCCTTTATCGGAAATCTCTCCGGCGGCGAACGGCGGCGTTTATATTTATTGCGGATTTTAATGAGCGAACCGAATGTGTTGCTGCTCGATGAACCGACCAATGATCTGGACATTCCGACATTGATTGCGCTCGAAGAATACTTGGACGATTTTCCCGGCGCACTGATCGCCGTCAGCCACGACCGCTATTTTCTCGACCGGACGATTGATTCGGTTTTTAAGTTTGAAGGAAACGGAAAAATTCGCGGATTTGCCGGGGATTATTCGGCTTATCTGGAATTTACGATGCGCGAAACCGCCGCCGAAAAGCGTACGGATTCCGCCATTGAGCGGGAGTCACCAAAAAATATTGAAAGTTCAAACGAAACAAAAAAAACGAAATTGCAAAAACTATCGTTCAAAGAAAAACGCGAATTTGAATCGCTCGAAACGGAAATTGCCGGATCGGAGAAACGTCTGAAGGAAATCGAAAAGGAATTACAGCAATTTGCAACCGATGCGTATAAATTAAACAAACTCATTGACGAACAGCAAACACTAAACAAAAAGCTCGAAACTGGCACGACACGCTGGCTCGAACTTTCCGAACGCGCGGATTTATAATTTTAACAAATATATTTTATGATTCTTGAAATAGTTAAAAATTGCCAACGCCGTGCCGGTTAAAATACTTGTAAAACAAAAGTTTGCGTAAGATATTTGAAAATAAATTTTATGATAAATTTATATTTTTCAGGTATTTTGACAACTGTTGAAAAAGAAAATAAAATAAAAATTGAAAATTCTGGAAAGGTTGCCTGAATAAACCTTTCTATAATTAACGGAATAAAAAAAGGTAGTCGAAGCACAGTGGCAAATGTAATTTGGTTATCCAAAATCCGTTGAATTCACATTCTCTTGCAGAAAATATCAATCCTGAGCCGCATTTCATTGACGAGATGCGGCTATTTTTTTATTCTTCAAAGCATATGCAAAAAGTTTTAACTGCCGGAGAAATGCGCGAAGTTGACCGCCTGACGACGGAAAAATACGGCATTCCGTCAATAATCTTAATGGAAAACGCCGCCCACGCCGCCGCTAATGTTATAAAGGAAAAACTCGGCGGTTCGGTTGCGGGAAAATCATTTTTAATCCTCTGCGGCAAAGGCAACAACGGCGGCGACGGCGCGGCTCTCGGAAGGATTTTAGCCCAACAAGGAGCAGATGTTGATGTCATTTTATTGGGCAAAATTGAAGAATTGAAAGGTGATGCAAGCACAAACTTTAAAATCATTGAGAACATTTCTAAAGATAACCTCAAAAATTCTCGTCAAATGTTTGGCACTTGGTTCAGTTTAAATTCAGAAGGAACGATTACTCTAAATTATTGTTTAACGGAAAACGAGTGGATTGAAGATGAAGAGTTAAGTGAAATTTTTAGCCGTGCAGATGTTATTATTGATGCTATTTTAGGAACAGGTGTAACCCGAAAATTAGAAGGAATATATTTGCAAACTGCTCAATCTATCAAATGGAAAAAAGAAGACAGACTGGAAAATTTCAAGCCATTAATTGTTTCACTTGATTTGCCGTCTGGGTTAAATGCCGACTCTGGATCGCCGATTGGAGTGAATGTCGAATCAGATTTGACAGTGACATTTACTTCGCCAAAAACTGCAAATGTCGTTGCGCCTGCTTCAAGTTCCGGTGGGGAATTAGTCGTAGTTGACATCGGTTCACCAAGGGAATTGATTGAAGACTCACTATCAGAAACATTTTTAGCTGAAAAATCGGACGCGCAAAATTGGCTTGAAAAAACAAAATTTTCAACCGATTCTTACAAAAACAAACGCGGACACGCGCTGCTTATTGCGGGTTCAAAAAATTACGCGGGTGCGGCGGTTCTGTGCGGAAATGCGGCGATGGTTTCCGGTGTCGGTCTGGTAACGGTGGCAACGAGCGAATCGGCGCAGGATTCGATTGCATTGAGACTTTTGCCCGAAGTAATGACGCGCGGCACGGCAGAAACGAAAAGCGGCGCGGTTGCGGAAGACGCTTTTGATGAAATCAGCGAATTTATAGAAAAAAGCATTGATGCGGTCGCTGTCGGAAGCGGGCTTTCTTCGGCGGAAGAAAGCACACGCAAATTTGTCCGCGAAATCGTCGAAGAAAGAAAAACTCCAATTGTGATTGATGCCGACGGTTTAAATGCGCTTGCGCCGTTTGATCTGGAAGGCTCGGACGAATTGCCTTTGATTTTAACGCCGCACGAAGGCGAGTTTCTGCGGCTTCTTGGAACAAAAAACAAAGAAGCACTAAAAGACCGCGTAAAAGCCGTGCGGGAATTTGCGGAAAAACACAAAGTAATTTTGGTTTTAAAAGGCGAACGTGCTTTGATCGCCGCGCCGGACGGTCGCGTTGTGATAAATCCGACCGGAAATTCCGGTCTCGGAAAAGCGGGAAACGGCGACACTCTGACGGGAATAATCACGGGTTTTATCGCTCAATCCGTTCAAGCAAAAGTTGATATTTTTGAAACGGTTGTTGCGGCGGTTTATATTTCAGGACTTGCGGGCGACATTGCCGCCGAAAAATATGGAAAACGCACGATGACGGCTTCGGATGTCAGAAAATGTTTGAATAAAGCCTTTCGGCGTTTGGAAAATTGATTAGAATGACAAGTTCAAAGTTCAAAGTTCAAAGTTCAAAGTTCGAGAATTACGTTTCAAATTCGCCCGAAGAAACTTTTGAAATCGGCGAAAAATTGGGCGAAAATTTAAATGGCGGTGAAGTAGTTTTGCTGTACGGAAATCTCGGCGCAGGGAAAACTCTTTTTACCAAAGGCATTTTATACGCGCTTGATTTTGATGTAGATGAGGTTACGAGTCCGAGTTTTACGCTCGTCAATCTTTATAAAACCGAACGGTTTAATGTTTATCACATTGATTTTTGGCGGCTTGACGAAAATTCCGATGTCGCGTTTGCGGTCGGTTTGAATGAGATTCTGGAAGAAGAAAATGCGGTCGTTATCATCGAATGGTCTGAGCGGCTCAAAGATTTTACCTTTCCCGGAAAAGTTTTTAGTGTAAAAATAGAAGGCGACGGCGATGAACCGCGAAAAATCGAAATTAATGGTGAATGATGAATGGTGAATGGTGAATGATGTTGTGTTGAAAAAGTTGGTTTTTATTTTTTCCGTCGGTATTGTTGGGATTTCGGCAATTTTTGTTTCGGGAAATTTTTTTGTTATGCCCTGGGAAAACAGCGAACTGCCAATTTTAAAAAATCCTCGTCTGGTCGTTAAAAAAGAAAAGCGCGAATTGCAGGTTTTTGACGGCGAAAAGCTCGTTAAAACTTACGGGATGGTTTTAGGTTTCGCGCCGAAAGGCGATAAGAAAGAAGAAGGCGACGGCAAAACGCCGGAAGGCGAATTTTATATTTTTACGAAAAACGAAAAAAGCCGATTTTTTCTCTCGCTCGGCGTGAGTTACCCGTCAATTGAAGATGCAAAGCGCGGTTTGGCGGAAAATCTCATTTCGCGAGAAGAACACGACCAAATCGTCGAGGCAATAAAAAATAAACAGATGCCGCCGCAGAAAACACGCCTCGGCGGCGAGATTTACATTCACGGCGGTGGCATAATTACCGATTGGACGGACGGCTGCGTCGCGCTCAGAAATGAAGAAATGCAGGAACTTTTTGACGCGATTCCGGTCGGAACTGCCGTAACGATTTTGCCTTGATAATTTCAAATTTTAGATTTTAGATTATAAAATCAGCGTCCCATATAAAAAAAAATCCATTTGTAAATTAAAAAAAAACACTTCTTCAATTTGAAATTTGAAATCTTAAATCTGAAATCAGCGGAAGCTTGACTAAAGTATATTAAAAACAGATACTTTATAAAAAAGTCAGGTTTCAAAAATTTGAAATTTGGAATTTGAAATGTTAAATCTGAAATTATTAGGAGTAAATATATGCCATACCCGGAAATTATGATACACGGAATGCGTCAGGAACTGGCGCAGTTAGGAATTAAGGAAACGAAAAACCCTGAGGAAGTAAAGTCAGCGGTTGAAAATACGGACGGAACTTTGATGGTCGTCGTTAATTCGGTCTGCGGATGCGCGGCGGGCGGAGTTCGTCCCGGAATTGCGATGGCTTTGCAGAATTCTGAAGTTAAACCGGATGAAACGATCACGGTTTTTGCCGGCGCGGATATTGACGCGACGGACGTTGCACGTGATTATTTTGAAGGCTACGCGCCGTCTTCGCCTTCGATCGGCTTTTTGAAAAACGGAAAACTCGTGCAGATGTTCGAACGCCGCGATCTTGAAGGTCGTCCGCCGCAGGTTATCGCGCAGGCTTTGCTCGAAGCGTTTAACGCGCATTGCTCGAAAACCGAAGCCGCGAACAGTTAAGCAGTAAGGCAAAAGTAAAAAAGCAAAAGGCACTCGTTAAATTTTGGCGAGTGTTTTTTTGAATAAATATTAAACCGCGAAAAACGCAAAAAACGCGAAAATAACTTTTTTGAAATAAGTTGATTTGATCACTGATGGCAGTTGTTTTCACTAAACAACGGTCTTGAGATCACCATTCTTAAGGGTAAAATTTTTCGTGTATTTCGCGTTTTTCGCGGTTTAATATTTTTTATAAGTTCGGGCGGTTTCAACAATGTGTTGCATTTTGGTAGTAAAAATCTGTAATATAAACGGTGGCTTTTGTTTGAAAAAAAATACCTTGCCCAAATTTCTTAAATGTCAATAGAACAAAGACGGCACATCAGATTTTCACTGGACATTCCGGCAATTCGTCAATCAAAATACGGCGAGGCGGTAGAAACCATTTTGCATCAGGTCAGCATCGGCGGCTGTTTGCTTGAATGGGACGATAATATTTTTGTCGGCGACGTTCTCCGAATCCTTATTCGTCTGCCGAATAAAAACTATATTCCGTTGACCGGAAAGGCTTTATACGTTTTTGACGGCATCGGCATCGGGATCAGATTTTTGGATATTACGAAATTCGAGCAGGAACTTCTGGCAAAAATAATTTTTCACAGTCTCGAAACTCAAAATCTTCCGATTCCAATTGACCCGTTTGCTCAACCGAAGAAAGTCTTTAATCCCGATCAGCCGCCGATATCGAGAATTTTTTCCGAACGTCAAAAAAGAGAAGATATTATCGAAGATATTTTGTCGCTTCACGATTAAATTGCTTTCACTTCCGGCGATTTTCCATTATTTTTACAAATGAAGCCGAATGCAATTCTTCTAAATTTAAACTCGTTTCAGATAAAATTTCGTTTTCCGAAATCGCTCCGCAATTCAGAGCGCGAATAAAGAAATTTAAAAGTCCCTGTGCGCTCGCCGCATCATCAAAAACATTTCCGGTCAACATCGCTTGCGTTGCTTTATCGAGAAATCCGCGCAAGCGTTTTGCTTGTTCTTCTTTCGATTCGATGAAAAACGCATAAACCGCCGCATATCTGGCGACAAATTGCGCCGGATGCAAATCCCAGCTTTGATAAAATCCGTTGATTAAAGAATTGGTAACATTATTAAAATGCTTGCGCCACGCGTTTATGACAGCACGTTTATTTTCTTCGATTTGCAGTTTCGACAGATTTTCGCCGCGATGAATCGGAATCGGCATTTCGGTCGTAACCGAATCCGAAAGGCGAATTCCGAGCGGTGCGAGCGAAATCTGCATCATTTGGCGGGCAAAATTACAGGCTTCGTGTAGAAGATGCTGGTGAATGCCCGAAATTCCGAAACTCGCCGTGTAATCGAACGCGCCGAAATGCGCCGAGTTGACGCGCCCGTTTCCGGCTTCGACTAAACTTTTCAATGCAATTTCGCCGTTTTCATTGACGATTGCTTGCGGCGTTTCGACAACGATTTCAATATTTATCGAATTTTCCGCCAAATTATTTTTCCGCTCAAATTCTGAGAGTAACACGGCTAAAACTGCGACTTCTTCCTTGCGCGTAACTTTCGGCAAAGTTACAACAAAATTTTCAGGCAGTTTGCCGGAAAGTTTTTCAGTCAAATTCGTTAAAAACAAATCGAGTGTGCGAAATGCACGTTTTTTTGTTTCGGGCGCGAATGATTTTATGCGAAAACCGATGAACGCCGGCAAGCTGTTCTGCAAAAAGCCTTTAGCCAATTCATCTGAAGCCGAAACAGCGTGTTCGTCTTCTTCTTTATCGGTGCGAACCCCATATCCGTCTTCAAAATCAATGCGAAAATCTTCGATCGGTTCACGTTTTAATTTCTCAATCGTTTTTTGATAAACCGTTTGAGCAAACCACGCCGAAAAATTTTCTTTCTTTAATTTTTCGGGATTATCGGAAAAACAAAATTCACAATCTTCGATGATTTCCTGATAATGTGGCAGAGTTTCTGCGCCTTTCAGCCACATCGCTTCGGCAAATTCGACAAAATTTCCGGCGTAATTATCTAAAAAACTGAGAGCAATTTTCCCCAGCTTTTGCGGCGTTTCAGACGTAAAAAGATGCGCGCCGCCATAAACGACGTGAACCGGTTTTCGCGTGTTTTCCGTAAAGTTAGGCGACCGCCGGAAGGTCGTTTTTGAATCGAAAAATTCAAAATCTTCATTTGAAAAAGTTGTTTTCATATTTTGTTAATCAATAATTTTTCGGTTCTATTATTTCAATCCAATTATCAGAAATTTGCAATTGAGGAAGATTATCTTTTTACCAAAGTCTGATATTTATTCAGGGCTTTCTCATAAAAAATTCCTCTGCTAACGTGTAGCGATATTTTGAGTTTAACTATGTTTTTTAAGACAAGGTGAGCAATGACTAAAGGTTTTTGTCGTGTCAGCGACAATTAAAAAAACACCGAACTTTTGACTTCTTTAGATACTTCTCAGATTATTCCTTCTCTACCGTCCACAACAAATTCTGCTATAATTGCCCGACGGACATCACTTAAATTAGTTTCTTAATCGATTTAATGGGGTAACTCCTAAAAATTTTAGCGGTCTAAAATTCTTAAGATTAGCCAAGAAATACCAAAATCGGTTATTTTATACTTACTTCTTTTCAAAAAGGTAAAAAAAATTGTCTAAAACCTCTGAAAAAATTCTGATCGTTGATGATGAGCGTTTTATGCGTCTGACGCTCGGGGAAGCTTTGCGGTCTTGGAATTATGAAACAGTTGAAGCCGATTCGGTAGCTTCTGCGCTTGCCGCGTTTGAACGCGAAGAACCAGGCGTTGTGTTGCTTGATATTGATTTGCCGGATGGTTCGGGACTTGATATTTTGACCGAAATCAAGGAAAAAACGCCCGATACAATTGCCGTGATGGTTACGGGAAATGTTGATGTCGAAAACACGGTCGCGGCACTTCGCGGCGGAGCGCACGATTTTATCGGAAAACCGGTGCGGCTCGAAGAACTTCGCGTAACGCTCAGAAATGCGGTTGAAACCGGACGTTTGCGGCGCGAAGTTAAACAAATCAGACACGAACGCGCTCAAAAATTCAGATTCGAACAAATTATCGGCGAATCCGCGCTGATGCGAAAAGCCAAAGAATTAGCGAAAAAGGTCGCTGAATCAGATGTTTCCGCCATTCTCTTGCAAGGCGAAACGGGAACGGGGAAAGACCTCTTTGCGCGGGCGATTCATTATGCTTCGGAACGCGCCGAAAAGCCATATTCAGCGATAAATTGCGCCGCGCTTCCGGCAACCTTGATCGAATCGGAACTTTTCGGTTATGAAAAAGGCGCGTTCACTGATGCCAAAGCGCGAAAGGAAGGACTTCTCGAACAAGCAGCGGGCGGCACGATTTTTCTGGACGAGATCGGCGAAATGGAGCTTTCTCTTCAGGCAAAACTTCTCAGAGTTTTGGAAGAAGGCGTGGTTCGGCGCGTCGGCGGTTTGAAGGATATTCAACTCGATGTGCGAATAATCGCGGCTTCAAACCGCGAGTTGAAAAAGATGGGTGATGCCGGCGATTTTCGGCTCGATCTTTATTATCGCCTGTCCGTGATTCAGATTGATATTCCGCCTTTGCGCGAGCGAAGCGGCGACATTTTGCTGCTTGCCGATTATTATATTGAAAAAGCCAATCAAAAACGGCGCGGCGGAAAATTGAAAGGGTTATCAAAAGAAACCGCCCGAATTTTTAAGAATTACAATTGGACGGGAAACGTTCGCGAACTCCGAAATGTCATCGAACGCGCTTCAATCTTAGAAGACGGCGAATTTGTGACGACCGCGCATCTGCCGTTTGATCTGGTGCAGATAAATGGGGAAACAAACGGAAATGCGGCGAAAATTATCTTGCCGCTCGAAGGCGTTTCACTCGAAACGGTCGAATCGGAACTGGCGCGTCAGGCTCTCGAAAGATGCGGCGGAAATCTGACGCACGCCGCGAAACTTCTGGATATTTCACGGGATCAATTGCGCTATAAATTAAAAAAAGCCGGAATTTATCAAAATGACGACTAAACATAAAGACGAAAATCTGGCGGCGGTCAACCGCGATCTGCTCAAGGAATTGTCTGATATAAAATTTGCGCTCGACGAATCGGCAATCGTCGCGATCACCGATCAGAGCGGACGCATCACGTTTGTCAACGATAAATTTTGCCGCATTTCAAAATACACGCGCGAAGAACTTCTCGGCGAAGATCACCGCATCATCAATTCCGGTTATCATTCAAAAGAATTCATCAACGAACTCTGGAAAACTATCGCCAACGGCAAGATATGGCGCGGCGAAATCCGCAATCGGGCGAAAGACGGTTCTTTCTATTGGGTTGATACGACGATCGTGCCGTTTCTGAATAAACAAGGAAAACCTTATCAATATATCGCTATTCGCTATGATATTACCGAACAAAAACGCACCGAAGAGCATCTTTTGCGGGCGCAGCGAATGGAATCTATCGGAACGCTTGCGGGCGGAATCGCGCACGATTTGAATAATATTTTGTCGCCGATTCTGATGTCGGTTGATATGCTGCAAATGAACGATTTGGAAGAAGAAACAAATCGTTGGCTCAATGTTATCAAGGAAAATGCGGAACGCGGCGCAGATTTGGTCAAACAGGTTTTGACTTTTGCCCGCGGAATGAAGGGCGAGCGAATCAGCGTTCAGCTTAAACATATAATCAAAGATTTGATCAAAGTTTTAAAGGAAACGCTGCCGAAATCAATCAATGTCAAGTTTGATATTGAAACTGATTTATGGACGATTTCCGCTGATCCGACGCAGATTCATCAGGTTTTAATGAATATGTGCATTAACGCCCGCGATGCGATGCCGCTCGGCGGAAATCTGACGATTGCGGCAAAAAATATCTATTTAGACCAGCATTATGCGCGGATGAATTTTGAAACAGAAGCCGGAAATTATGTGCTTTTAACGATTTCCGACACGGGCGCGGGAATATCCGAAGAAATTAAAAGCCGTATTTTTGATCCGTTTTTTACGACCAAAGAAATCGGCAAAGGAACGGGTTTAGGTTTGGCAATGGCGCAAACAATCGTCAAAAGCCACGCCGGATTTATAAATGTCTATAGCGAACCGGACAAAGGAACGAAATTTTCGGTTTATCTGCCGGTTGCCAATAGTGAAAAAGCCAAGTTAAAAGAAATCGGTGAAAAGCATTTTCCGAAGGGTAGCGGCGAACTCATTCTCGTCGTAGATGATGAAAAAAATATCCGTGAAATCACGTGCGCCGCGCTCGAAAAATTCGGTTACAAGATTTTAACAGCGGAAGACGGCACAGACGCGCTCGCCGTTTATGCTCAAAACAGCAACGAAATCGCGCTCGTTCTGACCGATATGGCAATGCCGCATCTCGACGGTTTTGCCCTGATTCGTGCGCTTAAGAAAATCAATCCGCAACTGAAAATTATGGCAATGAGCGGTTTGATAACTGATAAACAAACCGCTGAACTGGAAAATTTAGAGATCAACGCTTTCCTGGCAAAGCCTTTTACGGCGGAAAATCTATTAAAGATTTTGGCAGAAATTTTTCAACAGCCGTGAACATTTCAAATTTCAGATTCCACATTCCAAATTTAAGAGGCGTCTGTATTTTCAGTAATACAGAAATTCTGCGGCGCGGGTTTCTAACGTAAAAATAGGTAATTTGAATTGCCGTCTGCTTTAGCTGACGGAAAATTTTGAAGGTAGAAACAGGCTTTAGTCGAATTTCAAAAATTAAATAAATTCCTCAGAGCTTTAGCTAAAGCACAAAGGATGATTGTTTTTTTTTCTTAAATTCGGCTAAAGCCGCGAGTCTTTAGCGACTTTAACCAATTTGATGTTCGAAAACAGAACGCAGACCAAGTAAGTTATTTTGATAGTTTCCTACCACAGAAAGATCAAAAGGAGACTGACTATGCCCTGCGCTCTTGTGAATGCGTGTTATAGCATTTGCACCGCTTTTTTCCCAGCCGGTTTTTCAAAGAGTAAAAGTTTTGCTGATGGGAGCGATTCCATCGCCTGCTTCAAGAAC
>JBGTIH010000179.1:0-15717 GCA_041745765.1 Pyrinomonadaceae bacterium | reverse complement strand
AGTACGCTAGTAAAAGCTATGCGCTTTTAGCGCAAGAATTTATTAAGTTTTCTTTTCTTAATCAGAAAAGAGCAATAAAGCGAATTATATTCGCGTTCCGATTCCAAAACCTCTGCACTTGCAGTGCAGAGTGGTTTAGTTTTTCTTGAAAAAATACTTTACGATGCCGTATAAACTAATAAAAACCCACAAAGATTCAACAACAAAAGCCGAAAAATTAAAACTGTAAATGAGCGAAAAGACAATCAATCCCGCACCAACCGCATTTAAAACAGAATAGCTCAGACTCTCGCTTTTTATCCGCTCCGTTTGCAGCAAAATATACGTGAGAATTATTGTCGCGACTCCGATCGAGCCGATAAAATCATACCAGGCATATTGCATTAAAGTTTATTAAAAGTTACCGAATATCGGCTATTGTTAAATCCTTTTACATCGAAAAAAAGCATTATAAACTTTTATTCAAAGTATGAACAGACACTAAACAGAACCTTTTATTCTCTTTAATTTTTAAAAAAGATTGTTCACAGTTACTAAAATTTTCGTGCCGCTTACAATAAAAAAGATTTGGGAAACTTCCCAAATCTTTTTTATTGTAACTTATGTTACGGAGTTTGACATTTTTTGCGGCTATGCCGCTTGATGTGCGAAAAGGCTAGGCCTTTCCGTATGTTTTCCCTTGAAATTGAGGCTCTGCCTCCACTTTTGCCGAATGTTCGAGGCGTAGCCTTTCATCAATCGGGCGAAATTTATCGGAAAGGCACAGCCTTTCCGCACATCAGCGGGCATAGCCCTTAAAAACGATTTTTTGCGTAATATCAGTTGTAAATCAAATAACGGCTTTTTACCGCACGTTTCTATTCGCCGCCGACCGTCATTTCCGAGATCAAAAGCGTCGGTGAAGCGGTGCTTCCGAGTTTGAAGCTCAGATCGTTGCCGATCATCTGCACGTTCTTCAAAACCTTCAGGACGTTTCCGGCAATCGTGATTTCCTGGACGGGATATGACAATTCGCCGTTTTCGATCCAGTAACCGCTTGCGCCCTGCGAAAAATCGCCTGTTACCGAATTTACGCCCGAACCGAACATTTCCGTCAGATACAAACCGTTTTTGACGGATTTGATAATGTCTTTCGGATCAGTTTTACCGTTTTTCAGGAAAAGATTCGTCGCGCCGACGCTTGGCGCGCCTTGATAACTGCGTCCGGCATTGCCCGTAACTTTTGCATTCAGGCGTCTTGCCGAATACGAATCGCAAACGTAGGTTTTCAAAACACCGTTTTCGATCACCGTCACATTTGAGGATTTCACGCCTTCGGCATCAAACGGGCGCGAAGCCAAACCGTCTTCAAGCGTCGCGTCGTCAATGATCGTGATCGAAGGCGAAACGATTTCTTGTCCGACCTTATCAACCAGATACGACGAGCGCCGGTAAATGCTGCCGCCGGAAGCCGCGCCGAAGATCATTCCGACAAAATCGCTCGCCACATCAGGATCAAGCACGACCTGAACGGCTTGCGATTTGACTTTTTTGCCGCCAAGTCGCCGCACGGTTCGCCGCGCCGCTTCTTCGCCGATTGATTTCGGCGACGCGAGTTTGTTGAAATAGCGGTTAAACGAATACCAGCCGTCGCGTTGTTTTACGCCGTTTTCTTCCGCCAGAAGCCCGACCGACAAGCTCGCGACGGTCGTCTGATACTGCCCGACAAAACCGTCGGAATTTGCCAGCGTTACCTGCCCGATCGAATTCGACCAGCTCGCGCCGTTGGAATTGGTGATGCGTTTGTCGAAACTTCTGCCCGCATCTTCCATTTCCTTGACCATCGCGATTTTCTTCTCCGGCGTAAGTTTTGCGATCGAATCGTCAAAGAGCATCAATTTGCCTTTGTATTCGCCCAAAAATTCCTTCGGCGCCAGTCCGTTGTATTTATCGGCGTTAGAAACTTTAACGATTTCGAGCGTTTCTTTCACCAGCTCCTGAACCGTTTTTCCTTGAAAATCGGTCGTAAAGGTCAGCGCCGTCGCGCCGTTTTTGAAAACTCTTAAGCCCAAACCTTTTGAAGTTGATTGCTGGAGTTTTTCGATTTCACCGAGCCGCACGGTCGTATTAAAACCGTTCGACGAAATAATATAAACATCTGCCGCATCCGCGCCTTGCTTTTTCAAAGCAGAAACGAGTTCGGACGCTAAATTTCTGTAATCATTCATAATTTATTTGCAATTTTCGATTTGTGATTTGCGATTGCTTGCGGTTTGAAATTTTGATGAAAACGAATACATCAAAATACATTGCAAATTGCAAATTGTAAATCGAAAATTACCTGCCTCCTTTTTTATTCTGCTTTTCCTTTGACTTTTGTGCCGCCGACCGTGATTTCCGAAACTTTGACCGTTGGCGTTCCCATTCCGACCGGAACCATTTGTCCGTTTTTACCGCACGTCCAGCCGCCGTCGGTAAATTTCAGATCGTTGCCGACCATGGCGACTTTCGTCATTACGTCCGGACCGTTGCCGACCAGCGTCGCGCCTTTGACGGGCGTGGTAATTTTACCGTCTTCGATCAGATACGCTTCCGAACAGCTGAATGTAAAATCGCCTTTCGTGATGTCCACATTTCCGCCCGTAAAGCCTTTGGCATAGATTCCTTTTTTAACCGATTTCAAGATTTCGTCCTCGGAGTATTTGCCGTTACGCAGATAAGTATTGGTCATTCGCGGCATCGGCGGATAATTGTAAGCCTGCCGGCGACCGTTTCCGCTTGATTTTACGCCGAGTTTTTTCGCTGAAATCCGGTCGTTCATATAACCGCGCAAGATTCCGTTTTCGATAAGCACGGTGCTTTGCGGCGCATTGCCTTCGTCGTCAATATTGATCGTGCCGCGCATATTTTCGAACAAGCCTTCGTCCACGACCGTGCATTGTTCGGAGGCGACCTTTTCGCCGACTCTGCCCGAATAATTCGAAAGTTTTTTGTAATTAAAATCCGCTTCAAGCCCGTGTCCGACCGCTTCGTGCAATAAAACCGCGCTTTCCGAATTTCCTAAAACGACGGTTTGCATTCCGGCTTCGATCTCGACCGCCGAAAGATTTAAAACCGCTAATCTTGCCGCATCTTTCGCAATGTCGGACGCTTTGCGTTTTTGATCGAAATATTCCAGACCGATCCGTCCGCCGCCGCCCGTGTAGCCCGTTTCGCGCCGACCGTTTTCTTCGGCGATGCAAACCGTTTGAAACATAAACATCGGCTGCGAATCTTCCCAGTAAACGCCGTCACTGTTAAAATATGCAACGTGTTTTACCTCATCGTTAAAACCGATATTGACGCGGACGATCTTCGAATCATATTTTTTCGCCGCGTCATTTGCCTCTTTGATAAATTCGAGTTTTTTCGTTAGATCGGCGGTGGTGGCAAGATTTTTGATCTTGTAAAGATTTTTCGGTTTCAGCGCGCCGATCGGCATAATCCGCGCTTTTGCCGTATTGTCGGCGGCGATCGCGGCGGCAGCATTTGCCGCTTCGAGCATTTTCTCGAGCGTTAATTCTTCCGAAAAAGCAAAACCGATCTGATCGCCTTTGACGGCGCGAATGCCGACGCCCTGCACAATTCCGCGCCGGGCGGATTTTACTGTATCTTCTTCAAATGAAAGATTTGAAGAAATCCGGTATTCAAAAAAAACATCGGCAAATTCAGCACCTTTTGCCAAACTTGCCGCTAAAACTTTTCTAATATCGCCTTGCGAGACTTGAAAATATGTATCGAGTAATGAATTAGCCATCGTAACCGTTTCTCCTGCTAATATCTTACCAATCCATAAATCACTTGTCGCTACCGCACCGAGCGCAAACGCGCCTTTTGCAATAAAATCCCGTCTATTCATCAGTTTATCTCCTCAATTTTTATTCCGACTGAAAATGGCTGATTGCCTTTCAAACACAGCTTACGCCAAAAATTAAAGTTAAGTTCCGTTTGAGTTTTAATAACAAAAAGCCTTAAATATAAAAACACCGCTGAAATAGTTTTTGTGACGCAAACTCGAAGAATGAATTTCGGATTTTGTATTCCAAATTAAATACAGTTCGGATTTTCAATAAAATAACGATATTTTTAATGAAGAAACAACGAATTGATAAAATTCTTGTCGAAAAAGGCTTCGCCGAATCGCACATAAAGGCGCAGGCACTTGTCATGTCAGGCGTTGTTTTAGTCAATGAACGGCGCGTCGAAAAATCTTCGGAAAGTTTTTTGCCGACCGATGATTTCAGAATCAAAGGCGCATCAGCAGAAACAAAATACGTCGGACGCGGCGGTCTGAAACTCGAAAAAGCTCTGGCGGAATTTCGGATTTCGCCGGAAAATTTTATTTGCCTTGATATCGGTGCGTCAACCGGCGGATTTACCGATTGTCTTCTTCAGGCGGGCGCGAAAAAAGTTTTTGCAATTGATGTCGGAACAAATCAACTGGTCTGGCAGCTTCGCCGCGATGAGCGTGTCGAAGCGCGTGAAAATGTCAATGCCAGACATTTAAAGCCCGAAGATTTCAATGAAAAATTCGATCTGATTGTAATGGACGTTTCGTTTATTTCCGCAACGAAAATTCTGCCCGCGCTGGTTTCGCTTTTAAAGAAAAATGGTAAAATTATCGTTTTGATCAAACCGCAGTTTGAGGTCGAAAAAGGCGAAGTCGGAAAAGGCGGCGTGGTGCGCGATGCGGGAAAACACAAACAAGTAATTTTGCGGGTTAATGAATTTGCCGAAAAAATCGGCTTAAAAGTGTCGGGCGTGACTTATTCGCCGATTTTGGGAGCGGAAGGAAATAAGGAATTTTTGGCTTTATATGAAAGTGGAAACTAAAGAATCAAAAAATCAGGAAAAATTCGTCGAAGACGTTGATTATTATTTTGAAAACGGTTTGATGGTTTTGACAGCGCATTTTTTGAAAAATCGCGGTTATTGCTGCAACAACGGCTGCCGGCATTGCCCGTATTTAAAAGAGCCGATTGAATAATAAAATCTGTTGCTCTAATCCGCGCTCTTGAGTTATAAACAATATACGCAATTTTTTCTAATCATAAATCATTCAAAAAAATGCAGGACGTAACGCAATTACTGGTCAAATGGAGTGAGGGAAGTGAAGATGCTTTAGAGCAATTGATGCCGCTTGTTTATAAAGAACTGCATTTGATCGCGCATCGTTATTTGCGCCGCGAACGCGAAGGACAAACTTTGCAGACAACCGCGCTGGTTCACGAAGCGTATCTGAAGATGATTGACCAAACGCGCGTCAAATGGCAGAATCGCGCACATTTTTTCGGCGTGGCGGCGCAGGCGATGCGGCGAATTCTGGTTGATAATGCCAGAAAGCGTTTTGCTGACAAACGCGGAAGCGGCGGAGCGAATATCTCACTCGACGACAAGGAAATAGACGTTTCCGATGAACGCGCCGCCGAACTTATATTGCTTGACGAAGCTTTGAAAAAATTGGAAGAACTCGATCCGCAGAGAAGCCGTCTGGTCGAAATGCGCTATTTCGGCGGATTATCAATCGAAGAAACGGCGGAAGTTTTAGGTGTCGGAAAAGCGACCGTCAATCGGAGTTGGCGCGTCGCTAAAGCGTGGCTCTATAAGGAATTATCCGCTCAAAATTAAATTTTTTTCGCAAACAACTTTTTCAACGATTTTTCATTGAAATAACTTTTCAGATATGTCTAATGAACGATGGCAAAAAGTAGTGGAAATTTTTGAACGGGCTTTGGATTTGTCTGCCGATGAACGCTCGCAGTATCTCGACAAAGTTTGTCGGGAAGATACCGATTTGCGCGATGAACTCGAAGCGATGCTTGCCGCTGATGACGAAGCCGAAGATTTTATCGAATCGCCGATTCTTGCCGGTTCTTCATTTTCAATCTTCAGCGAATATAAAAATGACACGAATTTCGAGGACGCGTCGAAAACGGAAAATCTGCTCGGAATTAGAATCGGCGCATTCGAACTTTCCCGCGAATTGGGACGCGGCGGAATGGGCGCGGTTTATCTCGGAACGCGCGCCGACGGCGAATTTGAACAACACGTCGCCATCAAACTGATTAAACGTGGGATGGATTCGGATTTTATCATCAAGCGTTTCCGCCACGAACGGCAAATCTTAGCAAATCTCGAACACCCGAACATCGCGCGGCTGTTCGACGGCGGAACGACCGCCGATGGTTTGCCGTATCTCGTGATGGAATTTATCGAAGGTGAAACGCTCTATCGCTACTGTGATTCGCAAAAGATGAATTTGCTTGAACGTCTGCGAATTTTTCAACAGATTTGTTCGGCGGTCGCCTTCGCCCACAAAAATCAGATTATTCACCGCGACATCAAACCGAATAATATTCTCGTAACAAAATACGGTGTGCCGAAATTATTGGATTTCGGAATTGCCAAAATTCTTGATCCCGATTTGATTCACGAATCGGTCAGCCCGACGGCTTCGATGATGCGGCTTTTAACGCCCGATTACGCTTCGCCCGAACAGATTCGCGGCGAAGAAGTTACGCACGCCAGCGACATTTACAGCCTTGGAGTTTTGCTTTTTGAACTTTTGACAGGTCATCGTCCGTTTAATTTTTCGCGTTTGTCGCTTCACGAAGTTTCGCGCATCGTCTGCGAAGTCGCGCCGGAAATTCCGAGCAAAGTCATTGCAAAAAAGGAAAATCTTTTATCGCTTTACAATTCGGCAAATGATAAATCCGAAGATTTTGCCGAAGTTCGCGCGTCTGACGCGAATCAGTTAAAAAACGAGCTTTCACAAAATCTCGATAATATTATTCTAAAAGCTCTTGCCAAAGAATCGTCGGCGCGTTATGAAAATGTCGAAGAATTTTCCCGGGACATTACCAAACATCTGCGCGGCGAAAAAATTACGGCGCAAAATCATATTCCGAAAACGACTAATAGCCACAACGGCGCGAAGAAGGATTTTTCCGTAACAGGCAGTAAATCTCTAGCGGTTTTGCCGTTTAAGCAATTAAATTTAACGAAAGAAGAAGACACGGGCGAGAAATTTCTCGGACTCGGTTTGGCTGATGCAATTACGACGCGACTTAGTAAAATCAGACGTTTCGTCGTGCGTCCGACGAGTTCGGTGATGCGTTTTGAAAATGAACTGAACGATCCGATTCGCGTCGGCAATGAACTCGGCGTGGAATTTATTCTCGACGGTCATATCAAAAAGGCGAATAATCGCCTGCGCGTTACGGTTCAGCTTTTAAATGTCGCCAAAAATGCGACCGTCTGGGCGACTTCGATTGATGAAACGGTTGGCGATATTTTCTCGCTCGAAGATACGATTTCGACCAAAGTTACCGAAGCACTTCTGCCGCATTTGTCGGAAACCGAACTCGAACAATTCCAAAAACGCGGCACGAAAAACAGCGAGGCTTACGAACATTATTTGCGCGGACGTTTTCATTTCAGCGCATTTACCGAAGACGGTTTTGCCAGAGCGATCGTCAGTTATCATAAAGCGATTGCCGAAGACCCGAACTACGCGCACCCTTATTCGGGCATTGCCGATTATTACAACTGGCTCGGAATTTTCGGCGTGTTGCCGCCGCGAGAGTGTTTTCAGGCGGCAACCGAAGCCGCGACGAAAGCCGTCGAATTGGACAATCAGCTTGCCGAAGCGCATACAAGTCTGGGATTTTCGGTTCACGCCGGAAATTACGATTGGGCAAAAGCCGAATATCATTTTCTGCGTTCGCTCGAACTGAATCCGAATTACGTAACGAATTATACGTGGATGGCGATTCAGCGTTTTACCGAAGGGCGTTTCGATGAAGGAATTCGTTATGCCAAACGAAGCATCGAACTCGATCCGTTTTCCGCTTTCAATCAACATAATCTCGGTTGGGGTTTGTATTATGCGCGGCGGTTTGATGAAAGCATCAAGCAATATCAAAATTTACTCGAAAACTTCCCGCAATACGGTCTGGGTTTTTACGCGATCAGCAAGGTTTATCGCACTGTCGGGCGTTTTGATGAAGCATTAAAAGCGAGCGAAAAAGCCAACGAACTTTTTGAAAACAGCGTTTTTGCAATGCTCGGACAAGCCGAAAGTTTTGCCGCCGCCGGACAGATCGCAGAAGCCGAAAAATTGCTTGAAAAATTAAAGAATTTTGCAAAAGACCGATTCGTTTCGCCGTATCAATTTGCGCTCGTTTATTGTTATTTAGGGAAGAAAGAAAACGCTTTCGCCGCGCTCGACGAAGCCTTTGAAGTCAAGGAAGCGTGGCTCAACTGGCTGAATACCGAACCGGCTTTCGATATTTTGCGCGGCGATGAAAAATTTGACGGGATTCTTGAAAAATTCAATTCACAAATCAATTTCAGCAACTCTCTCTATAATGAAAAAAATGTCCTGACCACTGCTTTTGAGAAAAAACCGGTCACCGGCGGCAGTCAAATAGGAAAAGGTTTGGATGGAGATTCGGGTTTTCATAATCGTCAAACTCTTTTGATGGATTCCGAAGAATTAAAAGAAGAATTTTCAACAAAAACAAGAGTGAAGAAAAGATACCTGAAAGTTTTCGTCCCGCTTGCCGCTGTTGTTCTGCTTGTCTTTGTTTTGAATATGATGAATTTTCTTACATTCAGCTGGAGGTTCGGGCAGGAGAATCTTCAAGCGACGAGTGCGAAATCTTTAACGCTGGTTGTTTTGCCGTTTAATCTCGAAAATTCTGAAATCGAACAGAACGTCGGAATCGGAATGGCGGAATCTTTATCAAACAGACTCGGAAATATCAAGCGTTTGATGATAATTTCGCCAAGTTCGGGACGTGCGCTTGCCGGAAAAGATGTTTCGACAATCGGAAGCGAACTCGGTGTCGGCTATATTTTGCGCGGAAAAGTGAATTCGATGAGCAATGTTTCGGCAGAATTTGTCAACGCTTTTGACGGGCAGATCATCTGGTCGGAAAACTTTACGGCGGAAAGCGGAAATTTGATTGATATGCAGACACAGATCACCGAAAAAGTCTGGAAAACTTTGCAAATCGAACCTTCGCCGGTTGAACTCCGGCAAGTTGGAAAAGTTTATACAAACAAAAGTATGGCGTATGAATTATTTCTGCTCGGACGTTATCAAATGACGAATCGTTCGCCGGAAAATCTGCGAAAAGCAATCAACACGTTTTCACAAGCGAGCGACGTTGATCCCGATTTTGCTCTGGCTTATGTCGGTCTGGCGGATGCTTACGCACTGCTTCATCTCTACGAAATTCCGCCGCCGCCCGAAACCTATACAAAATCAAAGGAAAACGCACTAAAAGCGTTAAAGCTCGACGAAGGTTTGGCTCAGGCACACACGTCGCTCGCGTATGTAAAATTTTACGACGAACGCGACCGCGCCGGAGCGGAACTGGAATTTCGCCGCGCAATTCAGATAAATCCTTCGTATGCGACAGCGCATCACTGGTTTGCGCTCGCTTCGGCGGCGATGAACAATCTGCCGGAATCAATTTCTGAAGCCAATACGGCGCAGATGCTCGATCCGCTTTCTCCTTCGATTAAAGCGGCGACCGCGATGACTTATTTCTATGACGAACAATATCAAGAAGCTCTGACGGAAGCCGATAAGGCTTTGAAAATTGATGAGGGATTTGTTCCGGCGCACAAGATCAAACGCTGGATTTATCAAGCAATGGAAAATTATGAAGAGAGTTTGAAATCATTTATGCGGGAACGCAGTTTCAGCGGCGGCAAAGATGCTCCGAATTGGTATATCGTGCAGGCTCAGATCGAATCCTTTGGCGATAAACGCGCCGAAGCATTAGAAAAACTGAATCAAGCCGTCGCGGACAATTCGGTGAAAAATTATCCAAATGCTTATTCTTACGAAATTGCGCTTGCTTATAATGCCTTTGGCGATAAACAAAAAGCTCTCGATTGGCTGGAAAAAGCCGAAGAATCCAACAACCACAGCTTTAATTTTCTCGAAGTTGATCCGCGTTTCAAATCACTCCGCGACGAACCGCGCTTCGTCGCACTTTTGAAAAAACTCAGAACTCCGCGAAATGCCCGTTGATACTTCAATTTTCGTCCGGCGTTTTCAAATGAATTCACAAAAGACACAGCTGCAATGTATAACGCGCAAATTTTGAAAAAAAAGTTAGAAACTGTTCAAAAATTCATTAGTTCCGTTAAGTAGTAATAATTGCTCAATAGGTCAGATCCGCCTGCATTAGCAGGCGGATAAAACTTTTATTACCAAACAACGCACGGCTCTATTTATGCCGTTCCTACGGAACTTAATTCGTGATATTGGACACGTTTTCTATAAATATCACGCTCCTACGGAGCTAGTTGCTGAGTTTGAACACAGCTTCTTAAAAAGAAGCATCAAAAAATACCTCTCAAAAATAAAGCCCGCAAATTATTACGGGCTTTATTTTGAAAATTATGTACTTTTTAGTTACAACCTCGCGCAATAAAATTTCTGTCAATTACGGAAAATACCGACGCGTCTTAAATTTGGAATGTGAAATCCGAAATTTGAAATGATATTACTTCATCCGCGGATCGTTTGTCGGTGTTATTTTATATTCCTTCGGCGGTTGTGCGCCGTGCAGATGTTTGACGAAATAATCCCAACGGCGGCGCATCATATAAAAATTATCAGCGCCGAAGCCGTGTCGTGCGTGTGGATAGATAATCAAATCGAAATCCTTATTTGCCTTGATTAGCGCATCAACAACCAGATATGTGCCGTAAGGCGGCACGTTGTTATCCATTGCGCCGTGGGCGAGCAATAATTTTCCTTGCAGGTTTTTCGCGTAAATCTGATTTGCCTGTTTTTCGTAATTATCGCCGACCTTCAAACCGATATAGCGTTCGCCCCAATCGTCTTCATAATTGCGGTTATCGTGATTTCCCGCTTGCGAAACGCCGACTTTGTAAAATTCGGGATAGCGAAACAACGCCGCCGCAGTCGCAAAACCGCCGCCCGAATGTCCCCAAATTCCGACACGTTCCAGATCCATAAACGGATTTTTTTCGGCTAACTGCTTTAATCCCGCAATTTGATCGGGCAGAGTGTTGTCCGCCATATTGCCGTAACAAGCATCCTGAAAGGATTTCGAGCGGTCGGGGTTGCACGTTCCGTCGAGTAAAACAACGATAAAACCGAGTTCGGCTAATGCCTGATGATCGCTTCGTCCGGCGGAAAACGAGCGAGAACCGACACTTCCCGATTGCGGTCCGGGATATATGTAATTAACAACCGGATATTTTTTTGTTTTATCCAGATTTGTCGGCGTGAACATCAAACCGTATAAATCCCATTTTCCGTTGCGGTCTTTCACCGTAAAAGATTGGGGCGGTTTCCAGCCCGTTTTCGTCAGGCGCGAGATGTCCGATTTTTCGAGCGAAGCAATTAATTTTCCGCTCATATCGCGCAGAACGGCAATCGGCGGCATATCCGGTCTTGAATAATTATCAACAAAATAATTGCCGTCCGGCGAAAATGAAAGAGAGTGATTTCCGTCTTCCGGCGTTAAAAGTTTCAAGTTTTTGCCGTCGAAATCAATGCTGTAAAAATGACTGAAATACGGATCGCGTCCGGCTTCGCGTCCGTTTGCCTCAAAATACAAACGGCGGTTTTTCTCATCAACTTTTCGCAGACGAGTTACGACAAAATTCCCTTTTGTGATCTGATTTTTTAATCTTCCGGTATTCAAATCATAAAGATAAAGATGCCCCCAATCGTCGCGTTCGGAATACCAGATAAATTCATTTGTTTGCGGCAAATAACGCCAGTTAATCTCGCCTCGCCCCGATTCGTATTGCGTGGCAACCTTTTCTTCAAAAATATCTCTGACTTCTCCGGTCGCGGCATCGGCGATGCGGAAATTGGCGATTTTGTGATCGCGCGAACTGGAAACAAACGCCAGTCTGCTTGCGTCCGCGTTCCATTCATTGTCATCAAACGCGCCCGAACACGCAATATCATCGCAGAGCGTTCCGCGCCGGTCATCGGGCGACATTTTCAGACGAATCACTTTCGGCGTATCAACTTCGATAATGACGCGGTGAATTTTGATTATTTCCTTATCTTCGGGAAGCGGATATTTCCACGCTTCGAGTTTCGGTGCGCCGACATTTGTTGTTACCAGATACATATCGCTGACGTGACGTTGATCCTGCTGAAAAGTAACGAGTTTTTTAGAATCCGGCGACCACAGCAAAATTGCGCGGTCGGTGCGTTTCCAGCCAGCATTGTCGGTCGCATAGCCGAAATTTTCGATGCCGTCGGTCGTCAATTGCGTTTCTTTTTTAGTTTCTACATCACGCACCCACAAATTCCAATCGCGGATAAATGCCGCCTTTTTTCCATCAGGCGACGGAACTTCAAGAAAATTACGTCCTTGACTTCCTGCGCCTTCGCCGGACGATATTCCGGCGAGAAGTGTTGCTTGATCTGGCGCGGTTTTGCGCTCTCCGGTTGCCGGATTTATCAAAACAAATTCTCTGCCGTTCGCCGTTAAAATCTGATACCAAAATCTGCCGTCAGGCAGCCAGTTTGCGCGAACTCCGGCGCGATCAACCATTTGATTGGTGTTAAATCCTAACGCCTGAACCGCCCGGTCATAATCGGCGGCGGTGAAAACTTTTTTCGATTCTTGTTGAGCAAAAACGGAAAAAGCGGAAACAATGATCAATGCCGGAATCAAAATATTCCGAAGATAATTTTTAAACATATTTGTTGCGATGTCCTTTAATTTTGGAATTATTGAAAAATAAGCGGTTTTTATTTACGCAAATTATTTTTGATGAAATTTATTTTAACCGATAATTCCATTAGAAGGAAAATGAAATGCTTTATTCAGCAATATCAGGCGAAAAAAAAATCACACTTTTTCCAAAATAACTTGAGCAATCGCGTGATCGGTTGTGTGAGAAATTGAAAGATGAACGCAGTTTGCTCCTGAATTTTCCAGAATTTTCTTGGCTTCAGCGCGGATTTCCAGACTCGGAACGCCCGCTTCATCCGATAGAATCTCGATGTCGTGCCACGTAATGCGTCCGCGCCAACCCGTTTTTATCGCTTTCAAAAACGCTTCTTTGGCGGCAAACCGAGCTGCGTAAGATTGCGCCGCCGCCATTCCTTTTTTATCGCAGTATTCGCGCTCGTTTTTCGTAAAAACACGCTCGACAAAGCGCGGCGTTCTTTCGATAGTTTCGCGAATGCGATAAACTTCTATTATGTCTATTCCGATGGAAACGATCACAAGTAAAATTCCAGATTCCAGATTTAAGATTTCAGATTCGATTGATGAAACTTTATCAAACTTCGGCTTCTATTGGCGAGAGCGCGAAGGCGTAAAAGTTTTGGTGTGCCGCGCTCTGGAAGAAAAAGGTTTTGCCAACGGCTTTTCGACGCGGCTCGGCGGCACAAGCGATTTTCCCAAAAATTCTTTGAATCTCGCCGGATTTGATGAAGATTCGGCGGAAAATATCTTTGAAAACCGCCGGCGTTTTCTCAAACTTTTTGACGGCAGTTTTCAGCTGGCAACCGCCTGGCAAGTTCACGGCGACGGCGTAAAACTCGTTTCAAATCTGCAAGATGCACGAAACGACGAAGAAAAATTTGACGCTTTAACTTCAAACCTCGAAAAAATTCTAATCGGTGTAAAAACCGCCGACTGCGTTCCGGTTTTGATCGGCGATCCTCAAACGCGAGCGTTTGCCGCAGTTCACGCCGGCTGGCGCGGAACGGTTGAATCAATCGCCGTCAAAGCAATCGAAAAAATGCAAAAAGAATTCGGCGCGGATGCAAAAAATCTGATTTGCGCGATCGGTCCGGCGGCGACTTGCAAGAATTATGAGATCGGGCAAGACGTGATTGATGCTTTCAGTAAAAAGTTTTCCACCTGTGGAAAACTTTTTACTGAAACGCGCAAAAGACACGCGCTCATAGATTTACACCTTGCCAATAAAGATCAATTGTTAAGCATTGGAGTCAGGGAAGAAAACACTTTCACCGCGCCGTTCTGCACAATGGAACGCACCGATTTATTTTTTTCATATCGAAAAGAAAAAAAACTATACGGCAAAACCGGAAGATTATTGTCTGTAATCGGCTTAAATCAAAAAGCAGAGTAATTCTGGAATTACTCTGCTTTTACAACAATATGGCTAATTGAAATTGCCGACTAAAGTTATCTGACTCTTGCTGTTAAATTAACTTCCTGAGTTTTCGGTGCATAGCAAACTTCATCGGTGCAAGCCTGATAACGCACAGTTGCGCGGACTCTGACTGTATTTCCTTTAAAGTTTTTGGGAACGGTAATGTTAAAACCAAAATTGACGCGACCATCGTAAATATTGATTGTGTCGTTGGAAAAACTAAATTTTTTGTTCTTACCCCGCGGATAGCTGACTGCGCCGAGCGTAACGCCCGTGCCGCTTACGCGAACAACCGTCGGAATCGCGTATTTGCTGTTCGGACTGTTTGAATTTACGTGCAAACCGGCGGGGATATTTAAAGTAACCGTGCCGCGTGCCGTCGTTCCTCGCGTAATCGTGCCTTTGCCGATTGAACCGCTGACCGTTTGCGCTTTTAATTCATTTGCAAAAATAAAGATTATTCCAAAAAATAAACCGATAAATAATAATTTTTTCATAATTTCTGAACTGTATTTGATATTTTAATGTAGAACTTCAAGCTATCTTTACAAGATGCTTTTTCAAACTTTCGCGTTTGTTACTAATTTTATAATTGCCGATTTTTATCTGATTATTCCCGCAAATTTTCCGTTTAAAAATAATATAAAAATAAAATGAAGATGTAAATTGAGCGAAAATCTCTGATTTTGGTATGCTCGAAATATGTTTAAAACGCGCAGCCTCAAACCCGAAAGAATAGACACGGGCGATTATACGCCGGAAGAATACGATCTGTTTTTGCAGGAAATCCGGCTCGTTAACCGGTTTGCGGGCGACAATCGCGCTTTGAAAAAAACGCTTTTGCGCGAAATTGAAACGGAAAATCTGCCAGATTTTTCGGTTTTGGATGTCGGCGCAGGTTCGGGCGAACTGCTTCGCGTAATTGCCGGATTTGCCCGCAAACAAAAGCGTAACGCCCGACTTTTCGGGCTTGAATTAAATAAACGGTCTGCCAAAGCGATTCTGGAAGAATCAAAAGATTTTAACGAAATCAAAGCCGTTCGCGGAAACGCTCTAAACTTGCCTTTTGCCGATAACTCTTTTGATTACGCGATTTGCTCGCTTTTCACACATCATTTAACTGATAACCAAATTGTCGAAACGCTGCGCGAACTTCACCGCATCGCCGCGCGCCGGATTTTTGTCATTGATCTGCATCGCCATCCGGTTGCTTACGCGCTTTACAAAATTTTCTGCACAGCTTTTAAGATCAGTCCGCTTGTCCGCGAAGACGGTTCGCTTTCGATTTTGAAAAGTTTTAAGCCCGATGAATTTGAAAAACTGGGAGAAAAAGCAAATATAAAAGGCATCTCGGTAAAAAAAGTTTTTCCGTTTCGCCTCGTTTTGCAAACAACATCGCCAGACAAAAAAAAGACTCAAATAAAATGACAAAAGCGGAAATCGTTTTTCTCGAAATAAGCAATTAAATAAAAAAGCCTCCGGCAAATGCCGAAGGCTTTCGTTTTGAAACATTTTCAAATGTTCAAAAATTTACCAGCGTGAACCGCCGCC
>JBGTIH010000178.1:0-8364 GCA_041745765.1 Pyrinomonadaceae bacterium | reverse complement strand
ACAACCGAAACATTGCCGGGGCGCGGTTCCATTTTTTCAATCTGTCCGCGGCGGCGGTTTAAGTCGCCGTTGACTGCGCCCATATATTCTTCCGGCGTAACGACTTCAACCTTCATAATCGGCTCAAGTAAAACGGGTTTCGCTTTTTTCACCGCGTCTTGAAATGCTAAAGAACCGGCAATATGAAATGATCTTTCATCGGAATCAACTTCGTGATACGAACCGAAAACGAGCCGCGCTCTGATATCGACAAGTTCATAACCTGCCAGATAACCGCGCGCCATCGCATCTCTGATTCCTTCGGAAACGGGTTTGATAAATTGTCTCGGAATAACGCCGCCGGTGATCTTGTCTTCAAAGACAAAACCTTCGCCCGGTGCGGGTTCGATTTCGAGTTCGACGTGTCCGAATTGTCCGCGACCGCCGGATTGTTTCTTGAAGATTTCTTTTCCGGGAGCCGGAGCGGTAATCGTTTCGCGGTAAGCAACCTGCGGTTTTCCGACATTTGCTTCCACGTTAAATTCGCGCTTCATTCGGTCAACAATAATTTCAAGGTGCAGTTCGCCCATTCCGGCAATAATCGTCTGACCTGTTTCATGATCGGTATTAACCTGAAAACTCGGATCTTCCTGCGCCAGACGGCTTAGAGCAATTCCCATTTTGTCCTGATCGGCTCGGGTTTTCGGTTCGACCGCAACGCGCACAACCGGATCGGGGAATTCCATTGATTCGAGAATAATCGGATTATTCAAATCGCAAATCGTTTCGCCGGTCGTAACACTTTTCATACCGCCGATGGCGACGATTTCGCCCGCGCCTGCGCTGTCAACATCTTCACGCTTGTTAGCGTGCATCAGCATCAAACGTCCGACACGCTCTTTGTTATCTCTCACCGAATTCAAAACATACGAACCGGAAGAAACAGTTCCGCTGTAAATTCTGACAAAAGCGAGTTGTCCTAAATGCTTGTCAGCCATCAGTTTGAAAACCAGACCGGAAAAAGGAGCCGAAGTGTTGGCTTCACGCGACTCGACATCTTCAGTGCGCGGTTTGAAACCTTGAATCGCCGGAACGTCCAAAGGACTCGGCAGAAAATCAATAACCGCATCTAGCAACGGCTGAACGCCTTTGTTCTTGAACGCCGTGCCGGTAACGACCGGAACGATTTTCATCGCCAGCGTTCCTTTGCGAAGCGCGGCGCGCAGTTCTTGTTCGCTGATCTCTTCGCCTTCCAGATATTTTTCCATCAAATCATCGTCAATACTGGAAACCGCTTCGACCAATTTTTCGCGCTCTTCGTTTGCTTTATCAACCAGATCGGCGGGAATTTCCGTTACGTCATATTTCGCGCCCATCGTTTCATCATTCCAGATGAGAGCCTTCATTTGCAGAAGATCTACAACGCCTTTGAACTGGTCTTCCGCACCGATCGGAATCTGCAAAGCGACGGCATTTGCACCGAGCCGATCTAAAATTGATTGAAATGAGCGTTCAAAAGAAGCTCCGGCGCGATCTAATTTATTGATAAAACAAATGCGCGGAACTTTATATTTATCGGCTTGCCGCCAGACCGTTTCCGATTGCGGCTCAACGCCGGCAACGCCGTCAAAAACAGCGACCGCACCGTCGAGAACGCGTAGAGAACGTTCGACTTCCATTGTGAAATCAACGTGTCCCGGCGTATCAATAATGTTAATGCGATATTCCGTATTATTGCGCGTCCAGAAACAGGTAGTTGCAGCGGACGTAATCGTAATTCCGCGCTCTTGTTCCTGTTCCATCCAGTCCATTGTCGCTGTTCCTTCGTGAACTTCGCCGATCTTGTGCGAAACACCCGTATAGAAAAGCACGCGCTCGGTCGTCGTGGTTTTACCCGCGTCAATGTGCGCCATAATGCCGATGTTTCTGAATTTGTCTAAACTTGTCTTTGCCATAACACTTTTGTCCTTGGTCAATTGTCCTTATGTCCTTTGTTTTCTCCTTTCTGCAAAGGACTAAGGACTAAAGACTTAAGGACTAACTTACTTAAAATCTATAATGTGCAAACGCCTTGTTTGCCTCTGCCATACGATGAACTTCGTCTTTTTTCTTGACCGAACCGCTGCGATTATTCATTGCGTCGAGCAATTCTCCGACAAGACGATCAGTCATTGTCTTTTCGCCGCGTTTGCGTGCGTTGGAAACGATCCAACGAATTGCCAGAGTATTGCGGCGATCACGCGTTACTTCAATCGGAACTTGATATGTCGCGCCACCGATGCGGCGTGATTTGACTTCAACGCCGGGAGCAACATTTTCCAACGCCTGTTTGAAAATCTTTAAAGGTTCTTCATTCGTTTTTTCGGCGATTTTTTCCATCGCTCCGTAGAAGACCTTTTCAGCAATCGTTTTCTTTCCGGTCAACATCACGCCGTTGATGAATTTGGTCACCATCACGCTGTTGTAAATCGGATCCGGTAAAACTTCTCTTTTTGTCGCAACTCTTCTTCTTGGCATATCTTTATTTTTGATTGCGGATTTTCAGCTTTTTTAGATTTCGGACAAAAAATCCAAAATCCAAAATCTAAAATCCAAAATTTCCTAGCTTTTCGGTCTTTTCGCGCCGTATTTCGAACGCGCCTGATTTCGATTGGCAACGCCCGAAGCATCGAGCGTTCCGCGAATAACGTGATAACGAACACCCGGCAAATCCTTGACGCGACCGCCGCGAATCAAAACAATTGAGTGTTCCTGCAAATTATGTCCGATTCCCGGAATATAAGTTGTAACCTCGATCTGATTCGTCAGACGAACGCGGGCGACCTTGCGCAGAGCCGAATTCGGTTTTTTCGGTGTTTGTGTATAAACACGCGTGCAAACTCCGCGTTTCTGCGGACTTCCCTGCAAAGCCGGACTCGCGGTTTTGTCTTTTAATTTCTTACGACCTTTGCGAACTAACTGGTTAATCGTTGGCACTTTTTTCTTATCCTTTATTAATTAATAACTTTGTAAAAAGTTTCCTCTAACTAAAAACGACAGTAACCTCTGACCTGCCTCTTACCGTTTCAAACGGCAGTTAGCGCAAGCGGCTACTTTACTTCATCAAAATAAATTAAATTCGTTCGGGAATAATTTTTATATAGCGTAGGTTTCCTCTGAAATTCCCTAGTTCAACTTTTCTGTGGCGTGGTTCGATTTTGGATTTATGATTTCGGATGCGGGATTTTTTAATCCGGCATTCCGTTTCTCCGAAGTCCGTTAACTAACACTGGCTTTATACTTGCCCTAAACGTTGGAGCGATTTTTCGTTAAAAAAATCGCGACGTTTAGTTTTACGCCACAATAATTGTCGGCACGTTTGATTTTTTCAACCAAACGCCCCACGCTTTTCAAAAACAAATCATCAATTAAGATTCTTTGTTTCAGACGTAAAAGTCCGAAACTTCAGACTATACGAATTTGACCAAACTTTGTCAAGCGAAGATTTTGTGTTTTTATTTTTGGCAAAGCAAAAACCCGCCACTTTATAGTTATCAAAGTAGCAGGGGTTTGCTTTACATTGAGCATTTCTCTAGCGAGAAGCTTGTATACTTATAAATTACACTCGATCTTATTTAAAACAAGATTTTTTCGAAGTCCGAGTTACTAAAAATCAAAATATTCTTGTATTGATTATCATAAACAATGTAAAATAATGTTGTCATAATTTTATAAAACTTCACATTCGTCCAAAAATAAATGAAAAAAACAAAACTCAAACAGCGAATCAATAATGCCGTCAATGCCTTTTTTGAGAACGATCACGAACAATTTGAAGAAAACAGTTTAAGTTTTGCGAATGATTCCGCCTTGCTGAAACAGGAAACCGCCGCGCATTTTTTTGAAAAAGGTGATGTTTTCGTAAAAATCCTCAAACAGACATTTCTTTTTCTGCCCGGGGCGCTTTATTTATTTTTTGGAACGATATCAATCCTTGAGTTTGAATTAGTTTGGACGCAGCCTCTGGCTATTTTAACCGTGTTTTTGATCGGCAGTTTTATGACGATTTTCGGCATCGGAAATATAAAAAACCCGAATCATCTATTGATTCCGCTCTCGATTGTCGCCGTCGCCGCTTTCGCTTTTTCGCTTTTTTCGACGGTTGGAAATATCACTTATATCTTTGAATACGGAATATATTTTTTTCCAATAGCTTTGATTGCGTCTGTTCTGGCAAAGAATTGGGCTGACAAAGCGGGCGAAATTAAAGAAATTTGAGACTGCCCCGACTCGCTTCATTTATCCGCTAACTTTGCGCGATTTGATGAAATATTGATGAAATTGCAAAAAAAATGTATTATTTACGGGACGTTCAAGGCGATTGTTGTCGAAACGATGCCGGCGATAATCAAAAAGCCTTTCCAAAAAGCATCTAAAAATTAGATCAGGAGTAACCGATATGAAGAAAATGATTGCTAAATTTCTGCTTGTAATGATTGTATCCATCTCGATGGTCGGTATCGTCATTGCGGCAGACAATGCGGTACACAACCCGAAATTTGAAGCGATGTGTATTGATTCAAATGGAAAAATGATCGAATCAAAAGATTGCGATCCGTATTCGTGCGGTTGTTTGTTTCACGAAATCGGACGATTTATCAAAGGAATGTTCGATTAATTTATTCCAAATCCTGTGAAACCTGTTTTGAAGGTTTTCCAAAAAAACAAGAAAGTCTGAAACTGTCTGAAAGTTTCAGACTTTTTTTTCAAAAATTATCAACTTCGGGCTTTCGACCGCATGCTGATTTCAGTAAAATCGGTGAAAAAGTAATTTAGGGGTTACGCGTATAAAAGCAATCCGTTAAAAAATCAAACAGCGTAATTGTGCCGACTGAAGATTCTGCTTAGTTTGTCCGTAGCGGTTTCGCGTCACGTCAATGCCGCCGTTAAATTTTTATTTGATTTTATAAACACCCGTTGCCAATCTTTCGGCAAAACCTTCATTAACAAGTTGGTGATTTGCCCGTCCCGATTCCCAACGCTGAAAACCGAACGCCTTGGAAAGATCGCCAAGGAGCGTCATTCCGCACATCTTCATATATGCTTTGGCAATTTCTTTGACGGCAGTTTCGCGCGTGAGCTTTTTTGCCATTTCTTTCGGAAAACGTGCTTCGGCAAGCGTCCAGATATATGTAAATTTCGGCTGGTAAAGCACTTCTTGCGGAATTACCTTCATCGCCCGCTGCAATTTGTCTAACTCTTTTGTTAAATTAGAGCGTTTTTCGATTTTCGCTTCGTCGCGCAGATCAGACGTTCCCATTTCCCATTCCTTTCGCAAAATTTTCAGAATTTTCTGAGCTTCTTCGGAAAAATGCACTTTTTCCTCTTTTTTCTGCACGCCCCAGATTGCATTAAAAACGGGAACAAGCCGCGGCGCGACGAACATTGCGCGACCTTTGACGAGTTTTGCGTAATAAACCTTGCCGCGCATCATTACTTCGTCTTTCAAATTCCACGCCAGACTCATTTCATAATCTTTTTGCACATTGCGCGGCGCGTATGCGTCGCGTCTGCCGCAGACGGCGATATAGACACTCGGCAAAGCGGTGCGCGAATCGGTCAAAGCGAGGCAAAATCCCAAATCTTCGACCAAGTCTTCGACTTGTTCCGCTTTTTCGATTTTCAGAGTTTCCTCACGCCGCCATTTTTTATCGCGGTATTGCTCGATTTCTTCGGGCAGTTCGGTAATTTTGCTCAAAATATTTAACCTCGAAAGTTGTTAAAGGTGTGTTTAAGGTCAGAACCATCTGCGTCAGCGGATGGTTTAACGCGGAGTTTGAGAAAGTATGATAAGTTTCGAAAATTAACCTTAATCCATCCGCTGACGCAGAGGGTCTGACCTTTAATGCGACGGAACGACCATTGCTACCTGTTGTGGTGAAGGCGACGGCGACGGAATTGTTTCGCCGCGCACAGCCATTTGTCCGAGACGCGAAAAATTGATTGAATCGGCTAAAATCCGCGCCGCTTCCTGCGGAGCGTGAAATCCCATTGAATTTTCGGCTTCAACAAAGTCGAGATAAAATTGCGCTTTGCGCTGAAAATCTCTGGCTTGCGCGAGTTCAGCATCGGTTTTTCCGGTGCTTTTCGCATTTTGAATGTCGTTAATTAGCGAAACAAGTGCGTTCATCGCCGTATTTCTTAGATAATATGTGCGTGTTTGAATCGTTTCGGCACGGAATTTCAGTTCTGCTTCCGATGCTTTATGACACGTTTGGCACGCCTGATTGATATTCAGAAGCGGGCTGCGAACGTGATGATCGCTGATTTTCATCGCGCCTTCGCGTTTATACGGCATATGACAATCGGCGCAGGAAACTCCCGCGCGCGCGTGAATTCCTTGATTATACAACTCGAATTCGGGATGTTGCGCCTTTAACACATTTGCGCCCGTTCGGGCGTGAACCCAGTCTTTGTGCTGAACTTCGTCGTAATACTCAACCATATTTTCGATTTTCAAACCCTTGCTCCACGGGTAAGTCAGAGTTTTTTCATCGCCTTTGAAATAATATTCGACGTGGCATTGCCCGCAAACAAAAGAGCGCATTTCTTGTCTGGTGGCATCGCGGTTGACTTCATAATTTTCAACGCCTTGCGAAGCTTTTAAAACGCGCATTCCTTCCATAAATGCGGGGCGCGTGATGCGTAATGCCATTGTTTGCGAATCGTGGCAGTCGAGACACGTCACCGGATGCGTAACTTCTTTTCGGGCTTCTGGGTAAGGCATTTTATTAAACAGGGCGAAACCTTTGAAAATATCGCCGTCGCCGAGTTTTTTGTAAGCCGTGTAAGCCGAAGCATGGCAGTTGATACAACTTCCGGGTTGCGCTACGACATTTTGACGCTCGGTAAATGTCTGATCTTCGAGCATATAGGCGTGTCCACGTTCTTCGCGGAAATCAATGGCAAAAGCGTAACCGTCCCACATTATTTTAAGGCGCGGGTCTTCTTCGAGCCGCGATTGCGCGACAATCGAGCGCGGATCGGCATCGGTCGGCGTGCGCGGCAACGCTTCGCTTCCGCCGAAGCGGGTGCGCTGTTGGTCAACTGTTTTTTTGTAATCGTCATATTGAAGCGGAAAGTTTTTGCCCCAGATTTCGGGATCAACCGTATCGTCCGTTAGTTCGACGACGCGGAAAAAAGGATTTCGCCCTTCCTGTTTGCGCTCCATAATATTCGTTAAAAGCGCGACTCCGGCGATTGCCCCCGCAAATGCGATAAAAGCGACCAGAACAAGAATTTTCAGAGAATAAAAGCGTGGTTGCTTCGGTGGCGATTGAACAGAATCTTGTTCGGAAATTGTCGTTTCTTGTGTTTCTTGATCTTCTCTGATCTCTGAATTTTCTTGATTTTCCATCTGCTTTTTATCTCTCCTTTTAAAAATAAATCGCTTTAATGCTGATGTCCGACATTTCGGTGACAGCGAATGCAAGACATTTCTTCGATGTCTTCTTTATTATGCGAAACTGTAATTGATTCGACCATATTTTGATGACAATAGCGGCAGGCTTGTTCGGTAATCTGGCGATTACGCTTGCCGATCTGAATCGGTTCATGAAAACCGCCGAGCGTGAAATAATAAGAATGCCAGAATCCGTTTGAAGCTTTTGTGTAGTATTTTCCGATGAAATCCTGCGGCGTGTGGCAATCGTTACAGGTGGCGACCGCTTTATGACTCGATTTATTCCAGCCGTCGTATTGTTCGTTCATCACATGGCAATTGGCGCACGCCAGCGGATTATTGCTCATATACGAATAGCCTTTCGCATAAACGAACGTATAAACGCCGATACCCGCAGCAAATCCGATTGCCGTGCCGATAATGATAAGTTTTAAAGTTTGCAGTTTCATATCGGGGATTAAATGAACCGCTCAAATATTTACCGGTTACAGAATGCCGGTAAAAGCTATGCAATTTCAATGCAAGAATTTATTATACTTTCTTTTCTGAATCTGAAAAGAAAAATCAAGCGAATTTTATTCGCGTTCCTCTTTCAAATATATACACCTGTTGTGCATAGTCGTTTAGTTGTAACCGTAAATAATTCGTTCGCACGAATTATTTACATTAACTAAAAATGTGAATCAAGAGTAGAAAAGTGAATTCACCTTTGGTTTTTCAGCCTGTTTTAACAGGCTTTCCGCCGCAGAGGCGGCAATTAGCCGCGTCATTTATGGCGCGCGGGGTTGCATAAAAGGGCGTTTTAACGTCCTTTCTAACGGCTTGAGCCGAAGCGTTCTAAATTGCTCAAGCGTAAAAAGGACGTTAAAACGCCCTTTTGGTATTAAAACAGATCGTTCCGCGCCATAAATGGACGCGGCTAAAACGTGCGCGGACGCACGAAA
>JBGTIH010000177.1:0-12649 GCA_041745765.1 Pyrinomonadaceae bacterium | reverse complement strand
GTCGTCTACGACAAATTAGGCAGAGCCGTCGCCTCCACGGTGCCGACGGAAATCGGCTCGAATTGGGCACCGGCAGGCAATGATTATCGCGGAGTAGACAGCGATAATAATCCGATCTGGCTGTGGAATTCGCAGGAATATGACTGGAAAGACCGCGTCACGAAAACGATCAATACCGACGGAACATTCCAGACAATCAGTTATACGGGGTGCGGCTGTTCGGGAAATATGGTAACCACCATTCAGGGGGAAGAAATTTTTGAAACCGATTGGAGCGGCAATAACCCGAATTCTCTGGGGAAAAGGACGCAGAAGATTTATCAGGATGTTCAGGGCAGAAATTGGAAAACGGAAGTCCTGAATTGGGATAATTCCGTCTATTCGACTACCACTACCGCCTTTAACGGGAGCGATCAGGCTACGTCGGTTACAAAAACGCAGGAAGCGACGACCAATCCGACCGTACCGGCTTTGAGCCAGGTTTGGACGATGAGTTATGACGGGTTCGGGCGGTTGAGTTCGCAGCACCGTCCCGAACAAATTAATACGAATAATGCACCGACCTATACGACCTACAACTACAACCCGGATGACAGCATCGAATCGGTTGTGGATGCCAGGGGAGCAGCAACAAATTACGTCTATAATTCACGCGGTTTGGTGGATACGATTTCGTATTCCGTGCCGACAGGCTCGACTATTCCCGATCCTTTAGATGTTACATTTGAATATGACGACGCCGGAAACCGCAAGAAGATGACCGACGGACTCGGCACGATTGATTATACTTATACGGAATTGTCGCAATTAAAAACGGAAAAACGAACATTCTCCACAACCGTAAACGGCACGATAGCTAATGCACCTGCGGGAAATAATGCGTTTCTGCTGACATACGATTACACCTTGTCGGGACAATTAAAATCCATCACGGACCCTTACCTTCAGCAGTTTAATTATACTCACGATAAAGTCGGACGATTACAGGGAGTTACCGGTCTGACCTCGTTTAACGGTATTACAACATACGCCAGTAATCCGGTTTATGATGCCAGAGGCACTCTCACCGGTCTGACCTACGGTCAGAATGGTGTGCAGATGCAGATCACCGGATTTAACAATAAATTGCAGGCGACCGGATTTGAGGTCAAGAAAAATAATGACATTTATATTCAGAAAGAGTATAAATTTTATGAAGACGGCTCTTTGAAATTCGTGGATGACGGATTGAGTGAAACCTTCGACCGCTCATACAAATACAATCATCTGGGAAGAACGATAGAAAGTAAAGCGGGGATTGCGGCACGCGGCGGCTCAAGCACGGATCAGCATAAGCTGGATCAGCCGTATTCGACGCAGTTCACACACGATGCCTTCGGAAATATCACGAGCAAGACGGGACTTTATTACAGTGCCGAAGATAATAATTCATATACTTACAATGCCAACAACCGGAATACGGGTTGGATTTATGATGTGGAAGGCAATATCACATCCGACTTTGATGCGCTCTTTGAAATAGATGCGGCGGGACGAGTAGTAAAAACTACGGGCAGAAACCCGGATGATTCAACGCAGTTCGATCCGCCGACCAAAGATTATTTCAACGGCGACGGACAGCTTGAGAAAAGAGTCAGGAATGCGGGTTCGACCGATCCGGCGGAAGTGAAGAATTATTACATTCGTTCGAGCATTTTGAACAAGGTTATTTCCGAAGCGGATAAAACCGGCAGAAAATTGAAAACCTTTGTTCCGGCAAACGGGACGACTCTGGCAACGCAGACGCTTTATTACATAAATCAGACACCGACGGAATCATTGACATTTAATCACACGGACGCTTCCGGGACGGGAGTCCAGCAGACAACGGCAAGCGGAGCATTGATCGGTAATACGACATATGAAAGAACAGGTGAGTATTCACCGATGGGCAGAAACATCGCCAGTGCCGGACCCTATATCACCTTAAACACCTACGAAGAACCGGATGAAGGCGGAATGAATATGTTCGGATCGGGCGAAGGGTATCGTCCGGGACAGAATACTTACACAATAGACGGTTTAAGCGTATCGGCATCGCAGTTTATGCTGGAAATCAATTCGGGAAGAATCGGCGGGATGTTCGGATTACTGGAAATGGCGGCGCGGATGTCAAGCAGAGTAGATAGCTATTACGTGGAACACGGATATTATGTTCAGGGAGGGGCATCAGGTCCTCCGTCTTTTAGTCAAGGAGGTCCACGAAGCGATTTCGGCTTTGGATTTGATGCTCAAGAAAGAGTAATCACAGGCTATGGCATAAGGATTACGCCAATCTACAACAGCAGTTGGGCAACCGGATTGAATGCGGCTTTAGAAGCGGCTCGGCGGCAAAATAAAGATAAAATTTCAGAAAAAGAAATTAAGGCGATAAGAGAGCAGTTGAAAACTGCTTTAGATGAAAAAACGCCAGAGGGAAAAAGATGTAGTGATTTTGTAAAAAAAACTTTACAACGACTTGGTGCTACCGCTAAGAATATCCTTGATGTTTATGATTTGTATGCAAAAAAAGGAGTTATATACAGGGGAGTTACATGGGGGTGGGCTCCGTATCCGGCAAGTTCTAAGAAAGCCCATTTAGAAATTGTTTTGGATGATGATGAATTGGTTCACCAAGTTTTACATGAATTATTTCATGGAGCAGGAAAAATTAAAAGTTTTAGCCATGTTGAGATGGGGCGAGCGATGTATGAAGTAGGTGTTGAACAGGGGTTTATGGATAAAAGAGAGTTACCTGAAGGCGATAAAGAGAAATTGAATTCCAAAGATCAAACCACTCGCTTTAATGAAGAAGCCATACTTGATAGTGCGTATTATAGGATAGGTGATGAAGCTTTGAAAAAGGCTTGTGGAGGAAGTACCGGAGGGGGATCGAAATGAAGATAAAACAAAGCAATAATATTGTGCGAACTAAAACAATAAAAAAATTATGTTGGGTGTTAGTAGTGATTTTTTCTGTTTTCGGAATCGAGGTGTTTTCAAAAGAGTGGAATGGGATTATTCCTTGTGTATCAACCCGTCTTGATGCAGAAAAAATATTAGTTAGGTTCAGTTCTATGAAATTGAATAGCAATATCTACAAATATAAAAAATCACGCGTACATATTGATTATGAGAGAAAAGATGAGAAAGATTTTGATAAGGATATTGTTAAAAAGGTACAAGTCTATCCAGACAAATTACAAACTTTGAAAAAGTATATAAAGAATATCCCGAATTTTCACAAAGATTTTTTGAAAACAGAATTAGATGTGAAAACAACTCATGTTGATGGGCGAGCTGTTTATCGGAACCGGGATGAAGGTTTTGAAATATGGGTTCAGAAAAATGATGAAGATGTAGAAGTAATAAGTAGTTTTGGTTATTTTGATCCAACTTATAACTGCTCAAAATGAATTTCTACCTTGTTTTGTAAAATGAAAATAAAAAAAAAAAACCTTCGTTCCGGCAAACGGGACGATTCTGGCAAGGCAAACAATTTATTATTCTACCTAGCCCGCAACCGAATCTTTAACCTTTTATCAATCACGCGGATGCTTCTAGGACAGGCGTTCAGCAGACAAAGTAAAGCCGGAAGATTTTAGCAACGCCCAACTCTTCTTTCCAGACCCAACTGGCAACAAAAATGTAGCACAACGGCATAACCCTAATCACATCAATAAGATAAATGTGTTTTGATATTTTTTATCAGCGGTGTATCATAAAAATCCGGTTTTATGATATAGTTTTTTCTGAAAAACACAAAAAATCTCATAAAATATTTAGAGGAAAACTTCTAAGTTGTTGATTTTACTGGGTTAAGTCAGAGTTATGAGTCAATCCGCCGTTATCCGCATCCCTGAATCCGTAGTTTTAACGCCTGCGGGCGAGTTTGACACCCGTCTGAACGGTCGGATCGCCGCGCTGTTTATCAATAAATCGAATTCCGAACTCACCAGAAAGAATTATCTGTCCAACTTACAGCAGTTTATGTTGTTTTCCGGGAAAAAGGAGGCGACCGACGTGCGGGTTGAAGACGTGCTGGCTTGGCGCGATTCATTGGAAAAACGCGAACTCGCCCCGCACACGATCTCAACCAAACTGGCAACCTTGAGCGCATTATTCGAGTATTTCAGAGATTACGGAATCATTGACCGCAATCCGGCAACCACGAAATTAGTCCCGCGCCCCGCAAAACCTTTGCAAAGCCCGAAGGGAAAAGCTCTGTCAGTCAAGGAAGTCCGTTATCTGCTCTACACGATTCACCGCAATAATCCGGTTGATCTCAGGGATTTTGCCATTGTTTATTCGATGTTAAGATTGAGTCTGAGAGTTTCGGAAATCTGTCATCTGAAGATTTCCGACATCAAGAAAGACGGACGGCATTGGGTGATAGATTACCGCTCGAAAGGCGGTCGCCAGGAACGCCAGCCTTTGCCGAAGGACGTTAAACAGATTATTGACGATTATCTGGAAGCCGACCGGACGGGCAGAAAAGACACAAAAACCGGCGGCGAAAACGCCTTTATTTTTCAGGCTGATGTTTCCAGAAGATATTTCGGTCATTGCCAACCTTTAACAACGCGGCATATCTGGCACATCGTCAAACGTCGCGGCGAACTGGCGGGACTCGGCAAACTCTCCCCGCACGATCTGCGAAGAACGGCGATCACCAAAGCCTTTCAGCAAAACGTGCCGGTCACGGCAATTCTGAATATGAGCAAGCATAAATCGGTGGAAACTCTGATGATCTACAACAAAGGACTGGATAATCTGGAAAATAACGCCGTTCACTCAATAAATTACGATTCAGAATAGCTCTTAAACAACATTGTTAAACCAAAGTTCCTATTTTTTGCGTTATCTCGGCTATACCCCGACTTCGGCGGAAGTCGTGGGTGCGCGAGGCGCGGCAATGATAAAGTTGATGTAATACTTCGTCAGTTACTTCTGGCGAATTGATTCTTTATTTTTATCAAATAACTGTCCAACAGCGTAAATTTTAATCTTTAATGAATTCGCCAAGCCTATCAGCAATGTTGCTTTCGCTACCCCTGATCAGTCGAGAGGAATAAAGCTGCGGTTTACGGCTTCGTAAAGCTGCCGGGCTAATTCCTTTCGATTTGAATTTGTAACGGGTTGTTCCCCGAAATTAAGGATCGCGGTAAAGGTTTTCAAACCGAACAGCCGCCACAAATGTTCGATAAAGACCGTTTCGTCCCACCAGCAAATTGCCTTGCTCGCCCTTAACATATCCGGATCCGTTTTATAACTGATCGCGGCATAATAGACCGGCAAATTCTTTTTTGCAGCAAAATCCAAAAGTGATGAATTAAATTTCAGAACCGCTTTACCGTTCGTACTTGTTCCCTCGGGGAAAAAGGTAACCGATTCGCCTGTCTGCAATTTTTCGGTAATTGCGCTTTGCGTTCGCAATATGTCGCGGCGATTGTTCCGGTCGGTAAAAACGGTTCCCATATCCGAAATTATTTTTCCGGCTAAAAACCAATTTCGAACATCGCTTTTAGCAACAAAAACCGTTTCTGAAACCGATCTGAGTGCGGCTATGTCAACATAACCGAGATGATTTGAAACCAGAAGAAACGGCGGACCGGGCGGTTTTCCGCGAACCTCGACTCTCATTCCGGAAATTCTTGTAAAGATTCGGGCAATTTTGCCGAAAATTTCTTTTTGCCGATATGCCGGACGGCGGTAAAAAAAAGAGCCGATCAAAAAACGAGCATAGAATCCAAAACTTAACCCGAAAAAGAGAATCATTTTCAAGGCGGCTCGGGAGTTTCTCAAAATGTAGTTTCCTGCGCTCATAAAGACAGGGGAAATAATTTTCAAATTGATCATCTCCCAAAAAAAGTTCGGCTATTCATTATAATACTTTGCCGGAGTGCGGCATATGCGGATAAAATATATCAAAATTCTTATAATTAAAGAATTCTCCTTTTGCCTTTCAATCAAGTAAGTCTTGCCGCATAAATTAAAAATGATCTTAAAATTGTTAAATCGTCTGCACCAGCCCGGTGAGGCTCGATTTTTTACAAGCATACAGAAAACGATTGAACCTGACTTAAAATTTCCTAAAACTTCGCCAAACGGGCGATTGATCGAAACGAAAGTCCCCACATCGCCGCCAATCAACCGCGCGTCCGCGAAGGTTTTCAAGCCCGCCTTCCGATAATCTTATCTGAAGTACCGGCGAAAATTCCCGCCCCTTGCTCGATAAAGCTTCGCTGCCGACGGCTGTCAGCCGTTTAATTGACTCCGGCACGAGAGCAGCTCACCGCTCTCATTCGGAATTTTCCTTTAAGAACGAGTGAGAACGAATATCTTCATTGCCGATATGATTCGTAAAAACTTTCGATTTATTCCATCCTTCTTGCCTTCTCGAAAAAAATTGAAATCCGGCTTTTGGGAATAAAATCCGCGAAAACTTACATTTTTCTACCAACTATTTACATTTTGAGGAAAAATTATGAAACACGGAATTTTACAGTTGTCTTTTATCGTCGCAGCAGTTACTTTGGCAATGGTCAGTTGCTCCTATTCGCAGGAAAAACCGGACTCTTCGCCAAAAAGTGAAACTGTTAAAGGTTGGAAAACAAACATTGAAAAACGTTCGATTGATCTAAATGAACTGATGTCGGGCGGACCGCCGAAAGACGGAATTCCCGCGATTGACGCGCCGAAATTCGTTTCCGCAAAAGAGGCGGAAAAATGGCTCAAATCGAATGAGCCGGTCATATCCTTAAAAATCGGCGATGAAGCCCGCGCTTATCCGCTGCAAATTTTGATGTGGCACGAAATCGTCAATGACGAAATCGGCGGCAATCCCGTTACCGTTACCTTTTGTCCGCTTTGTTATACGGCGATTGCTTTTGACCGCCGGCTTGACGGGAGAGTTTATGATTTCGGCGTATCGGGAATGCTGCGGCATTCGGATATGGTGATGTATGACCGCCAGACAGAAAGCTGGTGGCAGCAGATTTCCGGCGAAGGAATCGTCGGCGATTTGACCGGCAAAACGCTCAAACAGTTTCCGAGCCAGATCGTCAGTTTTGCCCAATTCGCCAAGGCATTTCCGGACGGAAAAATTCTCGCGCGCGAAACTGGACACAAAAGAGATTACGGCAGTAATCCGTATCGCGGCTACGACGATTTAACGAAAACTCCTTTTCTTTATCGCGGCAAACCGGACGAGCGTTTGAAGCCGATGGAAAAAGTGATCGCCGTCGAACTCGATTCGGCTGCAAAAGCCTATCCGCATTCGATTACAAAGAAAAAGCGCGTGCTTTACGACCGCATCGGCAAAACGGACATCGTTATTTTTCACGCTGACGGTGCGGCTTCCGCTCTCGATGCCGAACAAATCAGCGAATCGAAAATGGTCGGCTCATCCGGAGTCTTTATTCCTGAAATTGACGGGCAAAAGCTGACCTTCTTTTATCAAAACGATGAGTTTGTTGATGAGCAGACAAAATCGCGCTGGAACGTCTTCGGGCAAGCGACCGACGGTAAATTAAAAGGTAAACATCTACGGCAAATCAGCCACGGTGATTATTTTGCTTTTGCTTGGCTGGTCTTTAAACCTGAAACCGAAATTTATAAAGAAAAATAAGTGGAAAAATTCGTTCGTTTCGGGAATAAATGAGCGAATTTTTTCCATTCACTCAACGGAGCGACAGAATTTTTAGAAAAAATCCGTTTTTATAATTATAAACGGAGAGATCCGGCATTTTGTCCCGCTTCAAAAAGTCCCTGCAAAAAGTCCCTTAAGTCATTTAAGTCCCTACTTGTCAGAGCGTGAAAAAAAGCTCTGATTTTCATAAAAATTTTATTTTAGGAGCTAAGAACAATGAGAAAAGGAATTAAGTTTTTCTCTCTTTGGTCACTGTTGATTTTGGGAATGGTTTCAGCATCATTCGGGCAGGAAAGAACAGGGAATATCGAGGGAGTCGTCAACGATCCGAACGGTGCGGTTTTGCCCGGCGCGGACATTGTGGTAACGGGTTTGGACATCGGTTTCACCCGTAGTTTAAAAACGAACGAAAACGGCGTTTTCAGAATTTCGCAGGCACCGCCCGGACGCTATCGCGTTACGGTTACGACCTCGGGCTTTAATGAAGCGACTTCCGAGGTTCTGGTAAATCTAGGACAAACTTCCAGTGTTAATTTTAATTTGCAGGTTACGGGTGCCGCCGCGACGGTTCAAGTAACGTCGGGCGATGTCGCGACGATTGACTCGGAAAGCAGCAAAATTCAAACAAATATAAGCAACAGACGGATCGAACTTACGCCGAAAGGAAATGTTAATTTTTCGGGCGTTTTAAGGGTTGCTCCGGCGGTTCGGGAAGAGCCTCTCGGTGCGGGATTTCAAATTGACGGATCGAGCGGCGCGGAAAATACATTTATCGTTGACGGTTTGGAAGTTACCAATTTCCGCTCCGGACAGCTTAGAAACGTGCAGAATATACCGAATGAATTTGTCAGCGAAGTGCAGGTCAAATCAAGCGGTTTTGAAGCCGAATACAGCGGTGCGACCGGCGGCGTGGTTAATGTCGTAACCCGCGGCGGAGCCAACGAATTTCACGGCAATTTCGGCATCCAGTTTGAAATTGACCGCTTTAACGCTGACACGCGCCCGATTCTGCGCGGCTTAACCAACGACCTACAGTATATCAGTCCGGGCAGAACCAACAGCGGAACGTTTCTGAATCCGCCCGACGACGAATTTACGAACTTTTTCCCGACGTTTAGTTTGAGCGGTCCGGTCATCAAAGACCGCCTCTGGTTTTTCGGCAGCGGCGCACCGCAATTTTTCGACGTTGAAAGAACGTCTGTTTTTCCAAACGGAACGAGCGAAACAAACCGGTTCGAGCAGCAGAACGATTATTATTTCGGGCGGCTGGACGCTCAAATTACCGATCAGTTAAGATTAACCGGAACTTATTCATACAGCCCGCAAACAATCAACGGCGGCATACTGCCTTTTACCGCAACATCTTCAATCGGCGACCAGAGCCAGCGGGGCGGGCGCGTTCAGGCGCAGAATTTTACCTATCAGGCGGTTTATACACCTACTCAAAACTGGGTTATCAACGTCCGCGGCGGCAGAGGGTTTCTTAACGAAAGAGACGGCGCTTACGGAGTACCGAACGCGCTCAGAGTGCGCTGTTTAGGAAGCGGCACGGTTTTAGGCACGCTGCCCGGTTTCGGCTGCGGCGCGTCCAACAGTGTCGGATTCGACAATATCGGAAACAATTCGTTGACGAATTTCGATGTTTCCATCCGCAATACGTTTGATGCCGACGCGCAGGTTTTAATCAACAACTTCGGCGGGCGGCACATCTTAAAATTCGGTTATCAATTTAACCGCATCGAAAATGAAGTTGATTCGGGATTTTTCAATACCGGACGCATTGACTTCTTTTTCGGGCAGACCGCATTCGGCATCGGCAGCCCGCTCGGAAATGCCCAATTGACCAGATTCGGCACGGTCGGCTCAACGTCGAGCAAAAATCAGGGACTGTTCGTTCAGGATTCGTGGCAGCCGTTTCGCCGTCTGACGCTTAATTTAGGCTTGCGAATCGAGAAAGAGGACGTTCCTTCATTTTCTGAAAACGGCGTTCCGATTGAATTTGATTGGCAGGATAAGGTCGCCCCGCGCATCGGCGGAGCGTATGATCTTTTCGGCGACGGGAAATCGAAAGTTTTCGCCAGTTACGGCTGGTTTTACGACCGTTTCAAATACGAACTGCCGCGCGGCTCGTTCGGCGGCGACGTATTTCTGCGGACATTTATCCCGATTCTTTCCACCGATACCGCCACTACTTTCAGCGACATCCAAAGTTTTTTGAACGCGTCAAATCAAAGAGGCGGCATCACGCTCGATTTCCGCGTTCCTTCAAACGATCCGTCGGACAATCGGGTTGACCCGGACTTAAAAGCCCAGCGAATGAGCGAATTTACTGTCGGGTTTGAACAGGATTTGTCGGTTTTCGGCAGGTTTTTCAGAGACACGGTTCTGCGGGCACGATACACGCATAAACAGCTTGACGAAGCCGTCGAAGATGTCGGCTTTTTTGACAACGACGGAAACGAGAATTTTTTTATCGCCAATCCCGGACGCGGCATTGTCGAGCAGCCTTTTGCCTCCGGCATTCCCGCCACTCCCGAAGCGGAAAGAAAATATGACGCGTTTGAAATCACGCTCGATAAGAGACTTTCCAATAACTATTATTTCAGCGGCACATATACCTACAGCCGTCTGAAGGGGAACTTCTCCGGTCTGGCAAGTTCGGACGAGCGCGGGCGTTCCAGCCCGAACGTCAACCGCTTTTTCGATCTGCCGTTTCTGGGCTTTGACGTGAACGGCAATCCCGACAACGGGAAACTTGCGACCGACCGACCGCATGCCGTCAAGATTTTCGGCGGCTACACTTTCGATTGGTTCAAAAAGGGAACCAACACGACGGATTTCACCGCCGCGTTTTTAGGAACGAGCGGTACGCCGATTTCGACGCAGGTTTCGCTTTTTAATGCTAATACCTTCGTCTTCGGCAGGGGCGATCTCGGCAGAACCGAAACCTTTACGCAGACGGATTTTGCCATTACGCATCGTTACCGCTTCGGCAGAGACAATAAATACAGCGTCGCGGTTGAAGCGAATTTCATCAATCTTTTTGACGAAGACAATGTAACAGACATCTTTAACGTACTGGCGGTCGGCAGTCTCGCCGGACAGCAAAGCGGATTCAATCTGTTTAACAACTGTCCGGGCGGCGTGTGCGACGAATTAAACACGATCCGCGCAATTTTTGCGGGCGGGATTCAATCACAGCTTTTGAATTTGATCAACAATCAGGTTCAGATCGGGACAAATACGAATGGTGATCCAGTTTTTGAAACTATTACCCGCGATGCCAGATACGGTCAACCCCTGAGTTTCCAGCAGGGCAGACAGGTTCGCTTCGGTGCGCGTTTTTCATTCTAATTACAAAAATTTGTAATTCGGAAATCGTATTAAAAAGGAAGGTCTCCTTAAATCAGAGAACTTCCTTTTTTTTTGCCTTTGGGAATAAAACCCGCCCGTCCGGGCATAAAACTAATGTTTTTACAAGAAAAATGGAGGGTAAAAAATGACAAAGGGAAAAATTATCGCGTCCTGGATTATTCAGGTGCTTGTCGCCGGATTGTTTTTGATGATGGGTTCGCAAAAATTAATGAGCGAGCCGGAACTTGTCGCCAATTTCGCTCGTTGGGGAATGCCCGACAAGATGTATCTGGTCATCGGATTTTTTGAAGTTTTAGGTGCAGTCGGTTTGCTGATTCCGCGTCTGGCTGGACTCGCCTCCGTCGGGCTGATTTTGATTATGATCGGCGCTTTATTTACTCATTTGACGCACGGCGAAATGGGAATGGCGATGATACCGCTGATTGTAATGATACTTCTCGGAGTCGTCGTTTATCTGCGAAATCCGCTCAAAACGTTCGGCAAAAACGCGGAAGGACTGGGATAAAATATGAAAAACATTTTTTCCAAACCTTTATTCTTGTTTCTTGTTTTCGCAGGGATGGCGATTTCCGCATATCTTATCAACGTCGAGGTGCAGAGTTATCTGGGCAGAGAAACTTTGAAAAAGACGGGACTGGTCAGTTTGCCGCTCGATGAGGCGAAAATTAAAGCCAAATCTGAAAACAAACGAATTCTGGTTGATGTTTCGGCGATCTGGTGTTCTACCTGCCGACGGCTCGACAGCGAGATTTTTGCAGACGAAGACGTCAAGCGATTGATAGACGAAAAATTCGTTTTTTCGCGGCTTGAATACGAAACGAAAGAAGGGCAAAAATTTCTCGAAAAACACAAGGCAGAGGGCTTTCCGAATCTCTGGATTCTGGACGGCGACGGCAGAGTCGTCAAACAGCTTGATGTTACTTTCGATAAAAACGAATTTTTGTGGCAGCTTTCCCGCTAAGCCGATGAAAAGCCCGCCAACAAACGGAACGCAAACACCCTACCGACTGATATGAAAAAAATCTTTCCGGCAAATTTATTTCTGGCGGCGGCGGTTTTATCAATTCTGCTGCCAAATTTTACTCGCGCTGAACCCGCGCCGCAAGCGTCCGGCGATGAACGCTCAGCAATCGAAAAAACGCGGCGGCGGCTCGGCGAAGTCATTGAAAAATCTTTTCCCGAACTCGATGCCGGAAAAATTAAAGTCAAGGCGTTTCGCAGCCGATCAACCTTTTTCAAAGCGCAGTTTTCCTTTTCCCGCTATCTGACCTTTAAGAGTATGAGGACGACCATTTATATCAATCCTTTGGTTTTCGAGCGACATGCGCCCGAAGAAGGCATTCGGGCGATTCTGGCACACGAACTCGTACACGCGCTTTATTACAAAGAAAAAAACCGTCTGGAACTGCTCGGGCTCGTCAGTTTGATAAAGGACGGATTCACCGCGAAATTTGAACGCCGAACCGATTTGAGAGCGATTGAAAGAGGCTACGGCGAAGGATTGATTCTCTACCGCGAATGGCTTTATAAAAACGTGCCGCCGAAAAATCTCGCCGCCAAAAAGCGGAATTATTTTACGCCCGAAGAACTCCGAATTTTGATTCG
>JBGTIH010000176.1:0-46810 GCA_041745765.1 Pyrinomonadaceae bacterium | reverse complement strand
CGCCGATTTTTTATCTTTTTCAAACGGAAAAAATGTCGCGTAAGCCGTATTGTTTTCTGCGGAAGGCGTTTCTATTCCGCTCGTCCAGGTTACGTTTTGAATTTCGGAACTTTGAACTTTGAACTTTGAACTTTGAACTTTGTAATCCGAAATTTCCGGCAGATGAAAAAACTCGTCGCTATTTGCCACCATTTTCCTGGAATATTCCCGAAAAAGCGTGCGCGGATCGCCGCCGTTCGGATTTTCCTTGATAAATTCCGTTCCCCAGCCGAACGGATGCACAACGCGATTGTCGTTAAGCATCGCAAAATATCTTTCCCGCTTGTGCATATAACGCTTGAACATAAGTTTTTAATGGTAGAAAAAATGCGGAAAGGACGCAACTTCTCGAAGATATTTTCGGCTTTTCGAAAATCGCAATTGAGGAAAGATAAACGAAAATCTTAAAATTTTCAGACGGATTCGAGATTATTTTAAGTTCCTTAAATCGAAAAAAAAATCTTTTACCGAAAATTAGATTCCGGGAAAATCTTCTAAAATGAAATTTTCGCCGATTCGGTAAGTTTGCTTGGTTTGAAAACCGTCTTCGCCCGGATTTCGGTAATCTTCAATCGTATTATTTTCGGCATTGACAATCAGATATTGTTTGATTCCGGCGCGGGAATATGCCGCGCCTTTTTCATCGCGGTCAAAATACAAAGTCGAATCGGAAATTTCTATTACCAGAAAAATGTCGTCCGGTGTCGGATGCCGTTCGAGATATTTCTCGCGCGGCAGTTTTGCCAAAACAATATCGGGTTCGGGTTGCGAAAAATCATCCAAGAGAATCGGATTTTGATTTCTGACATAAACATTTTTAAGTTTTTCCCGTAAAATATCGCTGATTATATCGTTGTAAAGTGAGTGTCTTGTTCCTTTCGGCATCTTTTCGATAATTATTCCGTTTAATAATTCGACATTGTCATTTTCCGTCAAAATCCTGTTCTCAAGCATCGCCTCATAATTTTTTACGGAAATCAGGCGCGGTTTTGGAATATTTTTCGGAATTTCTGCAATTAATGTCATCGCTTTGCCTCGCGCATCATTATACTGTTTTTTTCTTTTTTAAACTACTTTGCCGTTATTGCGGATTATTTTCTGCCGATTTGGTTTTTTGACCTAAAATCTTTTCGTAAAACGCAATATACTGCGGAATAATTTTTTCGGTCGAATATCGCGAAATTGCCGATTCACGCGCTTTTTCGCCGAATTCGCGGCGCATTTCTTCATCGCTCAGAAGTTTTACAACGTCGTCGCTCATCTTTTCGACATTGCCGATCTCGCTCAAAAATCCGGTTTCGCCGTCGGTGACGACTTCCGGTATGCCGCCGATTCGCGAAGCGACGACCGGAACTTCGCAGGCGTTTGCTTCGAGTGCGGCGAGTCCGAACGATTCCAGTTCCGAAGGCAGCAGAAAAACATCGGCGATGCCCAGATAATCGGAAATATTTTCGCGTTTTCCGACAAAATGCACGTATTCTCCGATTTCGAGCTGCGCGGCGCGGTAATGACAGGCAGCGCGTTCGGGACCGTCGCCGACCATTAAAAGTCTGGTGTTTATGCCTTTTTCACGCACCTTTGCGAGAATTTCGACACAATCAATCGGACGTTTGACGGCGCGGAAATTTGAAACGTGAACGAGAAGTTTTTCGACGTTCGGCGCATATTCCGTCCGCAGGGGCGAATCTTCCAGACGTTTGTAATGATGCGGGCAGATGAAATTCGGAATCACTTCGATGTCGTCGAAATCGAATGTTTCAATCGTCGCCTGTTTTAAGAATCTCGAAACCGCCGTTACGCCGTTTGACTGCTGCAAACCGTATTTGGTGATCGGCAAATACGAGCGGTCTGCGCCGACGAGCGTGATGTCCGTGCCGTGAAGCGTTGTAATGACCGGAACATACCGCTTTTCCTTGATTGATTCACGCGCCAGAATCGCCGAGATCGAATGCGGAATCGCATAATGAACGTGCAGCAGATCCAGTTTTTCCGAGCGCGCCACCGTCGCCAGTTTCGTCGCCAGAGCCAAATCGTACGGCTGATGCTCGAATAGCGGATAAGTCATCATTTCAACCTCGTGAAAATGCACGCGCTCGTTTAATTCGACCAGCCGCGTCGGCAAGGACGACGAGATAAAATGGACGTTATGACCGCGCTCGGCAAGATCGCGCCCCAATTCGGAACCGACAATGCCGCTTCCGCCATAAGTTGGATAAACCGTAATTCCGATATTCATCTCTTTAATGGTAAATGGTTAATTGTGAATGGTAAATAGCGGAATTTAAAATTTAAGATTTTTTTCGCAATTAATACGATTTAATACGCTTGATAGCACAAAACCGAAACTATTCGCGTTTGATTTTCGGCGACGGGAAAAAGCGCGTGCGGTACGATTCCGCCGTACATAACAAGTGTCTGACCTTCTTCGAGAAAAAGTTTATATGCGCCTTCTTCGGGTGTTGCGCGGATTTTTGATAATAATTCGTGCGTTCTGGTCGGATAAAGAAACAGTTTTCCGCCCGCGTTATCTTGACAGAATTTATTTTCAAGACAGGTAATGACGGCGACATCGCAGGCTAAAATGTCGCGGTGAATTTCAAGAAAATCTCCGGTTCTCAAATAATATGAAAAAGTTCCGTAGTGTCCGGTCGGCTGCAGAAACGGAAGTGTCAGACCGCGCAGAAAACCGAGCAGCCACTCGGAATGGTAAAACGTGCGCTGATATTCGCCGCCCGCACTGGTCAGTATTTTTCTGCGCGGTGCGCCTCCGCGAAGTTCTTCCTTATCTTCAGCCGCGACAATACTTTCGGTCATAACTTTTCGCTGTTCGAGAGCTTCGGCGAGCAGGGAATTGTTGATTGTTTCATCAACAATTCCCGAAAAAACGTCGAAACCGCCACGCTGCATCAGAGGCGATTTAAGAATCGCCTCTGGAATTTCAGGAACAACAGCCGAACCGAAAGAAGGTGCGGCAAAGCCCCGGTCAATTTGTGTTTGTGGATTAGAAAACATCGCATTCATATATTTTCACCAACATATTAAAATCTTCTATGGATAAAGATTTTCAAAATATCAAAAATTTCCCGGTCCGAAATCAGGCGGTTCGGTAAAAGTTATCGCTTCAACAATTTTCTTTATGTCATTCGGCAAATTCCCGACCGGCAGTTCGCTGCTTTCAGGATGATTTTCGCCGCGTGCTTTGACAGCTTGTTTTTCATTTTGCGAAATTTTTGTTTCAAAAGTTTTCTCGAAAAGTTTTTTTTCGCCGGTGATTGAAAAACTATTGGCAAATCCGGCATCAACCTCAAAACCCGAATCGGCGAAAAACTTTTGCGCGTTCTTAAAATCTTCAGCTGAAGGCATTATTTGCTCAACATTTTCCGAAGTGATATTTTCCGGCAGGATCGAACTTTTTCCCGCAGCCGGTTTCAAAATGACCTGTGCCGATAACTCTTGATTGTTTTTATTACTCATATTTTTTACCTCACTGAAATTCAACGGCATTAAGCCATAAAAGGCAACTGCAAAAAGGAACAAAAAAATCAAAAGTAAATAGTTCGTTTTATTCATACTTTTTCTAAACCGGCAATTGCCTGTGTGAACTTGCGCCGAAAATCGGTAATTGCTTCGGCAAATAACTACTTAAAGGTCTGTGTTCTTTAGATGAAATACCATTTTCAAAGCCGGCATTTTTTTCACGCGGCACGTTTGGGTTTATCGCCAGACTCAGATAATTTGCCCCTTGTTTTATCATTAGGCGATTTTCTGCCATTGAGTTGAGAAATTTTTCGATCAGCGTTTCGTCAAAGCATTCTTCCGTAAAAGTTTCGCTCAAAAACTTGATGATATTACTTAAAGAACGCACTTCGTCGCAAAATTCATAAACCGCGCGTTCGATGCCGCCGAGTTTTAATTCGCTGATTGATGCGTTTGAACGCGAATCGAATAAAGTCATTGTGTCGTCCGCATTTTTGAACATATACAGACAACCTGTTTCCGGTTGTGCCTGCCAATTGTTGATATATTCAATGACTTTTCTGGCGTTTGTCATCGGGTTGATGCTGTTTTTATAATCGAATTCATAATAATAAGCGATGCGCATCAAACTTTCTTTTTTGAACGGATACAGAAAATAATAGGTCGGCATCGGGCGCAGATTGACGAGTCCGAACTCGTCCGGCGCGTTGAAATACGGGCTGAAACGGTCGAGCCGAATCGGTCCGACGGCACACGGCGGGTTCAAAAATTTAACGGCGGGCAGCATCTTTAGTATTTCTTTATAATCGTCGGCGGTTTCGCCCGGAAAACCGAATAAAAGATTCCATTCGGCAGTGACATTAAATTCCTTCGACCATTTCAAAAGCTGGATATTTTGCAAGCCCGTCGTGCCTTTTCGCATCAATTTCAAAACATTGTTACTCAAACTTTCGATGCCGGGCTGGATGCGGCTGATGCCGGCTGCGGCAAGCAGTTTGACGTGGCTGCGTTTTAAGTTCGATTTTACTTCGTAAAACATTTTAATCGGGCGTTTCGCTTTTGCCAGAGCCGGAACGAAGTTGTCGAAATATTTCATATCCAGAATATTATCAACCACATCAACCGTTTCGGTTTTCCAGCGCGTCGAAAGATAATCGAGTTCATCCAGAGCGCGTGCCGGACTTTTACTGCGGAAAGTCATCGAACCGCCATTTAATCCGCAGAATGTGCAGTGTGATTTCGCTCCCCACCAACAGCCGCGGGAAGTTTCAAAAAGCAATGTCGGGAAAATATTGATTGATGCAGAGGATTGTTCCAGATCGCGGAAATAATCGCTGTAATCAGGATATGGCAAATCGTCCATCTCGCGGATTCTGTCCGGCTCACCTGTTAAAATGGATTCTCCGTCTTTTCGCAAAACTATTCCCTTGATTTTTTGTTCGATTTCTTGCGCCGCATCGTTGGCAAAAATACTTTTGACCAAAGCCGGAAAACTTTGTTCGGATTCGCCCGAACAAACATAATCAACAAACGAAAATCGGCGGTGAAGTTCGTGTCCCATTTCGGCTTCCCAATTTGCTCCGCCGAAAACGGTTTTAATTTCGGGATAACGATTCTTTACTCTTTTCGCCAGTGCCAGCGAAGCGATATTTTGCTCGAATGTCGAGGTAAAACCCACTATTGAATAATTATTCCATTCTATTGAATTTAGACAATACTCGATAAAATGGGGAATTTGCGATTTGATATAGAGAATTCTTTGGATAGTTTCATTATCGAGATGCCAGTTTTTTTGCAAAATGTCCGTAACGTATTTCTCCTGGCGCGATTCGTAATTGTCGCCGTAAAGTGCGGTCGTAAAACTCCAGTCTCCGGCAAATGCCGTATAGGGAAGCTCATAACACATCCATTGATAATTTTCCGCACCGATAAATTCGGCAAATTGAAACGTCAGATAACGCACCTCGCAGCAAATTTCTTCATTTTCTAAAACGGATTTTAACAAACTCAAACCGAGCGCAGGGCGTTCAAGTGCGCCATACGGCATACTTAGCAATAAAACTTTTTTCATTTTTCCTCCTTTCCAAAAAAACTTTTAGGAAATAAGCGGCGGAATTTCTCCTTTCGTAAAAAATTCCGCCGCCCAGATGCGATAATTATTCAATTTCAAAATCTGAATTGATAATTAAATCTTCCAATGACGCAATATCCGTTTCAGACAATTGCGAAGTTTTTTGCTCCGCCGTTTCCTGTTGCGGCGAGGTTTGCGGCATTTCGCCGGATTCCGAAGATTCAGAGAAGCCTTCGGGCAAAGACTGACTTAGACCGATAGGCGGTCCCGGATTGACAATCGGAGCGATCGGTCGAATTGGTTGAATCGGGGACGGTTGAATCGGCGGTCGAATCGGTTGAACCGGTTGAATCGGAGGTAGAATCGGGGGGCGAATCGGCTGCGGCGGAAGCGGACCGATTGGCGGACCAACTGTAATCGGAGGTGTAATCGGCGGTGGAACTATCGGAGGAGGAGGAGGAATCGTTATCGGATGTCCGATAATCGGTCCGAGACATCTGACCTTCGCCAGCATTACCGCTTTGTGAGCATCAACAAGTCCATCACCGGTTGCGGTGTCGGGACCAACCGTTGCCGGATGGTTCATTCCCGGTTGATTAAAACAATTGCCGGCAGTAACATCACGGGCGGTTTTTCTCAGAATATCTTTGATCTGCGCCGGTTTCAGTCTTCTGCACGCCTGTTTAATAAGGGCTGCCGCTCCGGCTAATTGCGGCGCGGCGGCGGATGTTCCGCTAAACGCCGCCCAACCGTCTTTGTTAGTTGTTTCGTCGCCGTTCGGATGCGTGCCGCCGGAGTTTCCGACATCAATTTGATCCTGAGCTTCGACCGGAAGCATTATATACATCGCACCGGGACGCATACCGACCAAACCGGAAAGATCGGGAACGCGACGGTTCGGATAAATGTTGCTGATAAATCCGCTGGAGTAATCCGAAGCACGAAGCGATTCGTCGACATTCATAAAAACGCCGCCCGCGGAAATTACGTCCGGATGTTGTCCCGGAAAACCCCAATGACCATTCCCGGCTGAAAAAATTACGGTTATGCCGGAAGCAACCGCCGCCGCAATCGCCGTTGCCAGGGCCATATCCGCCGCGCTTAGCGGACCGAACCGTTTACTGCTTCCCCAACTGCAGGTGATAATGTCGGGATTCAAACCGACCGCGGCATTGAATGCGCCAATGGAATTAACAAAATTAATTTTGACGGGAAGAAGTTGAACATCAGGCGCAACGGCGAAAATGTTCGCCGATTCGCCTGTTCCGTGTCCGCTTTCATCTTTCAGAGGATTTGCCGCTCCCGGTCCGAGAACGACCGGCGCGGCAGTATAACCGCGTCCGACGAAAAACGGATGTTTATACCAACCGCTGTCCACCATGGCTACTTTCACGCCTTTTCCGGTAATTCCCGTTCGATGCGCTCGATCGGCATTACAACCGAGCGAAATTCCCGCCGGAACGCTTAAATGCCAGTATTTTTTAAGCGGCGGATACATTGACGGAGCCATAAAATAGCGCGGTTCTTCGAGCGCGACACCTTCAATTGAATTTTCAAAACTTGTGCCGGTGGTTTCGATCAAACCCGGAATATCATTTTCCGTTGTTTCTAAAAATTGTCCAATATCATCTCCGTCCCCGCCTGCCATTCCTTTAATAACTTCGCGGTCTTCGACGACAATGTTAGTGTTAAATGCCTTTTTGTAAGTTTCAGGTTTTCCCGCTATATTTATAGTGAGCGGAGAAATTTGCAGAATTTCAAAACCCGCTTCCTGGAGCCGTGCTACTGCTTCGTTAACAGCCTCGGCTTCAGAAAAAAAATTTGATACCGTTTCCGATTGAATCTGACTTTGCGCCTCAAACATTGAAACTCCGCCGATTGATCTCGGCGATACTTGGGCAAAAATCCTCGAAGGCAAAGCAGAATTATTATCGCTGGAACTTTTGTCAGCTTTAGATTTAGTTTTTGTGTCCGTCGGATTGGACTTTTTTTGATTAGATTTCTTTGTCATTTTTTAACTCCTTTTAAGATTAAAGAAAAAAGATTGGAAGATGGTATTAACCGCAACCATCCATAGGTTGAAACGAGCTACTGTGGATGCTTAATTTTGTTTGTAAAATCAAGCTGTAGTTTTCGGAGTGACGAAATCCGAAAAGTAATTTGCTAAAAAAATAAGATAAAATTAAAAAAAATATTCAGTCGCAAAAAAATGTCTATTTTTCTTTTTTGGCGATGAGGCAGATTGAACAAATCCGTGGCGAAAATTCTGCTGTCAGGTGATTTAACTGAGTCTTGAGTTGAACATCAGAAAGAAAATTAACCGCAGACGGACACAACTTTGATAAAAATGCTTGCCAGTTTTTCTAAGCTCACGGAAAACAATCCGTAAAAATTCGCGTCTGATTTTTGGTAGAGAGGTAAGAAAAAGTTTTCAAGTATTTTGAAAACCTTAAACATTCGCGTAACTCAAAGAATTAAGTGAGTTTAGAGATTTTCTTCCATAATCCGTTATCTTTTTGTCATTATTCATTTGAGGTTTGTTTATAAAAATCTGTGTTTTGTAAAATTTCCGGTCATTTGTGTTAATCTGTGGTTAAAAAAAAGGAGAATCGTTTATGGATATTGAAAAATTCTATGTGCCGTCCGGCAAAAAACTTAATCTTAAAAATTATTCGACAGATTTTTCGGATGAATATCTCGATAAAGAGCAGGCAATTAATGATTTGCGGGAAAATATCGAACAGCTTGCCGAGATGCAGAGCGTGCTTTATGCCGAAGATGTCCACTCTTTACTGGTGATTTTCCAAGCGATGGACGCTGCGGGCAAAGACGGCGCGATCAAGCACGTGATGTCGGGTTTGAATCCGCAAGGGACGCAGGTTTTTTCATTCAAACAGCCGTCAAAAGAAGAACTCGATCACGGTTATCTGTGGCGTTCGATGAAGGCTCTGCCCGAACGCGGGCGCATCGGCATTTTTAATCGTTCGTATTATGAAGAAGTTCTGGTCGTGCGTGTTCATCCGAATATTTTGCAATCACAACAGTTGCCCGAACAGGTTAAAAATGATCCGAACATCTGGAATCAGCGGTTTGAACAAATCCGCAATTTTGAAAAATATTTGTTCGAAAATGGAATTCACGTTCTCAAATTTTTTCTCAATGTTTCCAAAAAAGAACAAAAAAAGCGTTTTCTCGAACGCATCAATACGCCCGAAAAACATTGGAAATTTTCGACTTCCGATGTGAGAGAACGCGGATTTTGGGACGATTATATGAAGGCTTACGAAGACGCGCTCGAAAATACAAGCACAAAAGACGCGCCCTGGTTTGTCGTTCCGGCGGATAAAAAATGGTTCACGCGCCTTGCCGTGTCCGAAATAATCGTTAAGAAAATGCGGGAACTCGATATGAAATACCCAATCGTTTCGGAAGTGCACCGGCAAAATTTGCTCGAAGCGAAAAAGTTGCTGGAGAGTGAAGAATAATCAGAGAAGCCGAATAATAAACCACGAAGAAACACGAAGATTTCACGAAGGTTTTTTCGGGATTATAAATATTGATTTTGAGATAAATTGATGATTGCCGGAGATTATCAGAACAGTATTTACATTCTTAATTTTTAATTCATTGCAGAAAATAATTTTTCGTGTTTCTTCGTGTTCCCTCGTAGTTTATCTCTTTTTGCGGTTTTTATCTTCAAACTTCGCTTAAAATAATAATTTCCACCCGTTCTTTGGCATCGTCGAGAAAATTTCCGATTTCGTCGGCGACCTTTTCTTCGGTTAAAGTATTTCTTATTTGAGCTCGGACTTCATCAAGTTGAGGCATCAGAAGACCAGGATTTCGGCGGCGAAAGTCGGGCATAAAAGTTCCTCTGTAATAAGTTTCTTCGTCGTCGGGCGTGATGACGGCGAATGCCTCAAAGCGAAAGTCTATATATTTTTCAATCGCTACTCTTTGCTCCATAATTTGTTGAAAATTATCATCTCTGATGGAACTGAATCCGACGATTCGCAAGCGGTTTTCAAACTCGGCAGTCGAAGGAAAAAGTGCCAAAACTCTTTCGATTTCCGCTTTTACTTCCTCTTCGGTCGGCGCGGCGCGCGGAAGTCTTTCGGCTTCGAGGGCGATTAAGCGTTGATTGATGATCAGTTGCAAGGCGATATTTAAGTTTTCCGAACTCGGCGGCGTGAGCGAAATTCCGGGACGCAAGGCAAGCTGCCAGAGCAGATCGGAATACGTGATAAGCTCCGTTCGCACGCCGTCGCTGACCGTTGCAACCGTTTTATCTACAACAGTTTGCGCGTTTGATTCAATCGTCGTCGCAAAAATGCTTAATACTAAAAAAACTAGGCAGATAAAAATTTTCTGCAATTTTGAATTCTTTCTGTTCATAAATAATATCTCTGATTATTTGATTGTTACGGCAAAACTGTCAAACATAATTATCAATTAAGTGTTAAAACCGTTGACAAAATGTTAAAAAAGTTTTTTAATTGATGTGGGCGTTTTTATTTCTCAACTCCTACAAAAAAACCAACCTATTTTTGATGTCAAACGATTAGAAAAGTTTGTCGTCTCGGATAAATTAAGCCAAAATGTTGTCTCCAAAGCAGATAAAAAGTGGAGCTGAACTATTTTCTCCCGGCGGAAAAAGCTCAGATTCTTCACGCGAATTAAAGTTTATCACCGAACTCGGACGAAGTTTGCTTTTCACGGTTCACCCGAAAAAAGTTGCTTCACGCGTAGCGGAAGCCATTCGCGCGGAAATAGATGCGCTGATCTGCGCGGTCGTCGTCGAACTCGGACAGATCGGCTTGATCAGTTCGGCATTTTCAGCGGACTCAAAACGGGCGGAAACTGATTATTTGGAAAAAATTCGATTTAAGAAATGGCTCAATTTTATGCCACCGCAGATTTCGATTTGGGCGGAAAACGAAGCGGAATTTCTTCTTTGCAAAGAAAATCAAGGTTTTGAATATATTTCGCCGCTGCATATCAACGGCGAAGTCAAAGGCGCAGTAATTGTCGGTTTTGCAACGCGAGGCGATTGCACCGAATCGGCACAGCGTTTAATTGATGCCGCGACGCAGATGACGGCGATGAGCATCAATCTGTCGGCGCATTACGAGGCGACAATCAACACTTCGATAAATCAGGCAAAAGAAGAACACCGCAAATTTACCGAAGTTATCGTTGACGCGCTGCCGGTTTCGCTCTATGTAATTGACCGCGATTACAATATCGTAACGTGGAATCGGCATCGGGAAATCGGCATTCAGGGATTGCCGCGCGATGCTGTAATCGGGCGCAATGTTTTTGAAGTTTTGTCCAAATATCCTCAAAGCACTCTGAAACAGGAATTTGAAAGGGCGTTTAAAACCGGCAGAATCGAACGCATCGAACAGCGGACGACCGACCGCAACGGCGTAACGAAACACTGGCTCGTCAGCAAAATTCCGATGCACGACGAAAACGGCGAAGTTACGCATATCATTACGGTCGGCGAAGACGTAACGATGCGCGTCGAAGCGATTCACGCCGTCGGACGCGCCGAAAAACTCGCCGCTATCGGCAGACTCGCCGCCGGAGTCGTACACGAAATAAACAATCCGTTGGCGACGATTTCCGCCTGCGCCGAATCGCTCGAATCGAGAGTTGCGGAAGGCGGTTTCGATGAATCGGAAGATGTCGAAGATTTGCGCGAATATCTCGGTTTGATTCGCAGTGAAGCCTTTCGCTGTAAATCAATCACCAACGGCTTGCTCGATTTCAGCCGGATGCGGACGGGAAATCGTTTTCCGATTGATATTTCGCTCGTTATAAAATCTTCGGCAAAACTGATCATTCACCAAAAACGCGGTGAAAACATTAATATCGAATTTGATTTAGCCGATGAAATTCCGCTTATAAATGCCGACGAAGGACAGATTCAGCAAGCAATTATCGCACTTTCAACTAATGCGATTGACGCGATGCCGACGGGCGGAACGCTCACTTACCGCATAATTGCCGAAGAAAGCCGCGTTATCATCGAAGTTCAAGATACGGGAATCGGCATCGCTTCGGAAGATTTATCGAAAATCTTTGAACCTTTCTTCACCACTAAAGAAATCGGCAAAGGCACAGGTCTCGGTCTGGCTGTTTGCTACGGCATTATTACCGAACACGGCGGAAGACTCGCTGTCCGTTCGACTGTCAATGCTGGAACGGTTTTCTCAATTTATTTACCTTTGAAATCTATTGAGCCTGTTGAGATTACCGAGTCAAGGGAAGTTTAGAATCGGAAAAACTCGACAGGTTGTAGAAAAAAATTATGGCAAAACTTTTAGTAGTTGATGACGAAAACAATTTGCGGCTTGTGGTGCAAAAGGAAATGAGCCGGCAGGGACACGAAGTTGAAACGGCTTCGGACGGCGAAGAGGCTTGGGAAAAGCTCGAACAGCAAGATTTTGATGTTTTGCTGTGCGATATCAATATGCCGCGTCTCGACGGCATTTCGCTCCTGCGCCGTCTGCGCGAAAAATGCCAGAATCCGCCGGAAGTGATAATGCTGACCGGACAAGCGACGGTTGAAAGCGCAATTGAAGCGATGAAGCTCGGCGCGTATGATTATTTGACGAAGCCTTACCGCATCATCGAGCTTGCCGCACTCGTTACGCAATCCGCCGAAAAGCAAAAACTCAAGATTGATAACCAACGCCTTCGCGCCCAACTCGAACGCACGCACAGCGGCGCGATGCCGGAAATCGTCGCCGAATCGCCGCAAATGAAGGAAGTTCTGCGCCTCGTTCAGCGCGTCGCTCATTCCGACACGTCGGTTTTAATTACGGGCGAATCGGGAACCGGAAAAGAACTGATCGCGCAGGCGATTCATCGCCTCAGCCCGCGCACGCAAAAATCCTTTGTTGATCTCAATTGCGCCGCGTTGCAGGACACTCTGCTCGAATCAGAACTCTTCGGACACGAAGCCGGAGCTTTTTCCGGTGCGCGGGCGAGAAAACTCGGACTTTTTGAAATGGCGGACAGCGGCACGCTCTTTTTGGACGAAGTTATGGAAATGCCTTCGCCCTTGCAGTCGAAACTGCTTCGCGCGCTTGAAACGCGTTCGTTTTTCCGCGTCGGCGGGGTGAAAAAAGTTGATGTTGACGTTAGATTGGTCGCCGCGACAAATCGTAATCCGCAGCAATCTATCCGCGAAGGCGTTTTCCGCTCCGATCTCTTGTACCGTATCAATAGTTTTGAGATAAATATCCCGCCCTTGCGCGAACGACGCGAAGACATCGAACCGCTGGCACGGCATCTGTTGCAGAAAATCGCCGGAGCAAATGCGCCCGAACTCGCGCCGCAAGCCGTTGACGCGCTTTGTTCATATAGTTGGACGGGAAATGTCCGGCATCTCAGAAATTGTCTGGAACGCGCCGTTTTGCTTTCCGACAACGGCAGAATCACGATCAAGGAATTGCCGCCGGAAGTCGTCTATCAGAAAAACGAACCGAAAGTTTCGGTCAGCTACAATACGCCGGGCGAAACTTCGTCAAGTTCGTTTCAAACTTCGACACCGACCAACCTGCGCGATGTCGAACGCCAACAGATATTAAACGCGCTCGAACAAACCGGCTGGCATCGCGGCAAAACCGCCGAACTTCTCGGCATTTCGCCCTCGACGCTCTACCGACGCTTGCGCGAATATGATCTGGATGTCAGATAAACAAGGTAGATACAATTTCAGATTTAAGATTCCAGATTTCAGAAAGTTCTGTAATTTACTTAATTTACAGACCGGTCTTTGACTGCGATAAATGATTGAATCCGTTTTGTTTTCGCGATTAAAAAACGACGGCTTAATAAGGTGGTTGCTGACAATTAAAAAAATGTATGAAAATCTTTAAACTTTCTCTCTTAACTATCCTGATCTTGACCTTAACTTTTTCAGCATTCTCACAACGCCGATTCGGCGGCAAGGTGGTTGAAGTACTTGACGGAAAAACGGCGGTCGTGCAGATGCCGAACGGCGGAAAACTGACTGTTACTCTGCAATATATTGAGATTCCCGAACCCGATCAGCCGCTTTATCAGGTCGTTAAAGAACATCTTCAGAATCTCATTTTAAATCAGGGCATCGAAGTAAATCCGCGCGGAATTACGGACAATAAAACGCTCGGACAAATTTATCTCAAAGGCGTTGACATCAGCCGTCAAATGCTGCGCGACGGCGCAGTCTGGTATGCAGTTCCGCAAAGCGGCGGACAAGTTGCGTTTGAACGCGTCGATTATCAAGAGCAGGAAGCACAAGCAAAAGCAGAAAAACGCGGCGTTTGGGGCATCGAAGGAATGAAACCCGCGTGGGAATTTCGCGCCGCTAAAGAAGAAGCTAGACAAGCCGCCGAACGCGCCGAATTTGAAAGAATCAAGTCCGAAAATCAGGCAAAGATTGAAGCCGAAACAAACGCCAAAGCAAAACTAAGAGAACAGCAACAATCCGCGATGCGGAATCAGCAATTAAATTTTGATCCGAGCCGCCTTGGAAATTTCGATTCTACCGCAATGTGGGAAAATGCCGCACGAGCCGGAATAACTGATGACAACGGTTTAATCATTAACCGTTTTCGGCAATACAACGCTGAAATAATCTTTACCGCGCCGAATTTTCTGACGCTTTCAAACGGCAAACAAACGCACGAACTCGAATGTCAATTTGGTTATTTAACCTACAATTACCAATCTTCTGGCGAAAAAGAATTTTACGGTTTCGCCTGCAAAATCGATTCGGACAAAGAAACCTTCAAAAAATCGCATCAACTGACGATCACCGCTGACGGCAAAAAAACTGTCGTCAGCAAAGCCATTCAATCGGGAACGCAAACCGACAAGAGATTTAATGAACTTTTGATTTACGACATTGACCGCGATTTCGTGATGAAATTATCCCAAGCCGGAAAAGTAACCATCAAGATTGGCGAATTTTCCGGCACGATGACCGAAAACATCCGGGCGATGACGAAAAGTATGGTTTTGGAAATTGCCAAAAAATAAGTTTCGGTAAAACTTTTAAATAATAAGCAAAAGAGTAAAAGTAACAAGGTATTTTGAAAAATTCAGAGTTCAAACTTTAGTTTGTCTGCCCGCCAGCGAAGCGCGGCGGTCTTCACGCTAAAGCGTGTACTCTGAACTGATTGAATTTTCCGTTATTCAGATTGCATCGGTGTTTAATTTAGAATCCGATTTCTTTGAGCGGCGCGTCTTTCGGCATTTTTATTCCTGAAAGCGAGGCTTCGACCAAGCCGAGCGATTTCATAGCGCGGACGGTTTGAAAGCCGAAATCGAATTCGGAAATGTCGTGACTGTTTCTGAGGAAACTTGGCGAATGATGATGATTATTTTGCAGACATGCGCTGAATGTCGCGGTTACGGGCAGCCAATCGGTCAGATTCATCGCGTTATCGTCTTCGTCCGCGTAGCGGCGCGAACCGAAGCGGCGGTCGTGCGTCCAGTAATTTTGCAGCATATTTACCCAGAGCGCGAAAATGCGCACGCCGATCCATAAAACAAGTGCGAAAAGCCATTCGCCGAACGCCAGCCATAAAATTCCGTAACTGCTGAAATGCGAAAAAGCTCCGAAATAAGGCGTTGAAACGGCGCGCATCGTCGGTGTTTTTAAAATCTCGTCTTTTGCCATATCGGTTTTGCACTTATACGGAAAAAAGCACAAATAGAGCGTTTTCCAAAAACCGTCGTCGGCTAATTTGTTTGGATCGCCGTCGCGGTCGGAAAAAGCGTGATGATGGCGATGACGATTCACCCAGGTTGTCGGATTGATATAAATTCCCGTAACGCTGAAGAAAATCGTGATGAATTTGACGAACCAATCTTTAAAATGCAGAGTTTTGTGAGCGATTCCCATATGCAGAATATTCGAAGCGTAAATGCCGCCGAAAAACCATATAAATAAAAGATAAATAAACCCGACACTTGCGCCTGAGAGAAAACTCCAATCCGACGGCGCAGCAAATCCGGCAACCAAAAAATTTAGAAAAATAATCGCGTATCCGACAATGTTATAAACTTGCATCTCGTAACATATATTCGTTTGTAAATAGATTTCGGTTTCAGAAAAATAGGGTTAAGTGTTTGAAAAATAACATTAAACAGGTTTGTCTGGCAAGTCTTGCAGATTTGGTTTTTCGGGAATCGTTGAGAATTACTGTAAATGTGCGGAAAAAGTCATAAAGTTTTGCATAAGAATTTGCCTTTGATAAAAACTTACAATCGCTTAAACAAACAAAGTAAAAACCTCGTTGGAAAAAACCATTCCCAACTGTGTTAATTTCAAGCGGTTGTCTTCGATCTCAATCAGACCGAAATCTTTCAGGCGTGCAAAATCTTCACCGAACTTATCTTGCAGATTTTCGCCGAATCTTTCTTCAAAATCCCGTAAATCCAAGCCTTTTGTCATTCGTAATTTGAGAAATGCAAACTCGCCGGAAAGTTGCGCGGTTGTGAGTTTGTTTTTTTCGACAACGGGCGATTCACCTTTTTCGATCAGCGAAACATAGCGCAGCGTATCGCGTTCGTTTGCCCAACGCGTTTGGTTTCCGTCAAAAGAATGCGCCGAAACGCCGAAGGCGAAAACGGGTTCAAACAGCCAGTATTTCGAGTTGTGATTTGATTCGAAACCTCTCCGGCAAAAATTTGAAATTTCGTATTGCTCGTAACCGTTTTTCGTCAATTTTTCAAGCATCATTTGATACATTTCAAACGCAAGTTCTTCATCCGGCAGAGGTTGGCGATTTGAACGAATCTGCTCGGCAAGCGGCGTTCCTTCGTGAATTTCGAGTAAGTAAAGCGAGATGTGTTCGGGCTTTAATTGTATAGATTCGTCGAGATTTTTCTCCCAATCTGCAAGCGTCTGATGCGGCAAACCGGCGATCAGATCGAGCGAAATATTTTCAAAACCGCTCTTTCGCAGAAGTTCAAAAGTTTTCCGCGCATCGTTTGCATCGTGTCCGCGAGCCAACAGTTTTAAAGAGCGATCATTAAACGTCTGCACGCCGAAGCTCGCCCGATTTACGCCCAGAGATTTAAACTCACTAAGTTTTTCCAGCGAAACCGTCGCCGGATTCATTTCCAGAGTAATTTCCGCATTTTCGTCAACCGCAAATTTTTTATAAATAACTTTAAGAATTTTTTCCAATTGTTTCGGCGAGATTAGAGAAGGCGTTCCGCCGCCGAAATAAATGGTATCAACCTCGATTTTGGATTTTGGATTTTGGATTTTGGATTTATAATCTGAAATCTGAAATCTGAAATCTGAAATCTCCGCGCAGAGCGCACTAATATAACGCTCGACGGTTTCTTCGTTTTTATAAACATCGGTCGCAAAATCGCAATACGAACAACGCGATTTGCAGAAGGGAATGTGAAGATAAGTACCTAATTTCATTTGAATAATTTAGCACATTGCGGCAAGAAAAAACCGCAGACAATTGAAGAAATCAATTGTCTGCGGTTTTTCGATTCTCAAAACCGACTAAGCATATTCGTTCTAAAAATATAAAAATTCTATTTTTTTACAAATAAAAACCGCCGAGTTGAGTACTGCTTGCATTGGTTAAACACACCGTCATTCGGTCTTTCCAGACTCGTTGAAAATGCGCGTTTGTGCCGTGGCGCGTGTCAATATCGTAGCGTTTCTGCAAAAGTCCGGCACGTGTCATAAAATGAAGCTGAACTAACTTTTGCATTTCCGCGACCAATTCCGCATCGGTATTTTTTCTCAGGCGCGATAATTCTTTGGCGAAAACCCGCGCCGTTGCTAAACCGATGTCATAATGCCATTGTTCGTGTGCCAGAAGTGCCGCCGTCTGCACCACGCCCGACCAGACATGCGCCCTCGGTGTAATCGTAATCGTCATCGGATCGGCAAATGCGCGTTTTCCGCCCACCGTTCGACCGGGAAGATTCGGTATGTTGTAATCAAAAGTTGTATAAGCATCAACCAGAGTATTATCCGCTGGATCAACAATCTGATTGGGAACGACCGTAAAATTTGCCCAAGTTAAAGTCGCCGGATTGGCTTGAACAGTTATTGCCATAAATTAAAAACTCCTTTTTTAAAAAATTGAATAGTTTCTTCTGCTTGTGCGAAGAATCCTAAAGAATTAACCGTAGGTGTTTTTATGACGCGAGAGCTTTGATTAATTTGCCAATTTGCGATTTTTATTATGTGACAAGCTGTTTTTCAAGCGAATTTTTCCAGATCGTCCGGCGCGAATGTGATGTGAATGTAAATACCTGCTTTGCTATGAATTTTCGTAAACTTCTTTGAGAATTTATTTCAAATCGTAATCATACCAAATGATTTTTTCACTTTGAAAAGGTTCATCGCTACGAATTCGAATGGTTTTGTATTTAACATCTTTTGGAAACGAAGGTGAGCCGTGAGATTTTTCGTCAACCGAAAAGCCTATCAAATCACCGTTTCTTGAACCTTCTTTGAGTTTATAAACTTTCCCGTTTTCATCAATAATTTCAATTTCGGGTTTTACCTTTGTTCCGTCGGAAAGCGTTATATTTCCATAGTCGGGATTTTGAATATCGTCTTTGTAATTTTTGATTAAAAGTTGAACCTTTTGGACTCGTTTTGTCGGTTCGAGTAATTGTTCGGAAGTTATTTCCGTCCATTCAGTTGTAACTTGAACATTTTCCGCAACGGTTTGTTTTCTGTGCATTGAACGTACGGATTCATTTATTGCTTTTACCGAATAAACAAAAACCGCATAAAAACCGGCGGCAAATAATCCAATGAGAAGCAGAATGACGAAAACTGCGATGTAAGCGTTTTTCATAAACTCAGAGTTTATTAACGGTTCAACATTTTTTCAAGCGAAGTTTTCCAAATCGTTTGCAATTCGGAAACCGAAGCCGAGACTTTTTCTTCGCCGCCAACCGAAATTTTCAAATTCTTTCCCGCGACCTGTCCGATAACGTCAAACGGACAATCTTCGCCGATAATTTCTCTGACTTTTTCGAGGTTCTCAGGCGCGAATGTGATGATGATTCGCGAAGGCGATTCGCCGAAAAGTATTGATTCGTCGGAAAGATTTTCGCCTGCTGAAAGTTCGATAATCACACCGTTTGCTTCGTTATTTAATGAAGCAAAACATTGTTCGGCAATGGCGACCGCGAGACCTCCGTCAGAGCAGTCATGCGCCGAATTTATCAAAGATTCATCATTTAATTTAAGGCAAAGGTCCTGAACGCGTTTTTCCAAATCCAAATCAAGCACGGGAACTTCGCCGGTTTCGATCAGTTCGTTGGTTGAAAATCCGAGAATCGTCTGCGCGTATTCGCTGACTGAAAGATCGTCGTTGGTCGTTCCCAAAAGCGCAATAATGTCGCCTTCGTTCTTAAATCCCTGCGTGATGATTTTTTTGGAATCTTCGATAAGTCCGACCATTCCGATGGTCGGTGTCGGCAAAACGCCGTCGCCGTCGGTTTCGTTGTAAAACGAGACATTGCCGGAAATGACGGGCGTTTCAAACTTTTCGCAGGCTTCCGCAATGCCGTCAACCGTCTCACTAAACGCCCACATAATTTTCGGGCGTTCGGGCGAAGCGAAATTCAGACAATTCGTCACCGCAATCGGTTTTGCTCCGACGCAGACATTATTTCGAGCCGCTTCCGCCACGGTCAATTTCGCTCCTTCCTTCGGATTGACGGCGCAATAACGACCGTTTCCGTCCAGACACATCGAAATTGCGCGGCGCGTTTCCTTGACGCGAACAACCGCCGCATCCGCGCCCGGCAAAATCGCCGTATTTGTCCGAACCATATGATCGTATTGCTCATAAACCCAGTGTTTTGAACAAATATTCGGCGCGGCAAGCAGTAATTTTAAAACTTCTGTTTGATCTTTGATCTTCGATCCTGGACTTTGGACTTTGGACTTTGGACTTTGGACTTTAGACTGCGGCGCAGCCATCGGACGATTATATTTCGGCGCGGATTCGGTCAGTTTATCAACCGGCAGATCAGCCATCAACTCATTTTGATGAAAGATTTTCAGGCGATTTCCTTCGACGACCTTGCCGATGACGACCGCGTCCAGATCCCATTTGTTGAAAATCTCGACCAGTTCTTTTTCACGACCTTTTTTAGCGACGATCAGCATTCTTTCCTGCGATTCGCTCAAAAGCATCTCATACGCCGTCATTCCGGTTTCGCGCTGCGGCACGTCGTCCAGATTAAGCTCCAGACCATTTCCTGCGCGGTCTGCCATTTCGACCGAAGAACTCGTCAAACCTGCCGCGCCCATATCCTGAATTCCTTCAATCGCGCCCGAACGCATCGCTTCAAGGCACGCTTCGAGCAGAAGTTTTTCCAAAAACGGATCGCCGACCTGAACCGTCGGGCGTTTCTCTAATGCTTCGTCATCAAATTCCGCACTCGCCATCGTCGCGCCGTGAATTCCGTCGCGCCCCGTCTTTGCACCGACATACATCACCGGATTTTCGATGCCGCTCGCTTTTCCGAAGAAAATCTGATCTTTGCGGACAATTCCCAAAGCAAACGCATTGACCAGCGGATTCAGATTATACGCTTCATCAAAAACGACCTCGCCGCCGACCGTCGGAACGCCGAAACAATTACCGTAATGCGCGATTCCGTCAACACAGCCTTTTAAGATCGATTTATTACGATTAGCGTGTTTTTTATCGTCGAGATGCCCGAAACGTAAGCTGTTCATCGCCGCGATCGGACGTGCGCCCATTGTAAAAACATCGCGCAGAATTCCGCCGACTCCGGTTGCCGCGCCTTGAAAAGGTTCGATAAAACTCGGATGATTGTGCGATTCGACCTTAAAAGCGACGCACCAATCGTCGCCGATATCCACGACTCCGGCGTTTTCGCCCGGCGGCACGATTACTCGCGTCCCCGTTACGGGCAAGCGTCCGAGATGAACTCTTGAAGACTTGTAACTGCAATGCTCCGACCACATAACAGAGAAAACGCCGAGTTCCGTAAAATTCGGCTTGCGTCCCATAATTTCCTTAATGCGTTCGTATTCTTCAGGCGTAATTCCGTGTTGTGCGATAACTTCAGGCGTGATTTCAATATTGCTCATCGTATAAATAACTCTATGATAAAAATTCAGGTTTAAAGCAAAAAAGAGAGTTTATTAGCTTCGGACTCGTTTTTCAAATCCGAAGTTATAAACTCTCTTTTTTATTTTAGATTTTAGATTTTGGATTTTGGATTTTTTTGGCAATTTAAGATTCTTCACAAGAATTTAAGAAACCGAAATTTAAGTTCTAATAATCCAAAATCCAAAATCTAAAATCCAAAATCCATTTATGCTAACGACGGCATTCCGAACGCTTCCCATTCTTCTTTTGCCGGACCGTAAATTCCAACGACCTTTAAACCTGCCTGACGCATCAAAACCGTGATCTGTCCGCGATGATGCGCTTGATGAAGAATCAGATAAAACAGAGTCATCCCGCGTTTCCACGTTTCGCCGTACATTTCGTCTTCAATTTCCAAAGTTTTTTCCATCCAATTTTCGCCGACTTCCTTTTTGACGGAATTTCCCGCTTTTTCAAACGCCGCGACGATTTCCTGTGCGGTTGACGGAACGGGCGTTTCAGGCTTCGGCGCGTCAATCGTCAAACCGACTTTTTCCGGCATTTCCTGCATTGTAACGACCATATGCCATGCCAGAAATCCGAGATTTCTGCCCGATTCGGTTACTTTTTGACTTAAAGATTCATCGGTCAATTCACTTAAAAGTTTAACGGTTTGTTCTGTTTCGTAGCTCCAGGCACGCACGAAATCTTCTATTTTTCGATACATAGATTTTGTCTCCTTAATTGATCTATATGAAATAATGTTGCATCTATGAAACTATCACGGAAAGCGGGTTTGGGCAAGATTTGGAATGTTAAATTTTTGTTATTGATTTACTGTAACTTGTTTTACTAAAAAGTTTATTTCGTTTGGTTTTGAAAAATGAATCCGAACCGCATAAACTTTTTAGTAAAACCTTTCCGAATTCTTAAATTCTATCTGTTCAAAGCGGAAGTTTTTCAAGAAATTTGATGCCAAATCGTCTGGAAATTTCCGTTTTCATCACTTCATTATAAGCAATAAAATATTCCGCCGTTGTGTTAATTAATACACATCCACTTTCGCTAATTTCAATGCCGTATTTTTCCTTGAGTTCATCAATCGAATTTTCCGGAATTGCCATCGTTAAACCGTATCGTTTGATTTTCAATATTCCTTTGTCAATATCATTTTTTGCATCTTCTTTTCCCTCTTCAACTGAACGAATCTTAGGTTTTGGTAATTCAGAAATCGAAATTTGAGATGTTTTTATAGCTAAGATATTATCGATTTTCGCCTTCAATACCGGCGGTTTGATGATGCCTTGTTCGCTAAAAACGATCTCGCGTTTTTCGTTATACAAAACCGTGAAGGGAAGTCCGCCGTTCCAGTTTTTCGAGATTGCGCCGATCACTTCGCTTTCCTTTGAAGTGTAGAGCAGATACGTCGGCATTTTGGCTTTCATTTCGGTTAGAAATTCCGGCACATCGCGGGTGATTTCCGCCGGATCGTCGAGCGTAATTGTAATAAAATCAATTTTGCCGCGATATTCTTCGTCAATTTTCACCAGATCGGGAAATTCTTCGCGGCACGGCACGCACCACGTCGCCCAAAAATTGACGAGCAGCGGTTTCGCGTTTTCTTGCGGAACTGCGAAAAGTTCTTTGACGGTGATTTCGTCAACCTGTGTGATCTTCGGCAGATCGGTTTTGGTGGTCGGTTTTTCAGCCGATTTTGTTTGGGCGGAAATGTTCGCACCGGACAAAAATATTACTGCCAACGACGCAAAAAGTGCGAAGGATTTGAGTGAAAAATATTTCGTATTCATAACAAAAATTTGTAACGCCGCTGAATCCGGCGGCGTTACGGTTTAATTTCAGGTTTCGGCTTAAAGGGTTTAATACACCAATTTTTAAATTATCTAGTGTATTTCAAATTTCAGATTTCAAATTTCAAATTGAAAATCGAATCAAAATGTTTATCGGTCAAGAGTCATTTACCAGAAAATTTAAAAATCGCTCTATTTAAGCTGCTAAGCAAAAGTAATCTTGGTAAAACAGATTTTCCCTTTTCCCTTTTCCCTTTTCCCTTTTCCCTTACTGCTATTTCGCCCCTTCACTGACACGTTTGATCGAGCATCCGAAAGCATTCGCTTTTTTGGTTGTAACTTCTTTGCCGCCAAGCACTTCATTAGCCGCGTCGCGCAGGTAAAACGTCTTTATGTTTTTGCCCGAACGGTCATTGTCAATCGCACCGTGATAAAGCAGAACGTTTTTCTCATTGAAATAATAAACTTCCGGCGTTACGGTTGCGCCCAATTTGTCCGCCAGAACATTTCCCTTGTCAATCAAAACGGGAAATTTATACCCGACTTCCTTCGCGTCGGTTTCGATCCATAAAAGGGATTCGGTAACATTTGAATTGATGCCGATCACATTGATTCCTTTTTCCTTTAATTCGGCGGCAACTTCATTAATGCGATCATTGTATTGCTTAACGACCGGACACTGCGCCGAAAGCCAAACTAAAACCGTGCCGTTCTTGCCCTTCAATTGATCGAAGGAATGTTCCTTACCTTTCACATCCGCTAATGTAAAACTTTCCAGCGTTGCACCGATGGCTATATCGCTGCTGCTCGCACGGCTCACGCCGGAAACCGAAATAAATGCGATTAGCGCAAATACTGCAACAAATAAAATGCTTTTTTTTCTCATTGAAATCTACTCCTTAACTTTCTATTTTAAAATTAATAAACCTGAATAAACCGAAAATTACGGTTTTGTGATTTTCCTGTTTTTACGCACCTGAAAATAAATATGTTTCACTAACCGAATTTTATTCCGTTTGACGCAAGAAATAAATAATTTGTTTGCATAAAAATTTTATTAAAAGAGCGTTTTTCAGGAAAAAATGTCTTTTAACTGTCTTAATATCGTGTGAAAAAGCAATTTTACAACGATTTTATCTAGGAAAACAATTTGGAAAATGTATGTCCGGTATCAAAAGCCGGATTATCAAACGTGGCGTTCGACATAGCGGATAATTTCCTTGGCAATATCTTTTTTGGTCGCTGTTTCGATTCCTTCCAAACCGGGCGAAGAATTTACTTCTAAGATCAGCGGTCCGCGGTCGGATTGGAGCATATCAACGCCCGCGATTCCCAAACCCATCACTCTTGCGGATTTGATCGCGGCATCTTCTTCTTCGTCGCTCAATTCGATGAGTTCGGCACTTCCGCCGCGATGCAGATTAGAACGGAATTCGCCGGGTTTTGCTTTTCTTTTCATCGCACCGACAACCTTGCCTTCGACAACAAACGCCCGAATGTCAGAGTTTTCAGCCTCTTTGATAAATTCCTGCAAAACGACTCTCGCTTCTAAACCGTTAAACGCTTCTAAAACCGACTCGGCGGCTTTTTTCGTTTCCGCCATAACCACGCCCAAACCTTGCGTTCCTTCGAGAAGTTTTAAGATAATCGGCGTTGAACCAAGCATTTTGACGACCGATTCCGTGTCTTTCGTGTAATTTGAAAAAATCGTTTTCGGCATTCCGAGTCCGGCGCGGGAAAGTAGCTGCATACTGCGGAGTTTATCTCTGGATTTGACGAGTGCCTGCGATTCAACCGCCGAAAAAACCTTTTGCATTTCGAATTGCCGGACAACCGCTGTTCCGAAAAACGTCACCGAAGCACCGATGCGCGGAATTATTGCATCAATTCCACTTAACTCTTTACCGTTATACATTATAATCGGATTTTTTTTCTCGATTTGCAGGACGCATTTTGTGTGATCTACGACAATTACTTCGTGTTTTCGCTTTCCGCCCGCCTCAATCAGGCGGCGTGTTGAATATAATTTGGGGTTTGCCGATAAAATGGCGATTTTCATATAAAAATACTTTCCGATTAAAACTTAAAGTATAAGTGTTAAGAGTATGTTACAGAGATTTAAGAAAAATCGTTAGCTGAAAAGCGGAAATTTATTTATCCATCAAAATTTTTTCTGATTTTCGCAATTTATGCAGATGATTTCTAAGCTGCGGATTGACGATAAAGTGATGTTCGGAGAGAAATTTTCTGCCGATTAAAACCGGATAACGCATATCTCCACGAAACGTTAGCGAAAATTCCGCTGTATATAAACGCCAATGAAAACGTATTTTAGTTGAAATAATAAAACGGTCTTCGCTCGAACCGTTGGAACTTTTGACTGTTTTCTTAGAATATTTTTTGAAGAAATGAACCTTGCCCGTATATTTCGGATCATTCGGGTCTAAGAAAATAACCTTTAATTTTTTTGTGTCGGTTTCTTCGATCTTGCAGCAATGAATCGTCGAAGTATATGCGCCGGTATCAATTTTGACGCGAATTCTTTTTAAATTGAGTCTCGGAAAATCAGCCTTATCAGCTCTGCCGATGACATTTGGGTTGATTTTTGTTTCCATAGCTGAAATTACAATTAAGTTACAAAAAAAATGCCGAAAAGCAAAGTATATAAAGTGAAAAAGTTATTTAGAGTGCGAATCAAGAATAGGAAAAAATCGGGTAAGGAATCTGACGACAGGTAACTTCAGCCCGATTTATCGGGCTTTCCGCCGCAGGCGGTGTTAGCCGCGCTATTTATGGCGCGGTTAAAATGCAGGTAATTTTGGAGAGGGCGTTTTAACCTCCTTTTTTGACTCGCTTTAGCTAGCAATGGCTGAAGCCGCCGTTTTGAAAGGACGTTAAAACGCCCTTTTCGTTTATTACTCGCCGCTGACCGCGCCATAAATAGCGCGGCTAAATGCCACTTCGCGGAAAGCCCGATAAATCGGGCTGAAAAAAAAGAGCGGATGGTGAGTTACAATTTATTACAGACTGAACTCCGAACTTTTATAAGTTATTTTTTACCTATTCCTTAGCGGCGTGTCTGTCTTGTTTTCTAATGTTGCCTCGCAGTTTATGATTAACCGCTGACTACTTTTTGTGAATAATCCTTCCAGAGCCGGGAAACTTTTATGCGATATTCGACGAGTTCGCGGCTGACATTGAAATGTCGCGCGATTTCTCTGGAAGTTTTCCCTTGATTAACCATTCTTCGCAGAGCCGAAAACGGAACGAGTGCCGCCGCGCCGACCGAATACGCTTCTTCTTCGATCTCGGCTTGATAATCGCGAGCGATGACTTTTCCCTGTTTATTTTTGGTTTCGATGGCGAGTCGCGAAGGTTTGTGTCCGAGAAAAACGTGGCAGATTTCTTCCATCAATGTTGCATTTTGCCGATTTTTGCCGTGAGTCGGATTTAAGATGATCAGTTTTCTGCCGTCGTGCAGAGCCTGCGAACACGCGCCGCCCGACCATTTATCTTTTCCGTTGCCGAGCAAATGCGCTTTCGTTTCTTCGGTTAAAAACGGCTCGATTTGTTCAAACGAAGCGACCAGAAGTTTGGCGTAACGCGCCAGTTCAAAAGGATTTAACAAATCTTCATCGCTTTTCAGCCGCGCAAAATCGCGCAGACCGATGGCTTTGATCTCGTAATTTCTGCCTTTTTGCGTCGGTGGTAAATTTTCGGTATCCATCGAAAAGAGATTATACAATATTTTTTGGTATTGATTAGTTATTTAAAACTTTTACTTAATTTTCTTTCATACCTTCGACATCTTCGAGTGCCGAGTTTGAATCACTTTCCGATTTTTTTATGACGCTGAAACTTCCGTCGGTTTCCAGAACAACGGCTTTGACCTGTTCGAGAGAACTGATGCTTGAAGCTCTGACGGCGGCGAGGATTTCCGATTTAGCGACTCTCTGTTTGTTCATTTCATTGAACAAAAATTCATCTTCATCATATAACAGCGTCGGTTTCGCCTTAACCAAATTTTCAAACCAATCTACCCGAACGGACAGAAACGTAATTAAGTATTGGAGCGCAACCAATAAAACAAGCGCGAAAATTCCTTCTAAAACGGGTATGTCTTTCGATAAAATTGCCGTCGCCAGAATAGAACCGAGGGCGATTGTCGCGATAAAATCAAATGCGTTCCATTTAGAAAGCGTGCGTTTGCCGGAAACTCTCAGCCAGATAATCAGTGCCGAATAAACAACTACACAACTTATAAATATGCGCAAAATTCCGTTCCAGTCATCAAAAAACATATATTTCCTTTTAAGAATTTTTGCTGAAAAAAATTGCAGTAAAGAATGAAAAGACTCTTCATTCTTTACTGCAATCTGATTTTTTAATTCGGTTAAACTTCCTTAAATTCCGAATCAACATCTTCCGAAGAAAGCGCGACGCGATAGCCTTTCGATTGTTTTTGTTTGGTGATTAACAGATCGTCTTTGGTTTTGAGCAGATCGGCGCGGCTATAAACGGAAAGTTCAAAATTATAACCGTGCGTGATCGCATCTTTCGGACACGCTTCGACGCAGAAACCGCAGAAAATACAGCGTCCGTAATCAATGTTATAGACTTTTGCATAACGCTCGTCGCGTCCGATGCGGTCTTCTTTGGGGCGCGGATCGGTTTCGGCTTCGATATAAATGCAGTCAGACGGACACGCCGCCGCGCACAGATAACACGCCACGCATTTTTCCTTGCCCGCTTCGTCAACGTGTAGAAGATGCTGTCCGCGATAACGCGGCTGAACCGTTATCGGCACATCCGGATATTGAACCGTCCATTTTTTCTTGGGAATCTGCGAGATCGTCGTTTTCATTCCCAACAGAACGGCTTTCGTTGATTTAATTACGTCGGTGATTATTGACATATATTTAATATTACTATGAAAGTGTTCTTATTACACCTGATAAAGCAAAATAAAAGATGAATATCGCAATCGGAGCAATTACGCATAAAATTCCGAGAATAATCCCGAATAATCCCAAACTTCCGCCGCCATACGTTTCCGGCTGGCTATTAGCACGACTGCGGGCAAGAAATCCGGTAATTACCGCTCCAACCCCCAAAAGCATTGAAGGCGCACCGCACAAAGGAATAATTAGTGCCGGAATTAATCCGAGAACGCCGACTATTCCTAAACCGAGCGAAACAAAAGCCAGAGATTTATTCTGCCCTTTAACTCCGGCAGCCGGCGGTTCAAACGGCGTATTTTGTCCGATTTGTTGGTTTTGCCAATCGGCATTCGGCGCGGGCGGCGGAGTCCAGCCCTGCGGTTCTTGTTGTTCGATCTGCTGATTTTCCCTGACTTCTTCGGCAAACGGCGTGTTCAGTGCTTCCGCTTTTATTTCTTCGATTTCCGCCTCTTTGTACGTCGGCATCGGTGCAGATGGAATTTGATAACCCGGCGGCATCGAAAGATCGAACGGCGAAGGTATCGGCGCGTTTTTGGCATCGTTGTAAGGCGAATCGCCCGAAAAATCGCCTGATTTGCGGCTTTGCGGCTGGCTCATTTCAAACGGCTTACTCTGCGAAGGCGGCGGCGAAAGAGGTTCGGACGGTGTTCCAATCGGCGGCGCGGATGGAGATTCGACCGGCAGATCTGATTTCGGAGGCGTTTCACCGAAACTCGGCGGATTCAGATTCGGTTCGCTGAATTTCGGCGGATCGGGCGGAATCGCCGAAATATCGCCGGAGCTTTCGGATTTCGGCGCATTATCAAACGGCGAAGGCGGAGCGTCCCATTTTGATTCTTGTTTTGTTTCCGGTTTCGGTTCTCGTTTAAATGGCGGAAAATCCGTCGCAACAAGCGTTTTCATCGGATCAATTTCTTCTTCTTTTGCTTCCGCGACATCTTCTTTTATTTCCGGTTTCGGTTCTTCCGCACGCGGCGGCGGAATCGGACTGGCAACTATTGTTTTAAGCGGATCAAACGGCGGAATCGGCAAATCGCTCGCATTGGAAACGGTTGTTTTATACGGATCTTCCGGCTTTTCTTCCTCGACCGCGACCAGCGGCGTGCCGTCGGTCTGGCAAAATTTCAGATTGTCGTCAAAAGTTTTTTCGCAGTTCGGGCATTTTTTCATTGGTTTTACAATCCTTTTTAATTAGAAGATGTCAAAAAAAATTACAAAAAAAGGCAAACAAACTTAATTTTTGAAAAAAAAGCCGTTTGCCCTTTTATAACCTTAGTCTTAAACTAATTCAAGTTTGCTGAAGAAATAAGCGATCTCGATCGCCGCGTTTTCGACCGAATCCGAACCGTGAACGGCATTTTCGCCGATTGAACCCGCAAAATCCTTCCGTAGAGTTCCCTCGTCAGCGTCCGCCGGATTCGTCGCGCCCATCAAATCGCGCCAAGATTTGACGGCATCATCTTTTTCCAAAGCCAAAACGACGCACGGACCGCTCGACATAAATTCGGTCAATTCCCCGTAAAACGGGCGTTCCGCGTGAACCGCATAAAAACCTTGCGCGTCTTTTAATGTCTGATGAATCAATTTCATACCGCGAATCTTAAAACCGTTTTCCAAAATCCGGTCAATAATTTTTCCCGTATGCCCTTTCGCTACCGCATCGGGCTTGATAATTCCAAATGTTAAATCACTCATTATTTATTATTTTTCCTCTTTTATAAATTTATTGTTTCTTCTTTTGTTTAAGTATTGGAGAAGTATTTATCCATTCGCCAATATCTAATGAAAAATCTAAATACATTTTGCCTTTGCTCGAATTTACAAACTTAAAATCTTTCAATACGAATTTTTTAAAACCTGCACTTTCAACCGTAATTTCGTAGGATGCAACTTTTTGATTCGGTATTCCTGGTTTGTATTCATTAAAAGGTAAATTTAATTCATATTCTCCGTCTTGATTTGTCAAAGTTTCAAACTTTTCCCCGTTTCGGCTGACAGCCGTAACTTTTGTTTTGGCAATCACCGCGCCTGTCGGGTCATAAACAGTTCCAGTTAAAATTCCACTTACAAAATCCGATTTCTTTGTTTCGGAGGTAATTGGCGGATGTTCAATAAAATCTTGAATATCCATTGTTATATCAAGTTTTAAGTTTCCACCAATTCCGACTTTAAATCCCTCAATTTTAGTTGGTCGAAAACCATTAGTTACAAACTCAATTTTATATTCACCTTCATTCAAAGTTAAGAAATATATACCTTTTTCATTTGAGAAAGTTTCGGTCAAACGATTTTTCTTATCAATTGCAATGATTTTAACTTTAGGAATTGTTGAGTTACTTAAATCATAAATAAGCACCTGAGCAAAAGTAACAAGGCATTTTGAAAATATCGTAAAACAGACTGTTAGTCTGTTTGAACAGGCTGACAGCCTGTTTTACGTTAGGTAAAAATACTACAATACTTTTGCTCAGGTGCTTAGTTCCTGTCAAGACACTCTTTTGAGCATTTGTTAATACAGTAAAACAAAATATAAAACACAAAACCTGCAAAATTTTCATCACTCACCTCAATTCAATAGATTTATCATTTCAGATGTGATGCGCGACGGTTTGGATGTTTGGCGGTCAATCAAACACCAGATGCTTCGTGCTTTGACCAAAAGATCGTCGCCGCGTCTGATTTCCGTGAATCTTTCCCAGGTGATGCGCGTTGCTTCGCCGACCCAGGTTGTGGCGGTTACTTCTTCATCTGCAAAGGTTTGCTTTTTATAATCAATCTCGTGGCGCGTCAGCATCCACGTATATTTCGCGCGAACTTCTTCCGTCGTGACCGAAAACCAATGCGCGACCGCAACGTCTTGAATCCAGCGGACATACGCGACGTTATTGACATGACCTTGCGCGTCTATGTCTTCCGGTAAAACGCGGAAAGAATGAGAAAATTTCATCAAAAAAAACTAATTACTATCCAATTTTAACAATTCAAAATCTTTAATTTGATCTGCCGCCTTCGTGTTACTCCAAATCTCGACGATTTTTCCGTTGTTAAAGACAACGCGCGATAATCCGGTAGTTTTAAACGGTTTATCCGCTGGATTTCCATTGCGGGGAAAGGCTTTTATTTCACAAAGAGAAATAATTTTGTTGCCGTCCACCGCTATATCGGAGATTTCGATTTTGATCTCGGAATAATTTTTCCGCAATAATTTGAGAAATTTCTTAAATTTGTCTCTGCCGCGAATCGGCTCGCCGCCTTTTACCAGATACGGATAAAAAGCAACGCCGTCTTGATCGAAGAATTCTTCGACGGCTTCGATCTTGTTTTTATTCCAAACTTCTTCAATCCAACGCCGATAAATTATTTCGTTATCCTGCATTATTTCTCCCTCTTTTATGTTCGATAAATTTTACAAAACACAATCTTGGGAGATATGTATTTTAATGCGGACTTACCAAAAAATCCCGTAAATTAAACAGATGAATATAAATAAACAAATATTCTACAGATCAAAGAATTTTCGCTAAACCATTGAACTTTGTATCTTTATACAATTCTTTGACTTAAGACTAAAGACTCATCACTTATGACTTTTTTTATGCCGAAGCCTTTGAACCGAGAACCTCCTGAATCGCTTTGCCGATGTCGGCGGGCGATTCGACGACGCGGATTCCGGCTTCGGTGAGAGCTTTCATTTTTTCGGCGGCAGTTCCTTTTCCGCCCGAAATGATCGCTCCGGCGTGTCCCATTCGGCGTCCGGGCGGTGCGGTTTGTCCGGCAATGAAGGCAACGATCGGTTTGGTTACATTTTCTTTAGCGTATTCCGCCGCTTCTTCTTCCGCACTTCCGCCGATTTCGCCGATCATAACGATTGCATCGGTTTCGTCGTCTTCCTCAAATAAACGTAAAGCGTCCGTGTGATTCGTGCCGATGATCGGATCGCCGCCGATGCCGATTGCCGCCGATTGCCCTAAACCTAAAGCCGTTAATTGTCCGACGGCTTCATACGTTAAAGTTCCGCTTCGAGAGACAACGCCGATTCTGCCTTCTTTGTGAATATGCCCGGGCATAATTCCGATTTTGCATTTGCCGGGCGCGATGATTCCCGGACAATTCGGACCGATCAGACGCGTTGCGGTTCTGTCTTTTAAGAATTCCCGCACCTTGACCATATCGGCAACCGGAACGCCTTCGGTAATGCAGACGACGAGCGGCAGACCGGCAGCGGCGGCTTCCATAATCGCGTCCGCGGCAAACGGCGGCGGAACATAAATGACCGAAGCATTTGCCTGTGTCGCTTCGATCGCTTCTTTGACCGTATTAAAAACCGGAACTCCTTCGTGCGTCGTGCCGCCTTTCCCGGGCGTAACTCCGCCGACAATGTTCGTGCCGTATTCGATCATCTGCTGCGTGTGAAAAGTTCCTTCTTTTCCCGTAATTCCCTGCACAATCAGGCGCGTATCTTTATTTATTAAAATGCTCAAAACACTTTCTCCTAAAAATTTCTAAATATATTGATTATTGAAGACGCGAAAATTATAACACGAGGCATTATTTTTTGTGCAATTGCCAAAATAAGTATAGCGAATGGTGATGAGCAGTATTATTAAGCCGGACATTATACCGATTCAAATTGTGTGATTAACTCGGTAATTTCAATGAGTTAAATAGTTAAAAAGATTTTCACTTTTGCCATTTGCCTATTCACTTTTGCCTTACTGAATTATCTTCCGGAAAAATAAAAGTACTCACTACCGTTCGTTATACTGATTTTTACCGAACCTTATTTCCAGAAATTCGTAACTCGCTTTAACTGCTTTTTCGGCAACTAAAAATTTCAAACCGAACTATTTTTTTATGCGACAGGTTTTTACATTTTACTCGGACGCTTTTTGGATTGCTTTTAAGTCAATTCTCGAACACAAACTTCGCGCTTTTCTGACTTTAATCGGAATTATTATCGGTGTGGCGGCGGTCGTTGTCGTCGGTGCTTCGATCAGCGGTTTGAAAACTTATGTGATTGACCAGGTTTCCAAAGTTCTCGGCGCGAATCATTTTATGATGACGCGAATGGCTTCAACCGGCGGAATGTCAGACGAAGAATACGAGCGTAAAAACCGGCTCAATAAAAATGTCGTTTGGGACGAATATATTCATATCAAAGAAAATTGCAAAACTTGTCTATACATCGGAGCACAGATCAATGCCGGTGCCGATCTGGATGAGCGCGGCATCGAACTTCCGTCAACGAGAATCATCGGAAATACCGATAATTTCGTGGAGATCGAAGACAAAACGATCGAAGAAGGGCGTTATTTTACCGCCGAAGAAGTAACGCGCGCCGCGAAGGTCGGCGTCATCGGCTACGACGTTAAAGAGAAGTTTTTTCCATACGCCTCGCCGCTCGGTCAGACGATAAAAGTGCGCGGTATTCCTTTGAGAATTATCGGTATCGAAAAAAAACGCGGCTCGTTTTTCGGCGATTCGCAAGACCGCCACATTTATATTCCGATCACTCTGCATAATCAAATATTTGCGCGAACCGGCGGTATACAGGTTCACGGCAAAGCCGCCGATAAAGAAATTTTTATGGAATCGATCGAAGAAGCGCGTCTGCTTCTCCGGAATAAACGCCAACTTTTCGGCAATCAGGAAGACAATTTCAGTCTGGTCAATGTTGATGAAATTAATTCGCAGATGGATCAATTTACGGGCGCAATCGCCGCCGTCGTTATTCCCGTAACGATGATTATTCTGATCGTCGGCGGAATCGTCGTAATGAATATTATGCTCGTTTCCGTTACGGAAAGAACTTTCGAGGTCGGTTTGCGAAAAGCCATCGGCGCGACGCGCAAACAGATTTTGCTGCAGTTTTTGATCGAATCGGCGCTGTTATGCGTGGTCGGCGGCATCATCGGTTTATTTTTGGCGGTCGCCGTTACGCAGCTTATTACATTTTTACTTGAAATAACGATGACGATCACGTTCGGCTACATCATTTTATCGGTCGGCGTTTCAAGCATTATCGGAATTCTTGCCGGACTCTATCCGGCGTGGAAGGCTTCGAGATTAGACCCGATTGTCGCGCTGACAAAAAGTTAGAATAAATGTGAATGGTGAATGTTTTTAATGGTGAATGGTGAATGGTGAATGATGAATGTTTTTAATGGTGAATGGTGAATGGTGAATGGTGAATGTTTAATTATTAATTGTTAATTTGAGAATTTCTTAATTCATCATTCACCATTCACCATTCACCATTAATTAAAGGTTTATGAAATTAATGAGTTCTCTGCCGAAGGAAGTTTTGAAGATGTCGCTGGACAGCATCTTGGCGCATAAATTCCGTTCCGGTTTGACGATTCTCGGCATCGTTATCGGTATTATCACGGCGATTGTCGTCGCTTCGATTCTGACCGGAATGCGTCAATCAATCGTTTCAATCGTTGAGGAATACGGCACGAATAATATTTATGCCTTTCATCTTTCGACAGGTTTTAGCAACGGAAATCGAGATGAACGCAACCGCAAACCTTTGACCGAAGCCGATGCCAACGCGATTTTAGCGCAATCAACCACGGTCGAAGATATTGCCGTAGTAGCAATAAATATCGGTTCCTGGGGCAGCGGTTTCGATGATAATCTGGTTTATGAAGGCAAAAATTACCGCTGGGCTTTGACCGACGGCGTATCGCCGAACTACGCGCAGGTCGTTAATCTTTCGCTCAAACAAGGTCGTTGGCTGACCGAAGCGGATAATTATCAGCGGAGAAACGTGCTGGTCGTCGGCGTAAATACGGTCGAAGCACTCTTTCCCGGCAAGGAAGATGAAGCGGTCGGCAAGGTCGTGCGGATGAACGGCACGACGTGGGAGATCATCGGCGTGATCGAAAAACGAAAAGCCGGTTTTTTCGGCGAAAACGAAGAAGACCGCAAGATTTTTATGCCGTTTAGAACCGCGCGCAAAGCCGCTCCCGTGCGCGATTCGCTGCTGCATATCATTCAGGCAAAGCAAGGACAGCTTAACGATGCCGTTTTGGAAGTCGAGGGAATTTTGCGCCAGCGGCGCGAGGTGAAATACGGCGACCCGAATAATTTCGACATCAAAACCGCCGATAATTTCATCGCGCAATTTGACGGCATCATCGGCGGAGTCGGCGCGGCAGCGATTGCTATCTCACTTTTAGGTTTGCTCGTCGGCGGTATCGGCGTGATGAATATTATGCTCGTTTCCGTTACGGAAAGAACCAAGGAAATCGGCATCCGCAAGGCAATCGGCGCGACGAAAAAAGCCATCGTTCTGCAATTTCTGCTCGAAGCGATGACCCTGACATTTTTCGGCGGCTTGATCGGCATCGTGATTGCCATCGGCATCAGTAATTTGCTGATGCTTTTGATTCCGTCAATGCCCGCTCATATCGAATTATGGATGATTTTGCTGTCATTATCGGTGTCGGTTGGTGTCGGTCTGATCTTCGGCGTTCTGCCGGCGAGAAAAGCCGCCAAATTAGACCCGATTGAATGTCTGCGTTATGAATAAAAGGTTAAAAGTTAAACTTATTCTTACCCCTTTGTGCTTAATTTTTTGATTTACGACTTGCGAATAAATCAAAAATATTAAATCATTTTAATTTTCCCTTAACATAATGCCCGAATCTAATATAAAACTTGACCAAGGTTCTTCTCCGGATCCGAAATTGACGGTTGTAGATAAATTGCGGATGCTGCTTGATATTACAAAAACAATCAGCCGCTCGCTCGATTTGGAAGAACTTTTAACGCTCGTGATGGATACGCTCGGTTCTCTGATTCATTACGATGCGGCGGGAATTTATCTAATTGAGTCGCAGACGGAAACCAATGAAATTCAGTATGCCTTTAAATCAAAAGCTCTGCGCGGCTATCAAATCAGTTTTGAATTGATTGAACCGCGACTGAAACTCGGCGAAGGTTTTATCGGCTATGTTGCCCAGACGGGAAAACCTTTGATTTCGCCCGATGTCAGCCTTGATGAACGATATTTTCCGGCACGAAAGCGCACAAAATCGGAAATCGTCGCACCGATTATTTCAAATGATAAAGTTATCGGCGTGTTTGATTTGGAAAGTGACAGATTAGACGCTTATAACGAAGATGATTTATCAATTCTTCAACTGCTCGCTTCACAGGTTGCGATAATTATCGAAAAAGTCGAACTTCACGATCAACTAATCGAAAAAAAACGTCTGCAAGCCCAGCTCGAAGTCGCCCGCGAAGTCCAACTCGAACTTCTGCCCGATCACGATCCTGAATTAGAAAATTTTGACATCAGCGCATATATTTTCCCGACTGAAGAAGTTTCGGGCGATTATTATGATTGGGTGAAGATTTTTGAAGACCAAATCGGAATTGTCGTCGCCGATGCGGTCGGCAAAGGCATTCCCGCCGCGCTTTTAATGGCTTTTTTACGTGCGTCCCTGCGAGCCGGTGTGCAGATCGGCTACGCGCCGCATATCGCTATGGCAAAAGTCGGAAATCTTTTGTGGGATTCGGTCGAAGATCATCAATTTATCACGGCGATCTACGGGATTTTAGATGCGACAAATAAAACATTTGTTTATTCAAATGCCGGACATAATCCGCCTCTGCTGGTTAAATCGGACGGCACTTATCGTTTTGTCGAATACGGCGATCTTCCTTTGGGAATGTTCCGCAATATGCAGTATCATCAGCACTTTATCAGATTTGATGTCGGACAAACTTTGGTGCTTTACACCGACGGCATCACCGAAGCGACCAATGAAAACGGCGAAGAATACGGACGCGACAGATTTGCCGAACTTATCTTAAAAGGAATGCACCTTTCGGCAAAAGACTTGATCGAATTTATTCGCAAAGACCTGACAAACTACACCGGACAAAAATTTTTAGACGATGACGGAACTCTTTTTATCGTCAAAGCTGTGTAAAGCGAAAAGTTTAAGACCTCAGATCAATATAGTGAGAGGTAGCGAGTGCCTTGAGTTTTCACAAAAAAAAGCGGAAGGTGGATTTCTCCGAGCCTTCCGCGTTCCTTCTTTTGTTGTCTATTTGGGAAATTGAAAAAAACTTTTAATGTGCCGTTAGAGAGCAATGAACATTATCGCCGCCCGGCACAATCGGGGCGCGGTAATCACCATAATTTATCTTTTCATTTTTAGTCGAAAAAGCATAAACATCGAAGCCGTTAGCATCTAACAATTCGGCTAACTCACGGGAGCCGTCCAGATATATTACTTCTGCAAAACCGAATTCAGAACGGATTTCGAGCAATCTCTCAATGACTTCTAATGGAGCAAAACATCTCACCGGATCTTTAAATGTCGCCATAAATAATTGCCTCGCTTATAATTTGCCTCACTATCGGTCAGGCAAACACTATGATTACGTTTTCAAGGCAAAGGTTGTTCCTTTTTTTAAAACAACTACTAAACAGCACTTTGCCTCTAACTGACAGAAATACATTGTAATATTTGCTTTAATAAACTAAGATTAAGACAATATCCATTTCAAAGAGGTAAATTATGAAAAAGAATCTGCTAACCATTTTTTCGATAAGTATGATTGTTCTTGCATTCTCCGTATTTTCATACGCACAGCAAGAAAGCCGGACGGCTTCAGCGGCTGCGAGTAAATATGTAATTTCGGCTGATGCGGGCGGCGTAAATTTTATTGAGGGACGAGTTGCTATCTCCAGACCGGCGGGCAGAAGCGGGCTTTTGCTCAAAGGCGATCAGGTAAGAATAGGCGATAAAATTTCGACCGAAGCCGACGGCAAAGCCGAGATTCTGCTTAATCCCGGGTCATATATTCGGCTTGGCGGAAATTCAAGCTTTGAGTTTGTTGAAACTTCGCTGGAAAATCTGCAAATCAACTTACATCGCGGAAGCGCGATGTTTGAAGTAATCACAACCAACAATTTCACTTTTGCCGTAAATACTCCGAAAGCAACTTTTAATGTGATTAGATCAGGTGTTTACAGAATTGATGTAATGGATGATGGAACGGGCAAAATCGAAGTTTGGAGCGGCAGAGCGCAAATCGGTGATGATGACACCACAGTCAAAAAAGGCAGAACCGCGACAGTCGGCGGTGAAGATGATGTTGCCGTTGCAAGATTCAGTACAAAAGAAAGAGATAATCTCGAAGAATGGAGCCGAACGCGCGCCAGAGAATTGGCAAAAGCTAATGAAAGACTTGAAAGAAATGTTTTACGTAGTACATTGTTATCAAGTTTTTCGATGAATCGCTGGAGTTTATATGATTCTTACGGACTCTGGGTTTATGATCCGTTTTTTGGCGGAAACACTTTCCTTCCGTTCGGTTATGGTTGGAGTTCGCCTTACGGTTTCGGATTTAGACGCGATATTTGGTATTACAGACTTCCGACATACATTTATTACTACCCGCCGCGCAATATCAATCCGCCGGTTAATAACCCGAATCCGGGAGGAAATCCGACTACCGGAGGAAATCCGAATGCGGATGCCAGAACGGAAAATAGGAATAGAAGAAGTGATTCGGGAAATACTTCCAGACCTGTTCCGCCGTTTGAGCAAGTAGATCGTGATAACGGTCGCTCTCGCGTTGAAAGAAATACCGGAGTTGAAGTGCCGAATTTCCCGAGCCGTTCAATGCCTAGAGTTGTTGTTCCTTCAACTTCTGCGCCGACCGGAATTCCGACGCAAACAGGCGGCAGAGATAGTCAAAGACCGTAATCATAAAATAGTTTTAGCGGATTAAAAAAGCGGAAGAATTTTGTAAATTCTTCCGCTTTTTTGCTTTAGAAATTTTTGGAAATAAGAAATAAACTACGAATGTAAAGCAAGTGTAGAAATCATTCGGTTATCATTCTTTCAGACTATTTCAACAGGCTTTTGTGCGTCCGCGCACGTTTTAGCCGCGTCCATTTATGGCGCGGAACGATTTTTTTTCATACCGAAAGGGCGTTTTAACGTCCTTTTTCCGCTTTAGCATTTGACGGTTCTGGCTTAAGCCGTTAGAAAGGACGTTAAAACGCCCTTTTGTGCAATTTGCCGAACCGATCCGCGCCATAAATGACGCGGCTAAGTGCCGCGAAGCGTGGAAAGCTTGTTGAAACAGGCTGAAAAACCAACAGTAATTTCACCTTTCTACCCTTGCCCCACATAACGAAATGATAAAAAGAAAATACGAAGTTTAATGAAACTTGAGTTTTGAGTTGAAATAAACTGATTTTTACTACAGAGGAAAACTATCTAAGAATATCTTATTCTATCTGCATTTTCCGTGAAATCTTCGTGTTCCTTCGTGTTTTAATTCTAAATTCTCAAAACAATCAATAAACTTGTGAAACAAAATATGGTAAAGAAAGAAAGAAAGAAGCTTTTTCCGGAACGGGATTGAGAGTTTCAGGTAAAGGAATATATGGATGAAGAATCATTAAAACTGCTTGAATCCCGTTAAAAACCATATGGAAAATTATGCACGGCAGCAAATTATCGGTTTTGACGCGAATCAGAGTGATTACCAAACTGACAAAACAAATCGAAATAATCGTCGCGTAATCCGGTGAATATTGCGGAATATGAACGGCGGCAAAAAGCGCGGTGACGATAATTACGGCAAATGTCGAATTAACAGTGCGCTGAAACGCCGAATATAAAACGCCTCGATAAATTACTTCTTCGACAATCGGCGCGGAAAATGTTGCCAGAATCGCCACCATAAAAACCGCCGTTCGCGAACTCTGCAAAATCCGCGTCATCTCGTTTTCCTGTGAACCGAGAAGATTTATCATTGTCAGCGCAACCGCATAAACGCCGATCAAAATGGCGAAACCGTGCCAAAACTTAAAACCGCCCCAACGCCAGCCGAGCATTTCCTTAAAGGAATAAGTGTTGTATTTAGTTACAATAAACCACGCAAAGACAAGCGTCAGAAGATGCGCCACCATCGTTCCGCCTAAACTTATCACAACCGCCGTCGGATCGCTGAAAAGAAAATTTCTAAATTCGGTATTATCGGCAACTTGAATATTTTTGCCGAATAGATAAGGCATTAGAAACAAAGACGGCAAAATAACGATCAGCCCGACGCTGGTGAGCCAGAGCAAAAAGGCAAAAAAGGAGTTCCACGGCGGATTATTCGGCGACGGTTTTTCTACAATTATTGAAGTTTCCCTTGTTTCTGACAATTCCACCTCATTTTGTTCGATTTGTTTTTCTTGATTAAATTCCTGCACGAAAAAAGTTTAGCTAAAATAGTTGAAAGTTCAAAGTTTCAAGTTCAAAGTTTTGCAAAAATCGAAAGTTATAAATGAATTGATCCGTTGATTTAGAAATTACTTTGAACTTTGAACTTTGAAGTTTCAGTTTTTTCTGCTAGTCTGTAATCCCGTGGGCAACACGGAAAAAATCCAACAAAAAAATGTTATAGCAGTCATCCCGGCGCGTCTCTTTTCGACTCGTTTGCCGAACAAATTACTTTTGCCTTTAAATGGAAAACCTCTTATTTTGCACACTTTAGAGCAAGCGAAAAAGGCAAAAAACATCTCGCGCGTGATTGTTGCGACCGACAGCAAAGAAATCCTGAAAATAATCGAAGCGAGCGGAAACGAAGCCGTTTTAACCGACGAAAATCATCAATCGGGAAGCGACCGCATTGCGGAAGTCGCCGAAAATCTGCCGGAAAATTCGATAATCGTCAATGTTCAGGGCGACGAACCGCTTATTCCGCCGGCAACAATCGAAAGTGCGGTCGAAGCTATTTTGCTTGATAAAACGATTGATATTGCGACAACTTGCGAACCGATTCACGAAATCGCCGACGTTTTATCTTCGGATGTTGTCAAAGTCGTTACCGATAAAAACGATTTCGCGCTTTATTTTTCCCGTTCGCCGATTCCGTTTCCGCGCGAAACGGTGAAAAAATACGGCAGTTTGCAAAACGCTCTGCAAGCAGAAAAAGATTTACTAAAACTTTATCGCAAACACACGGGGCTTTATGTTTACCGGCGCGAATTTTTATTAAAATTTACAAAGTTCGCGCAGACAAGTTTAGAAAAGACCGAATTTTTGGAACAACTCCGCGCTCTGGAAAACGGCGCACGCATCAAAGTCGTCGAAGTAAATGAAAGCTCGATCGGCGTTGATACGCAAGAAGATTTTGAGCGCGTGAAAAATATAATTGAAGATAGGGAGCCTCAAGAGCCAAGGAAAGATTTGAAATATCGCTGGGCAAACGCCGGAGATTTGTCAGAAATTACGGATGTCTATGTTTTATCTTCACAAAAATCATATAACGGCTTACTGCCGAAAAAATATCTTGATGAATTAGCAGAAGTGAAAAATATAAAAGATATTCGGAAAGGATTGTTTGATAAATTATTCGATAATAATTACCAAATTTTTGTTGCGGAAAATTTTGAAGGTAAGATAGTCGGTTTTGCAGATGTTGAAATTAAACCGAACAATACAGGATATAACGCACAGCTTTATTCAATTTATATCCTGACGGAATTTCAGCGACAAGGTATTGGCAAGGAATTTTTTAAGTTAATCGCTAACGAATTAAGGCTTAAACAGATCAATTCAATGTTTCTGATAGCCCTGGAAATTAGCCCGTTCAGAAAGTTTTACGAAAAACTAGGCGGAGAAATTTTAGGCTGGAGCGAATTAAAATTAGGTGAACAGGATTTCAAAACCTTAGTTTTTGGATGGAAGGATTTGAGTAATTTATGAGCGATTGGATTGGTTTAGCATTTTTCGTTTTATTAATTATTGGCATAATTGTGGGTTTAAAAATCTTGGCAAAACCGCGCAAGACGACTGCCGAACAATTCGAGAAAAATGTTTCGGAAAGTGCTTCGATGCTGAGCGCGAGCGTTAATGCGCTGAACGAATTGATGAATCCGCAAGCGGCGAAATCGAAGGAAGTTCAAACGTAGTTGAAATAAGGAAGATTTAATAAAAAAGAGCGCGAAGAAAACGCGAATGGAACAGAAATAGTAAAATAAAGGACGAGGGACAAATGACAAAATATATTTTCGTAACGGGCGGCGTGGTTTCGAGTTTGGGGAAAGGTTTAGCGGCGGCTTCGATCGGGTGTTTGCTCGAATCGCGCGGTTTGAGCGTGCAGATGATGAAGCTCGATCCTTATATTAATGTTGATCCGGGAACGATGTCGCCGTTTCAGCACGGCGAGGTTTTTGTAACCGATGACGGTGCGGAAACCGATCTCGATCTGGGACATTACGAGCGTTTTACTCACGCGAAACTCTCGCAGGCGAATAATTGGACGAGCGGCAGAATTTATCTGTCGGTCATCGAAAAAGAGCGGCGCGGCGATTATCTTGGGAAAACGATTCAGGTCATTCCGCATATTACCGACCGGATCAAAGAAGCGGTGCGCGTCATCACCGATAATGAAAAGCCGGACGTTTTGATCGTCGAGATCGGCGGAACGGTCGGCGACATCGAATCGCTGCCGTTTATGGAAGCGATTCGTCAGCTCGGCAATGAAGAAGGCAGAAATAATGCGATTTTCGTACACGTAACGCTCGTTCCGTTTATCGCCGCCGCCGGAGAACTCAAAACCAAACCGACGCAGCATTCCGTCAGAGAACTGCGCGAAATCGGCATTCAGCCCGATTTATTGTTATGCCGTTCGGACAGACCTCTGCCGCTCGATCTGCGCCGGAAAATCGCGCTTTTCTGCAATGTGCAGGAAAGTGCCGTGATTTCCGCGCTCGATGTTCCGTCAATTTATGAAGTTCCGCTCGCTTTTCACGAACAAGGTCTGGATGAATTGATCGTCGAACTTCTGCATTTAAAGAAAGACTTTCCGCAGGCTGATTTGAAAAAATGGCGCGAACTCGTTTCAACCATCAAAGAGCCGAGCGAAGGAACGGTAAAGATCGGAATTATCGGAAAATACGTCGAACTCGAAGATTCCTACAAATCTCTGCGCGAGGCTCTGACGCACGCGGGCGTGGCGAATAATCTGCGCGTGAAAGTGAAATGGGTTGAATCGGCGGATTTGATGGAAGACGGTTATGAAACGCGGCTTCAGGATTTCGACGCGATTCTTGTTCCCGGCGGTTTCGGAAAGCGCGGCGTGGCGGGAATGATTCGGGCGATAAAATATGCGCGAAAATCCGGAACGCCGTATTTCGGAATTTGCCTCGGAATGCAGACGGCGTGCATCGAATTTGCGCGAAGCGTCTGCGATTTGAAGGAAGCCGATTCAACCGAATTTAATGAAGAAACCGAATTTCCGGTGATTTTTAAGTTAAGAGATTTAGTTGATGTCGAAGAACTCGGCGGCACGATGCGTCTCGGCGCTTGGGATTGCGAACTCAAAGAAGAAAGTCTGGCGCGCGAAATCTACGGCGGAGCGGCGACGATTTCCGAACGCCATCGCCATCGTTTTGAATTTAATCCCGAATTTCGCAGTAAATTGGAAGAAAACGGTCTGGTTTTCAGCGGAATCTCGCCGAACAAAAAATTCGTCGAAATGATCGAACTCCCGCGCGAAGTTCATCCGTTTTTTGTCGGCTGTCAATTTCATCCGGAATACAAATCGAAACCTTTGAAAGCGCATCCGCTCTTTGTTTCATTTGTCAAAGCCGCCTGGGAAAACCGTCTGCAAAGCGAAAATTTAAAGGAAGACGTTTCCAGCGATAAACCGATTGAGATGCAGGACCGCGCGGCAATTGCTGGTGAGGAGTAGATTTTATTAATGAGGTATTCTTGGATTTATTTTCTTAGCTTCATTTTTTTCATTGTTGTAAATGCAATTAGTTTTTATTTACTTTTTCAAATTTTGAAAACACGATATGCAAATTTTTACAAAAAAGATTCTGTAAGAGGAACAATTTGGAAACCATATCAAAGAATTTTATATGTAGAAATGATTTGGAATACACCTTACTGGGTTGAACAGGAAAAAGATGCAAGAATTTTGATTTGGCTCTATCGCCTTTCAAATGTTTTTATTTTCCTGAGTTGGTTTCTTTTACTGCTTTCATCTTTCAAAATAATAAGATGATTCCGGTTTATGCACATTTTAGTTCAAGATCGTCTAAATAAAATCGTTTACAAAAAGAAAATTTAAAGGACGACGTAACGAGCAATTGCGGCGAACGAGAAATCAACGCAGATTGGCACGAATAAATTTTTTCATAAATTTGTGCTAATCTGTGTTTGTATTTCGGAGTAAAAATTATGCAAACGACAATTAATTTATCGGAAAACGCTTATCAATATGTTTCGAGTATCGCGCAAATGACTGAGCGGACGATTGATGAAGTTATCGAAGAAACTTTTGAAAACCGCTTTGAAAAAGAAGTTGAAATATTGAAAAAAAGCGTTGCCGTTTCTTCGGATGAAGAAGTTATGGCATTAGCAAATTTTCAGATGCCCGAAAAACAAAGCGAGCATTTAAGCCGTTTATTAGAAAAAAACGGCGAAGAAAATTTAACCGATAAAGATAAAAATGAACTGCACGAGCTAATGCAGATCAATCGCCTCAATGATTTAAGAAAAGCCGCCGGAATTGCCGAGGCTTTGAAACGCGGATTAATTAAATCGGTCGAAGAATTGGCGTGAGCGAAATATCTAAAGAATTAGAATCGAAAATTCGCACACAAGCCGAAAATCGCTGCGGATATTGTCTTGTTCCGCAAAAACTTGTTTCTTATAAACTCGAAATCGAACATCTTCGTCCGAAAGCAAAAAGCGGAAGCGATGACGAAGAAAATTTATGGCTCGCGTGTCGGCAATGTAATTTGTATAAAGGTATAAAAACACACGGGTTTGATGCGATCAAATTTAAGCGCGTAAAAATTTTCAATCCGAGAAAGCAAAAATGGACCAGACATTTTGTTTGGAGCGAAGATAAAACCGAAATCATCGGTAAAACTTCCTGCGGACGCGCAACGGTTTCCGCTTTGCAATTAAACAGCGATTTGCAGAAAACGGCGAGAGAATTTTGGAAATTGACGGGAATTTTCCCGCCAGAAAATTAAAATGACTGAAATAAAACCTTTTAAAGTAGAAAATGTAACCTTCGGCGGCGGGAATTTAACCTTTATTTTAGGTCCGTGCGTCGTTGAAAATCATCAGCACGCGCTTTTTATGGCGCAGGAAATACGCGATATTTGTACGGAAGTCGGCGTGGAATTTGTTTATAAATCTTCGTTTGATAAAGCGAATCGCAGTTCGATCGAGAGCTTTCGCGGCGACGGAATGGATTTCGGTTTGGAAGTTCTGGCGCATGTGAAAAAGGAAATCGGCGTTCCGGTGATTACGGATATTCACGAACCCTGGCAGGCGGAAAAAGCGGCGACGGTTGCAGATATTTTGCAAATTCCGGCGTTTCTATGCCGCCAGACCGATCTTTTAATCGCGGCGGCGAAAACCGGAAAAGCCGTAAATGTTAAAAAAGGACAGTTTCTCGCGCCGTGGGATGCGAAGAATATTGTCGAAAAATTGCAGCAAGCAGGAAGTGAGAAAATTCTTCTAACCGAACGCGGCGCGAGCTTCGGCTACAATAATCTGGTCGTAGATTTCAAGAGTTTTCCGGTGATGAGAAGTTTTGGCGTTCCAGTTGTTTTCGACGTTACGCATTCATTGCAGCTGCCGGGCGGACTCGGCAAGGCAACGGACGGGCTTGCCGAATACATCGAATACTTTGCCCGTGCAGGTGTGGCTTGCGGCGTGGACGCGGTTTTTATGGAAGTTCACGATAATCCCGCCAAAGCTCCAAGCGACGGTCCGAATCAATTGCCTTTAAATAAACTGGAAAAGCTTTTGCGAAAACTCAAGCAAATCCACGAATTGGTAAAAGACTAATGGCAAGACTTGATAAAATTCACGAAGCGGTTAAAAACGCTTTGGTAAAAGATGGTTGGACGATTACTGATGATCCATACACGATAAATTTCAAAGGTCAGATAGTTTTGGTTGATATTGCGGCAGAGAAAAATCTTTTTACGGCGGAGAAAGGAGATGAAAAAATTGCGGTGGAGATCAAGAGTTTTTTATCTCCTTCGAAGATGCCTGATTTATATTCGGCAATCGGACAATATGACGTTTATCGAATTTATTTGAGCAAAACCGCGCCGGAACGCCAACTGTTTTTGGCAGTCAGCGAAAAAATTTATCAGGAATTTTTTACACAGGAAGCGATCAATATAATTATCGAGAGTAAAAATATACTAAATTTTGACCGTAAATCTTACACAAGAGGAAATTGTGAAATGGATAAGATGAAACATTATGCCGATCTTCTACGCGAAATTTTAACGGAATACAAGATAATTGACGCACGGGCGACAAATTCGGATGTTAAATCGGAAAATGATTCGGTTTTTGTTTTTGATGAAGCCGACGGCGTGTTTGCGTGGTTCGGTTTCGGTTGGACAAATCAAGGTCGCACACGGGCAATTAGATTCTTTGCACGATTGAAAGATGGCAAAATTCATATCGAAGAAGATCTGACCGAAGAAGGAATTGGAACAATTTTATTAGAAAAAGGTGTTCCATCGAAAGACCTTGTTTTTGAATTTCATCCGCCGGAAATGCGTCAATATACTGAATTTGCTGTGTCTTAAAATATGTCTTTAATTGTAGTTGATGTCGAAGCCGACGGCGCGATTCCGCATAAGTATTCGATGGTTTGTTTCGGCGCGGTCGTCGTCGAGCCGAGCCTTTCAAAAACTTTTTACGGGAAAACGAAACCGGTTTCAGATGTTTGGAATGAACAGGCATTGGCGATCAGCGGTTTTTCGCGCGAAGATCATTTAACTTTTGATGAGCCGAAAGATGTAATGCAGGAGTTCGACGAATGGATCAAGGCGAATTCAAACGGGCAGACGGTTTTTATTTCGGACAATCCGGCGTTTGACTGGCAGTGGATAAATTATTATTTTCATTTCTTTCTGGGAAAAAATCCGTTCGGTTTCAGTGCGAGAAGAATCGGCGATCTTTATGCAGGACTGGAAAAAGATTTTTTTGCCGCTTCGAGATGGAAAAAATTCAGAAAAACAAAACACACACATAATCCGGTGGACGACGCGCTCGGAAATGCCGAAGCACTTCTTCAAATTCGTGAAATGGGTTTGAAATTTCCTTTTTAAATGTAAGGTGTAAAAATGAAGTATTTATCACTAATTTATTTTGTATTAATTTTTTGTAATTGATTAGGTCAAAAAGGAATTTTAGCGGATTAGACATTTGATAACAATGTGAAAGTAGAGTTACCGGAAACAATTGAAGAATGCCATAGTTTAATCAAGAATCTGTTGTTGGTTATCGAAAAGATGCAAAC
>JBGTIH010000175.1:0-61426 GCA_041745765.1 Pyrinomonadaceae bacterium | reverse complement strand
GTTTGCATCTTTTCGATAACCAACAACAGATTCTTGATTAAACTATGGCATTCTTCAATTGTTTCCGGTAACTCTACTTTCACATTGTTATCAAATGTCTAATCCGCTAAAATTCCTTTTTGACCTAATCAATTACCTTTTTTCTTTTGTCAGTAAAATTAATATTCTGCCGAAAGAAGTCCGGCACCGATCGCCGCCGCATTTTCTCCTAATTTCCCTACAAGAATTTCGGTTGTTTCAAACGAGGGTGCAAATGAGAGTTTTTTTGCACGGAGAATTATTGCATCAAGGACGAAATGTTCGGCTTGCATAATATCGCCGCCAATCACGATTTTTTCAATATTCAATAAATTTATTACCCCGGCAATCGCCGTTCCGACATAATTTCCGGTTCGTTCCAGCATCATTTGAGCAAAATCATCTTCATTGTTTGCCGCATTGATAATATCGTTCAAAGTAATTTCATACTCGCCGATTTTGCTCAAAGAAGACGTGTGATCCTGATGATAACGGCTTCTCGTGCGCTCAACGATATTTGCCGAAGAAGCTACATCTTCGAGTTTCAAACCTTCGGAATTAATCGCAAGGTGACCAAATTCTCCGGCAAAACCGGAGGCGCCGTGCCAAATTTTACCGTCAAAAATAATCGCGCCGCCAACTCCCGTGCCGAGCGTCGCATAAAACATATTCCGGTTTCCGCGTCCCGCACCGATCAAAAATTCTCCATAAGCCGCCGCGTTGGCATCGTTTTCAATTAAAATTTTTACGCCGGTTTCGGCTTCTATCTCTCTGAAAAAATCAGTTTTTTCGTGTTCGGGAATAAATGTTGAAAAAGCAACGCGCCTTGTTTCCCGATTGATTAAACCGGGAACGGCGATGCCGATTTTGTCAAAACCTCCGAATCTGTCCAGGATTTCATTGATAAAATTTACAAGATTATTAAACGGGTCTAACTCTTTATTAAGCAAAACTTTATGAACGACCGTCAGCTCTCCGTTTTTATTAACGCAAACACCGTTTATTGAAGAATTAGAAATCTCGATTCCGACGAATTTATCTGCTTGATTGAGTGCTTCGCTCATTAATCTCTTAAAAAACTAATCTGTAAATATATTTTGGACGAAAAACTAAACGAATTTTAGACTTAACCTAACAAACTGTCAAATAAAGGCTTAATTTATAAAGTGATATTTTGCAAATCGCAAAACGGTTGACTCAAAGAGTTTTGAAAGTTACTCTTTTATAGCTTAGACGCGAATTAAGTTTTTGACTTTCACCAATGGAACATATAAACGAGCTAATCGAAATATACGGTATTTACGCGGTTTTCGCGCTCTGCACAGTCGAAGGAGATATAACGCTTCTGCTTTCGGGAGTAATGGCTCACGGCGGTTTTTTCGGGCAATACGGATTTTTCAAGGTGCTTGTTGCCGGAGTCCTCGGCGGAATTGTCGGTGATAGTTTCGGTTATATGATCGGGCGTGTTTTTCAGAAAACCATCAAAGATTACCGCTTTTATAAGATCGCCCAACCGAGAATCGAACGCCTGATTGATAAATTCGGCGGTTTCGCCATCATCATCTCAAAATATATCTACGGCATTCGCGGCGCGATGTGTATTTTTTACGGAATCGGCAAAATGCCCTACTGGCGTTTTCTGATTCTTGATGTAATCAGCTGCACGATCTGGGTTTCGATGCTTGCCGGCATCGGTTATTTTTTCAGCGGCGCGATCACGACGATTATCGGCGACTTCCAGCAGATCGGCATCGCGCTTTTCTTTATTGTTTTATTCGGCGTTATAGTTTTCTATTTAATGGAACATTACTGGCTCTCGCCGAAGGTCGAAGATGCCGATCCGGCGACGATTCTTAAACTCGAAGAAAGATTTCACGATTTTGAAGAAGTCGCTCAAGAGAAACTTCACGATTTAGGCGAACGACTGCATTTAACCAGTTCGCCCGATAAAAAACAAACAGATATTGAAGAAAAAGAACCGGAAAAAGAGATTAAAAAAAAAGCTGAAACAACCACTCCGAATAGTTGATTTTACAAAAATCCATCGGGCTTTCAGGTTTGAATCAAAAATATTTTTACAAATAAATTCGTCGCTCTATTTGATAAAAACCGCTTTCATCTGTATTTTTATTAGTTTTACAGTTAAAATATTCTGAAAAAATTCATAATTTCAATTCATTAAAATCTGAGGAAATAACTTGTGATAATCGAATCATCTGCTCCGGCAAGAGTTGATTTGGCGGGCGGAACAATTGACATACCGCCGCTTTTCTTGTTTCACGAAGGCGCGGCAACCGTAAATTTTGCGGTTAATTTGCGGGCAAAATGCCGGATTGAAACCCGCATTGATAATAAAATCATAATCGAATCAATTGACCGCGGCGAGAGATTTGAAACAACGCTGGAAAATATCAAAGAGTTGGCAAGTGAGCCGCGACTTGAATTGCCGTCAAAACTCGTCTATTTCTTCAAGCCGGAAACGGGCTTTACGATGACAACCGATTCGGAAGTTCCGGCAGGCGCGGGACTTGCAGGTTCTTCGACGCTGGCGATTGCCTGTATCGGCGCGCTCAATCATCTGGTCGGAAACCGTTATGCGCTGGAAAAATTCATTCCGATTGCGGCAAATATCGAAACGCAGGTGATCAGAGTTCCGGCGGGGTTTCAGGATTATTATTCGGCGCAATACGGCGGCGTGGCATGCATTCATTTCCGCCCGGACGGAATCGAGCGCGAGGCTCTGGAAATTGACCGCGAGATGCTCGAAAACCGCATTGTCGTCATTTACACGGGCGAACCGCGCAATTCCGGCATAAATAATTGGGAAATCACCAAACGCCACATTGACGGCGACCGCGAAATTTTCGATATTTTTGAAGGAATACGCGATTCGGCATTGGATTTGCGCGAAGCTCTTTTGCAAAATAATTGGATTTCAGCAGGCGAGATTTTGCGAAAAGGTTATCACGAACGCAAAGGACTTTCGCCTAACATTACGACTCCGCAGATGAACTTGTTTATCGAAAAAGCTGAGGCAAACGGCGCAATCGGAACAAAAGTATGCGGCGCGGGCGGCGGCGGATGTATCGCTTTCTTTTGTGAAGAAGGCAGAAAAAAAGATGTCGAAGCGGCACTTGCCGCAGAACAGGATGTTGAGATCATAAACTGGAAACTAGCCGAAATGGGGCTGATTGTGAAAGAATTGTAAGAAAATAGTGTTTCAAAATTTATGTGGAACAAAGTTTTCAATGCTTTACACTTCCGAATAAATGAAAAGTGAGAAATAATAATGTGAATCAAGAGTTGAAAGGTGAATCCACCGTTGGTTTTTCAGCCTGTTTCAACAGGCTTTCCGCGCTTCGCGGTATTTAGCCGCGTCATTTATGGCGCGGGTTGCTTCGGCAAACTACACAAAAGGGCGTTTTAACGTCCTTTCTAACGGGTTGAGCCGCAAAGTCTAAATTGCTCAAGCGTAAAAAGGACGTTAAAACGCCCTTTCGCTATGAAAAACAGATCGTTCCGCGCCATAAATGGACGCGGCTAAAACGTGCGCGGACGCACGAAAGCCTGTTAAAACAGGCTGAAAGAATGAAAACCGACTGATTTCAACTCTTGATTCGCATTAATAGTTTTATCGAAGAATTATCTATCACCTGTTCGACAGCTTCCTTTGAAACCGGAACGTCTTAAAAATTATGGGAATGGATTTAGTTGAGATTGTCGTCAGAACCGAAGATGCTTTTGGCATACAGATTTCCGATGTCGAAGCGACTCAAATTACCACGACGCGAGAGCTTGCCGACTTCGTTGCGACAAAAGTTCCGCTCAGCGACGAGCCTTCGTGTTTGTCGCAACATTCATTTTACTTTTTGCGTGAGCGTTTCGGACGACATCTTTCGTTTTCGCGCCGCTCGTTTTACCCAAACGCTTTGCTCGAAGATTTCGTGCCAGAAGAAAATCGCAAGTTTATCTGGGCAACATTGCGAGCCGAAGTTGGCGCAAACGCTTTGCCCGACCTTGCGCGTCCGGTTTGGCTTTTCTGGACGCTTGCCGCCGCAACAGTTTTTGTTTTCTTTTATGCGACGATTTTTCTTTGGAGCATTTTAGGTTTATTTTGGGCTTTTTGGTTTGGTTTGACGGCAACTATTGCTTTCGGTTATCTTTCGGCTGTCATCACGCGCCCGATGAAGCAAAACTTCCGTTATTATTTGCAAAGTCTTAGCCAAGTTGCGCGTTATTTAGTTGCAAACAAACCGCACGTTTTCAAGCGAGACGAACGAACTTGGACGCGGGCGCAGATTTTGGCGGTTGTGCGCGAGATTATCACAGACGAATCAGGCATCAAAGATTTTGACAACGACGCGCACTTTATCAAAGATTTACATCTAGGCTAACGGCTGTCGAAAAATTCAATGGACGCGAGGGCGAAACAGCGGCTTTGTTATCACGTTGTCCGTTAAATTAAAACGGGCTTGGGGGCGGTTTCGCCTCACGTCATCTCAGCCGTTACTTTTCACTTATCACTTATTTCGAAATTTATTTTCCTGAGCATAGACTCTGCAACATTTTAATTTAGGGCAACCCGCTGATTTATTTTCGTCTTCAAATCCGGTGTTATTGCTCTCCTAATTCTAATTTCAAAGGAAACAAAAAAATGAAAAAATCTATATTTATCGTATTATTTTCAATCATCGCTTTCAGTTTTTCCGCTCAAGCGCAGAGCGCGGAATATTCATCTACGCGGCTTGACGATCTGGCAAATCAGCTCAAGCGTCAAACGGTTGATTTAGCCGACCGGACATATAACGATTTAAGACGCGGCAATTCAAACAGCCGCCGCGAGGTCGAAGCGGCATTTTTAGCCCAGCAGTTTGACGCGAGCGCGGGACTTTTCCAGCAAATGGTGCGCGACAACCGCCGCGCTTCCGAACTGCGCGATGCGGTTTCTCTGCTCAGAGAAATGGCGAATCGCGCCCCGACTTTCGGTGCGACCGGAAATCTCTGGCGCAACGCGAGAACTTCGGTCGAAAATATCGAACGTGAACTCGGCAGTAGCGGCGGCGGAGGCGGAAATCCGGGCGGAAATACCGGCGGACAAACGAGCGGAACCGCCTTCTGGCGCGGAACGGTGGACAACAAAGTTCAACTAATCATCAGAGGTCGGGATATTGAAACCCGCACAGTTGTCGGCAGAGCATATCCTGCCGGAACTTTCAGCTTTACAAATTCGCTTCCGAATCAAAATGTCGAGATTGAAGTTGTGAAAAAAGAAGGCCGCGGAAATGTCCGCATCATTCAACAGCCGAACCGCCGCAATGATTTTACGGCAGTCATCGAAATTGACGATCCCGGAAGCGGTGCGCGTCAATATCAATTAGAAATTTTATGGTAGATTGGATTTTCAATTTGCTTTGTCTTTAATCGACTAAAGCAATTTGCAACAACCGTAGTTCAAATTAAGAATAATTTGACCGCGAATCTGCATGAATCAACACGAATATTTTATGGAATTTTGAGAAAACTTTAGCTAACAAAAACGTAACTTCAGAATAATTCGTGAAAATTCGTGGTCAAATTTAAGTGCAAAATAAAAACAACTTGGACGCAGAAGAAAAGGCATCTCGAATTCGGGATGCCTTTTTTTTATTTGTGAACGCTTTACTTCTTCAATTGAAAATTGAAAATTATCTTCTGTCTTTGAAAGCGTCGTAAAGTTCCGTATGGCGGCTGGTCAGCGGCAGTAGGCGACCGTTGATAAACAAATATCTGATACTCGTCCGCGCATCCAGAATATCGCCGTCGGTGACGACGATGTTGGCAACTTTGCCGTTTTCAATCGAACCCATTCTGTCGGCAATGCCCAAAATCTGAGCCGGATAAAGCGTTACGGCTTTTAAGGCTTCATCTTTTGCCAAGCCGTAAGCACCAGCCATTCCCGCCTGATACGGCAGATCACGCGCGTTTGCGCCGTCGTCGCCCGATCCGATACAGAATCTGATGCCGGCTTCCCTCATTTTCGCCGGAGCTTCAAACATTGAATCGTATCCGTCATCCGAACTTTGCGGCAAACTCCAGACGTTTGTATAAATAACCGGAATATCGTTTTTCTTCAAAACATCCGCCGCCTTCCAGGCTTCCGCACCGCCCATTATAATCGCCTTGAGTTTCATATCTCCGGCAAATTTTACCGCGCCGCGAATGTCGCGTTCACGATTCGCCGTAAAAATAATCGGCTTTTCGCCGCGCAGAAAGGGAATCATCGCTTCCATCCTGAGATCGGTCGGCACGAACGGCAGGGCTTTGTTCTGCGCGTAGGCATCTCTGGCTCTGGCATAAGCCGCCGCGTCTTCAAAAATCTTTTTCAACGCTTCGACATTTTTATCGCGCTGCGTAACCGCCTGACTAAATTCGATCACACGCGGTCCGACACCGGGCGTAAATCCGGCAAATGTCGAGATTTGCGGGAAATTTATAATTAATGAATGGTTCAAAATAACCGCCATTTCCGATTGCGTCGCGCCGTTCAGATTGATAACCGCCGATTGTCCTGAAATCAGACCGCCGATGGGCATCGAAAGAACGGTCGTCGTTCCGTTCACGCGGGTTACGTTAATATGCGAAGTATGCGGATTTATTGCGGTAATCGCCGCGGCATTCGCATTCATAGTGCCTGTTTCGGCAATATCAACCGTGCCGGCAACGCTGTTAATCTCGCGCAATCCCATATTGGTCGCCGCGTCAATCATTCCCGGATAAACGCTTAAGCCTTTGCCGTCAATGACTTCGACACCACTTCCCGCTTTGACATTGCTGCCGAACGATTCGATTTTTCCGTTGCGGATAATAATCGTGCCGTTTTCAATGGTTGCACCCGAAACCGTCACGATTCGCGCATTCGTAATTGCAAAAGCTCCGGCTCTGCCCGTTAAATTCTGCTGCGTGCCGCCGCTCTGCGCGGAAACATCAAGCAATACGCAGTGAACTGCGAGCAGTAAAAAAGCAGTAAATGATAAATGGTCAATGATAGATGATAAATGTTTTTTCATTATTTTTGCCCTCCTTCTTCCGCTTGTTCCGCGCCCGGTTGTGCCGGCGGAGTCGTTCCAGGTCGGTTGCTTCCGGCGCGTTTTTCAGGCGGAAGATTAGGCTCGGCTTTTTCGAGTTCGGCGCGTTCGCGGGCGAGTTCCTGCCGTCTTAAAATATCCCGACCGCGGTCGAAGAAAATCTCGCCTTCGATCAGAGTATAATCGGGACGCGCATAAACGCTGAACGGATGCGCGTTCCAGACAACGATGTCGGCATCTTTTCCAATCTCGATAGAACCCGTGCGCTTGTCAATTCCGAGTTGTTTCGCCGGATTGAGCGTGATCATTTTCAGGGCTTCTTCTTCGGGAACGCCGCCGTATTTCATCGCTTTTGCCGCATCAATGTTCAAACGGCGAATTCTTTCCGGATCGTCGGAATTGATCGAAACAACAACGCCGTTTTTCCAGAGAATCGCGGCATTATACGGAATCGTATCGTAGGATTCGACCTTAAAACTCCAGTAATCGGCAAAGATCGAAACGCCCGCGCCGTATTTGGCGATTTCGGGAGCGATCTTGTAGGCTTCGAGCGCGTGCTGAAGCGAGGCAATCTTGAATCCGAATTCATTGGCAAGAAGCAGTAAATTCAAATGTTCGTCCGAGCGATAGCCGTGCGCGTGAACGAGGCGTTTGCCTTCCATAATTTCGACCAGCGGTTCGAGTTCCAAATCCCGACGCGGCTGAACTCTGGTTTTCTTCGCCCGAAAATCATCCCACGATTGTTTGTAATCACGGGCGCGCATAAAAGCATCGCGGATCACCTCGACCGTTCCCATACGGGTCGCCGGATAACGGCGCGGCTGTCCGGGCTGCGGCTGAAAATTCGAGCGTTTGACGTTTTCGCCCAGCGCAAATTTAATTCCGCCGGGTGCGTCGGCGATTACAAAATCTTCAATCGGGCGACCGTATTTGAATTTGACGACCGAATTCAGACCGCCGATCGGATTTGCCGAACCGTGCAGAAGATTCGCCGCCGTAACGCCGCCCGCCAGAGCGCGGTAGATCGTCAGATCGGTCGGATCCAAAACATCTCTGATGCGCGTCATCGAAGTTACGGCAAATGACGATTCATTAACGGAATTCATCATCGCGTGCGAATGCCCGTCAATAATTCCGGGCGTGATAAATTTTCCGGTGCCGTCAATAATCTGAGCATTTGCTCCGGCGCGCAAATCTCTGCCGATTTGGGTAATTTTGCCGTTTCGGATCAAAATGTCCCGATTTTCGAGTGTGCCGTTAGCCGCCGTCAAAACGGTCGCGTTACGGATCAAAATGTCATTTTTTTGTTGAGCGAAAACCGCCGTCGAAAGCAGTATGCTCAAAAAGATCGTCATTAGAAAAACCGTTTGTTTTCTCATATTTGTCAGCCTTTTCTGGAAATTTAAAGAAGTTTTCTGATTATTTTCGGTGGTTTATTGATACAAGAATATACTTTCCACCTTAAAAACAATCTAAAATCTAAAATCTAAAGTCTAAAATCCGTCTTACGGCGTTTTCGTTCCGGTGAACGGAATCGCGCCCTGCGGCGATGTCAGAGTTCCCTCGATTTGGTTTCCGGTTACTTTTGCGGTAACGAAAACATCAAAGGTTTGTCCCTGAAATTCGACCGTCGAGGCAAAACTGAAACCGTCCGCCGTAACCTTTCCGTCTTTGATCGGCGTAGTTCCGAGCATCGTCTGCATACTTCCGGTCAAACTCGCGGCTTGCTGAACTAAAATAAGCGTTCCGCTCATTGATTGTCCAGGAATTTCGATACTTATTTGATACGTGCCGCCGACGTTCAAAGTCGCTCCGGGCGTTACCGTTCCGGGCGTTGCCGGTCTCGGCGGAGTTGCCGGTTCTTTTTGCTCAAAGTGTTTGCCGTCAACAAAAACGTGCATAATTCTTTTATTAGTGTCGAAAACATCGCCGCGCACGACAACCAAATTGGCGATTTTTCCGGTTTCAATCGAGCCGAGCCGGTTTTCAACGCCGAGAATTTCCGCTGCGCTCAGAGTCAAGGCACGAACGGCATCATCTTTCGGCAAACCGTTTTGCACGGTTTTTCCGGCATTTCCCAAAAAATCTCTGGAAAGATTTCTGATTCCGCCGGATTGAAAAGCGAATTTCACGCCCGCTTGTTTCAGACGCGCCGCATTTTTCGGAACTTCTACGCGCAGACGCAAAAGCTCTAAAGGTTCGGGATCGGCATCAGGAGCGGCGGCAGTTGTGCGTTCCGGAAAATTCAGCGAAAGCAAAACGGGAACATTTTGCGCCTTCAAGCGGTCGGCAACACGCCACGCTTCCTGTCCGCCGGAAATAATTGGTTTCAGATTAAATTCTCTGGCAAAATCGAGCGAACGAATAATCTCCCGCTCGGTATTAGCATTAAAAACGACCGGCATCGCGCCGTTCAGAAGCGGAATCAGCGCCTGCAAAGAAGCGTCCGCGTCCGGTCTTCGCATTCCGCGCGGATTTGCCGCGTATAACTTTTGCATTTCGACTAATCTCTGCGCGTCGAGAAACATCTGCCGCATTGCCGAAAAAGTTCCCATCAGCGAAGTCGGATATTGTCCGCCGCCCAAAGTCGTATAAGTGATGTGTTGGGCAAAAGGCGTGCGGATTACCATCGCCGGAACGGAATCTCCGGCAAGATTGATTACCGCCGATTGACCGTTGAAAATTCCTACGCTGCTCACGGTCAGAACGGTCGTAATTCCCGTATTTCTTTGTGTTTCAAACTGATCTTCGCCCGCTCTCAGTTGGTCGAAAACCGTATTTTCGGGCTGCAGACCGTCAGGATAATTCGAGCTTGACGCTTGGGTTTGTGCCTGTGCGGCTTGCCCTTGTCCGCCTGGACGCGGCGCACTCGCCGGAATTCCGAGATTTGAACTTGCATCGAAAAAACCCGGATAAATTGTTAAACCGCTACCGTCAATGGTTCTGGCATCTGCCGGAACCTGCACATTCGCGCCGACCGCTTCAATTAAACCATCACGAATAACAATCGTTCCCTTCTCAATCGGATTGCCCGAAACCGTTACGATCCGGGCATTCGTAATCGCAAATGTATTGGTGCGATATTGGGCGTTGACAGAGAGGCTGATAAAAATCAGCGCAAAGATTGCGACAGAAAAACGCAAAATTATTTTTTTCATAAACTTTTTGGAAAGAATTTTTAAAAAGTGAAACTGCAAATTGTTTTACGGTATTTTACTAAATTCGGTTTCAGATGCAAACCAATTTTGTAACATTATTTTTATTTGCCTGTTTTGCGTTTCAAGTTTGAAGATTTAACATAAGGAATTATGAGCGCAATTATTTTATTCGACGGGGTTTGTAATTTTTGTAATAATTCGATTAACTTTGTCATTAAACACGACAAAAAGAATTATTTCAAATTCGCGCCTCTGCAATCGGAGCGCGGCGGCGAACTGCTTGATAAATATAAAATAAGCCGCGCAGAAACCGATTCGGTCGTCGTCGTCGAAAACGAAAAAGCCTATACGCATTCGACCGCCGCTCTGCGAATCGCCAAAGGTTTGGGCGGCATTTGGAGTTTGGCTTATATTTTTATCGTCGTACCGAAATTTATCAGAGATGCGGCATATAATCTGATTGCCCGCAACCGCTATAAATGGTTCGGCAAAAAAGACGCGTGTATGCTGCCGACACCGGAAATCAGAGGGAAATTCTTAAATTAACGGATAATTGATAACGGATAACGGATAATTTTTCAATTTATTATCCATTATCAATTATCCGTTATCCACTGGAGAAATTATGAAAGCAATTTGGAACGGAAAAGTTATCGCAGAATCGGAAGCAACAATCGTCGTCGAAGGAAATCATTATTTTCCGGCGGACGCGATCAATAAGGAATATTTTCAGGAAAGCCAAACGCACACGGTGTGCGGCTGGAAAGGAACGGCGAGTTATTACGACGTTGTCGTTGACGGCGAGAAAAACGCGGACGCAGCCTGGTATTATCCCGACGCGAAAGAAGACGCGAAAAATATCGAAAATTATGTCGCATTCTGGAAAGGCGTTGAAGTTGTAACCTAAAATTTTATGTCGCGTTTTGGAAAGGTGTTGAAGTTGTAACCTAAAATTTATGGAATCATTAAATGTTGGTGTTGAATCTTGGATAATTCAAGACGGTAATGATGCTGATTTTGTAGTTGGCGAAGAAACAAATTTCGCACTTGAATTTTATCCGATTTCGCTAAAATCTTCCGATTGCAAATCAAGTTTCTTTACCGAATTAAATTTTAATCGCTATAAAATTTGCGGTCAGGTTGTATATTCCACAGAAAGAGTTTGGGTTTTAGATTTCGGTTTTCTAGTATTTCAAGAATTTAAGCCACCTAAATTTGCAACAAAAGGCAATTGGATTGAGGGTGAAATATATTTAGGTATTGATCCTTATTTTTATAAGGCATACTTGAATAAAATTCCAGACATGCCTTCTTTGATTTACAGTTTCAAAATCGAAAAAATTTTCCTTGAAACAACTCCTTGGATAACAAAACCTGGCAACAACATTATACGAGATAGTGAAAAAGAATCTTTTAGAGAGGTTTCAAAAACAAATGCTTGGGATGATGATAATGGAATAGCAAACTATATACTCAAATGTTTTCGTATTGATAAAGAAAACCAAATATTTATCAATTGTTTGAATTAGGATTTGCTAGTTTATAAATATGCACTCATTAGCAACTTTAGAATATGAAAAACTCCTCGCGCTTGTTTCGCGCAACGCGCAGACTCCGATGGGAATGGCGCGGTTTGATTCTTTGCGTCCGCTGACGAGCCGGCGCGAACTCGAACGCGATCTGGCGGCGGTTTCGGAAACTATTTCGTTAAATGAAGAAAAACAGGTTTCGTGGAATTTCAGCGGTTTAGAAGACCCTTCGGACGCGGTGGCGATCTTGAGAATAAGAGGTGCGACGCTCGAACCCTTTTCTTTGCTTGAAATTACGCGGCTTTGCAATCAGGCACTTTTTGCGCGTTCGGTGATTTCGCCGGAAAGAGAAATTTCGCCGAATCTGTGGCGCATCGTCGAAAATATTCCGAAATCGCTGTTCGACGTTCTGGCGCAGATCAACAAAAAACTTCTGCCGAGCGGCGAAATTGATGATTCGGCTTCGCCCGAACTGGCAAGGCTTCGGCGCGAAATCAACGCGCAGCGCGGGCGCCTTCAAAAATCGCTCGAAAGCGTGATGCGCAGCAAAGGCGATGCGATTCAGGATCAAATTGTAACGGTTCGCAACGAACGCTACGTAATTCCCGTAAAATCGGATTTTAGCGGAAAAGTGAACGGCGTGGCGCACGGTTCTTCGTCTTCAGGAGCGACAATTTTTATCGAACCGCTCGAAGCCATCGAAGCCAATAACGAACTGCAAAAATTAAAAGGCAAGGAAGAACGCGAAATCGCCCGGATTTTATTTGCTTTGACCGAATCTCTGCGCGCCGAACTTCCTTCGATCGAAGCCGCCGTCAAAGCCGTCGCCGAACTCGATTTCATCAAAACCAAAGTTCAGTTTGCCAGAAGTTTCAAAGCAATCGTGCCGACAATTTCGGAAGATGAAACGCTCGATTTAGTTGAAGCGCGACATCCGCTTTTAGAAGAAAATCTTCGGAATGCAAATAACGAAGAAAATTTGAAACCACAGATAAACACAGATAAACACAGATTTGAAAGCAAAGATCAAAAATCAAAGATCGAAGATCAATCAAAAGAAATTGTTCCCGTTTCGTTCAAATTAACAAAACAAAACTCCGTGATGATAATTTCCGGCGCGAATGCGGGCGGGAAAACGGTTGTCATGAAAACCGCCGGACTACTCAGTTTGATGGCGATTTCCGGTTTGCCCGTTCCGGCGCGAGCGGCGCGAATTCCCTTCTACCGCGCGGTTTTAGCGGACATCGGCGATCATCAATCCTTGTCGGCAAATCTTTCGACGTTTTCGTCGCATATTTCAAATATTTCGGAGATGATGCGCGAATGCACTTCGCCTTCGCTGGTTCTGCTCGACGAAGTCGGCACGGGAACTGATCCTGACGAAGGTTCGGCTCTCGGCGTGGCGATTGTTGATTACTTTCGCCGAATGTGCGAAGCGCAAGTTATCGCTTCGACGCATTATCGTGGTTTGAAAATCTATGCCGCAAATGATGAAAATATAATCAATGCCTCGGTCGAATTCAACGAAAAAACTTTGCAGCCGACTTACAGACTTTTGACCGGAATGGCGGGCGCGTCTTCGGGAATCGAGATCGCGCGGCGATTCGGAATTATTGACGAAGTAATCGAAACGGCGCGGAAAAATCTCGACGTTTCCGCCCGCGAAGCCGAAAATTATCTGCATAAATTGCAAAAAGAAACGCGTCAAGCCAAAGATTTGCGAAAAGCTCTCGAAGAAGAACGCGAGGCAGTTGCGATAAAATATGCAACGCTCGAAATCGACGCGAGCACAAAAGAAAATGCGCGGCAGAAGGAATTTGAACAGAAACTCGGCGAAATTCTCGACGGTTTTGAACGCCAGTCAAAAGCATTTATTAAAACTATTGAAGACAAAGCCTTAAAAAACAAACTCGAAAAAGAACGCTTAGCGCGAAAAGCCGAACTCAATCGCGCCGTTGTCAATAAAGTCCAAAGCCCAAAGTCCGAAGTCCAAAGTCCGCAGATAAATAATTTAATACCAAACGACGAACAACGAACGACGAACAAGGCGGTTGAAATCGGCTCCAAAGTTTTGACGAGTTTCGGCAATGTCGGAAAAGTCGAAAAAATTGATGGCGAAACGGCGGAAATTCTCGTCGGTTCGATGCGTCTGCGCGAAAAACTTTCCAATCTCAAAGCCGTTGTACAAGAAGAAAAGTCTCAAGTTCCAAGTTCCAAGCCCCAATACAGAAACTCGGCAAAGACTTTGGAAATTGGACTTGATACTTTGGACTCACCTTCCGCCGAATTAAATCTGATCGGACAAACCACTGCGGATGCCGAATATGAATTAGACAGATTTTTGGACGAATCCTACATCGCCGCGCTGCCGACAGTGCGAATAATTCATGGCTTCGGCACGGGTGCATTGAAAAATTTCGTTCATCACTTCTTAAAAGGACATCCACACGTCGAAAAATTCGGTTTCGCCCCGCGCGATCAGGGCGGAAACGGCGCGACCGTAGTTGAATTGAAACAGTAAGGACTTTGAGTATTAGATAAAGGATTTTTCACCGCAGAGACGCGCAAGACGCAGAGTTTTTTTTTGAGCAAAAAACACCTTTGATTAGCTTTACAATCCGCGATAATTTCCCGTGAAATTTACATTTTCGAGCGTTCCGGTGTGCGTAAAAAACTGCGTTGGCGGCGTAAATGAAAAGCCTAGACGCGAGACGGAAACCGAGATTTCATTGCCGATTGGAATATTCGGGAAAAAGAATTCGCCGTTTCCGTTGGTTTTTATGCGATACGTAACTCCGGCGGTTGTGTCAACCAGAGTTATATTAACTTTACCGAAAGGTTTGCCGACTTGAAACAAAACTCTGCCCGAAACACTTGCCGCTTGCGGCGCATTCAGCGAAAGTCGCAGGCGATGCGTCTGAATTTGATTGGCGGCAAGTGCTGCCGACAGATTTCCGCTGATGATGCTTGCATTAGTGATGTCGGTTTCGATATGAGTTGTTCTCATTCCCGATAAAATGTCGGGCGCAAGCGACAAAGTGTAGCTTCGCCCCGAATTTGCTTGATTCCAAACTCGCGTTACAACGCCCTGATTGATTCCGTCTTCGGCGGGTTTCAAAGCCCAGAGCAAAACGTCAGGATCGGAAATCGTCAAAAATGAATAGTTTTTTTCCGCGTAAGACGGATTTGTTCCGCTAACTTCGGCGGCGACAAACGGATTTTGATGTTCGAGCGAAAATTTCATTGCGGAAGTTTGATTAAATGCGCCGTGCGTTTGAAGCGCAAATCTCTGCAAAAACTGCGAGTCGCCGCCCTGATTCGGAATTCCCAGACTTTCCCCGTCAACTTGTCCGCCTGCCAGAATATTGATTTGCGGCGTATTTGTGTCAAGAACAGAAGGGCTGCTGTAACCCAAATTCATATAATAAGCATCTGCATTTGAAAGAGTTACGCCGACACCGCCGCCCGATATATCAGCAAAATGATTGATTGTCAGCCAATCGTAACGCGCACTTCGCGCCGAATAATGTCCGCCGTTTCCCAGAAGTTTGGCGCGAATTACCGCACCGACCTCTTCGTGCCAAATGTCGGGCGAATCTATGTCGAACGAATACGCCCACTTCAGAGATTCGCCGAAATTTTGCGTAATGTCGTTGCGAATTTCGATGCGGTTTGTGTCGCGGATAAAAGTGATACGTGAAATATGCGAGCGCGGACTCGAAGAAGTCGCCCGCAGCGTTACGCTGACCGCGCCGACATTTTCGACCGTTAAAGTTCCTCCGCTTCCGCCTAAATCGTTCATTGTACGGTCTTCTATGGTGCGAGCAAATTCACGATTTCCCCGCGTTTTGTCAATCAAACTCGTGATTGCGCCAGTGTTTGAAACGGTTACGCGGTAAAAATCGTTTTCGATAATATTTCCGCTGACCGCTGCCGCGTTTGAAAACGAAGTTCCCGCGCCGTTTCTGATTTCAAAAACTTTATAACCGACCGACGGAACATTGCTTGCCAGAATTCTGAGATAGGTTTGCCCGTCAATCGTGACATATTGCGAAGGAACTTGTTGTCCGGTCGTGATGTCAACAACGTGAATCGTATTCGTATTGCTGACCGGAAAATCCGCATAGTCAGTTCGCGCCCAACTCAGCGAATTAAAAACGTAAAACCTTGTATTTGAACTGTTTCGGGCAATAAATGTGCCGAGTTGATTTTTCGCATCGTCGTGCAGATTATCTACGTATGAAGTAATTTCGCTTTCGATTTGACGATGCCAATTTGCTCTGGCGGTGCGCGAAACCGGACCGTCCGCCGTCCAGTTATGTTCGTAATACAAACCGAAATTGAGCATCGCTTTATCACGCGAAGCAATGCGTTTGTTCATAAACGAAGGATTTTTCAAGGAAACGAGCGCGGCAAGAGCGTCCGCGCTTCTGAGTTTTTCGGTTGCGCGTTTGACCCGCGCCGAAACCTCTGACATCGAAGCCGAATAAAGTTCCCATTCGTTGCCGAAACTGGCGGAAAAGGTTTCTAAACCCGCGCCGTGGTTTGCTTCAAAATCTTGAAAAAAATCAAGCTGATTGGAAACGATAACCTGGCGGTTTTCATTGGATAATTCTTGCGCGGCGATAATAAATTCGTTGTCGGTCGTGATCAGATCGTCGTGTCCTTTGCCGAAAAGTCCGATTATCGGAAAAGGATAGCGCGATGTAAAAATAGTATTATTATCAACAAAATTGACTGCCGCGTGCGGATCGCGCGCTTCGGCATAACCGCCGATTAACGTATTGTCATTCAGTAAAAGAGAATTCCATTTCATTAAAACGCGGCTTCCGTCGCGCCCGCCGGCATAATAAATCTCGCGGTCGCGGTTGGTCAGATGTGAAGTCTGCGAGGCGCATCCGCAAACGCCTTTCCAGGAATATCGCGCACCCGAACCCGCCCAAAGCGAAGGCAAACCGTAAGGCAAAGTCTGATTTTCCATGGCAATCGCAATCGGAAAATCAACATTGTATTGCCGCTCGATCAATCCCGGATAATACATTCCGCGCAAAACAGCTTCCGCCGGAGTTCCGCCGTTTGACAAAACCAGCGCATTGAGCGGCACACTGAAATGTCCGCTGTTTATTCGATTTATGAGCCTTTGAAATTGCGAGGCAGAACGATTTTGCTGATAAATCCACATCCAGAAACTGCCGTCCGCATTCCAACGCGCCTGATACGGCGAAGGATTTCCATCGGTCGCGTCCATCTGATTGAGATAATAATCGGTCATTGTCAAAAAAACATTTCGATAAGTTGTTTCATCTGCCGACCACATATAATCAGTATGATCATCCGGTGCAATATAAATCCGCTTCTGTGCCAAAACCGTCTGCGAAATTACAATTATAAACAAAAAAACCAAACCCCTTGAAACAAAACTCTTCATATAAATTCCTGCAAAAATGAATAATAAACTACGAATGTCGGCAAATTTCGCCTACAACCATTCGATAAATTTGATTGCTTTATACTACTAAACTACCAATTACACGGATATTTGCCAAATAATTGAAGTTTATTTTATAAAAACAAGTCTTTGTTGTAGAGGTAATTTAGGATTAAATAAAAAGTTGACTGCTCACCAGAAGGTGTCGCTCCTGCTGTTTGCTCTTTCGCACGAATTATTTACAATAACTAATAAATTTATGGCAAATGATTCGAAAACAGAAATGGCAGATGAAAGAACCGAAATGGCGAACGAGCGCACGGATTGGGCGCAGGAGCGCACTCTGCTGGCGCAGGAACGCACCTTCAGCGCGTGGGCGCGAACGGGAACTTCGGCAATGGCGGTCGGTTTGGGCATCGCTCGTCTCCTGCCTGCGGTTGATAATCCGTGGCTTGCCCGCACACTCGGCGTAATAATGGTTTTAGCGGGCGCGGCTATTTTTATAGTCGGTTTTTTCAGCTATCGTCAGGCACTTGAAAAATTAGAACAAGAAGGTATCAGAGGCACTTCTCTGCTGGTTATCGGTATAATTACAATCGGATTGCTGGCAAGCGCGATTCTTGCTCTATTACTTGTATTTCAAAATTCAACCTAAAAAAATTTTCAGATTAAACATTTTGAGAACAGAAAGCTATTGCGTAACGGTTTAGGGCTTTGCGTTCGGGCGGGTTTCGGATCACAAAACTGTCTGCCAGCACTGACCTTGATATAAAGCTCAAAGCTTCATTCAAGCACTAAACCCGCTTTTTTGCCAAACGCCTGTTATAAGCCGTTTTTCTTTCTGTCGCTATGTTAGTCAAATGTCCATTCGCTCAAAGTCAACAAGCTTGAATTTCTGTCCACCAAAATTATTAAAAAGTAATATGTGTAAGCCCAACTCTAAGGTTCAATAACTTTTTCATCGTCTTTGTCAAACCAGTCCTTTGAGATTATGTAAAAGTCACTCTCCTCAAACCCCTTGTGAATTTCAAAATATCTGCCAAGTAGTTTTGCAAAGTCACTTCTGTCGTCACCCCAGTCAGGTTCATTTAAAAAGTCCAAAAGGAATATTGAAGTTCCTTGTTTGTCCGTTTTCTTGAAGTCAGAAATTTTTACTCTATCAACATTAAATGCTTGTCTTAAATATCTTTTGTCTGGTTCAGCTTTTATGCAGTCACGTAAACTGTCAAATGAGAATTGTTTTGACCGAATGAATGTATCAACAATTTGGTCGTTGTCTATTTGTTCATCAACCCCAATAGCAAATTCAGTCAAGTTAATACCTTGATAACTTTCGTCAATTTCAATATGTCGTTTGGTTTCGAAGGTTGTCATTAAAATGGCTTATAACTCATAAATATACGCACCTTTTGATGCGTGTCGAAATTGTAGTTGAAAATTATTCGGCAAATCAATAAAATCACCGAATCAATTTCAAATGCTATTTTGAAAAACTTTTTTTATTGTTCAATCCACGTTTTGATCTTTTGTTGTATTTCCGGATATTCGTCAATGCGCGGCATATGCTTAGAGTTTTTCAGTATGTGAGCTTCTTTAAAGTTTTTAAAGATTATTTTTGCTCTGTTGATCGCTTCTTCTCCAGGGAAAAAAACATCGTCATCCGCTGCTATTATATAAACCGGATTCATAAAGTTTTCAACATCTTTTTCTTGAAGTAATCCCGGTCTTCGGTAATCCATATTTAATCCCGTGAGCAGAGCCTTTTGCAGTCTGAACATAAATTCATCTTCTTTCGGGACGAATGATTCGGTAAATGCTTTGAGATGAGCATCTTTTTTAGTTATTAAAAATCTTATCAGCGGAAATGTCAGTTTTTTCATTGATTCCACAAACTTTCCGTTAACCAGCCCGCCCGGAACGACAAAAATACATTTTGCCACTTTTTCAGGATTATGAGTGATTAATTTTTGAAGAATAAATGCACCATACGATATTCCGATAAAATTAGCTTCTTTGATGCCGAGTCGGTTTAAAACTTCGTCAGCCCATACACCGTAGGAGTTGTCTTTTATATTTATGCGGGTTTCATCGCTCTTGGTTGCTTGCCCGATAGTATCAACGGCATACAACAAATAATCTTCACGAAGGTCTTTTACTGCTTCGAGTGTGAGCGGCGCACCGGCATTAATGCCGTGAAACAGAACGATTATTTTGCCGTTTTCATTGCCTGTTTTGATAACCCTTGTTCTACCGAAAGATGTTTTTACATCAATCTCTTCATAGTCAATTTGCAAACTTTTCAATTTTTCATCGTAAAGTTCCATAATCAAGGACTTTGATTTGGCTGATTTGTATAAACTTTTCATAAAATATTTCTCATTATTTTGGCAAAATAGATCAAACAGACTAATTTTGCAAATGTGAAAACAAAAAACCAAATATTAGAGTTTAATAGCTTATTATTCAGTGAAAAGAGCGTGCGGATCGAAGTGATTCCGTTTCAGTTTTTAAACTTTCGACCTTCTCCTGAGAACAAGATAAAAACATAGTCAAAAGAAAAATTAGAATACTTGGTTTCATTCGCATAGGTCATATGCTTTTTTAGTTATAAAATGAAATATGCAAATCAATTATTAAAAAGATAAAGGACGAAGCCGAAACTTCGTCCTTTATCTTTTTAATAATTCATCTTTCCTGCTGATTGCAAGATGTTAACTCGCGCCGTTTTTATTCACCTTCAGCTTTATCTTCGATCTTATCTTCAAGAAACTGATATTTTTTCCGTTTGGCTTTCCAGCGGTCGAGCGCGTATTTTTGCATATCTTCAACCCGGTCTTTTTCGTCGAGAATCTCGAAACCGAGCAGTGTTTCGATAATATCTTCGAGCGTGATGATGCCGTCCACTCCGCCGTATTCGTCAACGACCAAACCGATATGTTCTTTTTTGCCGATCAACATTTCCCACGCATCGAACAGCGTTGTAAATTCCGAAACCGTAACGATCTCGCGCCTGATGTCTCTTAATTTGAGGTCAAATTGGTCTTCGGCTAATTTTTCAAAAACCAATTCTCTGAACACATAACCCGTGATATTATCTCGGTGTTCCTGGTAGATCGGGATTCTCGAAAAATGCAAAAAATCCTTGATCTTTAAGAATTCCTGCAAAGTCATTTCTTCATTAGCAACGACGACGACGACGCGCGGAGTCATAATTTCCACCACGCGTATGCTTTTCAATTGAATGAGGTTTTGGATAATCTTGTTTTCCTTATCAACAAAAATCCCTTCCGCCATTCCGATATTTGCCAGAGCCGAAATTTCTTCGCGGCTGGTCGTCAGTTCTACGTCTTTTCTGGAGAGCAGACGCGTCAGATACATCGAGACGACAATCAAAGGATAAGTAATTACGATCATTACTTTGATACTTTTAGAAGCGATGCCCATCAGTTCGCGGCTGTAATTCGCGCCCAATGTTTTTGGGATAATCTCGGTCAGAACGAGAATTAAAATCGTCAAAACGGCGGAAACCACACCGAAATATGCTTCGCCGAAAACGACCGTCGCCTGCGCTCCGACACCCGCCGCGCCGACCGTATGCGCGACCGTATTGAGCGACAAGATTGCCGAAAGCGGTTTGTCTATGTCTTCCTTCATCTCTAAAAATGTGGCAGCGGATGTATTGCCCTGTTCGGATTGCGCCCGTAAATAAGACTTCGGCAGCGAAAGCAAAACCGATTCCATTATCGAACACAGAAACGATGTGATAAGTGCCGTAAAAAGATAAATTAGTAATAATGTCATTTGAAAATTTCTGCCGAAAAATCCGTTTAATTTGAAAAATCTTTAAAAATTATAATCAGCTTACAAAATAGATAAAATGCGCGGTGAAAGCAAATTCCACCGTGCATTCTTTTGATGTTTGGTAGTTTTAACTAAGCAGATGAGTATAAATAGGCGGATATTTAAAAAATCAAAGAGTATTCGCTAAACCATTTACTGTTTCTACTTTTATATAATTCTTCTTACTGTAAATAATTCGTGCGAAGAGCAATCAGTATAGCGAAACCTTCTAGTGAGCAGGTTTGTTTGCAATTAACTTTTTGGATAATCAAGGCGTTCGCTTGCGGCTCACTATACCGATTTTTTTCATCAAAACCACGCACGAATTATTTATAGTAACTATTTTTATGCCGTTCCTACGGAACTCCACTAAAATTTGATCTTCTCAAAGCTATAAATATATCGTTCCTAACGGAACTCAAGAGTTTGAACATAGTTTCTAAGTTTTTTGATTTTTGAGTTTAAAAAATCAAACTACACCTTCATTGTTTCAACCATTTCCGATTCGTCTTCTTCAACCAAATAGGGCGTAATCTGTGGCGCATCGCTGTCTTCCGCGACGATGTTGGCAATTACGGGAAGCGAGATCGAACGCGCTTTTTTAATTCCGGGAACTTCCTTGCCCTTCGCATAAACCGCGTGGCGACCGTGTTCCTGATACCATTCGCCAAGAGAAGCGGTTTTGTGCATTTCTTCGATGATCTGCCGCCAGCCGACTCCCGTATTATAAGCGCAGAACGAAACTTCACCTTCCTGCGTGCCGTAGGGAATGACGCACATTTCGGTGCGGCGGAAATCGTAATTAAACAAATCCTGAAACCACATTCCCTCGACACACAGCACGCGCCACACGTCGTCTTCCGTTTTTTCCTGCTTCATCCGGTCGTTGCGGTCGGAATTGGAATCGGCGGACGAAGGTTTGAAAAGATTCAGAATCTGCGAAACCGGAAAACCTTCGGGCGCGTTTGACGCGTCATAATTCCGCATAATCGCCATTCCAAGCTGCGCCATCGTCAACTTTTTCCCGCGAGCCGTGTCGGTGATCGTCGCGACGTCCTTCATAAATTGCTCGTAATTGAAAAACTCGAACAAAGAACGAATTTCGCCCGATTGTTTATTGACGATCATCAGCGTAAAAATCCCGCAGTTCGGATGACAATTGCACGAAGACCAGCCCCACGGTGCGTCCGCACCCTGCAGCATATCCATCACCGAAGTAAATGCCGAATATGATGAAAGCGGAAACCAATCGCGCAGAGGTTTGAGCGTTCCGTCCATCTGCGCGTCCAAATCCTGCGCCATTCCGGCGAGCGTATAACGCTGCTCGATTCTGTCTTTGTCCGAAACATCTTCATCGCGTCCGGTAAATGAAACCGGCTGAAAGGCGATGGTTTGAACTTTGTCAATATTCTCGGCGGCGAATTTTACGATGTCGCCGATGCCGTCATTATTGATCGTGTTGACAATTGTCGTAACGAGCGTAACTTTAATGCCGACCGACGCGAGATTTTCGATTGCTTTGAGTTTTACGTCAAAAAGATTCCCGACTCCGCGATGTTTATTTTTTTCTTCCGAAACGCCGTCGAATTGCAGATAAACGCCGTGCTGTCCGGCTTCTTTCGCCGCTTTGCAAAATTCGATGTCTTCGGCGTAGCGAATGCCGTTCGTCGCGGCTAAGATGCGGTAAAAACCGATCTTTTTCGCATACGCGACTGCGTCTAAAAAGTCCGGCGCAATCGTCGGTTCGCCGCCGGAAAATAGAATAATAATCTGTCTGCGCGGTTTGAACGAAATTGCGCGGTCTAATATCGCTTTCGTGTCTTCAAACGTCGGTTCGTGAACGTAGCCGACTTGATTTGCGTCCATAAAACACGGGTTGCACATCATATTGCAGCGGTTCGTCAGATCAACGGTTAAAACCGCGCCGCGCCCGTATTTAATGTCGGAAGTTCCGTGTTTGTGAATATGCTCGTCTTCGGCGGAACGAAAATCGCGTCCGAAAAACAAAGATTCGATGCGGTTCAAAAAGTCCGCGTCCGTCGCCAAAACGTCTTCAAATTCGCCGTGCGTCGGACAGGTTTTTCGCATAATCACCTGCCCGTTTTCTTCCAAAATCTGCGCCTTTATCTCGCCCGGATGCGAATTCATCAGGATTTCGAGCGGAATCGATTTATTTATCACGCCCTCGCGCACCTGCTTGACGCATTTCGGACAAAGAGAATCAGTTTCGCGCGGAAACCCGAGCGGCGGCGCGGTTCGTTCATAACTTTTCAAAAGCGGTTCCGCCGCCCAAGTAGGCTGAATAGATTTCCCTTCCGGCAAACTTTTATTGACCGCCTGAAACGCCTTCCAACCCAAATCCGCCAGTTTCGAAGCCGCCTTCGAGCCGGTTTTTCCCTTGCCTTTTCCTTCGCCGCGTCTAAAATTATCACTAAACATAGTTTTCTAAATTATAAAATGCTGAATAAAATTTTTCCTGTTTTGATACACTAAATTAACGTAAAGGCTAACAAATTTCATCTTAATTGCCAACTTTATTACTTCAAAGTAGGTTTAGATATTATGAATTTCCGTAAAAATACCGATGATGTTCCTTTATTTGAGATTCAATTGAAAATTCTTCAAAGTCTCCTGCATCTTCACAGGAATTCAAATATTCAAGCAATTCTTTAGATTCAGAAGTATTCTGCTCAGAAAGAAAATCTCTTGTTTCATTAAAACCCGCTCCGCAAGTGTATTGAATATCTAAATAACAGTTAAGAATCAAAACTAGACTGCTTTGCTTTCCAAATTAACAACGAATCCTTAACATTTCCAATTGCAAATAGCTGCATGCAACATATTTTAAGAATTTCGTTATCTTCTCTATCTTCATCAGCAATTTCTTTATAGATAGTTTCTCGAATTTCTGGAGCAAATTTAGAGTCAGGAATTAAACTATATTTTTCTAGCTGTTCATTAACCTGTTCATCTCTTGTCATATATTTACTCCTTTAATTTCAGTGCCAGCACACAGAGTATAACAAATCAATTTTCAATAAATTCTATAAAATCAATCGGATTTTTCAGATATGTCTTGCCTTCTATTTTGGAAACTTTGCCTGTAACTTTTAACTCCAGGCTTCGCAGTTCATAAACCCAAATTTGTTTGCCATGTGAACTGGAATACTGTTGAGAATAACTAGCAAATTCTCTTGGATTTGAATTTTTGTCGTATATTTTAATTCTATTTGAACATAACTCATTATCTGCACATAAATTATTCGGTTTCCAGACGATACAGTTTAATTTATTTAAATCACTGCAAACTTTTAGGCGAATCACCAAAGTCTTTTTATCTTCACCCATTAAAACCGTTGTGCAAACATCATCCTGCAAAAAAGTTACATCGTGGCAAAGAAATTTTATATCAATAACGCCTTGAATTGTTATGAAAGCTCCGTCCTTTGCATTTATTAGTTCTTCAAAACCTACATTTTCCGCTTCGATTTCATCTATTGTCTCATTAATTTGTTTCTGATAACGCTTTCCGCCGCTCACTTCGACCATCTCTGAATTTATATTTATGTTGAGATAAGAAACGGCAGCCACAAAGCAGCCGATTATGAAAGCCAGCAATGTAACCGCGAAATAAATAAGATAACGACGCATAAAGTTTATTCTCCGAAAGGTTGTTCTGAAATCTATTGTATTATTTAGAAATTTCCGGCGCGGTTCAATGTGGATTGCCACAGAAAAGCAAAGAATCTTTAGAGTATTGATGTTACATTTATCTTAACTTTTTTGCCGCATAATCTGGCAAACCGGCAAAATTTTGATATATTATTAGCCGAAGTGTCATCAAATCTTTATCGAAAATATAAAGTTAATCGAAGTTTTACGGGTATATTCGGTAGCAAAGAAAACCGTGCCGAATTCCGTTTGCGAATGGCGTTTGATGCCGCTTTTGATAATAAACAAACTATTTAAAAATAAAATAATTAACATTAATTTAACATTTCGATTATTTTAGGAGAAATTTTAATGAAATATCGTTTCTATTTGTATGTCTTAACTGTGTTTTCGCTCATTATGCTTGCCGGATGCGGCGGCGGCGGTCAATCATCAACGGGCGGACCTACGCTTATTCAGGTTGACGGATCAAGCACTCTTTTTCCGGTTACGGAAGCCGTTGCCGAAGAATTTCAAAAAGAAAAACAGGGACAAGTTCGCGTTACGGTCGGGATTTCCGGCACGGGCGGCGGATTCAAAAAATTCGCCCGCGGCGAAACCGATCTGGTCAATGCTTCGCGTCCGATTTTAGCCGAAGAAATGGAGCAAGCTAAAGCTAACGGCATCGAATATGTCGAAATTCCCGTCGCGTTCGATGCGATTACGGTCGTCGTGCATCCTGAGAATAATTGGGTAACTTCAATGACGGTTGAAGAATTAAAGAAGATTTGGGAACCGGGAGCGCAGGAAAAATTGACGATGTGGAATCAGATTCGTCCGGAATTTCCAAAAGAAAAAATCGTCCTTTTCGGACCCGGAGCCGATTCCGGCACATTCGATTATTTTACGGAAGCCGTTGTCGGCAAAGCAAAATCGAGCCGCGGCGATTATACGGGTAGCGAAGACGATAATGTTTTGGTGCAGGGAATCGAGGGCAATAAATTCGCGCTCGGCTATCTTCCGTTTGCCTATTACGAACCGCACAAAGCAAGAATGAAAGCTCTTTCGATTCAATGGGATGATAACAAAGTTAAAGAACCCGTGATGCCGAGTATGGATAACGTTTTGAAAGGAACATATAATCCGCTTTCGCGTCCGCTTTTTATTTATATCAACAGAAAGGCTCTGGATAGACCTGAAGTAAAGGAATTTGTGCAGTTTTATCTGGAAAACGCCGCTGTTTTGGCAAGAGAAGTAAAATATCTGCCGCTTCCCGATAATGCTTATATACTAGGCTTAAAACGGCTGGAAGATATGGTTATCGGCACCGGATTCGGCGGTCATGCCGAGATCGGAATTCCGATTGAAGAAGTCTTTGAACGAACGCCGAAATCATAAATAAAGAGGTTTGTTAAAAAATAATGGATAACAATAATCTTGCGGATGAAAGCGGCGGGAACAATTCGTTAACTCTTTCAAAAAAGCAATTTAATTATTGGAAAGAGCGATTCATCGAAACCCTTCTGTTTTTAGCGGCTCTTTCTTCGGTGCTGATTACCGCCGGAATTGTCGGCGTTCTGGTTTATGAATCTTCAACCTTTTTCAGCCACGTGTCGCTCGGTGAATTTTTTACCGAAACGCTCTGGACTCCGCTTTTTGCCGACCCGAAATTCGGAATAATGCCGCTGATTGCCGGAACTCTGGTCACAACCGGAGTTGCGCTGGCGGTCGCTCTGCCGATCGGTTCAGTCGTCGCCATTTACTTGAGCGAATTTGCGCCGCGCGTCGTGCGCGAAACCTTGAAACCTGCGCTGGAATTGCTGAGCGCAGTTCCGACCGTTGTTTATGGTTATTTTGCTCTGCTTTTTGTTGCGCCGCTGCTGCAAAAAATCGTTCCCGGATTGCCGACCTTCAATATGCTGAGTGCCGGAATCGTGATGGGAATTATGATTATTCCGTATGTCAGTTCGCTCAGCGAAGATGCTCTGCGGGCAGTCCCGATGTCTTTGCGCGAAAGTGCCTACGCGCTCGGCGCAAATCGCATAATTACTGCCTTGCGGGTAGTTTTTCCGGCAGCACTTTCCGGCATTATCGCTTCTTATATCTTAGCGATTTCCCGTGCGCTCGGCGAAACGATGATCGTGGCAATCGCGGCGGGAATGCAGCCGAATTTAACGTTAGACCCGCGCGAACCGGCGGCAACGATCACCGCTTTTATCGTGCAGGTCAGCCTCGGCGATCTGCCGCACGGAAGCATCGGTTATCAATCAATTTTTGCCGCCGGCTTAACATTATTTGTGATGACGCTGATTTTCAACGTCCTCGGTTTTTACCTGCGGAAACGATTCCGCGAAGCATATTAAAAGATGAGTGATTATTCAAAAATCATCAATAAACGCAAGAGAGAAGACCTGATTTTCAATGTCATCGGCATAATCTGCACATTGGTCGGCGTGATAACTCTGTTGGCTTTGCTCGTGAGTCTGTTGGTGGACGGTCTGCCGCGGCTCGATTGGCAGTTTCTGACTTCGTTTCCGTCGCGTTTTGCCAACCGCGCCGGTATTTTATCGTCGTGGGTCGGAACGCTTCTGATTATGGTCGTGACCGCCGCGACCGCCGTTCCGCTCGGCATTGCTGCCGGAGTTTATCTCGAAGAATATGCGCGGAAAAATTGGGTAACGAATTTGATCGAGATCAATATCGCTAATCTGGCGGGCGTTCCGTCAATTATTTACGGTTTGATGGCTCTCGGTCTTCTGATTTATCAGTTCCAAATGGGACAGAGCATTTTAACCGGCGGCATCACGCTGGCTTTTCTGATTCTCCCGATTGTCATCGTCGCCACACGCGAAGCTCTGCGGACGATTCCGCAAGGCATTGCAGAAGCCGCACTTGCTCTCGGTTCAACCAAATGGCAGGTTATTCGCTATCATCTGCTTCCGTATTCAACGGGCGGAATTTTAACCGGAATCATCATCGCGCTGTCGCGGGCAATCGGCGAAACCGCGCCTTTGATTACGATCGGAGCTTTGACCTTTATCGCTTTTCTGCCGCCTTCGCCGATTCAGGCGGAAGCACCTTTTATCAATTTCGATTGGCTTTCATCGCCGTTTTCGGTGTTGCCGATTCAAATGTTTAACTGGATTTCGCGCCCCGATCAGGATTTTGCCGCCAACGCCGCCGGTGCCGGACTCGCGCTGATTACCGCAACTTTGTCCTTAAATGCCGTGGCGATTTTTATCAGATACCGGATGCGGAAGAAAATCAGCTGGTAAAAAAGTGAAAAAGTTTTTCATCTTTCGGGTTTTAGCCTTTCTTTGAAAAAAGACAGGTTTTGTCAGAAGAAGTTCGATTTATTCAAACAAAACTTTTTCCCTTTTTCACTTTTTCACTTTTAAACTTTTATAGATTATGAATTCCATTTCGACAAATCAAGCAATGACAGAAATTTCAGACCCGATTTACAAAGATAAGAACGCTCCGGTCAAGAGCAAGGCGGACGTACGCAATCTGAGTTTTTTCTACGGAAAAGTGCAGGCTCTGAAAAATGTCAGTTTGAGCTTTGCGAGTAATCGAATAACCGCCATCATCGGACCTTCGGGCTGCGGTAAATCCACGCTTTTGCGGTGTTTTAACCGCATACACGATTTATACCCGGACATTCGTTACGAAGGCGAGATTATTATGCATCCGAGCGGCATAAATATCATTTCTGAGGAAGTAACGCCGCTTGAGATGCGGATGCGCGTCGGGATGGTTTTTCAAAAACCGACGGCTTTTCCAAAATCTATTTTTGAAAATGTCGCATTCGGCTTAAGATTGCAGGGCGAAGCTAATTCGACAATCGAAGGAAAGGTCGAAGATGCTTTGAAATCGGCGTTTTTATGGGATGAAGTAAAAGACCGTCTGCAAAAATCGGCGTATGAACTCTCCGGCGGTCAGCAGCAGCGTCTGTGCATCGCCCGCGTTTTGGCGACGAATCCCGAAATTCTTTTATTCGACGAACCGACTTCCGCGCTCGATCCGACGGCAACCTCACGCATCGAAGAATTGATCGCTTCCTTGAAAGAACAGGTCACAATTATCATCGTCACGCACAATATGCAGCAAGCCGCCCGCGTTTCCGATTCGACCGCTTTTATGTATCTGGGCGAACTGATCGAATTTGATTCAACCGGAAACATTTTCCAAAATCCTTCGCAACAATTGACCGAAGATTATATTACGGGAAATTTCGGGTAGAGATTCTTTTTGTAAAAATTCAAATATTTTGAAGAAAAAGCCGATTCGGAAAGATTACCCGAATCGGCTTTGCTTTTTTCGTTCGGAAAAGTGCATTAAAAACTTATTCCCAAACCGCCGCGAGCCGTTCGACCTTCGGTGCGGAAACCGTTTTCAAAATAATCGTAATCGAAAATATTTCCGATTGTGCCGAAAATTCTTAATCTTAAAGTTTCATTTCTCAAAGGAATTTCATAACTTCCCGTCAGATCGGCTTTGCGGTTTCCGTCAAAGCGGTAAACGTAAGTCCTAAAGGTCGTGCTGCTGAAAATCGGCGCGAGATAATTGCTCGTCGTCAGAAAATCGAAGTTTAAAGTTAAGTTTTTAATGCGCTGTGTGGCGACGAGTGAAAATTGATGCGCCGGAATGCCGAGCGTCTGAATAACTCCGCTTCCCGAAACCTGCGGCACGCGTTGGTCGCTGTTGGTAAAAGTGTAGGACGCGAAAATTTTTGTCGAACTTGTCGCTCTGACTTCGCCGCTGAATTCCGCGCCGCGTGCGTTTCCGCCTTTCGTGTTCAAATATCCGCCGAAAGGTCGCGGCGTCGTGCCGATATTCGGCACGACATTTCCGTAACCGATGGTGTCAATCAGATGCGTGTAAAAGTACGTCGCGGAAAGCCTTGCGCGGTTTGAAAAAAGCGTCTGGTCAATTCCGCCGTCGTAAGCAATCGAGCGTTCGGGTTTCAGATTCGGATCGCCGAGCGCGATAAACGCTTGGGAAAACGAACTGTAAAACGTGCCGAATCTTTCATAAAGCGACGGCACGCGATAGCCGTTGCCGACGTGTACGCGGATTTTCGTTCCGGTTTTGTCGAAAAAGTAAGAAACCGAACCGTCGAAAGTATAAGCATTCGGCGGACTTTCGAGCGTCAGACCGGAATACGGCGCGTTACCCGCGCTGAAACGCGGCGTTTTCAGATTAAAAATTTGGGCGCGAAAACCGCCGGCGATTTGCAGTTTATTATTGAAAAATCCTAAAAGGTCTTGCGCGTAAAATGTGCTGCTCGTTTGTTTTGCGCGTGTGAAAAAATTCCCCGCGCCGTTGGGCGTTGCGCCGTCGTTGCCGTATTTTTCCCATTCGTATTCGTAGCCGATTGTCAGCAGACTATTCGCCGTCGGTGTCCAGTTTAAATGTGCGTTTGCGGTTTGGATCGTGCCGTCGAAAACCGACGTGGACGCGCTTTGAAAACCTACGCCGAGAATGCCGTTTTCATTTTTGCGCGAAGTTTTCAAACCGGAATAATGCGCCCGAAACGTCAATTTGCTGCTCAAGATTTGCGTCAAAGCGATCTGCCCGTTAAAGAATTTCGATTTCTGAAAATTGTCGGGATCGTTCACGTCGGGAATAAAATTCGCATTTCCCGCATTCGTGATCGTTTGACCGTCGGCGTAATTATTCAATTGCGAAATCGAAAGCGGAACGGCGCGGATAATAGTAGAATTTGAAGACGGCAAAGTGCCGATTGTGTTAGGATTTCCGTTCAATCGAACATAAGCGTCGGAAATATAAAATCTGCCGGAGATATTCGTTTTTCCGGTCGGATTAAAATCTATTCGGGAATTAAAATTCGTGTTGTGCGCGTCGTCTTCGCCGTCAATTCCTTTTGTATAAACCGTGCGCGAAATACCGAGCGTAAAGCCGAATTTTTCCGTTCCGTTTGAGATATTTCCCAAAATCCTGCCCAAACCCAGATTGCCGCCTTCGCCGAGAAAAGAACCGTGAAAACCTCTGCGCGGTTCGCGCGTTCGTACATCAACAACGCCGCCGATGGCGTTCGTGCCGTAGAGCGAACTTCCCGAACCGCGCAGAACTTCAACGCGTCCCGTGTCCGAAAAAACAAAATCACTCAAAAACGCCGAAGCATCGCCCGTAATTGAAGAAGCGTCGCGAAAACGTATGCCGTCGAGCAAAATCGCCGTATCCTGATTTCGCAAACCGCGCGTTTTTATATTCGCAGTTTTCCCGAAACCACCCAATTGCTGAACTCTGAAACCGGGAACGGTTCGCAGAGCGTCCGTCAGCGAAAATTCGTTACGATCCTTTATTTCCTGCGCGTCAATGACATTGACCGTTTTTGAAACCTCCGCAATCGGCTGCGAAGTTCCGGCGGCGACCATAACTTTTTCTTCTTCAAGAATAATATTTGTCTGCGTCTGACTTATGCAAACACTACTATTAAAACTAAGATTTAGAGACCTGGGTTCAGAATTATCAATAGTTATATTTTCCTTTAACTGCTGACACCGCATTTGACCGCTTAAAACGTATTCACCGTTTTTCAGATTTTCAAACTTAAAAAAACCTTTTGAATTAGTTTTGCCTGTAATAACTGTTCCATCTTCAAATGTAAGAAAAACCGTATCCTCTTTAACAATTTTTCCTTCATCTCTAACAAAACCGCTGATTGTTGCGCCTTGATTCTGCGCCGAAATTCCGATTGTAAAAAAAACAACTAATAATAAACTTCCTAAAAATTTCATATTTCCTCCTCGATTTTGCCCATCGCAAAATGAGATAAATTGAAGACCGAAAAGCCGAGTTCCAGACTGGTTCGATTTTGGATTTTAGATTTTGGATTCGTTTTTTATTTCAATCCAAAACCCAAAATCTAAAATCCAAAATCGCCTTCACTGTTGCGTGGGCAGTCGCGGATTTGCACCGCGTTCCTCGTCGCTTTCAAGTCCGTCTGTTAATTGCCTGCAAAAGTTCAAAGTTTGAAGTTCAAAGTTTAAAGTAATTATCCTTTGACTTTGAACTTTGAACCTTAAACTTTGAACTTCCTACGTATAATTCATTGTAATTCTCGGTTTTCCGCTCGCCGGATGGCGGTCGAGAAGAACACCGATGTCGAAAATTTCCCGTAAATTTTCTGTCGTTAAAACCTGTTCGGGCGTTCCCTTGGCGATCATTTCACCGCGCTTTAAGAGCAGAATTTCATCCGCGAATTCCGACGCCAGATTCAGATCGTGCGTGATGATAATCGCCGAAGCGTTGCAGGATTTGCATCTTTCTTTAACAAGCTGAAACATTAACGCCTGATGCGGCAGATCGAGATTCGTCGTTGGTTCGTCGAGCAATAAAATCCGCGCTTCGGTCGCTAAAGCGCGGGCTAAAATCACGCGCTGGCGTTCGCCGCCGGAAAGCTGATTCATCACACGGTTTTCGTAATTTTTCAGATCGCAGATTTCCAGACAGTTCAAAGCGATCTGCAAATCTTTTTCCGTTTCCCAACCGAAATTTCCGCCGTGGGCAAAGCGTCCCGACAAAACGAAATCCAAAACCTTGACGGGAAATTTCGTTTCGTTTTCCTGCGCGATGACGGTAATGCGCCGCGCTATTTCGCGCCGTGAATAATTTTTTAAATCTTTTTCGTCCAATGAAATCAAGCCTTTCATCAACAGCAACGTCCCGTTCAAAGATTTCAAAAGCGTCGTCTTCCCTGCGCCGTTCGCACCGACGATTGCCAGAATTTCGCCCTCGCGCAAGGCAAAAGAAATGTCTTTCACCACTTCGCAAACGCCGTAACCGATTGTAATGTTTTTTGCTTCCAACATTTTTATTTAACGCAAAGACGCGAAGGCGCAAAGTCGCAAAATTGATAATTTTTGTTTATTTTATCTTTCTTATTTTTAAAATCTTTGCGCCTTTGCGTCTCTGCGTCTTTGCGTTAAAACCCTTCTCAATTTCTTCGTAAAAGATAAATAAACATCGGCGCGCCGATCAGAGCCGTGATCGCGCCGACCGGCAGTTCGCGCGGCGCGATCGCCGTCCGCGCCAGCGTGTCGGCGGAAACTACAAAAATCGCGCCCGCCAGAGCGGAAAACGGAATCACCAGGCGATTGTCCGAGCCGATGGCGAGCCGCACGATATGCGGAATTATCAGACCGACATAACCGACCGAACCGCTTGCCGCGACCGAAGTTCCGACCAGAAGGCTCGACGTGGCAAAAACCGCGAGCCGCGTTTTATTAACTTCCACGCCGAAATCAAACGCATCGCGCTCGCCGATCATCATCAAATTCAAAGCTCTCGCGTTCATTAATAAAACGACCGTGCCGATGATTACGGCAGCAAAACTCAGATAAAATCCGTTCCAGGTGCTTTGCGACAAATCCCCGAGTAGCCAGAATGTAAAGCTCCGCAATTTTGCCGCATCGAGCAGCGAAGTCAGCAAAACGATGATCGAAGAAAGAAAAGTCGTGACAATTACGCCGGACAAAACCAATCTTTCGACGCTCATTCCGGCGCGTGATTTTGCCATTTGATAAACGACAAAAGTCGCCAGACTCGCACCCGCAAATGCCATTAAGGGACGCGCAAATTCAAATGAGGCGAAAAACACAAAAGCGAGCATCGTCCCCAACGCCGCGCCGTTTGAAACGCCGAGTAAATACGGTTCTGCCAGAGGATTTCGAAGAAGCGACTGCAAGCTTGCGCCCGCCAGAGCCAGACTCGCGCCGACGCTCGCGCCGAGCAGGATTCGCGGCAATCTAATATCAAACAAAATCGCTCTATCGGATTCGCTTAGATCAAAAAACGATAATTTTTCACTGCCAAGCAAAGCCGCAGCTAAAAGCGCGAAAATCAATAAAAAAATCAACAAACCGCAGAGACGCAAAGACGCAGAGAATTTTTTATCTGTTTTTTTATCTGTGTTCATCTGTGTTCATCTGTGGATAATTTTCTTCGTTCGCGCTCAACGCAATTTCTCCGTGATCTGCTCCAGCGCGTCAACAATTCGCGGCGCGGGGCGCGATAGAATATCGGCGTTTACTTTATAAACTCTGCCGCCTTTGACCGCCGAAGAATTCTTAAAAACTTCATTCGGCTCATTATTATCCGCGCTGTCGGACAAAATAATAACTTCGGGATTTAAGGCAAGCGCGGTTTCTTTGCTGATTTTCGGATAGGCGGTTTCAATATCTTTTGTAACCGAGACTCCGCCCGCTTTTTCGATTAGATCGGTCAGAAACGATTCTTTGCCGATGGTGTAGAGCGATTTATCAATCTGGACAAAAACTCTTGTTTTTTCGACGTTTCGCGTTTTATCTTCAACTGCCGAAACACGTTTTTTCAAACTTTCAACGACTTCGTCAGCTTTCTCTTTTTGTCCGAGAATCTCGCCGATCTGATTGATACTTTTATAAATATCTTCCAGCGAATTCGGGTTTGTGACGAAAACCGTAATGCCTTGCGCTTCGAGCGTTTTGAAAAAAGTTTCGATCTGCGAAGCGGTTGAAACCAGTACGACTTGCGGTTTTAAGGCAATGATATTTTCGATATTCGGATTGATCGTGTCGCCGACGGTTTGAACTTTTTCGGCTTCGGGCGGAAAGTTGTCAAAACTCGTTCTGCCGACGAGTCTGTCGCCCGCGCCGACTGCGAAAACGATTTCGGTCAGATTCGGCGCTAAGGAAACGACGCGCGTCACCGTTTCGGGAATTTTGACCTGACGGTTTAAATCATCGGTCATTTCGCGCATCGGCGCATCGGTTTTAATGGTCGAATTTTCGGTTCTGCAACTTGGAAGTGAAAAAACGCAGATAAAAAGAAGCGCGAATATTTGATATGTTTTTCTATAATTTTGCAAAATAAAAAGCCCTGTTTCCTCTTGCTTCAAAACATCAAAGACAAGATAAACAGGACTTTTTATCACTCAAGGAGAAAGAGTAAATGAACAATCTATCCAGCCAAACGCTCTGACGCGAAGCGTAAATTTTGGCTAAAAAACTCTAAGCAAGGCTTCCTGACTTTGCTGATTTTGGATTTTGGATTTTGGATTTTGGATTGTTTTTTTCTTTCAATCTGAAATCTGAAATCTGAAATCTGAAATCGCCTCACAGTGGCGCGACCGTGCGGGATTTTCACCCGACTTTCCCTCGATTAATAACAACACTTAAAGCGTTTTAGTCTGAAAAAGAACGACTCATCAAGTTTTCACAAGCTCGAAATTAATAAAACGACTTGTTACAACTTAATGAAAGGCAAAGTATCACGCTTTTGACAAAAATGTCAAAAGATATTCGCTTTTCGGGAAAATGTTCTTGAAAAGTTTTGTCTGTTACGGCTATTCTGAAGCTATTAGTTTTGTAAATCAAATTTTGTAATTCCTAAATTTATAATAAGCCAAGTCCTTCAAAAAAATTATGTCAAAATACGAAAATGTAGTTGCGGTAATTTTAGGCGGCGGCGCGGGATCGCGCCTTTTTCCTCTGACTCGTGAGCGTTCAAAACCGGCAGTTCCGCTCGGCGGAAAATATCGTCTGGTTGATGTGCCGATCTCTAATTGTATCAATTCAAATATTACTCAAATTTTTGTTTTGACGCAGTATAATTCGGCTTCCTTAAATCGTCATATCTCGCGCACCTACCGTTTTTCTTCATTTTCAACCGGATATGTCGAAGTTTTGGCGGCGGAGCAAACCAAAGACAGCGACGAATGGTTTCAAGGCACGGCAGATGCGGTGCGGCAGATGTTGCGTCATATCCGCGACTGGCGGATTGATACACTTCTTATTCTTTCCGGCGACCATCTTTACCGGATGGATTATCGCAAATTCTTAAAGCGTCATTTTGAAACCGATGCCGATGTAACAATTTCCGTAATTCCTTGCAACCCGGAAGACGCAACTCAATTCGGGCTTTTGAAAACAGATGACGACGGGCGAATTGCCGAATTTAAGGAAAAACCGAAAGGCGATGATTTGGAAGCGATGCGTGTTGACACAACCCGCTTCGGCTTATCAGCGGAAGAAAGCCGCGAACGACCGTTTTTGGCTTCGATGGGAATTTACGTTTTTAATTATAAAAAACTCGTTGAATATCTAAACAAAGATGCTTCGTGGGTTGATTTCGGACGCGAGATTATTCCCGCCGCCATTAAAAATTCCAATGTTCAGGCTCATCTTTTCAAAGGTTACTGGGAAGACATCGGCACGATCCGCTCATTTTTCGATGCGAATCTCGATCTGGCTTCGCGCTTACCAAAATTTAATTTTTTCAACGCCGATTCGCCGATCTACACGCGCAGCCGTTATCTGCCGCCATCGAAAATGCACGATTGCGATGTCAGCGATTCGATGGTCAGCGAAGGTTGTATTCTAAACGGAGTTTTTGCGCGAGGCTCGATTTTGGGCTTGCGAAGCCGCATTGATCCGGGGACGCGCATCGAAAATTCGATTATTATGGGCGCGGATTTCTTTGAAACTTACAAGGAAATCGAAAATAATGAGAAAAATTCGATTCCGCACATCGGCATCGGTTCAAATTCCCTGATCCGTCGCTCAATTATTGATAAAAACGTCCGCATCGGCAAAAATGTGCGTCTTCTCAATCAAAACAATATCGAAAATGCTGACGCTCCCGATAAAAGTTATTACATCCGCGAAGGAATTATCCTGATTCCGAAAGGCGCGGTTATTCGGGACGGAACGGAGATTTAAGCAGTCAAGGAGAAGTTTTCAAATGTAAATTCTCTTAACGGATAACGGATAATGTTTTTTTTTCTCCCCGTAAAAATTCGGAAGAAATCCTTAAATGTTGAAACTAAAGCGCTTTAAAGGTTTTTACAATTATCAATTATCCATTTATTTACCGGCAAATTTGTTGCCGCCTTCGCCGACAATGTAGCTGTTTTTCGCTCTGACGACCAGATTCGGACGCATTACGCGAATGCGGATGCTTTTTCTGTCGCCTTTTTGTCCGATTTCTTTTGGATAATAGCCGATCTGATATTGTTGGCGAAGCTCTTCGGCGACTCCGGCAAAAGCAGAATCAAGATTATAACTTGCGGCTGCCTCAAACATTCTGCCGCCGCTGTTTCGCGCTAATTCTTCCAAATATCTTTTGCCGGTTTCATATTCTCCGCGCGTCGAACCTGCCGGAATATTACTGCCGCCGCCGCCCTGCGGTATTCCGCCGATAATAACTCCGCCTAAAATATCGCCGATAATTCCGCCAATTCCGCCGCTACTACCGCGTCTGTTGCGCGGGCTCGGATAACGTGTTTGCGGCTGCGGAATATTTCTGCCGCCGGACATTGTATTGAATGTATCATAGAAAACGGGATAAAAAAGTGCATCTACTTCTTCCGCCTGCCTGATCGTCGTTTGATAGCCGCCGCGGCGCGAAGTCGTGTCAACGCCGTCGGAAAAAATCACAACCGCTTTGCGTCCTTCAATCATCGGCAATTCACGATTTATCACCTGATTAACCGCATCGTAGAGACTTGTGCCATTGCCGATGCGGGCTTGCAAAATCGCGTTTCGGAGAATATTTCGATCATTCGTCGGACGGCTTAAAACATTATATTTTTCGTCAAATGAGATAACCATTACTTTGTCATCACGCCGCAATAAATTGACAAAAGAAATCGCCGCATTATGAATCTGTGAAATTTCATATTCCGTCGAAGGGCTGACATCAATCATTAAAACCACCGTAAAAGGCGTTTCGACGCGTGCAAAATATCCGACTTCTTGCCGGACGTTGTTTTCGAAAATCTCAAAATCTCTCTGCTGCAACCCCGAAACGAATCTGCCGTTGCGGTCAAGCACCGTAACGGGCATCGTTACGAGATTTGTTTCGATTACGACAATTTCATCATCTTCGATAGGATCGGGGCTGCGTGTCGGAAGCGGCGGCGGTTCGTCACCATAGATCGTATTCGTATCGCCTTGTAAAACCGGCGGACCTGACCGCGATGTGTCGTTCTGCGTTTCCTGCCGATCCGGATTCTGCACGATGCGCGGACGGGTTTGGCGCGTAGATTGCGCGAAAACCGAAACTCCCAAAAAACTTAAAAACACCAGGACGACAACAATTTTTTTCATTTACTTAATTCTCCACGCAGAAATAACTTGATTCTCGGGAAGAGTGCAGTTTTATGATTGAAAAATTAAAAATATAGATGCCTGAAAAGTTATTTCAGCTGGAGATAAAAAGTTTTACTAAACCGCACAGACCGCCGAAAAGAATGATGTATAAAACATCGAGTTTGAGAAAATAGAGCGCGAGAAATGAAATGATCGCAAGACCGAGCGCGAAAAAGTTTGTTTGAAATTCGGGAAAGATCACGGTCGCGCCGAAAACGATTGCCAAGTTTAAAATAACACCGACGACCGCCGCCGTAACGCCCGAAAGCGCGGAATTCAATTTTTTGTTTCCGCGCAATTTTTCGACGTAAGGCGCACCGATAAAGATAAACATAAACGACGGCAAAAATGTTGCGTATGTCGCCAAAAGCGCACAAATAATCGCAAAAAAAGTTTGATTTGCGTCGCCCGCATTGTTCCAACCGGCGATAAAACCGATGTTTTGCAAAACCATAATCAGCGGTCCGGGCGTTGTTTCGGCAAGCGCAAAACCGTCAATCGCCTGTTGTGTCGTCAGCCATCCGAACAATTCGACGGCAGCTTGATTGACATACGCCAAAACAGCATACGCGCCGCCGAACGTAACAAAAGCCGTCTGCGTAAAAAATAAATAAATCCGTAGAGCGATATTATTAAAGCCGAAAATTAATCCCGTTACGAGAGACGGAATCAGCCAGAGAACGGCGAAAATCGAAACGGTTTTGAGGGTTTTGTTTTTTTGACTTTGACCTTTGATCTTTGATCTTTGGTTGATTTCTTTCTCTTTTTCTTCCTCATTTTCTTTTAATTTAGAATCTGAAACTTGAAATCTGAAATACAAAAAGCCCAAAATTCCCGCGCCCAGAACGATCAGGGGAAACGGAATATCGAAGACGAAGATTGCGAGAAACGCAAACGCGGCGATGGCGACAGAAAACCAGCCGTTAAATACTTTCTTGCCGATTTTTAACACGGCTTCGACGACGATTGCGACGACGACGGCTTTTAGCCCGTCGAGAATTGCCGAAACTTCCGCGACATTTCCGAACCTGACATAAATATATGAAAGCGCGAGCAGAATAAAAATCGAAGGCAGAACAAAAAATGAACCTGCAACGATTCCGCCTTTTACTCCGTGCATCCGCCAGCCGTTGTAGGTTGCAAGCTGCTGCGCTTCCGGTCCGGGCAGAAGCATACAAAAATTGAGCGCGTGCAGAAAATCCGCTTCGGCGATCCATTTGCGCCGTTTGACGAGTTCGCGGTGCATAATCGCAATCTGTCCGGCAGGTCCGCCGAATGAGATAAAACCGAGTTTGAACCAAAACTTAAATGCTTCGCCGAATGTCGGATTTCGGATTTCTATTTCTTGATCTTCATTTATGGAATTTTCAGCTTCTTTCATTTGAATTTAAAATCTCCGTGGCAAGTTCGTGAAACTTTCGGCGCACGGAATTGATATTGACAAAAGGAAGCGCGCAGGCGTGTGTGCGGTTGGTCAGGAGAATAAAAATCCTCTCGGTTTCCGGTTCGATCCAAAGGCTTGTTCCGGTAAAACCGAGATGCCCGAAACTGTCTTTTGACAAAGATTTACCGGCGGTCGAATCCGGCGTTTCGGCAAGCTGAAAGGCAATCGAACGCGCTTCGTTAAAACCTTCTGTAAAATTCGTGCGAAATAATTTGCAGGTTTCGGGTTTTAAAAGCGTCGTCTGATTTGCCAGAAATTGCTGCGCGATCTTAAAAGTTTCCTCCGCAGTCGAAAAAAGTCCGGCGTGTCCTGAAACGCCGCTCATAAAATAACAATTCCCGTCGTGAACTTCGCCCCAGATTTGATAATCACGAAACAGGTCAGAACCGCCTGCGTCAGCGGGCGGCTTCACTTGAGAATCCCAAAAACCTTGTTCGATACAAGTTTGTTTTTCAAATTCATTTCCTTTTTCGCTCGCCGCAATTCGTTTTTGCAAATCTTTCGGCGGATTGAAAAAAGTATTTTGCAGATTTAGAGGTTCAAAAATTTCTTCCTTTGCAATTTCATCAAGTCTTTTACCATAAAGTTTTTCAAGCAAAAATGTCAGCGTTATAAAATTCAGATCGCTATATGTAATAATCTGCTGATTCCAATTAAATGGACTTCTGATAATTTCCTTAAGAATCTCCGAACGACTTTGAGCTGATAAGTAAAAAGGTTTCCAAGCGGCAAAGTAAGTTCTATGAACAAGCAGTTCTTTAATAAGGATATCGTCTTTAAAGTCGGGGGTTAGTCCAAACTCCAACAAATAAATATCAATAAAACTTTCCAAATCAATCTTGTCGCTTTCAATCAATTTCGCGCACAGCAAACCCGTTACAAGAGATTTCGTCAAACTCGCCAAATCGAAAATCGTATCAAGTTTCGCTTCGATGCGTTCCGGTTCGACAACCGCAAAACCGAGCGCGTCTTGAAACACGATTTCGCCTTTTTCCGCAACAAGATAAACGGCTGACGGAAAATCTTTCGCTTCGATTCGTGTTTGTAAAAATTCGGAGATTTGTTCGCTTTTCATTTAAAAAGGTCAAGTGCTTTATCGGTCCATTCGTGTTCAAACTCAGTCCAATCTTTATCTGAAGGCGGAAAATTAGTTCGGCAATACCCGCGCTTTTCTGCAAAATCGAAAACGGCATGCGGATAATTGTTTATCAATAATGCTGATTTAAGACCGTCCCGTGACCAAATAATTTCAACTTTCGAGGGAATGTTTTTGTCAGTCATATTTTCCACATTATAAATATGCAAGGCATCACGGATTTTATTCTTTGCTTTTTCGTTATCCCAAGCATAAAAATATCCAGTTTCGCTGTCATCTTCAAAAATGGTCGAAAACCTTCCTTGAGGAGAATCACCAAAAATTGATACTTTCTCGCCGACAATAATTGTTTCCTGAGCAACTAAAAATAATTCCGACATACTTTAAACATTCAAACGACTTCGGTGCGCTTCGATCTTTTCCAAAACTCCGAGTGCCAGACTGAGTGCGCGGCGACCGTCGTGCGCGTTGATCGGCGGCGCGTCGTCTTTGATGATGCAGTCTAAAAAGGCGGAAAGTTCGGCGCGTAAGGGTTCGATGTCGTTGATTTCCAGACGATTTATCGAAATTCCCAAAAGCGGATGCGCGGCTTCCGGGTTTAATGAAGTCACCGACGCGAATTTTGTCCCGTAATCTAAAACGACATAGGAATTCGTTTGATAAAACCGCGTTTTTCTAATCTTTTCCGTGCCGATGCGTGAAGCCGTAATATTAGCGACCGCGCCGTTTTCAAATTCGATGCGAGCGTTTGCCGCATCAACTTTGTTAGAAATTACCGGAATTCCGACGGCGTGAATCGCGGCAACTTCTACGCCCTCGCCGACGAGCCATTGAATCGCGTCGAGGTCGTGAATCATCACGTCCAGAACGACATCAACATCCAAACTGCGATTCGGAAACGGCGAAACTCTGTGAATCTCGAAATAGAGCGGTTTTGTAACAAACGGGCGCAGCGCGACCATCGCCGGATTATAGCGTTCGAGATGCCCGACCATCAATTTCGCGCCGGTTTTCTGTGCTGAAGCAATCATTTTATCGGCTTCTTCCAAGCTGCGCGCAAAAGGTTTTTCGACCAGAACGTGAATGCCTTTTTCCAGAAATTCACAGGCGATTTCCGCGTGCGTTTCCGTCGGCGTTACGATTGAAACTGCCGTCGCCTTATCAAGCAATTCGCGCCAATCTGTAAAAAAAGCGCAATTATTTTTCTCCGCAATCGTTCGCGCGTTTTCTTCATTTACATCGCACACGCCGACGAATTCGCCTTTGCCTTCTGCAGCTAATTCGGCGAAATTCCGCGCATGATGCTGCCCCAAACTGCCGACTCCGATTACTGCCGTCTTTAGTTCTTTGTCCGTTGTCTTTTGTCCTTTGTTTTCCATTAAACTATTTTGTAATATTTGTTTCTAAAGCGATACTTACATTTTCTTTAATTATATCGCAACTTACAAATGACAAAGGACAAAGGACAAAGGACAAAGGACAAATCGAATTTCGTCTGGATAATTTTCGCGATCATCATCGTCGCCATTTATTTATTCGGTTTGAGCGTTCCGCTGCTCGGACCGGACGAGCCGCGTTATACGCAGATCGCCCGCGAAATGTTTGAACGCGGCGATTGGATCACGCCGAAACTCGGCGGTTTCGATTGGTTTGAAAAACCCGCTTTGCTCTACTGGCTGCAAATCTTTTTCTTTAACCTTTTCGGCGTAAGCGAATTTTCCGCCCGCATCGGCTCGGCACTTTTCGGTTTGGGAACGATTCTGAGTCTTTGGATTCTCGGTCGTCAGTGGTCGGTGGTCAGTGGTCAGTCGTCGGTCGTCGGTGGTCAGTCGTCAGAAAATAATTCAACGACAAACGAACAACGAACAACGAACAACGAACAACGAACAACGAACAATTTCGCCAACTGGCTCGCGTTGATCGCCGCGTCTTCAATCGGACTATTGTCGTTTTCGCGCGGCGCAAGTTTCGATATTATTCTGACCTTTCCGATCACCGCTGCGCTCGTCGCATATTTTCTGTTCGATCAAAGAGAACAAAAATCAGGTTTTACATTTTACTTTTTACTTTTTACCTTTTATTTTTTCGTCGGCGTGGCGATTATTGCCAAAGGTTTGGTCGGCTTTGTCCTGCCGTTTGCGATCATTTCTTTTTATCACGTTCTGCGGTTTGAATTAGTGCCGAGCGCGAAATTTTGTTTCAGTTTGGTTTGGGGAATTCCGCTGATTTTGCTCGTCGCGGCGGCGTGGTATCTGCCGATGTATCAGATAAACGGTTGGAAATTTATAGATCAATTTATCATTCAGCATCATTTTCAACGCTATACTTCCAACAAATATATGCACCCGCAGCCGTTCTGGTTTTTCTGGATCGTTCTGCCGCTGATGACCGTTCCGTGGATTCCGTTTTTCTTCGCGTCAATCTGGAATTTTTTCAGGGATATATTTTTAAAATTTAAAAATTCAACCAAAGAAACATCTCTTAATTTCTCTTTTTCTCCCCTTCTTCTTTTTGCAACCGCGTGGATGCTCGTTCCGCTCGTTTTTTTCTCACTTTCCGGTTCTAAATTGCCGGGTTATATTTTGCCGACGCTGCCCGCCGCCGCGATTTTTACGGCTGTTTATGTTTATAAATTCGTGCAGAAATCGAAACTCCGCGCCGTTGCGTTGCAGACTCTGGCGTTTCTGACATTTGCGGTCGTCGCCGTCATAATTCAATTCGTTTTGCCCGGATTCGCTTATAATGATTCGGTCAAAGGATTGATGGAAACTGCTGACGCTCAAGGATTTACAAATGAAAGAGTGCTGAATCTGCACACGATTTCGCATAATTCCGAATTTTATTTTTCGGGCAGATTGATTCGCACCGAAGATGGAAAGTTGAGAAAATTTCTCGGAATCGCAGAGATTAACGAACAATTAAAAAACGAAAACGGCAAAAACCTATTGGTTTTGGTTCCGCTCGAATTTTTGCACGAATTGACCGAAAGCGATGATCTCGAAACCAGAGTTTTAAACGATAACGGAAAACTGGCAATTGTCGTAATCTATGCAAAATAAGCGTTTAATCTTGCGCGGCGCGTTTTAATCTGTCCATCAAAGCCAGACCGATGCCTTTTTCTTCGACCGCTTCGCAATAAATAGTTTCGATTTTTGCCGCATCGCAACGCCTAAAAAAATCAAAAACAAAATGCGCGTATTCTTCGACCGAATCACAAATTTTCACCAAATCAAAATCAATTTCGGGCATCTTAAAACCGATAAACGCCGCTTTCGAACTTTGAACTTTGAACTTTGAACTTTGAACTAAAACAACTTTCGCCCGCGGCGAATAATGCCGGTGCTTTAAGCCCGGACTTCTCGCCGCTTCATTTTCTTTAACTCGATAAATTTGCGTTTCGGGAATGATTTTCCGCAAATCTTCGAGCGTAATTGCGCCGCTTCGCAAAATAAGCGGAATTTCCGAAGTACAGTCAACAACCGTTGATTCGAGACCGATTTCCGTCGTTTCGCCCTGCAGAATGCAGTCGATTCGCTCGTTTAAATCTTCAAAAACCGCCTGCCAGTTCGTCGGACTCGGTCTGCCCGAAAGATTCGCCGAAGGCGCGACGAGCGGCGTTTCGCAAAATTGCAAAAATTCCTGCGCGAGCCGGTTTTTCGGCATTCTCACGCCGATTGTTTCCAGTCCGGCGGTCGCTATCAAAGGAACGTTTGGTGACTTAGGCAGCACAAGAGTCAGCGGCGCGGGGAAAAACGCTTCGATAAATTTTTGTGCGTTCGGCGTGATTTCCGCGACGAGCAATTTGATTTGTTCGAGATTCCCGACGTGCGCGATCAACGGATTATCATTCGGTCTCTGCTTTGCTTCAAAGATTTTTCTAATCGCTTTTTCGTCAAAAACACTGGCGCCGAGACCGTAAACTGTTTCGGTCGGAAAGGCGACGATTCCGCCTTTTTTGATAAAAAGCGCGGCTTCGGACGGAGATTTTGTCAGAAAAGTCCGCATTTTGAAAAAAGATAGTAGATGATTAGGTCTTTGGTCTTTGAAAAAACTTTTTCTTATCTGTTTAATCTTCTCGAAAAATTATGGCATTTTGTTCTCTCAACTGTAAAAGAACAAATCATAAATCCGAGAGTTTATTCGAGTTTGGCGGGCGCAAAGCTTTTGCTGTCTGAAATGTTTATTTTGATTAAAAACTTTCTCACAAACACCTTCGCGTCTTTAAGTCTTTGCGTCTTCGCGTTAAAATTTAACAAATGACTTTAGACGAAAAACTCAAAAATCTCCCGACCGAATCCGGCGTTTATATTTACCGGAACGAAAACGGAAAAATCATTTACATCGGCAAGGCGAAAAATCTCAAAAACCGCGTCCGGCAGTATTTTCAGTCTTCGCGCAATATGGACGCGAAAACGCGCCGCCTGGTTTCAAACATCGCCGATCTCGAATTTATCGTCGTTGATAACGAGGTCGAAGCTCTCGTTTTGGAATCTAATCTGATTAAAAAACACAAACCGCGCTACAACATTTTACTCAAAGACGACAAACAATATCCGCATCTGAAGATCACGAACGAACCTTTTCCGAAGGTCGTTATCACGCGAAAAGTCCTGCGCGACGGCGCGAAATACTACGGACCGTTTCTGCCGGCAAGTTTAGCGCGAAAAACGCTCGATCTGATCAATCGAACGTTTCAGCTTCGCACCTGCAACATCGAAATTGACGGCAAATTGCCGCGTCCGTGTCTGGAATATCATCTGAAAAGATGTCTTGCGCCGTGTGTCAGAGAACTCTGCAAACCCGATGAATATAAGGAAGCGGTCGGCGACGTAAAACTTCTGCTCGACGGCAAAAACAAACAGCTTGCCGACGATTTGGAGCAGAGAATGTGGCAATTTGCCGAAAAGCACAATTACGAACTCGCCGCCAAATACCGCGATCTGCGCTCGACGGTTCTCGCCCTTGCCGAACAGCAGAAAATGGCGACAACGCCCGACCGCGACGTTGATATTTTCGGTTATTACCGAAAGGATTCTAATCTCGCGCTTCAGCTTTTCACGATGCGCGAAGGCAAGATCGTCGGGCGAAGAGAGTTTTTCTGGGAAGATTTGCCGGAAGAAAGCTTCGATGCTTCGGAATTCCTTGGCGAAGTTCTCGCGCAATATTACACGACCGATTATGTGCCGCTCGAAATCCACGTTCCGGTTGATTTCGAAGACCGCATTCCGCTCGAAAAGATTCTGACGGAAAGGCGCGGTCGCCGCGTGCATATTTATGAACCGAAACGCGGGCAGAAAGCCGAGATGATAACACTTGTCGAAACGAACGCGAAAATCTCGTTTGAACAGAGATTCCGCGTCCTCAAATCCGACACCAAGAAACTGCTCGGCGATCTACAGGAAATTCTCGAATTGCCGCATTTTCCCGAACGAATCGAGAGTTTCGACATTTCAAATATTCAAGGCGCGGACAATGTCGCGGGCATCGTTCATTTCGAGAACGGTAAACCGAACCGCGCCGAATACCGCCGTTTCAAAATCAAAACCGTCGAAGGCGCGGACGATTTCGCTTCGATGAATGAAGCCGTATTCCGGCGATATAAAAGATTATTAAATGAAGAAAAACCTCTGCCAAACTTGGTTTTCATAGACGGCGGCAAAGGACAGATTTCAGCGGCGGCAGCGGCAATGCAAGCCTTAGATCTAGAGATGATTCCGATCGTCGGCTTGGTCAAACCGCCCAGGAAACACAGCGAAATCTCGCATCTTTTAAAATTCGGCAACGAAGAAAACCCCGTAAAATTCGAGCCGACTTCGCCCGTTTTCCGACTCGTGCAGCAAATCCGCGACGAAACGCACCGCGTCGCCGTTCAATATCACCGCAAACGCCGCGAAATCCGCGATTTCACTTCGGAACTGACGGCAATTCCCGGAGTCGGCGAAAAGCGCAAGCTGAAACTTTTAAAGAATTTCGGCTCGATCGAACGCATTGCCAAAGCCGAGAAAAAAGATTTAGTCCCGTTCGTCGGTTTGAAAACTGCAAATTTGATTTTTGAGCATTTCGAGAAACAAAGAAGGCTGGCGAATAAATCTAAATAAAATGAAATTTACAGTTGAAAAACCAAAGCTACAAAAAGGATTGAGTTACGTGCTAAAAACATCACTGTTAAAAGATGCTCTTGAAGCAACCGGACTAGAATTAAATATCGACTTAATTTATTGGAATCCTTACCGAATTCCGAATGGAGAAACTATTCTCGAATGTCACTATTGGCTGCCAAATGAAAATGTGGATCATGATCGTTTTTACATTCGTGCAGGAACAGTTAAATCCGAGAATAGAAAGATTGCACAGGAACTTTTGAAGAAAGAAGTAATTCCTAAATTTGTTGATTGGATAATAAAAATAAAATCCCTACTTCAAAATTCAACTGCATTAAAACATAATATGTATTTTAATGCAGTTTTTAAGAATGATTCGGTAAAGATTTTCTGTGAATAAGTTAATCAAAATTATGACATTAAATTATCGCTACAAAGAACCGACCAAAATCAACGAATCCGAAAAATCGCCGCTTCTTCTTCTTCTGCACGGCATCGGCGCGAATGAAGACGACCTTTTCGGACTCGCGCCTTTTCTGGATGAACGCTTTTTTATCGCCAGCGTTCGCGCGCCTTTCACACTGCCTTACGGCGGATTTGCGTGGTTTGAATTGTTACTCGAACCCGGAAAGATCGGCTTTAACGCCAAACAATTCGAGGAAAGTCGTCAGATGATTCTCGAATTCATTGATGAAATCGTCGCCGAACACGATTTGGACGCAAAACGAATTTATCTCTGCGGATTCAGTCAAGGTTCGATGATGAGTTTGAGCGCAATGCTGAGCGCGCCGGAAAAATTCGCCGGAGTCGTCGCCATGAGCGGACGCGCAATAGACGAAATGCTGCCCGAAGCAAAAGATTCCGACGCATTCAAAAACTTTCCAGTTTTCGTAACGCACGGCATCTACGATCCCGTTTTGCCCATCGAAAACGGTCGCGCCACAAAGGAAATTCTCTCTCGTCTTCCCTTTGATCTCGAATACAAAGAATACGAAATGGCGCACGAAATCTCACAGGAAAGTCTGCGTGATGTAAATGATTGGTTGCGCTTGAGGCTTGATACTTAAAATAAATTTAATTACACAATAAATAATCCCGAAAAAATTAATCTTCAAATTCAAAAAGTTTTTCGATAGATTTTTTTGAAGGCTGCCGCTTGCCTAACATTTTTTCGCGAATTCTTTTTCTTTCGAATACGTGTAACTTTTCTAAAAACACCCGTCTTTCAGTTTCCAAAGTATCTATTGCTTTGGAAATTCTTTCGTTAAAATCTTTTGCATTCACATCCAAATCGAAATTCTCATCATAGCGTGCAAAAGTTTTATTAAATCCGCGCTTTGTCAGCCAATGGTAAAGCACGATACACGAACGAAAAGCGCAAAGCCGATGAGAAAAAGGCAGATCGGGTTTTCGAACTCGACGCGCCTGTGTATAAAAACTCATTTAATTTTTTATGATTATTTTAAGAACCTTAATTTTTAACTACTCCCCAACCGTCTTTTTTTCCGCCGAAATTTATGGCAATTTTTTCCAGTTTGTCTTCAGTATTCGTGATTTTGTCGTGAGTCGGAAGATGTGTAACTTTAACTTTTATATTCCACGCAGACATTTCTTCGTAATAACTCATTTCCGCTTTCATATTTTGTTTTTCAATTTCTTCCGCAAATTTTTGTGCTGAATCTTTTTCTTTGAAAATATGTTCATATTCGAAAACGTGTTCTTTTGAAAAATCAAAACCCTTGCTTTGCAAAAGCCTTAACACATCGCCATTTTCATTATTGGGAAAAGTTATATTTTCACTATTCCGGGTTGCTTCGGAACAGCTAATTGCGATGATTGAAAATATGATCAGCAAAGTCAAAAATATGTGAGCAGTTTTTATTTTACAATTCATAAATCTTTTTCAGGTAAGAGTTAGATCAAGCCGCGCAGGGCTTTGTTGACGGCTTCGGAATTCAGAAAGTATTTTTGAACGTCGGGTTCGAGAATAATAGGTCTGGTTACGCGGATAATTTTTTCGCCGCTCGATTCGTGAATAATCGTTTAATGACCTTCGCGCATCTGTTTGAAATGCTTTCCGCGAATGTCTTTAGTGTGAAAAATCTATTCTTCGCGCATTTCGACTTTATTGCCGCCGTCCTTTTTAATTTCTTCAGCCAGAAGGTCTTCGTGTTTGATAGCGACGCGCAAACGCCTGTAAATACTCATCCATTGATTGGCAAGCCACGGAATCGCAAAGAATGCGAGAATATAGCCGCGCCAGTCCGCGAATAACAATTGAAAACCTGTAAGTATTAAAATAATAATAGTTACCCAATGGCTGAAACAATACTCGCAGGTGAAAACATAAAAGAATTTTCGCTGAATAATTCCTTTGCAGTTTTTACTTTTATCAACACAAACTTCGTGCCATTCGCTGAAAATCTCTTCCTGCGTTACCGTCCACGCAATCGAAGCGACGATCATTGACAAAATTACAAGCCAGTAAATTTCGGTTAAAATCGGCATTTAAAACAATTTTGCGATTTGCGGCGGCAAGAAGCAATCGCAAATTGAAAATCGAAAATAAACTACTGTTTTCCTTCCAGAAACGCCTTCAAACGTCTTGAACGCGACGGATGACGCAGCTTTCTCAAAGCCTTCGCTTCGATCTGGCGAATGCGTTCGCGCGTTACGGCGAAATGCTGTCCGACTTCTTCGAGGGTGTGTTCTGAGCCGGTGTTTCCGAGACCGAAACGCATTTTGATGACTTTTTCCTCGCGCGGCGTTAATGTTGCTAAAACTTCATCGGTTATTTCCCTTAAATTGGAAAACGTCACCGATTCCGCCGGATTCAAAATGGATTTGTCTTCGATAAAATCGCCCAAGTGAGAATCTTCTTCTTCACCGATCGGCGTTTCAAGCGAAATCGGTTCCTGCGCGATCTTTAAAACCTTGCGCACTTTTGAAACCGAAATATCCATCTTTTTGGCGATTTCTTCGCTCGAAGGCTCTCTGCCGAGTTCTTGAACGAGCGCACGCGATGTGCGGATCAATTTATTGATCGTTTCGATCATATGCACGGGAATTCTGATCGTCCGCGCCTGATCGGCAATCGCCCGCGTGATCGCCTGACGAATCCACCAGGTTGCGTAGGTCGAGAATTTATAGCCGCGCCGCCATTCAAATTTATCAACCGCTTTCATCAAACCAATGTTGCCTTCCTGAATTAAATCCAGAAATTGCAGACCGCGATTCGTGTATTTTTTGGCGATAGAAACGACAAGACGCAAATTTGCCTCGACGAGTTCGCGTTTCGCCTGTCCGGTTTCCTGTTCGCCGACTAAGATTTTTTGCAGCGAACGCTTGATTCGCGCGTTTGAAAGATGATAGCGGTCTTCGATTTCCACGATAAATTTTTTCGCTTCTTCGGTTTTGCGGTTATAATCCTTCCTTTCTTCCGCGGTAAGTTTTTTGCCTTCAAGCATTTCTTCCGCTTTTCTGATAGTGCGCTCGTTTTTTCTGATCTCGTCCGAAACCTTGCGAATCGCGTTGATTAAAAGCTGAATCGCGCGGTCGGTCAATTCAAGCTGTTTAATTTCCTGTGCAACTTCTATCCGCGAACGCGCCACCTGACGTTTTAAGACAGTAAGTTTTTTTGATGTTTTACCTTTTGCTTTTTTCTGCTCATCGCGCATTTTTTCTAATGCTTTGACGGCTTTGTTATAGTTTTCCTCGATGTGTTCGATGCCTTCGAGCGTCCAGCGCAGATATTCGTCAACCTTATCTTCTTCGCCGCTCAGTTCAGCCTGTTCGGAAAATTTGACAATTTCACGAATACTCGCTTTTCCGGCTTGCAAATCTTTGCCGATTTGCAAAAGTCTTTCGACGGCAATCGGTGAACGGGAAATTGATTTATGCGTTTTTATGATGCCGCGTTCGATTCGTTTGGCAATGACAACTTCGCCTTCGCGTGTCAGAAGCGGGACGACTCCCATTTCGCGCAAATAGAGGCGCACCGGATCATTCGATTTATCGAGTGTTCCGGCGGAAAGGTCTAAATCTTCATCTTCATCTTCATCGGCATCGTCAAGCGCAAGCTGCGCAGCTTGTTCGAGAAGAAGTTGGTCGGCATCGGCAACCGTGATATTTGCGCCTTCGAGACGGCTTAAAACATCTTCGATCTCATCGGGCGACATCATTTTATTGGGAATCTCACGATTCAGTACGTCAAAACTCAGGAATTTTTTCTTCGAGCCGAGCGCAATTAACCGATCCATTAAGTCTTCTTTCAAATCTTCTTTATCGTCGTATTCTGCCATATTTGTAAAATAAAATTTTGATTATCTGTAACTCTTAATCGTTGTTTGTAAAATGTAATAAAACGTCCCTATTTATTAAAAAGTTTCAAACAAGACGAAATCGTATAATATATCAGTTTTTCCTGCTAAACTAAAGACCGAAACATAAATGTTGCATATTTCACAAAGTTTCCGAAAAAAAACGGGGCACTATCAAACGATTGAAATTGGTTTTCAACTTAAAAATTCAGTAATCAAATTAAGCAGCTGTTTGAAAACTCTAAAAAGTCCGTGAAGCGGACAAATTTAATAGCGCCCGCAGAGAGTATCTCGACGTTAATTACAAAAACCGTGTCCGTCCCTGAAAGGGACGAACAATCCGATAATTATTCGTCCCTTTCAGGGACGAATAATAGTTGGCATCGCACGTCGGATGTTACTCGACGCTATTAAATTAGTCGCTTTCAGCGACAAAAATCGAGTTTTCAAACAGCTTCTTAGATCTTTAGCTAAAGCTAATCGGATGATTGATGTTTTTTATAAATTTGGCTAAAGCCGCCAATCTTCAACCAATCTAACCCGTCAGCTAAAGCAGACGGCAATTCATAAAATCACAGACCTAATCAGTTACTCTTCATTTAAAAAGCAAAAATTTGCTGATTATTCGAAAACAAATCAATTTCCGGCGATTCTTCTTTCCAAGTCGCGTTTTATTCGGGCGAGTTCTATCTGTTTTACGACCAATTCATCGCGCAAAGCTATATCTTCATTTTGCTCGGCATAAACCATTTCCTGACTGATTTCCAGAATTTTTTGCGAAATCGCCATCGCTCTCAAGGCGGCGACGCAATTTTCGGCTTCCGTTAAAACTTCGTCAATCGCTTCGCCCGCATCGCGCGCTGGTTCGCTCATCAGCAGAACGGGAACAAAATCGCTTGCGCCCGCGTCATCGCTCGTCAGTTCGAGCAAATTTTCGCTCGAAAATTCCAGACCGTTTTCCCTGATTTTAAAGAGCGCACGAAAAACGATTGCCGTCGAAAGAGTTTCGTAATCGGTTTCTTCGATTTGCGGCAAAATTATATTTCGCAATTCTTCATCGTAGATCAAAAGTTCGAGCAATTTCTGTTCGGCAACCGTCATTTTTGACGTGCTTCGTTTAATTACAAGGTTTTTAATTTTTTGATTGTTTTCATTATCTTCAAATGCTTTTGGAGATTTCCGACTTTCAACTTCATTCCAAAGATAATTCTCTAAAACTTTGTCATCAATACGAAGAAAATTAAGCGTCTGTTTGATGCTCACTTTTTTTTCAACTTTTTTTTGAATTGAAGATAAAAGCGGCAATAAATCTTCAATCGCCTCGGATTTTCCACGCGGCGATGCGATATTGCGTACTTTTGCAACCTGTTCTAAAACGAATTGTAAGTAAGGAAAGGCTTGTCCTCTCAGATGATTGTAGCTTTCTGCGCCGTGTTCGCGAATGTAATCGTCCGGGTCTTGCCCGTCAGGCAGAATTAAAATCTTGATGTCGAAATCCGCAGTTACAAGCGTGTCAATAGCTCTGCGCGCCGCCTTTATTCCCGCACTGTCTCCATCATAATTTACGACAACTCGTCGGGCAAATCTTCCTAAAAGTTTCGCCTGATTTTCTGTAAAAGCCGTTCCCAAACTCGCCGCCGTATTCTGCACGCCGAATTGATAAAGCGCGATTAAATCTAAATAACCTTCAACGAGAATCGCAAATTTTTTCTTACGGATTTCCTCTTTATTCTGAAAAAGTCCGTAAAGATGATCGCCTTTTGTATAAGCCGGAGTTTCCGGCGAATTGAGATATTTCGGCTCGCCTTTGCTCAAGATTCGCGCGCCGAACGCGATCGGATTTCCGTTTAAATCCAAAACCGGAAACATTATCCGCCCGCGAAAACGGTCGTAAACGCGATTTTTTTCTTCATTAACCGAAACCAAACCGCTCGCTTCGATCAATTTTTCATCCGCGCCTTTGTCTTTTAATAAATTCAAAACCACGTCCCAACTCTCCGGCGCAAAACCGATGCGAAATTTCTTCTGCGTTTCAATCGAAATCCCGCGATTTTCCAGATATTCCCGCGCTTCTCTCGAATGCGGATTATCATCTTGCAGATGCGCTTCCCAAAATTCCAGCGCGTATTGATTGAGTTCGATAACCTCGTCGGCAATCTTTTTCTTTTCTTCGCGCCGCTTTTTGTTTTTCTGAAAATTATCGTCATCAACCGGTTCGGGCAAAGGAACGCCCGAAATTTCCGCGACACGCTTAATCGCTTCAGGAAACGACAAACCTTCGATTTCCATCAAAAAAGTGTAAGCATTTCCTCCTTTGTTACACCCGAAACATTTATAAAAACCCTTCTGCGGATTGACCGAAAACGAAGGCGTTTTCTCCTGATGAAACGGACAACAACCCATCCAATTCGCGCCTTTTTTCTTTAATTCCGCATAAGGTTCAATAATCCGCACCAGATCAGCGCGGTTTTTCAGGTCTTCGATGAAATACTGGTCGTAAAGCACTAAATTGTTTGTAAAAATTGAAGAAATTCGCCAGGAGAATAAACCGTAACTGTTGAATTTTTATAATCTTTCGTGTTGCGCGTAACGATTGCGTCCAAATTTTCTGCTAAAGCTGAAGCGCACTGCACGGCATCTTCAAAGTCGGCGAAACCGAGCGTAAAAGCATTTTGCAAAACCGATTTGTTCGTTCGGCAAACTTCGACAAGTTTTAATAAATCTTCGATTGCTTTGAATGCAACATCTTTACCTCTTTCTTTGCGTGTTGTGTAAAAAGTGTTGATTGGAGTTATCGTAGAAATGTAAATCGTAACTTCTCCGCGTCCTACATAATCGAAAATTTTCTTAGCTTCAGTGTTGAATGGCGGACGTTTTAAAATAAAATCCAAGACCACATCATTATCAAGCAAGATTCGCATTATTTATATTTCTCCGACAAATAATTTGTATAATCTTCTCTGATTTCTTCATCTGTCGGCGGAGTTTTGCCATCAACGGCTGCTATGCCGTATAAACTTTCAACAATTGCTTTCCTTTCTTCAATTGAAAGTTCTTTTTCTTCTGCCTCTTTTTCGCGCAAATCATCTTTTACGCTGCGCGAAATTTGTTCGATAATCTCGACTCTTTCGGCAATCGGCAGATGAATTATTTGTTCGATAATTTCGGTTTGCATCATTTTATTCTCCTGACTTTCAATTATATCACCAACAGAATTTTATCAGTTGCTTCAAAATATTTTAAGCCTTCGGAAAAGTTAATTCATCGGCTCTAATTTCGTGTTTCCACCATTGTTTACCGGACGCGTCAATGATTTTCAGAGTCAATTTTCTCTCTTTCGCCGTGCCGGAAGCTTCGATGATTCCGAAATTGCGAACGCCCGTAACAAGTGTTCCGGGAACAATTTGCGGGTTTTCGGATTCTTCTTTTGACGGTTTGAAAGTGCCGGAGGTGAGCGGGCTTGAAGTAAAATCGTAAAGCGGGTAAAGCCCGTTTTCCGTGTGTTTGATGAGTTCGGCAAAATGGCGGTCGCCGGTGATAAATAAAACGCCGGCGATGCGGTTTTCGCGGATGAAATTTAATAAATCTTTGCGTTCTTCCGGATATTGCGCCCAGCCTTCATCCGGCGCGAAATTGTTTAACATTTGCCCGCCGTTAGCGATGATCTTAAACGGCGCGTTGCTCGAAATCAAAGAATCTTTGAGCCACTGCATCTGCTCACGACCGAACATCAGTTTTTCGCTCGTTTCTTTGAACCGGTTCGGCGTGCGGTGATAACGGTCGTCGAGCAGAAAAAATTCGACATCGCTCCATTCAAAACTGCTGAAAACGCCCGGAGTTTCCGGCGTTCCGTAGACGGCGTTTGCCCAGTAATCTTTAAAGATTTTCAGAGTAGTTTCGCGCGTGCGATACGCGCGGTCGGAATTATTCGGACCGAAATCGTGATCGTCCCAGATCGCATAATGATGCGTCGAAGCGAGAAGTGACTGCATTTCTGCAAGCGAGCGACTGTGCGCGTAGCGGTAGCGCATCGCGTTTTCCGAAAGCCAATCGGCTTCGCGGTAATAGACATTATCGCCGAGCCAGATCATCGCGTCGGGTTTTTGCGCGGCGATGGTTTGAAAAATCCGGTAATCGCCTCCGTAAGGCGTTCCCGGACGGTCGTAATCGGCATCATTGATATAAGCGCATGAACCGATGGCGATTCTGAAAGGCGGAATTTCTTCTTCGCTTTTCGTCCGCCAACGCCACATTTTTTGCGTCTGGAAGGAAGTTTCAAACGGCAGATCAACGCGCAAACCGTCGAGATAAACTTCGTAATCGTAACGAGTTCCGAATTCGAGCCGCGATAACTTAAACCGCGCGATAAAATCGCTTTCTGCCGAAGTTTTCAACGATTCACTAAGGCGCGCAGTTTGCGGCTCGCCCTTTTTCCAAAACCGAATTGCGGCGCGGCGCGCATCAGCAGTCTGAAGCCAGATTTCCGTTTCGGTCATCTCGCAATGCCCGAGCATCGGTCCCGAACGCAGCCACTCAGCCGCATTCGGTAATTTCTGCTGTGCATTCGATTTTTCCGCACTCAACCCGATTGCCGCACCCGCCGCCGAAGCCGATAAAAGTGTAATAAATTCGCGTCTTTTCATTATTTTTCAGGATTATTTTCTATTTTAGGCGGAACATCGGTTTTCGGAACAAACCACAATTCAATAATCGGTTCTTCGCTTTTGCCGCCGGAAATTATCTTTAAACGATTTTTAGGAATTTTATGATTTACAGTTAAATTTTTCATTACAAAATCTTGTATTTTTTTAGCATTTTTCTTAGCCGCATAAATTATCAAATAACCTGTCAGATCATCATCTTCTGATAAAACTTTGGCAAAATCTTTTAGATTCGGCGCAAAATCACATCCCTCGAATGCATAGAAACCGTCAATAAGTTCCTCTTTTTTGAACCCGGGCAATTTAGCTAATTCCGCAATTGTTTTCTGAAATCTTTGAGTTGATAGAATTTTCCCGGCTTCAAAGTTTTTTTCAACTTCGGGCATATCTGCTCCGAAAGGAACTTTCCAAAATTGAATTCGCATTTTGCCCTGATTTTCTCCTCTGATGAGAACTATGCGATATGGATCAAATCCGCGAAATCTGGGATAATTAAAACTTACATGCCTTATGTAGCGAAGATTGTTTCCGTTCTGTGATTCTTCGCCGTTAAAAACTATATATCCTGTTGAAGTAGGATCATTAAATAGTTGCACCAAAAAATTGTCATAATGTAGAGCAATTATTTCACTGCAAGCATTTTCAAAATCATTAATCAAAACTGCTTCGGGCTTTTCCTGAGCAAAGCAGAATTGAGAAAAAATAAACAGGACTGAAAAAAATAAAACAAGCTTTTGTAATTTCATAATCTCTGTTTGATGAATATTTTCCAGAACGATGCGGCAGTTTGCATCGGCGATGATTATTTCACGGCTCATAGATTTTTCAAATCTTCTTCTAAATCCTTTTCATCGCAGACTAAAACCGAAACATTATATTTGCCCAAAAGTTCTAAAAATGCGCGTTTCGACAAACCTGCAACATCGGCGGCTTGTCCCGAAGAAAGTTTGCTGAATTCGTAAAGTTTAGCGGGGTGAAAACTTTGAGTCAAATTGATGAATCTCAAGTTGGGACAGTATTTATGAGAGAATGAAATCATTCATCTTTCACTTTTTATCGTTGCCGGGGCATCTTAAAACTTTTTCTTACCTGCTTATTTACAGCAAGGAATTTGCTTGTAATGTATTCAGATTTCTTTGCTTATTCGTTGTTCAAAAAATTTGCTTCGATCATTTATTTGTGGCATCTTTACTTTAATTAGTTAAAACACCGCTTTTAGTTCGAAAGAAGTCTGAAATGAAAAAAAACTTTGCCGCTAAAACAAATATCGAAAAAGCTGAAAATTTCACGAGATCGCAGATACTGGAATCTTACAACATCTTAGACACTTTACCCGAAAAAGAGTTTGATGATATTACCCGTTTGGCGGCAAATATCTGCGACACTCCGATCAGTTTGTTAAATTTGGTAGATGATAACCGTCAGTTTTTGAAATCTCAATACGGGATCAACATCAATGAAATGCCCATCGAACAGTCGTTTTGCATTCAGATTATCGAACAGCCAAATGATATTTTGGTGATCGAAGATACCCGAAAAGATGCGCGTTTTAATAAAAATCCTCTGCTGATTTCGAATCCCGATTTTGTCTTTTATGCCGGTGTGCCGTTAACTGCTCAGACGGGTGTTGCCATCGGAACTTTGTGCGTAATTGACAAAAACCCACGAAATATAAATTTAGAACAAATAACCTCTTTAGAAGCATTAGCCAATCAGGTAATGCGTTTATTAGAATTACGCAAAACGCAAATAGAAGCTCAAAGACAAATTTCCGTAGAAAAACAATTCCGCGCATTGGTCGAAAACGGGGCTGATGCAATTGTGATTGTCGGCGTTGACGGAAAAACTTCGTATGTTTCTCCTTCGATTACCAAAGTTTTGGGCTACACGGAAGAAGAGGCGTTACAACTAAATCTCTTTGAAGTTATCCATCCCGATGATGTGGCTGGAGTTGCGGAAAAAATGGCGAAAGTCTTGCAAACGCAGGGAATTCCCATCAAAGGACACACTTCCCGAACCAAACATAAAGACGGCTCGTGGCGTTGGCTCGAAGCAACAATTACGAATATGCTGCACGATCCGAACATCAATGGAATCGTTGATAACTTCAGGGATGTAACTGACAGAATAGAAGCCGAAAATGAAATCAAAATCTCCGAAGAAAAATACCGCACTCTTTTCAACTCCAGTCCGCTGCCGATGTGGATTTATGATTTGGAAACTTTTCAAATATTAGATGTCAACCAAACCGCGCAAACTCATTACGGCTATTCGCGCAAAGAATTTTTGAGAATGACCATCAAAGAACTTCGCCCTGAAGAAGAAATTCCTAAATTGTTAATTGCCCATAAAAAAATTAAAAAACACTCCGGCACTGTTCTCTTCGGCACGTTTACTCACCGAAAGAAAAACGGCGAACTGATTCAAACCGAGATTTCCGGTCATCACCTGAATTTTCGAAATCGGGCGTGTATGATGATTATTTCCGTTGATGTTACGGAAAAAGTTCTAAAACAGAATATTGAACTTTTAGAGCGCGATTTGATGGAGCAATCAATCAAGCAAGAAACCGATTTTGAACTTCTGTTAATGGATTATTTGAACGGTATGGAAAAACTTTTTCCCTCGATGAAAACCTCAATTTTAAAAATCGAGAACGACAAAGTCTTTAATTATCTCGCTCCGGCGCTTTCACAAACTTTTGCGCAAGTCTTTGACGGATGTGAAATAGGTCCGAAGGCAGGTTCGTGCGGAACTGCCGCCTTTACCTGCCAACTCGTAGTTGTTCCTGATATTGCTAATGATCCTTTATGGGAAGATTATAAAAATCTCGCTCTCGAAGTAGGTTTGAAAGCTTGCTGGTCGCAGCCGATCTTTAATTCCAAGGGAAAGGTCGTAGCAACTTTTGCCAATTATTATCCGACGGTTAAAAATCCGTCTGAAAAAGAGTTGGAAACCTTTGTGCGTTCAGCTTCGCTTTTGGGCGTGATTATGGAAAGCATCCATACCAACAACGCGCTCAAACTCAGTAATGACCGGTACGAAAAAATAACGCAGGCTACTTCCGATGCGGTTTGGGAGCTGGACATCGCGACCGGAAATCTTTACTGGGGACAAGGTTTTAATAAATTGTTCGGCTTAAAAATCGATGAAACCGATAAAAATTATACCACCTGGGAGAAAAGCATACACCCTGATGATATAGACCGTGTTTTAGAAAAAATCACAGAGGTTTTAAAAAGTGACGCTGAAACCTGGCAACAGGAATACCGCTTCAAAAAAGCCGATAATGAATATGTTTTCGTCAGCGATAAAGCGATTGTTATCAGAAATGATAACGGAAATCCGGTCAAAATTTTGGGAGCCATCGAAGACATTACGAAGCAGAAAAACGAAGAACGGCAAAAGCAATTAATTGCCGAGATCAGCCACATTTTTAACGAGCCGATTGATGTCAAAGAAGCTTTGAATTCGGTTTTGCAGAAAATTGTCAAATTCGGTGATTTCAGTCTGGCTGAAATTTGGCTGATCAGTTATGACCGCCAAAAAATTTCATTAGCCTCTCAATTTCCGATGGATAAAAAAATGCAGATTTTTGTGGGGGACACCAAACATCTTAATCATTTTAAAAAAGGGGAAGGATTACCGGGTGATTCCTGGAGCAAAGAATCGGTTTTAATGTGGCGCGATGTTGACACCAAAAAAGAATTTATTCGTCATACTGCCGCCAAAAAAGCCGGATTAAAATCCGCCTACGCACTTCCGTTAATTTACAACGGGCAAATTTTCGGCGTTCTGCTTCTAGGTTTAAATAGAGATGTGAGTTCGATTGCCGCTTTCACATCACTCTTTGAAAATTTCGGACTGCATCTGAGTGCCGAGATCAAACGCAAACAGATCGAACAGGAACTCTATCAATTCTTCCAGTATTCGCCGGATATTTTGGCGATTGCCGATAGTCAAGGACATTTCAGAAAAGTAAATCCGGCTTTTACAAAGTTGTTGGGTTATACCGAAGAAGAACTAACTTCGCAGCCATTCAAAAATTTCACACATCCCGAAGATTTAAGCAGAACCAAATTAGAATACACAGAAACGATCAGCGGAAAACGTCAGGCAAATAATTTTATCAACAGAAATATTACAAAAGCCGGGCAAATAAAGTGGATTTCGTGGAATTCATCCGCTGTGTTTAGTGAAGAAGGGCTTGCCTTTGCTTACGGCAGAGATATTACCGAACACCGTAAACTCCAGAGGTTGCTTGACACTGCGACCGAACTTTCACGCATCGGCAGTTGGGAAGTTGATTTGATTGCGAATAAAATTTACTGGTCCCCGATGACCAGAAAAATTCACGAAGCCGATGAGGATTTCACACCCGATTTAAATACAGGGATAAATTTCTACAAAGCAGGATTTGCTCAGGAAACAATTTCAAAGAAGATTCAAGAAGCGGTTGAAACAGGTGCGCCCTGGGATGTCGAACTTCCGATTATTACGGCGAAAGGAAACGAAAAATGGATTCGTGCAATCGGGGAAGCAGAATTTATTGAAGGCAAATGTATCAGGCTGTACGGCAGTTTTCAGGACATCCATCGAAGCAAGCAAGCAGAACTGGAACTACAAAAGGCGTTCGACGAGAAAAACACCATTCTTGAAAGTATCGGGGACGGCTTTTTCAGAATAGATAACAACTGGATCGTCACTTATTGGAACCGCCAGGCTGAAATTATTCTTGGCAAAAAAAGAGAAGATATACTCAATCAAGACCTGCGCCAAATATATGCCGATGCCGGAGATGCCAATTTTTTTCCGAAATATCAGTTAGCGATGGACACCGGACAAACTCAGAATTTTGAAGAGTATTATTCACCATTGAATATGTGGATCGAAGTTTCCGTGTATCCTTCAGAAGACGGCTTATCCATTTATTTTAAAGATATCAATATCCGCAAAAAAATACAGGACCAAATCCGCGAATCGAATGAGCGGTTTGAAAATGTTACGCAAGCGACGAATGATGCGATCTGGGATTGGGATATTGTCAATGATACACTGTATTGGGGCAACGGATTTAAATCTCTCTTCGGCTATGATTTCGAGAAAAATTCCCCGACACTTAAATCTTGGACGGAACATATTCACCCGGATGATCTGGAATCAACTTTGCAAAATCTCTATAATGTCATTGGCAGCGATCAGCAAATCAACTTTCAGCACGAATACCGGTATTTGAAAGAAAACGGCGATTACGCATTTGTGACTGACCGCGGCGTGGTCATCAGAAATCGGGAAGGAAAACCGATTCGGATGGTCGGTGCGATGACCGACATCACTCACCACAAGAAATATGAAGAATCGCTTAAAAATTTGAATAATACTTTAAGGCAAAAAACAGTCGAGCTTGAGCATTCAAACAAAGAACTGGAACAGTTTGCCTATATCGCTTCGCACGATCTGCAAGAACCGCTGCGGATGGTGACCAGTTTCTTGACAAAAATCGAAGAACGCTATGAACCGATGCTTGATGAACGCGGCAAAAAATACATCGAGCTGGCGGTTGACGGCGCAAAACGAATGCGCCGGATAATTTTAGACCTGTTGGAATACTCGCGCACAAACCGAATTTCGATGCAAGCCGAAGATTTGGACATGAATGAAGTCGTGCGCGATGTCTTGAAATTACAGCGATCACTCATTGAAGATCAAAACGCCAGTATTTTGTTTAAAAATCTTCCGGTAATTCGCAGCACGAGGATTCCCATCCACCAATTATTTAGAAATATCATCGGCAATGCGCTGAAATACTCAAAACCGGGTGTTCCGCCCGTTATCGAAATCGGATATGATGAAACTCCGGCGCACTGGCAATTCAGCGTTAAAGATAACGGCATCGGCATCTCGCCGGAGTTTCACGAGAAGCTGTTTATTTTGTTTCAGCGTCTGCACCACAAGAACGA
>JBGTIH010000174.1:0-15860 GCA_041745765.1 Pyrinomonadaceae bacterium | reverse complement strand
ACGAACCGACCGAGCGGTTTTCTTCCAACACCGGAATTTGCGTAACGCCGTTTTCAGTCATTTTGGCTAAAGCATCGCTCAAAATCTCGTCCGGCGCAACTGAAATAACCGTTTGCGGCGAATCTGCGCTTTTTGTATCGGCAATCAGCCGCGCCGTAATTCTCTGCGGTTCGAGCAGAAGTTTCTCCTTCATCCATTCGTCGGAATAAAATTTTGAAAGATAATGTTCGCCCGTATCGCAGATTATAACCACAACCAGACCGTGTTCGTCCAGTTCTTTGGCGACTCTGAGCGCGGCGGCGACATTTGTTCCGGTCGAACCGCCCGCAAAAATTCCTTCAACCCGCGATAATTGCCGCGCCGTTTCAAAAGAATCGCGGTCGGTGATGTTGATGATCTGGTCAATCGTTTTCATATCGGCATTGCCGACGGGCAGAGATTGCCCGACGCCCTCGACCAAATAGGGCGTCGCTTCCGGCACTTGTCCGGTTTCTTTGTAAGTTTTAAAGATCGAACCGAACGGGTCTGCGCCGATAATTTGAATATTCGGATTTTTTTCTTTTAGATAACGTCCCGTGCCGCTGATCGTTCCGCCCGTTCCGACACCAGAAACGAAATGCGTGATTTGCCCGTCGGTATCGTTCCAGATTTCCGGTCCGGTCGTGCGATAATGCGCCGCCGGATTCGCCGGATGATTGTATTGATCGGGATAAAAAGAATTCGGCGTTTCGGACGCAATTCTTTTGGCGGTTTCGACGTAATGATCGGGCGTTCCGTGTTTTGCCGCCGCCGGACAAACGACAACATCCGCGCCCAAACCCTTCAAATAACGCAGTTTTTCGGTTGAAACTTTTTCAGTTAACACAAAGATGCATTTGTAGTTTTTTACGGCGGCGGCGATCGCCAGACCGATTCCCGTATTGCCGGAAGTCGCTTCGATAATCGTTCCGCCGGGTTTTAATTCGCCCGATTTTTCAGCGTGTTCGATCATCGAAATGCCGATTCTGTCCTTGACCGAATAACCCGGATTGAGGCTTTCCATCTTCGCAAAAACCTGCGCTTTAATGCCTTGCTGAGCTGTTAATTTATTAATTTTGACCAGCGGCGTGTTGCCGATAAGTCCTAAAATATCGCTGTAAAATTTCATTGTTTCTCCAGAAATAAAAGTGTAAAAAAAAGTTGTTTGATAATTCTAACAAAGTTTAAGCATTATCGGCTTTTGTGGCAAGAGTGCTTAGTTGGAAAATTATTAATGTTGAAAAGAACTTATTTGAAAACTTCTTTTATTTACCAGGTCTATTTACAAACTGACTACAAAACGGAAACGAAAAAAATTATAAAAGATTGATTGGGTTAAAAATCCATACGGGAGTTTATTGCTTCAATGCCTGATATTTCCAGACGGATAAGTTGCTCAAAAGAAAATTTATGGAAATCAATCGTCGGTTTGGATGGGTTTGACCATAAAACAAGGAAACTGCTGATTTGATTAGCAGTTTCCTTGTTTTATAGTCTTGTGCAGTTTTTTTTGAGTGATTTTTGAAATTATTTATGATCTGAAAATCAATAAAACTTGATTTTCAGAGTTATTTCTTTCGCTTTTCTGCTTTCTCCGTCTGTAAATTTACGACTTTTCCGCTGGCATCGCGCAGAGTGAGACCGAGAACGGCGGCGATTGTCGAACCGGCATCGGTCATATTTAGATAATCGATCGTTCCGCGCCGCGACACATTTGCTCCGGATGCGATGAAAGAGGCGTAATAATCCGGGCGCGTCGGCAAATAACCGTGCATTCCGCGCGTGCGGCTTTCAATAACCGGTTCGCCGCCGTAATTTCCTCCGAAGGTAAAACCGTCAGCGGCTTCGAGCATTATTGCGGCGCGGGTATTTGAACCGATTCGGCGTAGTTCTTTAGCTTCCAGAACGCGGTAAATTCCGCTGCCTTCGCGTCCTTCGAGCGGTTTGAATATGTCGCGTAGTTTTTTCAGCGTTGCCCGATCTTTCGGATCGCGCAGATAAATCGCGCACGCCGCGCCGGTTACGTAAACAGCGGCTTTCCAATCGCTGACTACAGCTCGTTCGTTTCCGTTTTCATCTTTTTCGTCCGTTGCCGTAATAAGACCGGCGCGGCGCAGCAGAACGCCCGGATGCGCTTGTTTGGTAACTGCTTTAAAGCCGTGATCGCTGGTGATAAAAACAGTCGTTTCATCGAGCGTTCCGGCTCGCTTTGCGGCGGCGAGCAGACGCGCCACATATTCGTCGGTTTTCTCAAGAATCGTAAAGGCTTCGGGCGTAAACGGACCATAGCTGTGTTGAAGATGGTCAAGGTCGTAAAGATGCACGAGCATTATATCAGGACGTTTTTCGGCGATGATGTATTCAGCAAAACGCGTTCGCGCATCATCGCCTTCACTTGTTTTTACATTGGCGTAAATGTCCGGAAATTGTTTTTCGATTTCTTCGACAAGACCGCTCGGGCGGGCGTTTTCGGCAATCACGGCGCGTGTTTGTTCAATTGTTCCGCCCTGTTTCCAGATTTCCGGCACATTCCAATCGCCCACGCCGCCCGCGACCGGAAAAGAAACCATTCCAATCGTCATTCCGGCGCGTTTTGCTGCGTCCCATAAAGCATCGGCTTTGATATCGCGGGCAAACCAGTGCGAGTCGCCCGACCGCGTTCCGATCGGCGGCTCGAACACGCTGTTGCCGAAAATGCCGTGTTTGGAAGGCATTGCGCCCGTCACGAGCGTCGTGTGACTCGGATATGTGATTGACGGATACACTCCGATCATTCCGCGCGCCGTAACGCCGTTTGCCATCAGACTCCGAAGCGTCGGAATCCGCAGACCGTATTTGTCCGCGTCGTGCAGATAGCGCGTGTCGAGACCGTCAAGCGAAAGGACGAGCGCACGTTTTTTCGGCGTAGTCTGCCCTGAAACTTCGGGCAGTCCCCAAATCATTATGCCGCACAAAACAAAGATAACCGCCGCTTTGGCATGAAATTTTGAAAGAATTACTCTAAACATAATTTATCTCCTCTTTTATTGGGTTTTGCCGAAAATCCGGTTAAGCGTTTCTCCCATTCGATAGCCAGCCAGCGCGATCTGTTCCTGTCCGGCGGCAAAAGCGCGGTCTTGATATTTTTTGGCGGGCAATTCGCCGCGTTTTATGCCTTCGGTATAAACGCTCGTATTCAGAAGTCTAAACCCTTCATTGTTCCATTCTCTGTAATCGCCGAGCTTTAGACGTTCTTTCATTTTTGCCGCCGGATGTTTTTGCATTATTTGATTTGCCATCGGCGCGATATAAACCGAATCACAGGCATCGTTTTCACGCGGAACACTGCGCCGGAGAATCGAATCCCAGTAAGAATGCAGATTGACGCGGTTTTCCGCAGCGTTCGCCGGAGAAAGCAGAAAGAGATTGCCGCCGCGGTCGCCTTCCGGTTCGATTTCGGTAATTCTCGAAGCATTGTGCAACGGATTGTGAATATCGCCTGCAACGTGTAGAAACCACGCCAGATTGATGGCTTTTTCAGCGTCCGAAAGCGAAGCGTCCGCCAAATTTTTCTCGAGGTCGTAAAGTTTCGTAATTGCCAGTCCGTCGCTTACTTTTTCGAGCCGTTCCGCTTTGCCGCCGGTTTGTTTCCATAAAATATCGGCGTAATGCCACGGTCCCTTATTATATTTTTCATAGCGCACCTTGAAATTTTGGTTGCGGATAATATCCGACCAGGTCGAAGCGATCATAAAAAGATCGAGTTCACGCGCTTCGCGTGAGCGCGAACCCGACAAATAATAAACGCTCAAATGCGAATCTTCCGGCGCGGCAAGCAGTAATTTAATCGCCTTTTCTCTCGCCGCCGGCGACATCTGCTGCCAGGCGATATAGGCGGAAACCTTGTGTCCGGTGTCGTCCCAGGCAAAAGCAAAAGACGCACTCATTAAATTTATAAAGACAAAAATCAAAACGGAGATAAAACATTTTTTCGGCATAACGGTATTTTCCTTATTTTTTTGAAACTAGGGCGGCAGCTTATAAGCTGCCGCCGGTGTTTATGTGAATAATTGATAAAATTTTGTAAAAAGGAAAGAACCGATTTTTCAATCCGGCTCTTTCCTTTTTTTTCCTTTTCCGGCAATGAGTTAAATTAAAACCGGAACCGCGCCGCGAGTTGGAAGCGGCGGGCGTTCGTGCCGTCCGGCTGCGAGCTGTTATTATTCCTGACGCCAAAACTATCATTTTGAATAAACTGAATCGGCGTTCCGGCGGCTGGCGGATTCGGCGACGGCGTTACCGTATTGTAAAGCGTCGTATTGAAACCGTTGAAATTTGACCGGTTGAGGATGTTAAAACCTTCGCCGATCAGCTCGACCCGGACTTTTTCAGTTACGTTAAAAGTTCTTGAAAGCCGCATGTCAATTTTGTAATTGGCTTCGCCGTAGATGCTGTTGCGTTCGATATTCGGGGCAAGACTCAAACCGCCGAGTCCGAGTGTTCCGCCGCCGAACGGGGTGAAAATTTGTCCGTTTTGCGTAAATGAAATCGTCGGAATCGAGATATTTGCCGAATACGGTCTGCCTGTTTCGCCCGTAAAAATCCCGCTCAATTGGTAGCCGTTGACAAGTGCGCGAACAAATCCGCTCGCATTTCTGACCTTCGGCAGCCGCCAGATTCCATTTAAAACAAAACGATGCCGCTGATCGGTCGGAGCGGCGGCGCGGTTTTCCGATTTATCAAATTGATTAAACAAACCTGCACCGCCGAAAGGACTTTCCGACCCGCTTCCGCTGCCGTTGCCCGCGCCGGACAGGTTTTCCGCTTTCGCCAGCGTATAAGCCACATTAAACTGAAAACCCTGAGCGAAACGGCGTTTTACTTCAACAAACAATGCGCGATAATAAGTTTCGCCAATTGAACGCTGCTGATTAAGCGCACCGAAATTCGGATTCGGGCGCGAAGCATTAACATTTACACGATTCGCCACCGGACACGCACCGCTTACCGGAACAATCGTGCAGGTTAAACCCGCCCCGAACGGGACGGTAAAAGCCGTTCCGTCCGGCAAGAGATAATTTCTCGTAAATCCCGGTTCGGGGAGATTCGTATCGAAAGTTACGGGCAGACGTTCACCTTTCGTATAAATAAAACTTGCCGAAACGCTTAAATTATTAAGAAGTTGGCGTTCGATACCGATATTTAATTCCTGAAGACGCGGATTCTTAAAATCCGGGGCAAGCCGGAAAACATTGGTGCTGGTTGCCAGATTTGTCGGAAATTCTGACAAAGTATTCGGAAAAACCGGTGCACCCGTTGTGTTCGGATTAATCGAAATGCCGACGACCGTCCGCGTCAAATCCGGCAAACCAGTCTGCAGATCGCGTAAGCCCGTCTGCGTCAACGCGTTAAAAATCGTGCCGTTCGGCGTTCTGCCGTAATAGATGCCGTAACCGCCGCGAATCAGAGTTTTCTGATCGCCGAAAAGATCCCAGGCGATCCCGATACGCGGACCGAAGTTTGATTTAGCCTGATTAATCCGAGTTGTTTCGGGAATTTCCGGATTCGGCGCAACCGGATCGGGCAGACGCTGCAGATCGTAGCGCAAGCCGTAGTTGATTGTTACATTTCGACGAATTCGCCATTGATCCTGGGCGAAAACCGCAAAATCGGTGGTTGAAAAAGTCAGCCCCGGAATACCAAAATTCTGCGTATAACTCGTATAATTGCGAGCAACGATGCCGTTGTCGCGGGCGATCAGATCACGCCCGTAAGTCAGGGCGTTTGAATAAGAATAAGAACCGCCGAAGTTTGACGGGTTATCAATTTCATCGCTGACGTGATTAACATCAACACCGACCTTTATTGAGTGACTGCCGACGGTGTATGTCAGATTATTGACAACCTGATAACGTCGTTCATCGGGCAGTGCGGGGCGTTCCAGAAAATTGGCGCGACCATAAGAAAATCCGCCGACAAAAACCTGCGGCGGCGGTTCGTTGCCTAACTGAAATTCAAAATCGCGCTTGATCTGAAAGCGAAACTCATTAACCATTTTCGGACTCAGAATCGTTGTTAAACGGGTATTTAAAGTGTTGATCTGCACATCGTCCGAACCGTTTCGCCCGACGTTGCCAAGCACGAGCGGAGTTTGGATGGCATTTTTGCCGCGGGCATTCAAATAATTATATGTCAGCGAAAAATTATTGGCATTATTGACAATCCAATCGAATTTGGCAAGAACCAGATTTTGATTTGCCGTGCGCGGCAGAGCGTTACCGGGCGCGCCGCCGGGGAAACGGCTGCGCAGATCCGCAGTTCCGCGGGCAAACGCCGCCTGATCTTCAGGACTGGCATTAGCGGGCAGTCCGGTTGTCAAAACTCCGCTTAAATCTTCCGTTATCAGCGGAAAATTTCGCAGCTGCTGATCATAATTTGCAAAGAAAAATAATTTATCTTTAATGATCGGACCGCTCAGCGAACCGCCGAATTGATCGCGCCGTTCGTCAGGGACAATTGTCGCCAGCGGATCACGGGCATTCAAACTTTGATTGCGAAAATACCAGAATCCGTCGCCGTGAAACTGATTGCCGCCGGAACGCACGACCGCGTTAATGCCGCCGCCCGCCGAACGTCCGAATTCTGGTAGAAAGTTAGAAACGGCGACTTGAAATTCCTGAATCGCATTTGCGCTGATATTACTGGCAATGCGCGTTCTGCCTGCCGCTTCAGCAAAATACGCTTGATTGTCATCGTTGCCTTCGAGCGTAAAATTATTGAAAACGCCGGATTGTCCGCGATACGAAAGCAATCCGAAACGTCCGTCGCGCGTTACGCCGGGCGCCAGCAGGGCAAATTGATCGGCGCGTCGCCCGTTGATTGGCAGTTCGTTGATCTGCGTCCGCGTGATCAAGGTTGATTCATCGGTTTTAACCGTATCAATAATCGGTGTGCTTTCGACCGTCACGATTGCCGTAACTTCGCCGGCTTGCAGAATCGGGCGGAGAGTGGTCGTTCTTCCGACGTTGACTGCTAAATTTTTCTGCTCAATTTTAGAAAATCCTTCTTTTTCAACAATAACCGTATAATTGCCGACCGGCAGAACGGAAGCGACGAATATACCATCGTCATTGGTGACAATGCGTCGGGTTTGATTGGTTTGTTCGTTGATAACGGTAACGATCGCGCCGGGAACAATTGCTCCGTTAATATCCTGTGTTGTGCCGCTGATTGCTCCGGTAGTTAATTGCGATTGTGCCGAAATCGTTACGGCAAACGCAAAAAACACTACGATCAGCAAGATGTTTGAAATTTTCATTACATAATCTCCCTTATTGATTTATTATTTTTTTACTTTCTTGGAGTATTTATCAGGATGAAGGATAGAAGTTACAAAAAAAATAATTTCAGGTTAAATTACGCTGAAATAAAATCAATCTGTAATGAATTCACTTTCAGCCGAAAATCGAATTTCCGCGCAAAAGTTCTTCGCGCTTGGTCAGAAGCGGTGACGGATTGTTAGTGATAATCGCATTGATACCGAGATTTAAGGCGCGATTTACCCAGCGCGGATTGTCCGCCGTCCAGATCGTCGTCGGCAAATCTTGATTTTGCGCTCTTTGGACGAGTTTTTTAGTCGCCAGCGAATAATGCAGAGAGATTTCATCGGAAAGAGAATCTTCGGCTTTCTTCAAAAGATGCTTTTTCTTGTGCAGAACATTGAGGATTTTCGGAGCGAAAAGCGATGCGGTGTAGATTTCCGGCAGATAAACCTTTGCCAGCGCGATGGCTTTGAGTTTGAAACTTTTGAGAACAATCTGCGGCAACTGATTTGTTTGTTTAATAATTTTGCAGACGGCTTCGACAAGCGGCTCAAGATCTTCTTTTTTACACTTTAATTCGACATAAATCAGACCTTTGTAGTCCTTTAAATAATCGAGCAAATTGGCAAAAGACGGAATTTTTTCCTTTGAAAATTTCGCATCGGCAAGTTTCGGATTTTTCCGGTTAAACCACGAACCGACATCGAAATTTTGCAATTCGTCAAAAGAATACTTAATAATTTGCCCTTCGCACCGAGCCAGACGATTTAGACCTGCATCGTGAAAGACAACAGGAATGCCGTCTTTGGAAAGCCGCACGTCGAATTCGATTCCGTCCGCGCCGTCGTCAATCGCTTTTTGAAATGCGGCAAAAGTGTTTTCCGGTGCCAGCGCAGATGCGCCGCGATGCGCGATTATCAAAGGTTTTTGAACTGTTTTCATTGAAAATTAGTAACTGATGTCATAATTGTTTTGAATTTCCGGTGCGTTCAGCAAATAGAGCAAATTTACCGCTAAAACCTTGTAATCATCAGAAACTATCAACTATTAACTATCAACTGTTAACTGTTTTACAGATATAAAATTGTAAAATAGTTGACAGTTGATAGATGACAGTTGATAGTTTTTCAAACAAAAATTATCAGCCGCTTTCCGCACATTCATTACATTCATTTAGTACTAATCAGTTACGAAAATCAAAAGTTGAAAAAAAATAAGCGTATTGAATACGCTTATTTTTTTTTCAGCACAAAAATCGTTTTTGACCAACTGATCGGTTCGGTAATCGGAAATTTATAATTGCCTTCTATTTCAAAGTATTTCTGCGCCGTTTTTCTGACTTCTTTGACCGGATGAATTTTGAAATTATAAAGAAGCTCTAAAACCGAGCCGACAAACGAAGGCTTGACGGGAAGCAAAACCAGTTTTGCATCTTTTTTCATTACCCGTGCAAATTCTTTTAATCCGTCATCAATCGGCACATATTCCAGAACGCCGCAGGTCAAAACCAAATCGAATGCTTCATCGGCAAACGGCAGATGCAGAATATTGCCCTGAACCGCGCTGATATTATCGGCTTTTGCTGTTTTATCTTTGACAAATTGTTCGCGTGAAACCTTCAGCGAATTTAAAGAAAGATCGAGCGCAAAGGTTTTTTTCGGATGAAATCCGGCTTTATAAACAGCTTTGGTAACGATGCCCGTGCCGCTTCCGGCATCTAAAACAAGCGAATCTGAAGTAATTTGCAGGTCGAGCGAGCGCAGAAATTTCGCCACCGAATCGCGATAGCCATTGATCTTCATCATCAAATCATGAACATCGGCGATGCGGTCGTAAAAATCCTGCGTTTTATTCTTCTGTTTTGCGAGCTTTCGCGCCATTTTCAGACAATTTTCACATTTGCGGTTTCAAGCTGGACGATTCGGCTGAAAACCTTCAAATTCTTTCTCAAAAATAGTATTTTTATAATCTAACTCAAGATTACAAAACTCAGCTGATTTCCGACAACTTTAAAACTGCAAATCCGCATTATTTTTCGGCTAAAAGTTTAATAATTTCTCTACGGAGTTCTTCTTCGCGGCTCGCGCTCGTGCCGGTTTCGATGTAGCGAATATTGCCTTTGCGGTCAATTAAAACGTGAGTCGGAATTGATCTCGCGCCATAGACGCGGTGATTCTCATCATTATTTGCAATGACAAACTCATAAGGCAGCCCTTGTTCTTCCTTAAATTCCCGCAAAAATTCCAGTTCGCCGATTTGGTCAACCTTGACGGCTCCGGCGTTTCCGTAAAATCTGGTCAAACCTAAAATTTCAAAACCGTCTTTCTTAAATGTTTCGTGCCATTCGATCAGCGCGGGAAAGGTATCGAGGCACGGTCCGCACCACGTCGCCCAGAAATCAATCAAGACGACCTTGCCGCGCAGATTTGTCAGAATCTGCGTTTGTGCTTCGGGCGGCGTGCCGATATTAACGAGTTCGGGCGCGGCTTCGCCGAGCATTTTGTAATGCAAATCGCGCCGTTGCAAACGCCTGTAAATGTCTTCCTGCAAAGGTTTGGTTTTAAATTCTTTCTGCGATTGCCGGAGCAGATTATCAAAGGTCTGCAAAGCGAGCGGCTTGCGTCCGGTTTCGATCAGATATTTTATTTGCGCGTTTGCCGCATAATAATAAAAAGCGGTTGATTGCATTTTGACCGCTTCATTTCTCATATCTTCGAGCGCAGCATCGGCTTGTGTTTGCTTGCCGTTCTCTTTGTAAATTTCAAAAACGAAAACTCCGGCATTCAAAATCCGATTGATTGCGTCAATCGGCGAAGTAAATTCCTTAACAATTAATTTCGTTGCGCGGTATGCCTCTTCGGCGTGCGGCGCGGCGCGGTTAAACTGCTTTTCAGCACGAAAACTCTGCGCCAATTCGGTTTCTATTCTAATGCGTTCGTTTATTTTAACGGGTTCGTTTTTCAAATATTGTGCGAGAAACTTTTCGGCTTCCGCAAAATCTTTGGTTCGCGCCGAAATTACTGTGATGATCGAACGGGCAGTTTGCGCTTTTTCCGCTGCCGGATTTTCCGAAGCGAGAAATTTCTTAAACGCTTCGCTTGCCGGTTCGCCGTTTTCGGTCAGCCAATTGAGCATTCCGAGATAATAAAAATCTTCTCCCGCCAAATTTTCACGCTGCGCGGCAAGCGCGGCGTATTTTACGGCAAGCTGTTTTTGTTCCCGAATAGTTTCCGTGTAAAGTTTTTCGTTAAAAGGAACTTTCTTTTCTTCAAATTCGGCGAATTTATTTTTGGCAAAAGCGTTCGCTTCTTCAAAAAGTTCTTTAACCGTCAAATCATTCTTCGCCGCGATCTCGTCGCTGACGGGCAATTGCGAATTAAGACCGACGCGCCCCGATTGGGCAAAACCGCTGAAACTTAAAATTGTTAAAATTATTGATAAAACTAAAATATTACGCATAAACTCTTATTCAGTCTGTGATTTTTAATCTCTGACCTTAAACTCATTTTTGAGATATTTAAAGATCGAAACCCTCTATTGTTTGGAGTCGCAAATATCTTATTTTTCAACATTTGCCGCCGATTTTACCGACTTTTCAAACTGCCGCACACCGAAAATTTCAAGATATTTCGAATCGGAAATTCCGGCAATTTTATTTACCAAAACTTCTGCCGTCAAAGGCGCGAGCAAAATCCCGTTGCGGTAATGCGCGGCGGCGATAAAGAGATTTTCACATTGTGGAAATCTTCCCAGAACCGGCAAACCGTTTGCGGCAAACGGTCGAAGTCCAGACCACGCTTCATCCAGCGGCAAACTTGCCAGACTCGGCGAGATTTCCGCTGCGTTTTCCCTGATAAATTCGATACCTTCGTCCGTCGTGCTTTTATCGAAACCGACATCTTCGACCGTTGCGCCAGCCAGAATTTTCCCCAAGCGGCGCGGCACGATATAACCGCGCGGGCTGTATATAACTCTCTGAAAAAGCCTTTTTGCGGTATGAAAACTTAAAACTTGTCCGCGAATCGGTTTTATTTCCGGCAGCCGAATTTCGCCTGCTTTGATGAGCGAAGTCCATGCGCCCGTTGCAATTATTACATTTTCGCTCAAATATTTTCGGTCTGAAGTTTCCGCGCCCGCCGCTTTTTCGTCTTCAATTAAAAGATTTTCAACCTTTGCATTTTCAATGATTTCGATGCCGTTTAATTCGGCGTATTTTTTTAATGCAAGTAGTAATTTCCTGTTTTCAACCTGCCGGTCGTTCGGGAAAAACAAACCTTCCAAAACATCCGGGGACACGAACGGTTCGGCTTGTTTGACCTGCCGCGCCGAAAAATGTTCAACGTCTAAACCCGCCGCTTTTTGCCATTCAAACCGCGCACGAATTTCCTCGACATCGCCTTCGTGAAACGCCAGATAAAGCGTTCCGCTTTCATCTAATTCAATATCAATGCCCGTTTCATCCAATAATTCTGCGGCAAATTTCGTGTAAAGTATGTTCGATTCATTACAAAACTGAAAAAAATCGTCCGGTTTATTTGTTTCCGCCTGCGGCGCGAGCATTCCGGCGGCGGCGAAAGACGCTTCTTTGCCGATTTCGCCGCGCTCTAAAATCGTGATTCGTCTAAAACCTTTTTTGTGAAGCGACCGCGCAATTGCCAGCCCGATTACGCCGCCGCCGATGATTAAACTTTGCGAATTCATTAAAAAATTATTTGTCCTTTGTCGTTTGACCTTTGTCCGTTGTAAATTTAAAGCTAAATTTATAATGACAAAAACAAACGGCTAATTACAACGGACAAAGGACAAATTTAATGAAACATACAATTACATTGATTCCGGGCGACGGAATCGGACCGGAAATCGTCGGCGCAACCGTCAGAACGCTCGAAGCGACAGGCGTTGAAATCGAATGGGAAACGCAGATCATCGGCGCATACGCGCTCGAAAAATACGGCGTGACGATTCCAGAAGAAACTATCGAATCTATTAAAAGAAACAAGGTCGCGCTCAAAGGACCGCTGGCAACTCCCGTCGGCAAAGGGTTTACATCGGTCAACGTCGGTTTGCGAAAGGCTCTTGATCTATATGCGAATGTGCGCCCCGTCAAGGCTCTGCCGAATGTCGAATGCCGTTATCCCGAACTCGATCTGGTGATCGTTCGCGAAAATACGGAAAGTTTATACGCCGGATTGGAACACGTCGTCGTTCCGGGCGTGGTCGAAAGTATCAAGATCATCACCGAAAAAGCCTCGACGCGCATTGCGAAATACGCCTTTGAATATGCCGTGAAAATGGGACGCAAAAAGGTGACGGCGATGCACAAGGCAAATATTATGAAATTGTCCGACGGGCTTTTTCTCGAATGTTTCTACAATGTATCGAAAGATTACCCCGACATCGAAGCGGACGATAAAATCATTGACAATGGCTGTATGCAGCTCGTCATGCGCCCCGAACAATTCGACGTGATGGTTCTGGAAAATCTCTACGGCGACATTGTTTCCGATCTGTGCGCCGGACTGATCGGCGGTCTGGGACTTGCGCCGGGCGCGAATATCGGCGAACTGGGCGCGGTTTTCGAAGCCGTACACGGTTCTGCGCCCGATATTGCCGGACAGGGAATCGCCAATCCGACGGCGATTATGATGTCTGCGCTTTTGATGCTCCGCCACATTGACGAAATGGATGCGGCGGATCGAATGGAAAAAGCTTTGATGGACGTTTTTATCGAAGGTGAAATTCGCACCAGAGATTTGGGCGGAACGGCTTCGACCGCCGAATTTGCCAGCGCAATTATAAATAAATTAGGAGGTTAGATGTCAGATGTCAGAGCCGGAAAAAACACTTCCATTAAAAGTCATCGAGATTTAATCGTTTGGCAAAAAGCTATGGATTTGACAGTTTTGGTTTATCATCTGACAAAAAGTTTTCCGAAAGAAGAAACTTAGGGTTTAATAAGTCAAATTCGTCGAGCCTCATCATCTATTCCGGCACATATTGCCGAAGGACAAGGAAGACGTTTAAGCAAAGAGCCTCAACAGTTTTTGGGAAATGCAAGAGGCTCGCTTTTAGAACTCGATACACATTTGGAATTAGCTTTTCGTGTCGGCTATATTAATAAAAAACAATATATTGATGTGCGAGAAAAAATTAATGAAGTCGGTCGAATTCTTAACGAGCCTGATGTATTCATTAAATAACTGATATCTAACATCTAAAATCTGACATCTATGCAGAGCATTTGGGAAAAACCCGCATCACACGGAGAGATTTTAAAGAATATCTGGAAGCATCTCGATCTGGGAACGCTTGACCGTAGACATCCGTTTCACACGCCGGTTTTTGGAACGGTCGGTGAAAATTGCGTGCCGAATCTGCGCGTCGTCGTGCTGCGCAGATTCTGGCGCAAACCGCCGTGCCTCGCTTTTCATACGCACATTGGCGCACCGAAAATTGCCGAAATTACGGCAAATAATCACGTTTCGTGGATTTTTTATCACGTCGAGAAAAAACTGCAAGTTCGGATTGCCGGAAAAGCGACGATTCACACCGACGACGATCTCGCCGAAGAACAATGGCTGGCAACCGGATTTTTCAGCCGCCGCTGCTACACAGGCGAAGCACCTTCAAGTTTCAGCAAAAAACCGACCAACGGTTTGCCCGAAGATTTGACCGAGAGAGAACCGACCAAAGAAGAATCCGAAACAGGACGCGCCAATTTTGCCGTTATTTCCTCGACCGTTGACGTAATTGATTGTCTGGAACTGGACGTAAAAGGCAACCGCCGCTCGCTTTTCAAATGGAAAGAAAACGGCGAAATAGAAATGTCCTGGCTCACGCCTTAAAAGAAAATTCATTATTTCCCGATTTTCAATCCACATCTCTGAAATCTCAGAGATGAAATTTTTCGCCAATCGCCCGGTCAACCCAAGCGAGATTGTTTCAATCCACATCTCTGAAATCTCAGAGATGAAATTTAGATTTCAAATTCGCGGCGTTTGTAAGTATTCAGGTTTCAATCCACATCTCTGAAATCTCAGAGATGAAATTCTGTCTAAAGCAATCGCCTGACGGCAAAACATGTTTCAATCCACATCTCTGAAATCTCAGAGATGAAATCCAAATTGATTTGCGTGAAAATGTCCGCGATTTCGTGTTTCAATCCACATCTCTGAAATCTCAGAGATGAAATCAAATAATTTACACGCTGGAAGAATTATTCAAAGTTTCAATCCACATCTCTGAAATCTCAGAGATGAAATAACCGACCGGCAGGCGACGCGATTGACACGAACGGGTTTCAATCCACATCTCTGAAATCTCAGAGATGAAATGGCTAGGATAGTAGCGGTAGGTAAGGGGGAGTTTGTTTCAATCCACATCTCTGAAATCTCAGAGATGAAATCCGTTGCTAATTTCACGGTTAAAAAAGCGGAGGATTTGTTTCAATCCACATCTCTGAAATCTCAGAGATGAAATCTTGCCGCGAATATGACGGTTTATAAGGACGGCGAGTTTCAATCCACATCTCTGAAATCTCAGAGATGAAATGAATGCAATTGCCCGGCTGTGCAAAAGCTCTGCAGTTTCAATCCACATCTCTGAAATCTCAGAGATGAAATCTTGCCGCGAATATGACGGTTTATAAGGACGGCGAGTTTCAATCCACATCTCTGAAATCTCAGAGATGAAATGACGCGAACCGTCCAACTGTTTTTTGATTACCAAAGTTTCAATCCACATCTCTGAAATCTCAGAGATGAAATTGTTTTGGCGCGATGCCGTCCTCTCAACGGGCGCGTTTCAATCCACATCTCTGAAATCTCAGAGATGAAATATGCCTTCGAAGTTTTATTACTTTCCCGGACCGAAGTTTCAATCCACATCTCTGAAATCTCAGAGATGAAATCTTCGCGCCGCAAAGTGGCAAGCGCGTCCTGAACAGTTTCAATCCACATCTCTGAAATCTCAGAGATGAAATTTCCTATTAACCCGTTGAATAAGATATTTGCGTTTCAATCCACATCTCTGAAATCTCAGAGATGAAATCCCAAGCCATACAGCTTCCCATCACCACCAGCGCAGTTTCAATCCACATCTCTGAAATCTCAGAGATGAAATTTACTGGCGATATATCTAAAGATGTTTATTTTTACGTTTCAATCCACATCTCTGAAATCTCAGAGATGAAATCCCAAACCTTTCTAATTTCTTCATCGCTGATTAAGTTTCAATCCACATCTCTGAAATCTCAGAGATGAAATCCCAGATTCGCTCGACAGTTTGACGAACTGCTTCGGTTTCAATCCACATCTCTGAAATCTCAGAGATGAAATTCATTTTTTGTCATCGCTTTTCAAAAAATGTTGTTTCAATCCACATCTCTGAAATCTCAGAGATGAAATGTCTGAGTTTTGCTTTCATAAAAAAAGAAGTGCCGTTTCAATCCACATCTCTGAAATCTCAGAGATGAAATATCATTTTTTGTCATCGCTTTTCAAAAAATGTTGTTTCAATCCACATCTCTGAAATCTCAGAGAT
>JBGTIH010000173.1:0-15632 GCA_041745765.1 Pyrinomonadaceae bacterium | reverse complement strand
TATGTATCTAAATCAGTGGTGAGTGGTGAGTGGAGAGTGTAGAGAAATTTTCCACTCTCCACTCTCCACTCTCCACTCTCTAAACTAAAATGTTGCAAGTTTTTAAAAATTTAAATGTGGACTGGATGGGAATCCGCAAGCCTTTGATAGCGATTTCTATTTTAGTTCTGCTGGCAGGTTTGATTTCGGCAGTCGGACGGCAAATAACACCCGGCGGAACGGATGCCTTCAATCTCGGCGTGGATTTTCAGGGCGGCACGGTGATTACCGCCAAATTTAAGCAAAAACCCGGAGAAGATGAAATTCGCGGCGCGCTTCAATCAGTCGGCATCAACGATTCGGTTATCCAATCGTCTTTGGACAAGACGGATGAAGTTTTGATTAAAATTCCCATCATCGAAGGACAAACTCAACCCGAAACTCAGGTTTCCCCGGATGCAAATAACGCGGCAGCCGTCCAAGCCGAAACGGATAATCAGGTCAGTATCGGTCGTGCGCGTGTTAAACAATCTCTGGACAGATTTGGTAAGGAAGCCGAACCGACGCTCGCATTAGAACAGGACGAAGCCGCCGCTTATAAAATTGTCGGCACCGATTCGGTCGGTCCGGTTGCCGGCGAACAGCTTCGCAATCAGGCGATTATCGCCACACTTTTGGGAATGATCGGTATTTTGCTGTTTATATCTTTTCGTCACGATTGGACTTACGCGGCAGGCGCGGTCATCGCGGTTTTTCACGATGTTCTGGTTACGCTCGCCTTTTTCACTATGTTTCAGTGGGAAATCAGCTTAACCGTGCTGGCGGCTCTTTTGACGCTGGTCGGTTTTTCGGTTAATGACTCCATCGTTATTTTTGACCGTATCCGTGAAAATCTGTCGCTCAACCGCACCGATTCGCTGTATGACATTACCAATATATCGGTTAATCAAACAATGTCGCGGACGGTCATCACCAGCGGACTCGTTTTTCTGGCGGTTCTCTCGCTGGTTTTGTTCGGCGGCGAAGTTCTGCGCGGATTTTCGCTGGCATTGTTTGTCGGCGTAATCGCGGGAACTTATTCAACCATCGCCATTGCCAGCCCGATTGCCATCTGGTGGCAGGGCAAACTCGGCGCGGCGAAAATGAAGGAAGCCAAACAAGCCGTTGTCAAAGGCGATAAACTCGCTTCCGCCTCGCGCCGTTCGGTTACGCGCCGTCCGGTTACGCGGTAATATTTTAGAAAACAAACTTGAAAACGGCAGATGAAGATTTTTATTTTTCATCTGCCGTTTTAATTTTGAGTTAAGATTCAGGAATGTGATTGACAAAGCCTGAATATGACAGTTAATCTTGAATCATTACAAACAATCTTTCCCTCAGTTCATTCTTTAGATTGTTAATTGCCAAAATATATTTCGGAGGAGATTATGAGAAAACTAATAATTGGTGTGTTTTCATATTGTTTAATATTTGTCCTGTTGGGACTTCTAAACATAAACATTATGGGGCAAGGAGTCGCGCCAACTTGCGCTTCATTAACCGTTTCTACTTTAACCTACACGCAAAACTTCGATACATTAGCTAGCACCGGAACAAGTTCAACTGTGCCGACCGGATTCGGTTTTTCTGAAACCGGAACGAGCGCGAGGGTTAATACGGAATATACAGCAAATAACGGTTCAGATAATACAGCAGATACTTATAGTTATGGGACAACTAGTTCTATGGAAAGAGCTTTCGGAAGTGTTAGAAGCGGAACGTTAACACCAATCATCGGTGCTTGTTTCACGAACAATACGGGCGGAACAATAAATTCTCTTCAAATTACATACGACGGTGAACAATGGCGTTTAGGTGCCTTAAACAGAGAAGATAGATTGGATTTTCAATACAGTCTTAATGCAACTTCTTTAACAACAGGAACTTGGATTGACGTTAACACTTTGGATTTTGTCGCGCCAGTTACGACAGGAACTGTCGGCGTGTTAGACGGAAACGCGGTGGCAAACAGAACCGCCGGCATAAATTCGACAATTTCAAATTTGACTATTGCTAATGGCGCGACATTTTATATTCGCTATGTTGATATTGATGCTTCAATGGCAGATGACGGATTAGCGATTGACAATTTTTCATTAACGGCTTCTACGCTAAGTTCCGCAATGGCGACAATCGGCGGCAGAGTAGTAAATGCCAAAGGCAGAGGAATAAGTTTTGTAACTGTTCTGCTGACGGGCGGAAGTCTTGCAGAGCCGAAATATGCGATGACCAACAGTTCCGGTTATTATCGTTTTGCGGACATTCCCGTCGGCGAAGGTTATGTCATAACCGCCAAATCGAAAAGCTATGTTTTTCGCCAGCCGAGCCTGTTTGTCGGGGTCAATGAAAATTTAACCGGCGTTGATTTTATCGGAGATTTCCGGCGATAGTTAGACTACCAAACAACTTGTGAGCAAAAAGAGAGGATGTCAATTACGGATTTTTTCTGATAAATGTTAATCGTCGTATTTTTGCCGCTTTCTCAATAAAAATGCCCGGACAAATTGTGTCCGGGCATTGTTTGTTTAGTTCACAGTTTGTGAATTAGTAAGAAACCGTTACCTTATTTGAGCAAGTCGTCGTGCCGGCATTACAAACCTGATATGTTCGTGTGCCGCCGCCTCGTCCGAGATTGTCTTTATAGGTCGTAACTGAAACAGTTGCGATTTTCGCACCGTCCCTGAAAATATCCGTTGAACCGCTGGTGCCGCTCCACGAAAGATTCGCGGTGTTGATTCCCTGAGCCTTGGTCATCGTAACACTCAACGAGATGCTTCCCGGCGCTGTCGCGGTTACTGACTGCGATTGACTGCCGGTTGCGCCGCCGTTGTCGGTTACGGTCAGAGTTACGGTGTAAGTTCCGCCTGACGCATATGTCCGGCTGGTGGTTGCGCCGGTGCCGGTTGTTCCGTCGCCGAAGTTCCACGCATAACTTGAAATCGAGCCGTCCGAATCCCTCGAACCGCTGCCGTCAAATGAACAGGTCAAATCGGTGCAGCTAAAGGTAAATGAAGCAGTCGGGGATTGATTTCCGCCGCCGCCGCCGCCGATAAACGCCATATACAGCAATAAGTTGGGCGAACCCGTTCCGGCGCTTGTAACTTTGCCGGTTGTGGCGTTCGATGTAATGGTGTTAGTAACGGACGAGGGCGAAGCCGTCGGACTGCCTTGCAAAATCAGCGCGGCAACCCCGGCAACGTGCGGCGAAGCCATTGACGTGCCGCTAATCGTGTTTATCGCCGTGTCGCTTGTATACCACGCGGAAGTAATCGAACTTCCGGGAGCAAAAATATCAAGACAGCTTCCGAAATTGGAATACGATGCGCGCGCATCGGAACTCGTCGTCGCGCCGACCGTAATAGCGGAAGCAACGCGGGCAGGCGAATAGTTACAAGCACTCAGGTTGTCGTTACCGGCGGCAACCGCGTAAGTAACACCCGCCGCTATTGAATTGCTGACGGCAGTATCAAGCGTAGATGACGCGCCGCCGCCCAGACTCATATTGGCAACCGCCGGTTTGACGTGATTTGCCGTAACCCAATCAACGCCGGCAATAACGCCGCTGGTCGTGCCCGAACCGCGACAATCCAGCACGCGAACCGGATCGAGCGTTACATTTTTCGCCACGCCGTAAACCGAACCGCCCGTCGTTCCGGCAACGTGCGTTCCGTGACCGTTGCAGTCATCCGTTCCGCGTCCATCATTGATCGCCGTATAACCGCTGGTAACGCGTCCGCCGAAATCAGTATGACCGGCGCGGATGCCCGTATCGATAATGTAGGCGCGGACGCCCGTGCCGTCGGCGTTATAGGTATAAGTTCCGTTCAAAGGCAAATCGCGCTGGTCAATCCGGTCAAGTCCCCAGGTCGCATTGGTCTGCGTCGCGTTTGCATACATTATTCCGTCTTCTTCGATATATTTAACGCGGGGATCACGGCTCAATGCTTCGACCTGTTTTTCGCTCATTTCGACTGAGTAGCCGTTGATTGCGTGGCGAAAAACGCGGTCAATCTTTCCGCCGTAAACTATGCCGAGTTCCTCGACAACCGCATTAGCATTTGATCGGTCGCCCAAATCGCCTGCCGCCCAATCTTCAAAAACCACAATATAGCGGTTCGGGATTTTTTGTTCGGATTTGATGATCTTTTCGCTTCTTTCCTGACTTTCAACTGTTTGTGTCGGCACTATTGCCATAAGCAGCGCAGTAAAAACCGCTGCCAACAGAACTGCAAAGTATTTTTTCATTAATTTTTGAACTCCTTGTTTATTCGTCTTAAAACTTCTTTCTTATCGCTGGGAACAAGGCAAGATCTTTGAAAATCCCGCCAAAATATAATAGTTAAGAAAGCATATAAAACTGTGGAAGTATAAAACGATTAAATTATGAAAAAAAGGGGTTGGTAATATGGGAAAATCGGTTTAACTAAACAGATAGTGCGTTTCAAAATCTATAGTAAATGCAAGTGCATGTCAAGTTCTTTTCGGAGTTGATAAAACGAAATAGTTCCGGCTCTTTCCAAAATTTGCATTTTGCCGCCACCGCCGGCTTCTATAAACATCAGCAGAGTGTTCGCCGTATCGAAACACTTTCGCGGCGCAGGTTGTTTTGAAAGAAGGCAAAGGCGATTGGTTTTAGTTTCAAACGGCGTTGTTGCACAAATCAATTAAATGTTGGAAATAAACGGTTTATTGAAAAACAATATTTTATGAAATCAATATAAATCGTTATTTATCAACAATTTGAAACTATTTATGCAACAAAGCCGTTTCAAACTATACGTCTATTGTTCTATTTCTTTTCATTAATGAGCGGTCAAGTAATTGCTTACTTGACCGCTACTGCTAATTTTAAGATTGTTGCCCACGAAACACACGAAACACACGAAACACACGAAAAAACTCTTGTGTCTTAAATCTTCTTTTCTTTTTTCGTATCATTACGTGTGTTTCGTTGGGCAATCTTTCTTTGTTTTCAAAACAATTGAAATTACTTGACCGCTCAGTAATGACTTGATATAACTTTATAAAAAACGCAGATTCTAAAATTTTCTGACAAATATGATTAAATTTATTGTAATCGCAATTTTGCTTGTCTTTACCGTTTCAATTTCCGCGCAAAATCCGTATTTTCCGAAAACACTGACTTTGCGCGAACAATCGAAGGTGATTGATGTTTGGCTGGAAGATCGCATAGAAACGGTTTTGCCGAAATTGATGCGCCGGACGGAAATTGATATGTGGGTGATCATTTCGCGGGAATATAACGAAGACCCGGTTTTGAAGACATTTCTGCCTTCGACGTGGCATTCGGCGCGGAGAAATACGATGCTCGTTATTTTTGACCCGGGCGAGGGGGAAAAACTCGAAACCTATGCGATGGCGCGTTATGCGGTCGGCAAAATGTTTAAAAAAGCGTGGGAACCGGACAAACAGCCCGATCAATGGAAGGCTCTGGCGGAATTTATCGCGGCGAAAAATCCGAAAAAAATCGGCGTAAATAAATCAAAGGATTTCGCGCTCGCCGACGGAATTTCCGCTTCGCATTACGATGAATTATTAAACGCTCTGCCGTCAAATTTGAAATCGCGCGTAACCGGCGCGGAAAACTTGGCAATCGGCTGGCTCGAAACGCGCACGCCGGGCGAAATGGCGGTTTATCCGAACATTGTCCGAATGGCAAAACAGATCATTGCCGAAGGTTTTTCCGAAAAAGTGATTCAGCCCGGCGTAACGACGACCGACGATGTAGTCTGGTGGTATCGCGGACGGATACGCGAACTCGGACTCGAAACGTGGTTTCACCCGTCGGTTTCGATTCAGCGCAAAGACCCCGAATCTTTCGAACATCTCCGCGCCTTTTCCGAACGCCCCGAAGATCAGGTAATTTTGCCCGGCGATCTGCTTCACGTAGATTTCGGAATCACCTATCTGCGCTTGAATACAGACACGCAGCAGCACGCTTACGTCTTAAAAACGGGCGAAAAACAGCCGCCGAAATTTTTGCAGGACGCCTTTTTAAAAGGAAACCGCGTACAGGATATTTTGACGGGAAATTTCAAAACGGGCAGAACCGGAAATCAGATTCTTAAACGCTCGCTCGATGGATGCAAAGCGGAAAACATCAAATGCACGATCTACACGCATCCGCTCGGTTTTCACGGACACGCCGCCGGAACGACCATCGGTTTATGGGATCAACAAGGCGGAGTTCCCGTCCAGGGCGATTATCCGCTTTATGAAAACACGGCGCATTCCATCGAACTGAACGCCGCCGTTTTTATTGAAGACTGGAAAAAAGAAATCCGCATAATGCTCGAAGAAGACGCATTTTTCGACGGCGAAAATGTTTATTATATTGACGGCAGACAAACCGAATTGATGACGATTCCGCGGGAATTGAAGCCGAACCGGTAAAAATTAACAGGGATATACAGGATGAATAGGATAAAAAATCTTCTTAAATATCCTGCTTATCCTGTATATCCCTGTTAATTATTTCCTTCTACCTCGCCGCGTTCGCATTCATATCGGCATTTCTTGATGAATCCGAAGTTTGCGCCGGATCGCGCATTCCGGAAGTGTGACACCAACCGGTTTTGTGTCCGCGGTTGTTTGCGCCGGGAAGTTGTCCTCTTGCCCGTTCGATTACGCCGTCGTCCGGGTCGTTTAGAAATAAATCCGTCGCCAGGTTGCAGTAATCATAACGCCACCAAACGGCTGTAAAAGATGTCGTCGAATAATGAACTTTCGCTCTTGCCCAACTTGGAATTCCCGCGAGCCACGAAGCCGCGCCGCTGTGCGTCAGATTATTATTCGTGCCGCAGCCCGCGCCGAAAACGCTGCCGAGTGCCGCGAGATTTCCCGCCAGAGCCGTGCCTTGATACGGCGTTCCGACCGATTGAATCAAGCGCGAACCGCCCGTCGCGTAATCGAGACCGCTCCAGTAATATGTGTAAAGATGAAGCGAAGCCGCGCCGCCCTGACTGTGTGCGACAACTCCGAAACTCGGATACGACGCACCGAAGTTTCGGATCAAATTGGCAAATTGATCGTGCGTGCGGTTTTTGTTCGGATCGAGGAAAACGATCGCGTTGGAAAATTGCGAAGTCGGAAAAGGATTTCCGCCCGAACAATAGCCGTGAACAAGCATCAATTTTCCGCCGACCGCCGATTGAGTCGGCTCATTTGCCGGGCGTTTTCCGGTTCGCATTTCTTCCGTTACAACGCCTCTGAAATTCTGCGCATTTTCGGGAATTGCCGGAATGGCGAGAGAAATCTCATCGGCAGTTACCAGAGTTACAAAATAATCCGCGTCCTGAATCCGCACGTTGCGCAGCACGAAACCGTCTTTCGCGTTTGCCAGAGAAATCCAGCGACCGTCTAAAATTACGGGCAGATTTATTGTTCTTCCCTTGCCTTCCGCAACGGTCATTCCGCCGAGCCACGCGACCGGAATTTCTTCGCCGCTCGCATTTCGCGCCCGGATTTCGCCGTAAGCGACGACTTTTCGCCCCGTTTCCAGCCCGCTGACCGGAATATTTATCTCAAGGCGCGTATTGTCAAGCAGATTTGAATAAGCCCCATTTCCGAAACGCGCATTTTCATTCAAAACCTGAATAATCTGTTCGCTCGTGCGGATGAAAAATTCACCTTTCGGCGAAACGCCGCGCACGGTGATTTGCACCAGATATTGTCCGGCTTCTCGCGGCGTAAATTTGGCGCCGAAAAGTCCTTCCCGGTTGCCGCTGAAATTCAGTTTTTGCATTGCGCCGTTCGGAGTACTGATCTCACCTTCGATGCTTCTGATGACGCCTTCAATCGCCGAATTTCCTGAGACCGAATTATCGAAAACGCTTGTGAAAACGCCGATATTTCTGCCGACGAGCGTCTGATGCGTGTCAACATAACTGTAAAGCTGATACGGCGAATTATTGGAAACGACTAAATATCCGACCGTTTTGCCGCCGCGCAAATCCGCGTCTTTCGGCGCGGAAATCTCGACGCGCCAGTTTCCTTTTTTGACATAATCGAAACTGAAAACTTCCGCCGGAAATTTCACGCCGTCGAGACCGATCTCACCGTCGCGCCGTTCGACAAGTTCGGGATTAATTCGCAGGTTTATGTCTTTATTTACATCGTTTGAAGCGATTATCCGCCAATCCGCACTCTCCGGCGCAAGCAGAGTCAGGCGCAGATTCGCCGTTTCTTCAACGGGAAATTCGAATGTCGTTTTCCCGTCTTTGAAACGTATCGGAAGCATCGCCGCCTTCGAACTCACGCCCAGAGTTGCCGCTTCGGGAACGCGCATCGAATCCATTTCGTCCGCTGAACCATTTAAGTTTTTAAACGAATTCTGCGCCGTCAAAACAGTTGTCAAAACAAGCAAAATTGTTACAAGCAAAAGCGTTTTTTTCATTATTTTTCTCCTCGAAATTAAATATAAAGACGGAAAAATTCTCAGGGACGCTTTTTTAAACTTCTCTTCAGCTTTTAATAGAAATTTTGGGAAATAAACCGATTAGGTGTGATTATATAAAGTTTTCGTTTTTGTGCAAACAATTTTCGGAAAATTAATGAAAAAATAATGCTTTAATTTTAAGCAATGAAATCAACAAAATTACACTATCATTTAATCGGAATATGCGGCACGGCGATGGCTTTGCTTGCCGGAATGTTGCGGATAATAAATTTTTAAACGAAAATGGTTTTTGAGGTTAGAACTATGACACCGACAATTGATCAGGCAATTGACATCATCCGCCAGATCCCGCCGCCCGACCGCGAAAAGGTGCGCAATTGGATTGATGAAGAAAATCAAAAAGAACTGACCGAAGCGAAAAAGAACGAACTCGAAAGAAAAAATCAAAAATTCAAACGCGCTCTGCAATGGATCGAAAAAACAAGGAAGAATACGACGGAAAATTCGTCTTGCTCGAAGGCGATAATCTAATTGCCACCGGAATAAATCCGAAAGAGCTTTACGAAACAGGGCGAAATAAAGGAATTAAAATCCCGTTTGTAAAACGAGTCAAAGCAAAAGAACTTCCTTTCGGAGGTTGGTAAAATGCCGGAAAGTTTGGAATTCGATGTTCTTCACGAATACAGTCTCTACGAAATCGGAATCACGGTCGAAGCCATTTTAAAGATCGGTGATTTATTTGTTGATGTCGAAGCAAAAATTGATACGGGTTCGACTTACTGTGTCTTTGAACAGCATCACGGCGAAGGTTTAAATTTAGAAATCGAAAACGGAAACCCGATAGAAATCGGCACGGCAACCGGAAGTTTCCGCGCCTTCGGACACGAACTGACACTTTCCGTTCTCGGCATCGAAACCATTTCAACCGTCTATTTTGCCGAAAGCGATTCTTTCGACCGCAATGTTCTAGGCAGAATCGGCTGGCTTGATCGCGTGAAATTAGGTTTGATCGAGCAGGAAAATAAATTATTTTTGAGCGAACACCAATAAACCATGAAAAAAAGACGTATCTTACTTTTTTTATTAATATCTTCACTTTTTACAAGTTGTCAGGCACAAACTCCTAAAGATATTAAGACAGTAGAAAACAATCGGAATATTAAACAAAAAGAAGTTGATTTTCCGCCACTTGGGAATCCAAAAAAACTTGAAGATGGTATTTTGTTGTATGAAGCCAATTTGCAAAATGGTAAAAATACAAATAAAGTTTGGATTTATGTCCCTGAAAAACCAAAGCGAGAAAAGATGCCCGGTATTTTAATTGCACCGGCAGGCAGTCGTTTAATTGATGGCGCAAGTTTGGGAGAAGGCAGTCAGGCAGAACATCTTCCATACGTTAAAGAAGGTTTTGCAGTTATCGCTTATGATATTGACGGTGACCCAAAAGACGAATCGGATGATGCAACATTAGAAGCAATGACCAAGTTTAAAAATTCTAATGCCGGACTGAACAATCAAAAAAATGCACTTGATTATGCTCTGGAAAATATTTCTTTAATTGATCCCAATAAAATCTATATTGCAGGTCACAGTTCAGCAGGGACGCATGCTTTACTTGTTGCCGCAAACGAACTGCGTGTCAAAGGCGTAATTGCCTATGCTCCCGGAGCGGACATTGAAAAGTTTCTTGGTGAAAATCTGGAGATTTTAGATGAATATGTAGAAGGCTTCAAAAAGTTTATGAGTCAAGTTTCACCTATAAATAATACCGACAAAATCAAAGTTCCCGTCTTTCTTTTTCATTCCAAAACTGATTCAACCGTTTCAATTAAAATGACAGAAGATTTTGCGGAAAAATTAAAAAAAACAAACTCGGACATCACTTTTGTAAAGGTTGAAAAAGGCGATCATTATTTTTCAATGATTACACAAGGAATTCCAAAAGGAATTGAATGGTTGAAAAATAAATCACAACAATAATTTTATGCACTATCATTTAATCGGAATATGCGGCACGGCGATGGCTTCGCTTGCCGGAATGCTGCAGGCGCGTGGACATAAGGTTACGGGTTCGGACAGAGATGTCTATCCGCCGATGTCAACGCAGCTTGAGGCTCTCGGGATTGAAATTATCAACGGTTATAGAGCGGAAAATGCCGATCTTGAGCGTGATTGCACGATTGTCGGCAATACGATCTCGCGCGGGAATGCGGAACTCGAAGAAGTTCTAAATCGCAAAATGCTGTATCGTTCGCAAGCGGAAATCGTCAAGGAAGAATTTATTCGCGGTAAGCGAAGTTTGGTCATTGCCGGAACGCACGGGAAGACGACGACGACGAGTATTGCGGCTTGGGTTTTAGAGTGCGGCGATTTAAATCCGGGTTTCCTTGTCGGCGGCATCGTGCAGAATTTCGGCGCGTCATTTCGCGTTTCGGACAGCGATTTTTTTGTCATCGAAGGCGACGAATATGACACGGCTTATTTTGATAAAAAGCCGAAATTTATGCACTATCTGCCGGAAATCGCGATTGTCAATAACGTCGAATTCGACCACGCCGATATTTACCGCGATCTCGAAGCGATCAGGTTTGAATTTTCGCGCCTGATGAATCTTGTTCCCGGAAACGGACATTTAATTGTCGGGATTGATTCGCCGGTCGCACGGGAAGTTTTGGAAGACATGCGTCCGAAATTGCATACGAATATCGAGACTTTCGGCACTTCGGACGATGCCAAATGGCAGGCGCGGTATATTGATTTTTCGGGCGATAAAACGAAATTTACGGTTTTCAAAGGCGGCAAAAACTGGGGCGAATTCGAGACGAACCTGATCGGCGAATTCAATGTCAGAAATTGCCTTGCCGTAATCATTGCGGCTAGCGCGTGGTCTATTTCCAAAGAAAAAATTCAGGAAGCTTTTCGCACATTTAAATCGGTCAAAAGACGCGTCGAAATTCGCGGCGTCGAACGCGGCGTAACCGTGATTGACGATTTCGCGCATCATCCGACCGCCGTCGAAGAAACCTTGAAAGCCTTAAAAACAAAATACGAAGGCAAACGCCTAATCGCCGTTTTCGAACCGCGTTCGTGGTCTTCGCGGCTGGCGGTTTTTCAGGCAAAATACGAACGCGCTTTTATTTATGCGGATTACGTGATTATCGCCGGAGTCTACGACACTTCAAAAGCGAGCGAACTCGGCAAGGTTTTGGACACGAACGAACTCGTCGAACAAATAAAATTACAGTCGAAACCTTCGTTCAGTTTTCCCGATGCTGATGCCATCGTCGCGCATCTCGCGCCGGAATTAAAAGAGGGCGATGTCGTCGCCATTATGTCAAACGGCGGTTTCGGCGCGATTCACGATAAGATTTTGAATGTTTTGAAGAAAAAGTAGATATTAATTTGCAATGAATTGGTTCACGCCCAAATGTCCGGCTGATGTTGAAGAAAAAGAATGGATCGAGGAATGTTTTCGCTGGCTCATCGAAGTATTCGGCGCGGATGTTTTACTTGACAAAAAAACGATTCTGCCGACTGATGAATTTTTTCCCGACCGTTTTTCAGCCGATATATATTCTCTGCGCAAGATGCTCGCCCGCATTTGTTTTTATATGGACGTTGATATTACAGATGTCGAACTGCGGATTTTTTCCAATGACGAAAACGAATCGCCGCATCCTCTAACGCCGGTAAACTCCAGGGAAAACGGCGCGTGCGGGCTTTACAGGTTTTATCAAGGGAAACATTACGTCAGCATCGAAACCAAACTGCTTGCAAATCCGGCAAATCTGATCGCGACGATCTCGCACGAACTCGCGCACGCCAAACTGATCGGCGAAAACAGGCTTGATCCCGAAGATGAAGAAGATCACGAATTTTTAACCGATGTGGCGACGATTTTTTTCGGTTTCGGTATTTTTACGGCAAATTCGCTCTTCATTTTCGAGCAGTGGACAAACAGTTCGTTTCAGGGCTGGCAGGCTTCGCGCTTCGGCTACATTACCGAAGAAATGGCGGGCTACGCGCTCGCTCTATTTGCTTACCTGCGCGGCGAAAGCAATCCGCACTGGAAGAAATTTCTTGAAGGCGGCGCGAAACCCTACTTTAAATCAAGTCTTAAATATCTCGAAAAAACGCACGATACGAAATTAAAAAGGCTCGTTTAAATTTTTTTCGCTCAAATTTTTCCCGAAAGCGACCTGACATTTCCCGCCCGCATCGAAAAACCAATCCGCGCGTATTTTGATCACGCTTTTTTCATTCGCCGATGTATTCAGCACGGGCGCGTAAATTTTTATCAAATTCGTTTTGTGTGTGACCCTTCGGCGCGATTCGCGAGAAGATTTTGAATATTTTGAAAACCGGAAAAGCCTTTAATCCTTAAACTGTAATTCTGCAACAATTTCGCGCATAAATTGCTCGCCTTTTTCGAGATCTTCGGGCGGGAGCGAAACCGCGCCGACAACGGCGTGTCCGCCGCCGCCGTAGCGTTCGCAGATTTCCGCAATGTTGTGCGTGCGCGGACGCGGCGACCAGGGGTTCGAGCCGACCGAGATTTTTGTGCGGAATTTGCTGCGCGTCAGCGATACGTTATACGTCGTTTCGGGATAAAAATAATACGGGATGAATTTATTGTAGCCGTCAACGAAATTTTCGGTCAGATCAAAAGTTACAACGCCTTTTTCGTATTCGGATTTTTCCTTGATAAGCTTGACCATCTGCCAGTGCTGCTCTAAGATCGGCGCGAGTTTTGCTTGAATTTCCGGGCTTTCAAGAATTTCGTCGAGCGATTTTTCGGTTAGACTGCGAATGATTTTTTCGACGAATTTTTCATCCTTTTCGCCTTCGATGACCTGCATCAATTTCAGCGCGGACGAACGAAGTTCGACGCATTGCGCCGCCGATTCGTATAATGCGCCGTCAATTATATGCGCCCAGTAAATCAGTTCGGTGAGCGATTCGTCCCTAAAACCGAAATTTTCTTCCGCAATGCGGGCGATAAATTCCGCGCAGGATTTACTCGTAATATCGAGAAATTTTTTGCCCGATGTGTTAGCGAGAAAATGCGCTTCGTCTTCTTTGGAAAGAAAAGCCGATTGATGATGATCGAACCACCACGTCAGACGTTCGTCCGGCGAATATTTGAAATCAACGATCGCGTTTTCGTCGCCGTCGAATTGTTCGGTATCGAACGCATTTCCGGCGCGGTGCATCGTCGGCGTATAGGCGATTTCCGCGTCTTTATTTATTTTCGCTAGATAAAATTTGGTAAAAATGGCGGCGGAAGAAACGCCGTCAAAACAGTTTCCGTGATAAAGTATGCGAAGTTTCATAAGTTTCGGATTTTGCAATCTAAGCAAAACATTTTAGAGTAGTAGGCAAAACAAAAATCGTCAAGGAAGAATTTATGCAAATACGAATCGCGCGGCGTGAAGACGCGCTTAATCTGGTCGAATTTAATCAGGCGATGGCTCTCGAAACCGAAGGAAAACGGCTCGAAACTGCCGTTTTGCAAAGCGGCGTGAAAGCGGTTTTCGCTAATGATAAAAAAGGGTTTTATGTCGTTGCGGAAAATGAAGCGGGAAAAATCATCGGCGGTTTGATGGTAACTTTCGAATGGAGCGATTGGCGCGATAAATGGTTTTGGTGGATTCAGAGCGTCTATATCCTGCCGGAAGCGCGCGGCAAAAAAATCTATTCGCAAATGTATGATTTTGTAAAGGAAAAGGCTAAGAAGCGCGGCGATGTCTGCGGTTTCCGGCTCTACGTCGAACGCGAAAACTCTACTGCTCAACAGGTTTATGAGAAATGCGGAATGCTGCCGTCGCATTATTTGATGTATGAAGAAATGATATGAAACAAAAAAAAGCCGAAACTCTTAAAAAAAGAATTCCGGCTTAAACATTGAAAAACAAAACCCAAAAACGAAGCGGCTGATATAAAAAGTCTATTGTATAAACAAAATATAAATTTAGCCAAAAAAAGTTTTGCCGTTCAAATTTTCAAAGGATAATAAGTTTAATTGTCTTCCGATTCAACAATCGGCGGATAATAAAATCCGCCGACAATTTCCAACTTCTGCGAATTAAACCGTCTTCGCGCACCACAGTTCAGACAAGTTTGATACGCAGTTTTCCCCAAAACTAAAAGGTCGGCTTATCTCTTTGTGTCCACACCCAAAAAGTTTGCCTAATAAACCGACCTTTTCCCCAAACACACTCTCACCAATTTCTACTTTCTGACTATCAAATCCGAATCGTTGCCTTTCCGAATATGTTTTGATAAAAAGAAGTTTGTGTAATCTACCCCTTGCTCGTATCTGCCCTGATCCTGAAAAAAGAATAAGTGCATCTGAAGATTGATCTGTGTAAAATTTTCAATTAACCTTCCAAAAAGTTCCGTTCATATACTCATTGGATATTTTCAATTGCTAAACATTTTTGCAAACCCTGTGCCAAACACAAATATGTCCGTAAAATCTAATGAATGCTTTGCAAATACAGGGAAATCTTAATTATCTTGAGAGTGCTTTAAAAAATTTCATAATGTCTTTTTTGCATACAACTGTTTGGCTTAAGTCCAAACCTTCTGTCTTAAATCAATTCAGAGTGTATTTAGAATAACTTTGTGATTTAATAAAAATGATGACGAAAATCAGCGAACAGGAATTTGCCAGAATCTGCGAAGGCATTTACGAAGACCGCCGAATTATTCAAAAACACAATCCGATCGGAACGCCGGATGAAATTCTGCTCTGGATGCTTTTGAGCTGTCTGATCAGTTATTTAAATTTATCCGAAATCGAAACTCCTTGTTTTACCGGAAAACCTAACGCCGAAACTTATCGCGAGGCGATTCTTTTTGTTTTAAAAGATAGAAAAACGCAACCATTTGAGACTGAATCTTATTTAAGCAAATTGACTGTATAGCAAATTTTCTAGATTGCATTTTTTCAAAAATTCGTTTGTGGTATCACCAATAAACATAGAGAATCCAAAGTGTTTAGTAAAACTTCTTTGCTCGTCAAAATATATGTTTATTTATGCCTGCCTGCTTAATTCTACTTTGTCAGATTAAAAACTGCCTTCGTCGCCCGATGTCCTTTTCCCGCACTCGGTGTCGTTGATGGATCGTTTGCATCAGTATTTCCGGCTCATCCAGCTTGTTCTTGAGAATGTTTCCCAACATCAATTTG
>JBGTIH010000172.1:0-2394 GCA_041745765.1 Pyrinomonadaceae bacterium | reverse complement strand
GTTTTCAATTTTATCGAAGAAGTTGATAAAATGGGGCAATTTCAAATCAAAAGCAGATTTACAAGAACAATTGGAGAAGTTTATAAACTATTTCAATCAAACAATGGCGAAGCCCTTTAAATGGACATTTAACGGTTTCCCATTGAGAATTTGACTTGCGATTTATTTGCGGATTCTAATACTAGTGTTTGAAAAACCTTAAATTGTCGGATGTAGTTTTGCGTTATTAAACTGAAGACTAAATTCATCAGAATTCATTTTTGTAATCAATAAGACAAATTATTGTTTTTCAAACACTAATGGTTAAATAACTTGAACCCGTCAACCTTGGTTCATTTTAAGTAATATGGTAATTACTTAGCCTAGGGAAAGTTATTATAATCAATAAGTTACAAGTTTTATGAAAATTGTGCCGCCAAAAATCTAAATATTATGTCCTTTGTTCACAATAGTTTAGATTTTTGCTCTACCCAAACAATGAAAACCTAAAAATGGTAATCCGTTGAAGATAAACACTTTAGTATGGCTAAGTAATTACGTAATATGAATAAAACAAATTTTTACACGATCCTTACAGTTAATGATATCCCGGATCAACTGGAGCTGATGGCTTTTATCCTACGTGAAGCCGGTTATCAAGTACTTTGTGCCGAAAACGGCATCGAGGGGTTAAAGATTGCCCGGCGCGAAATTCCCGATTTGATAATCAGTGACGTGATGATGCCGGAAATGGACGGAATTGAATTTTGTCGACAGGTTAGAGCTGATAAGCATTTAACCTTGATCCCGTTTCTGCTCGTCAGTGCTATGCGGAAAGATACCGAAAGTGTCGTCAAAGGGCTCGAAGCCGATGCCGATGACTACATTGAAGCTCCCTATGAAAATCTGCGCTTGGTCGCAAAAGTGGCTCAGCTGATCGAACGCAAGAAAACGAATGATGTCCTGCGAGAAAATGAAATCCGCTTCCGCTCGATGATCGAGAACATCACCGATATTATCAGTATTCTTGCTCCGGACGGAACGGTTATCTACGAAAGCCCGTCAGTTGAAGCCATACTTGGATATACACCCGAAGAACTGATCGGTCAAAATGCCTTTGATTTTGTCCATCCTCAAGACACGGATCAAGTTATCGAATATTTTAATACGGCTATCTCCGGTGTTAAACCAGCTTTTCCGCTTGAATACCGCTTTCGTCATAAAGATAATTCCTGGCGAAGTATGGAATCGGTTGGCAATCCCTACCATGACGCAACCCATGGATTAGTGGCAATTATTACTTCGCGCGATATTACTGAAACCAAAAAGCTCGAAGAGCAGCTTAGCCAATCACAAAAGCTCGAATCGGTCGGCAAACTGGCGGGAGGGATCGCTCATGACTTTAATAACATGCTCACGGCAATCAACGGTTATAGTGAACTTTCTCTGCGCCGATTACCACAGGATGACCCTTTACGCCGCAATATCGAAGAAATAAAAAAAGCCGGGGAACGCTCCGCCGATCTAACCCGTCAGCTGTTAGCTTTTAGTCGCCAGCAGGTTTTAAAAACGAAAATGCTAAACCTGAACGATGTCATCATAGATGTCAGCTCAATGCTCGAACGACTCATTGGTGAGGACATCCGGCTTAACATAATTCTTAATCCCCAATTATGGGTTATTGAAGCCGATCCGGGTCAACTAAGCACCTAAGCAAAAGTAATGTAATACTTTGAAACTATTTGTGAAAGGACTTTATCAAGTTCTTCGCACAAGTTTTTGTAGGAAGTATAGGCTTCCCACGACAGCCATTCGTATTTTATCTTCTTCCAAAGTATTTCGATCTTATTCAAACTTGGACAATACGTTGGCAGATAATATATGTGCAGACCGAGTTTTGCCCATTCTTCAAGCTTTTCTTCAAACTCTTCGCTGCGATGAACCGGCGCATTGTCGATTACGATCACAGTTTTCTTCTTGATAGTTCGGGCAATCAGGTCAAAACAGCCGATCACGACATTTGAATCGATCCCGCCTTCAAAGACAAACGATTCAAACCTCTGACACCGATGCCACATAAAACCCAGAACATTTTGGGCTTTGCCGCGTGTTACCGGAATGGTGATGCGCTCGCCTTTTCTTTGCCACGCATACACCACTTTCGCCCATAAATTAAAGCCCGACCCGTCAAAATAGACCAGATCAATCAATCTTTGATCGGCTTTTGCCGTCAGTTCCGCCAGATCTTGACGGGCAAACTCCTTTTCATCTTCATTGGTGCGTTTCCACAATCCCAACTTAATCCTTTTCCAGATCAAGTCTTTTTTTTATCAGTCTTTTAAGCGTATAGGAACTGATCGTCTTACCCGTTTCCGCCTTGATCCGCGACAGCTGCCGATGCGGAAAGCGCGGATT
>JBGTIH010000171.1:0-55263 GCA_041745765.1 Pyrinomonadaceae bacterium | reverse complement strand
CGTGGCTGAATAATCATCGGCGATTATCGAAAGACTATGAACGCTTTACCAAAACGAGCGAAACGATGATTCAGATTGCCATGATGCGATTAATGCTTCGCCGATTAAAACCTTTTTGAGTTTTCAAACAGCTTCTTAGGTGTAAAAAGACCTTCTTTAAATTTTTTTGTATAAAGCACGGTAAAATTATCGCCATCGTCTTCAAAATAGACTCCGAATTTTTCAAGTTTATTTTCCTTAACTTTTTCTTCGTAGCGCATCACACAATATAAATGTTTAACATTATTATAAATAAAACTGTAATAGTTCTCATAAAAGCAGGGTGGATATTGCCAGAGTTGATCATAAACTAAAACTGTATAATCCTTGAAAAACTCAATGAACTGCGAATTATGGTCATCCTGAAAATATTCAATTGGGGAATCATAACAGCAATCAATGATTTCAAAGTCTTTACAAATCAATCTAATCTCTTCCTCAGAACGATGTTTATCCTGTTTTCTTGAATAAAGCATCCAGTACAACGCCGCCCGGAAAGCCTGTTTTGTTAACAGTCTATCAATTTCGCTACTATTATCTTTATTGATAACGTCGCAAAATGCTTCCTGTGTTGTTTTAGAAAAATGCTTTAACTTAAGCGGCGTGTATGCTGATCGAATAAATTTCTTCGCGGTCTTGTTCATAGGAATCATATATTTTCCGGATATTGTTCAAATGTCATAAATAGAACGCTATAACTACTGGGTTCTTATTTATTTTTGATTTCATCTTCATTAAAGACTTTTCTTAAAACCAGGCAGAAACGCTTTTTCATATTTTATATGTCGAGAGCCGTGTATAATTTAAGCATTCGGCAATTAGCTCGTAATCATTCTCTTCCATTTCCTAGACGCTCATCTGGGCGATATCTTCAATATTATCTTGACTGGCTAAAACTGTATGTAGGCGAACTCGCTCGGAAAAACTACAATCGTTGAAAAGCACATTAGCAGTCGTTTCTATTTCTTTCGTATCTTCCCAAAGAATCAGGGTCGGTTTCATTTTACGAGCCTCTGCTAATTCCTTTACATCAAATGCCGTGATTTCCGTATCTTCCATTTCTCCTTCCCTTTACAAAACTAAAGAATTAATGAAGCCATCACACATATAGCGTGAATGTCTGGATGAATGCAAATCACAAAAGTTCAAATGAGTTTAGACGAAGATCTGACCAGCGAACTGGGACTGCTGGTTAGTATTCTCTTTGTGAAAATACAGGATCGAATTGAATTGCTTCCGTGGTAATTAGAAGCGGAAATTTAGCCGCCGCATTAAGAGACGGTCAAGCTTTTCAGCGCAAAAAACTGTCTCTTCTCTCTAAATTTTTAATCCTCAATTCTTTTTCAAATTTTAGAAGGCTTTATGGTTTAAACCGGAATGTCTTCTGATTGAGCAGTTGAAATTCAATGTGTATTCTTCACCAGAATTGAAAATATACAGTTATATAGAAAGCAATCTAACTCTATTCTAATTAACGAGATACATAACAAAAAGATATACAAAAGTAGACACTGAAATAATATACAGCTTCTCTAACAGAATTGCTGTAAACTAATGTAAAGAGTGGGGTTAATGGTAATATATACAGTAGTCATTCGACAGAATCTAAGTGTAAATAAAGAAGACTGCGAATTAGAAAAAGGTTTGGAGTCCCGTCTTCAGACGGCAACCGCCAGCGAAGCGCAGCGGTTAAAGCCGCATAAATGCGGGACTCCAAACATAAACCAAAAACTTTATAAAATCCACTAAATAAAAGTTCAAACTTTTATTTAGTGGATTTTTACATTTTCCGTTTTCCGTTTTCCATTTTCCATTGTCTATGCCGTTTGATGGCGCGAAGCCAGAATTATGGTTTTATCGTCGTCGGTTTTCTCGTTTAATTTCGGCGAAGATAAAAATGTTTCGAGTTTTTCATTTAAACCGTTGATTGTACTGCCATTTCTGAGCGGCGCGATCATCGGCATTAAGAACGGTTCGTGCGGTTTGTTTTTTTGATAATCAACCGCGACGGCATAAATTCCGTCGGAAAAAAGAATCAAATCTTCAATCGCCTCTTCGATGAGCACAAATCTGAGACATTCGGCGGCGGTTTCATCGGTGATAAAATCCGTCATATTCACATATTCCGCGTCTTCCGGTTCGATGCCGAAACGATAGCTTTCCGGCTCGCCCGAAACGGAATAAACCGCGCCGCCATCGCCGATTTGATAAAAAACCGCCGCTGTTGCGCCGATCACCGCGCCGACCAAAGTCGAAGCGAATTCCCGTATGTCTTTTTTGCTTTCACGTGCAATTTCCGCGATCTGCTGTTGAAAATACGAAATCCAGTGTTTGCCGAAATCCGCATTTAAGGATTTGACCGAAGCATTTCCCGAACCTAAAAACCCCGAAATTTGTCCGACAAAAGTTTCGCAAGCGATCTGTGCGCCGCGTGCGCCTTCCGCAGCACTGCCCGCGCCGTCCGATATGACGGCGATCAGAATTTCGTCTTCGCCGCGTTCGATTGCGCGAAGCAGCAGCCTGTCCTGACAATCCGTCTGCTGATTAAGATGCGCCTGTCCGACCACCGATGCGTTTGCATACCGCCATTTATTCATAGTTTCTTATTAAATGGACAATGGACAATGGACAATGGACAATATTTAACCGGGAAAATTGGTTTGCGATTAAAATCAAACTCTCTCAATTGCACGGTAAAACTTTTATTTTCAGAAATTGAATTGTCCATTGTCCATTGTCCATTGTCCATTGTTTAGACTTCTGCCCAGCCGTAAGGTTTGTAATCGGGAATCGAAACGGAATCGCCGGGCGTTGAGCGCGAAACATTTTTGAGCGAAGCCGAGAGCCAGAGGAAAAATTCCTTAAAGCGCACGCCGCTCAGTTTCATCGGTTCGCGCATGGAGATTTGGCGCAAGACTTCAAAATTCGCCTCTTTTACGCCGAGCGCGAAAAACGAAAACGATTTGCTTTCTTCGCCCGCGCGGATAATCTGCGGCAGATGCTGCCATTTATCGGTCGGTTCGCCGTCGGTCATCAGAAAAATCCACGGGCGGAAAAGTTTGATCCCGTTTTGCCGCAAGATTTCCTTGCGGGTTTTCAGAAGATTAAGCCCGTGTCCGACGGCAGTGCCGAGCGGCGTATCGCCGGCGGCTTCCATTCTCGGCGGACGAAACATATCGGCGGTCGTAAAATCCTGCAAAACTCTGACCGGACCGAATGAAATTACGGCGATTTCGACGCGCTTCATACTCAGAGAATCATTAAAAAGTTCTTCCCTGAACATCTGCAAACCGTGATTTAATTCCTCGATAGAATCGCCTTCCATCGAACCGGAAGTGTCCAGAAGAAGTATGCAAGGACAACGCGGTTCGGGATTTTCGGCAAATTCGGCGGCGGCAAACGGCTGCTGTTCATCGTAGTTATAAGTGTGGTCATTCATAAATATAAGTATCTGAAAAGTTTTCTTTAATGATAAATCGAAAATCTTGTAAAAGGCAATGTTTTTTAGAAAGGTTTTTAGCCGGGAGCGCAGGCATCTTGCCTGCACAAACGCGGGTAGCGTTTGAAAAACGTTTAGATAATATATCAAGTTCATTACAATCAAACGCTTTTTCGCGCTGACGCGCTCATGCAGGCAAGATGCCTCTCGCTCCCGGCTAAAAAAATGCTTCCGGCATTTTTCAAACCGGAAAACTTTGTGCTATTCTCTCAAAATTATGAGAATAATTGTTCGCATCCGCTAAGAAAACTTCGCAACCTTCGTGTTCGTTTTGTCGTAAGACGTTTCATTGATGAAACGAACTGTCTATTGCACACTTCGTGCGTTATTTTACATAGATTTACATACAATTTATACAGGGATATTTTATGTCTAATTACGTAGAAACTGCGCCTGAAAAGGCGTATGACAACTCGTTTTGGTCAATTTTAAACGAGGCGATTAGAGGTTCGAACCGTGATTTTACGCAGGGTTCGATTGGTCTGGCAATTTTTCTCCTGGCGGTTCCAATGATTTTGGAAATGAGCATGGAGAGTCTTTTTGCCATCGTGGATATTTTCTTTGTCGCCAAGCTCGGCGCGGATGCGGTCGCCATCGTCGGAATTACGGAAGCGATGATGGCGATCATTTACGCCGTCGCCTTCGGTCTGGCAATCGGCGCAACCGCGACCGTGGCGCGGCGCACCGGCGAGAAGGATTTTGAAAATGCCGCTAAAACGGCGGCGCACGTTCTTTATCTGGGTTTGATCGTTTCGCTCGTAATGAGTGTTTTCGGGATGATTTTCGCAGCGGATCTCTTAAGCTTTTTGGGCGGATCGCCGCAGGTCGTCGAACAAGGGACGCTTTTTACGCAAATAATGCTCGGCGGAAACGCTTCGGTCGTCTTTATCTTTTTGCTCAACGCGATTTTTCGCGGCGCGGGCGATGCGGCGATTGCGATGCGTGTTCTGTGGCTGGCGAACGCCTTGAATATCATTCTCGATCCGCTCTTTATTTTCGGCATCTGGATTTTTCCCGAAATGGGCGTAACGGGCGCGGCGGTGGCGACAACCATCGGGCGCGGAGTCGGCGTGATTTATGCGGCGTGGTGTCTGTTCGGCAAAGGCGGACGCATTACGGTCGAGCGGAATCATTGGACATTTGATCCGAAATTGTTGTGGAAACTCATCAGACTTTCCGCAACGGCGGTTTTGCAGTTCACGATCGCCACATTAAGTTGGAGCGCGCTGATGCCGATTGTCGCCGGATTCGGCAGCGCGGCAATCGCGGTCTACACCATCGGTCTGCGCGTGATAATTTTCGCGCTTTTGCCGAGTTTGGGCTTGAGCAACGCGGCGGCAACGCTCGTCGGGCAAAACTTAGGTGCAGGAAAACCGGAACGCGCCGAACGCTCGGTCTGGACGGCGGCATTTCTAAACGCCGCATTCTTAGGTTTGATCGGTTTATTTTTCCTGATCTTTTCAAGCCGAATAATCGGATTTTTTACGACCGAACCGGAAGTTTTGGTTTACGGCACGAGTTGTCTGCAAATCGTCGCTTACGGTTTTGTTTTTTACGGTCTCGGAATGGTTTTGGAAACCGCATTTAACGGTGCGGGGGACACGATCACGCCGACCTATCTGAACTTTTTCATTTTCTGGCTGTTTGAAATCCCGCTCGCCTACGTCCTTGCTTATCATTATAATCTCGGACCCGACGGCGTTTTCTGGGCAATTACGCTTTCATTTTCCCTTCTCGCAGTAGTTTCGGCTCTGCTTTTCAGACGCGGAAAATGGAAGACGCAAATAGTTTAGAAAATTAAAAAGTCGATCTGAGCTTGAAAAAATTGTAAGCAGAAGAATAACTTGGGAAAGTTCAGAGTTCACGCCTTCAGCGTGAAAACCGCCGCGCTTCGCTGGCGGGCAGGCAAACTAAAGTTTGAACTCTGAACTTTTCAAAATACCTCATTACTTTTGCTTACTGCTTAATAACTCATATTTTGACTACCTTCAATGATGATCCTTTGCCCCGTCAGGCAAATTGCCGTGATAAATCTCGCTTCCCGTTGCTTTAAACTCCGCAGCTTTTTCCGCCATTCCGACCGCCAGGGCTTTTTCTTCCGCGACGTTTTGTTCTTTCGCATATTCACGGACATCCTGCGTGATTTTCATTGAGCAGAAATGCGGACCGCACATCGAGCAGAAATGCGCCAGCTTCGCGCCTTCCGCCGGCAGCGTTTCGTCGTGAAACTCTTTGGCTTTTTCGGGGTCTAAACCTAAATTGAATTGATCTTCCCAGCGGAATTCAAAACGTGCTTTGGAAAGTGCATTATCGCGGTATTGTGCGCCGGGATGACCTTTGGCGAGATCAGCCGCGTGTGCCGCGAGTTTGTAGGTGATAACGCCTTCTTTGACATCTTGTTTGTTCGGCAAACCCAAGTGTTCTTTCGGCGTTACGTAGCAGAGCATCGCGCAGCCGAACCAGCCGATCATTGCCGCGCCGATCCCGCTCGTGATGTGATCGTAACCCGGCGCAATATCGGTTGTCAGCGGTCCGAGCGTGTAAAAAGGAGCTTCGCCGCAGATCTCTAACTGCTTGTCCATATTCTCTTTAATCAAGTGCATCGGCACGTGTCCGGGACCTTCGATCATCGTCTGGCAATCCATTTCCCAGGCGATTTTGGTTAATTCGCCCAAAGTTTCGAGTTCGGCAAACTGCGCTTCATCGTTCGCGTCGGCAATCGAACCGGGGCGCAGACCGTCGCCCAAACTAAACGAAACATCGTAGGAACGCATAATTTCGCAGATTTCTCTAAATCGCGTGTAAAGAAAACTTTCCTCGTGATGCGCCAGACACCATTTCGCCATAATCGAACCGCCGCGCGAGACGATTCCCGTCGTTCTTTTCGCCGTAAGCGGAATATAGGGAAGTCGAACGCCCGCGTGAATCGTGAAATAATCAACGCCTTGCTCGGCTTGTTCGATTAAAGTGTCGCGGTAAATTTCCCAGGTCAAATCTTCGGCTTTTCCGTTCACTTTTTCGAGTGCCTGATAAATCGGCACAGTACCGATCGGCACGGGCGAATTCCGCAAAATCCATTCGCGTGTTGCGTGAATATTTTTGCCCGTTGACAAATCCATCACCGTATCCGCGCCCCAGAGCGTTGACCAGCGCATCTTTTCGACTTCTTCTTCGATGCTTGAGGCAATCGCCGAATTTCCGATGTTGGCATTGATTTTAACTAAGAAGTTGCGCCCAATCGCCATCGGTTCTGATTCGGGATGATTGATATTCGCCGGAATAATTGCGCGACCGCGGGCGACTTCTTCGCGGACAAACTCCGGCGTAACGAATTTCGGAATTGATGCGCCGAAACTGTTTCCCGTGTGCTGATGATAAAGCGATGAACGGTCGTTTTTTTCGGCTTTGCGGACAAGAGTGTCCGCGCTCCGTGCGAGGTTTTCACGGATCGCCACATATTCCATTTCGGGCGTGATAATTCCTTTGCGCGCATAATGAATCTGCGTTACGCAATTTCCCGACTTCGCTCGGAGCGGCGCACGTTTCAAACCGGGAAATTCTTCTAATTTGCCGTGGTCTTTTATTTTTGCGATTTCTTCCGCGCCTTTCGTTAAATAGCCGTTGTCCTGCGGCAGAATTTTTCTTCCCTCGTATTCTTCGACATCATTTCGCCCGATAATCCAATCTCTCCTCAATGTCGGCAAACCTTCGCGGACATCGCATTTCGTTTCGGGATCAGTCCAAACGCCGCTTGTATCATAAACTCTGACCGGCGGATTTTCTTCCAATTCGCCGTCAAAATTCTTCGACGCGCTCAGGGCGATTTCCCGAAAGGGAACTCTCAAATTATGTTTGTTTTGATTGATTGAACTACCATTGGTTTCAACGTAGATTTTGCGCGAAGCCGGCAGTTTCACTTCGTCGCTCGTTTTTTCGATTGTGTTTTCTTTGTTTTCTTTCATTGTTTTTCTCCCTTCGTCGGTATTATCCGCATCAGGTTTTTAGGGTAACTCGATTTTGGATTTTTAGATTTCGGATTGTTTTTAAATCGCAAATCTAAAATCTAAAATGACGAGACTCTCAGCTTTTAGCTCCCCTGAAAACTTTTGCAAATTTCAAATCTTCAACTTCTAATGGTAATATTTTGTTCAACCGTAGTAAAACATCAGTGCGGAAACTCTTTAACAGAAATATGACCGATTGATCCGGCAAAGTGTTAAAGTATTGAAGATAATTATCCGGACTGTTCCCGGTAAATGTTATAATGAATCCTGAAAATCGGTTCTTTGGGAGATTTGGCGCAACTGTTGATAAGGTGTTGTAAATCTGTGGAATGCAAGTTTTAATTTTTACCGGCTGATTCGGGTGCAATAAAAAAACTTCGCTTTATGGTGTCAAATTTTGTATAATCTGAAATCGACGCGGAATTCGCGTCAATCTGCATTTTCCTCAATTCAAGTTTTTGATGATTGATTCCAATTTAAAATTCAATGCGATTTGGAAACCTTTGGCGGTTGCGGCGGCTTTGTGTTTTCTTTACGCATCGGTTTTGGCAAAACTCGGTTTTGATTGGTGGACGGATGAAAATTATTCACACGGTTTGTTAGTGCCGTTTGTTATCGGCTACATTATTTGGCTGGAATTCGACGAGTTAAAAGAAGTGGCGCAAAAACCGCAGATTTTTGTTGGCGGAAGTTTGATTTTGCTGGCGATTTTGATGCTTTTGGGCGGAACGCTCGGCGCAGAACTTTTTATGCAGCGCATTTCGCTCGTCGTGATGCTTGCCGGAATCGCCGTCTATTTCTGGGGAACGAAATTACTGCAAAATCTGCTTGTGCCGTTTGTTCTGCTGCTTTTCGCTATTCCGATTCCGCAGATTATTTTTAATAAAATCGCCTTTCCCTTACAAATATGGGCTTCTCAAATGGCTGTTTGGGGCATCAGAGTTTTTGAAGTCGCTTCGGTCAGAAACGGAAATGTTATAGAGATTTTGCCGCGTGGTTCACAGCAGACGATTTCTATGGAAGTTGTCGAAGCGTGCAGCGGCATTCGTTCGCTGATGACGCTGATGACGCTTGCCTTAGTTTTGGCGTATTTTACGCGCGAGAGGCGAAGCAAATTGGCGGACGGTTGGTTTGATTTGATCAAAAGTTTTGATTTTTGGCGGACTTTGATCTTAGTTTTTATGGCAATTCCGATTGCGATTGTCACCAATGCCGGACGCGTGACGGCGACCGGAGTTTTAACCTTTAATTACGGGAAACAGGCTCTCGAAGGTTTTGTTCATGCGTCTGCCGGTTGGATGGTTTATGTGGTTGCTTTGATCTTGCTTTTTTTGATTAATTTGATGTTGATTTACGGAAAAAAGCTTTTTAGCCGGAAACAAAAATGAAAGATAAAATTATAAATCATAAATTTGGAATTCTGATCGCCATTCTGCTTTTCGGCGGTGTTTTTATCAATTGGTTTGAACAGCGCGGCGAAGCCAGTGTCGAGCGAAAATCGCTGAGCAATTTTCCGGCAAAACTCGGCGAATGGCAACAAAAAAGCGGTGAAATCCGCTTTGGCGAACAAACCGAATCGGTTCTAAAAACAACCGATTACACGATGCGCGAATATGTTTTGCCGAATGGTCGGTTGGCAAATGTCTATATCGGTTATTACGCATCGCAAAAAGCGGGCGCGACGTATCACAGCCCGCAAAACTGTTTGCCGGGTTCGGGTTGGGTGATGAAAGAGCCGGAAAGAATTCAAATTACGACCGCTTCCGGCAAAACTTTTCAAGCAAATCGCTTTATTATCGAAAACGGCGTTTTCAGCGAGATTTTGATTTACTGGTATCAAGGACGCGGACGCGCTGTGGCAAGCGAATATGATGATAAAATTTATACGGTTTTAGACAGCATTTTGCGAAGACGCTCCGACGGTTCGATGGTGCGCGTGATGACTAGCGTCGGACATTCCGAAGCCGAATCAACCGAAGCGGCAATCGAACTTTCGGCGCAATTGGCGGAAAAACTCGGTGAGTTTGTTCCCGAATAAAGTAATGTTTTTCGGATTCAGTTTTACTTTTTTGTTAAATATATTTTACTTTTTTTGGTTTTTCGGGAAATTTGGAGTATAATTAGCAACTTCCTTATGAATTCGATAAGTAACAATTGTTGTTTCAGGTGGTTTTGGAAACATAAATTTCGACTCCCAACAGAATTTTTCAGAACCCCAAACAAAATTTTCTGAAATTTAACATTGATTATCAGTTTTTAGATAATGCCGACGTAAGTTGGTTTTGTCTGAAGTTGAGACTAATAAAATTCGACTTCATTTAGCGAAAGTTTATTAAATTTCTTTTGACGATCTTCAAAAACATTGCCCGTTTTTCAGAAGATTTGAGAAAGAATTGCTTAATTAAGAAATTCTGCGGTCAATGCCCCGACCGCCGGATTTATTGATTAAACAAAAGAATTAAAGAAATTAAAAAAAATGCGAAAACACGAGTGCCAAAGGTTTATTTTCAGATTCTCATTGCTCAGCGTCATCCTGCTCGGCTCTAGCCTTTTCTTCATTTCCTGCAGCAGTCAAGCCAAAGAAAAACACATTAAACGCGGTGAGGAATATTTGCAAAAACGCAAATTTCAGGAAGCCGTAATGGAATTTCGCGCCGCGAAAGATATAGATTCCAATTCGGCGGAAGCTCATTGGGGTTTAGCCCGCGGCTACGAAAATCTCGGATTATTTACCGAAACTATTAACGAACTGCGAAAAGTAATCGAACTGACACCCGATAATTTGGAAGCAAAAGTTAAATTCGGTAATTATTTGTTGGCTTTTAATCCGCCGCAAATTGATGAAACCGACAAACTTCTGCAGGACATTTTTTCACGCGATCCTCATTTTATCGAAGGACATATCTTAAAAGCGAGCTTGTTTTCCATTCAGGGAAAATCTGAACAAGAAGTTTTAGAGATTCTCAATTATGCCGTTTCGCTGAATCCGAACCGAACCGAATCATACATCAGCCTTTCGCGCTTTTTTATCAAGGTGAACAAAGTTTCCGAAGCTGAAAACACGATTAAAAAAGGTATTTCGGTGAATCCGAATGCGGTAGTCGGCTATTTGGAATACGGCAGATTTTTAACTTCCGATAAACGCTTTGCCGAAGCTGAAACTCAATTTTTGAAGGCAACCGAAGCCGAATCGAAAAATATTGAAGCGCGTGAATCAATCGCGGGATTTTATGTTTCTCAAAAACAATTCGATAAAGCCGAAAAAGCTTACAAGGATTTGGTCGAGATCGAAGAAAACAGTCCGGAAAGCCGCGTGATTCTGGGAAATTTTTATAGTTCGATTAACCGCGAAAATGAAGCAATCGAAATTTTCAGCAACATTATTCAGCAATTTCCCGAATACGTCCGCGCCCGTTATCGTCTTGCCGAACTTCATCTCGAACAACGAGAAACGGAAAAAGTAAAAGAACAAATCGAAAAACTTCTGGTTATCAACGACCGCGATGCCGAAGCCTTAATTCTTCGCGTTCGGGTCAATCTTCAGGAAAATAATGTCGAAGACGCAGTAAGAGATATAGAAGAAATTCTCAAGAAGACACCAAACCGGAAAGACGCGCTTTTTTATATGACGCAAGCGCAGATCACGCTCGGAAATATCGAACAAGCCCGCGCCTTTATCGGCGATTTAACAAAATATCATCCGAATTTTCTGCGCGTTAATTTATTAAGAATTCAGGCAAGTTTGGCGGGCGGAGAATCGGAATTAGCGTTGCGTCAATCAAATGAATTGATTCAAATGTTGAAAAATGCGACACCGGATTTGGAAAACAGTGAACAATCGCTGGAAGATATGCGGATTCGCGCCCTGAGCGCGCGCGGTTTGGCTAATCTGCAAATGGGAAAAATCGAAATCGCGCAGAAGGATTTGAGCGACGTTGCCAATTATTCGCCTAATTCGACTTCGGCAATGGTTAATCTGGCAAAAATTTATGTTGCTGAACGAAATTTTACGGAAGCCTTGAATTTATATGAAAAGGCTCTGGCAGCCGATGAGAAAAATTTCGATGCACTTACCGGATTAGTTAATGTTTTGCTCAGACAAAAGCAATTTGCTCAGGCGCAGACGAAAATTGATCAAATTATTGAAAAAAGTGCCGGACGAAATTCTACACTGGCAGCTTTGCATTATTTGAAATCGGACGTTTATGCAACGGAAAACAATCTGCAAGCCGCCGAAAACGAAATTAAAAAGACGATTGAACTCGATGAAAATTATCTTCCGGCTTATTCGATGTATGCAACGATTTTGATTCAGCGAAATCAAACTGATGCCGCGCTTGAGCAATTCAAGAAAATTGTCGAAAAGAAGCCTTCAGCGGCGGTTTATACGCTAATCGGAATGTTGGAAGATTCGCGCAATAATGCTGCGGAATCCGAGAAAAATTACCGAAAAGCTCTGGAACTCGAACCGGACACGCCGATTGCCGCCAATAATCTGGCGTGGCTTTTGGCATCGAATAAAACAAATCTCGATGAAGCCTTGCGTCTGGCGCGGGCGACGGTTAATCAAGACCCGAACAACGCCGGATATTACGATACTTTGGGCTGGGTTTATTACCAGAAAGGATTATCCACATCGGCAATCGAAAACCTGAGAAAAGCCGTTTCGCTCGATGAAGCGGAAGCCTCCCGCAACGGAGAGCTGCCGAATGCGGAATATCGGCAGCGTTTAACTCAGGCAATAAATTCGGCTCGGCTGCCTTCGGCATAATTAAGAAAACCTCAATTTTCGGAACAGGAGATTTAACAGATGTTTATACTAAATTTATTCGCTAATTTGATGAACCGGGAATACTTATCCGAGCTGATATCCGAACCTCTCGCAGTGCTTTTTTTCGGAATTATATTGTTTGCCGCAACTTCGCTCGTGCGTTCTTTTTTCAGAAAGCAGGAAGATAACATAGAAGACTATTGAGCAAATTAAAAACACGGTTTGGTATAAATTTCAATCGGGTAATAAATAATGCAGATTTAATTGATTTAAGGAAATTTTAAGAAATATGAGCGTAGAATTCAGACAAAGAACGACAAGCGATCTTATACGAATGTTGAAACGGCGGAAATGGCTGATTATGCTGCCGATTCTGACAATGACAATCGCCGTTTATTACGTTGTTCAAAAACTGCCGGATATTTATGAATCAAGAACTCTTTTAATTATCCAACCGCCGAAAATTCCCGATAAAGTCGTCACATCGCTGACGGACGAAGATTTAACGCAGCGTTTGCAGAGCATCAATCAGGAAGTTTTGAGCGCAACCGAACTTACGCCGATGATCAATAAATATGATCTTTACCGGGCTGAACGCCAAGCCGGTGTACCGCTGGAACTGATCATCAGAAAAATGCTAAATAACATCACGGTTGAACTGGAAAGAACCGATGATATGCAAAAAGTGGCGGCATTCAGTATCAGATACCGCGACCGTTCGCCGGAAGCGGCGCGAAATGTAACGTCGGAACTGGCGAGTAAATATATCAATGCCCAGGTTAAATTTTCCAGCGAATCCGCCGAAACAACCCGCGAATTTCTCGATACGAATCTTGCCGAGAAAAAAGAGACTCTCGATATTCTGGAAAGACAGCGTTTGCAGATAATGCTTCAGAATGTTGACACTCTGCCGGAATCGTCGCAAGGTTTGATCGCTCAACTCGAAGGATTGCGGAAACGTGAAGAAACTATTTCAAAGGAAAAAGAAACCTTACGGATGGAAAAAAGCCGTCTGAATGACAATATCCAATCGCTCAACAGTCAGGCGCGTTTGATTGAGCAATTTAGTGAAGAAGACAGACAAAACACGCAAAATTCGCCCGATCCTTTAATGACTTCTCCGGCGTATGCCCAATTGTTGCAGAAAAGAGCGGAGTTAAGCTCGAAACTCGAAAACTTGAAATTAACTTTGCGCGATGCTCATCCGAAGGTTCAGGAAGCGAGAAACGATATTGCCAAGGTCAATGATGAAATCGAAAATCTGAAAAAAAATCAAACCGGCATAATTCGTGTGTCGGAAAGCGAACGAATACGCAAAGCCGAGATGCAAAAACAGACGCTTTTAATCGAAAAACAAAAAGCCGAAAATCAGATTAGCGGCATTGATCAGCAATTGAAAGCAAAAGACGACGAAGTATTCCGAAATTCGGGGCAGATTTCCGCTCTCGAAACAAAAATCAATATGATTCCCAATGTTTCGGTCGCCCTCGAAGGTGTCAACACGCAATATCAATCGGCAAAAGCTGCCTACGATGAAGTTTTGAAAATGCGAAACGCCGTAAATCTCGACTACAATCGTGCCAGCACCGCCCAGGGCGAAACTATAAAAATTCAAGATCCGGCACTTTTGCCCAATTATCCGGTCGCTCCGAAACGCGGTATTTTAGTAGCAATCGGAGCCGGTTTAGGGCTTGCCGTCGGACTTTTTCTCGCCGCTGTTTTTGAACTTCCGCGCGTGTTGAAAATTCAGAATATCGAAGATGCCAAGCATTATACAGGACTTCCGGTTTTGGCTTCCGTTCCGCCGCTTCTTTCTCCGCAAGAAAAAACGTGGCAGGCGCGAACCTATTGGTTTAAGATTTTGGCAGGAATGGCGGCGGCAGTCGCCAGTATTCCTTTGGTTATTATTTTGCTGCAATTAACAGGTGTTTTTGAACGATTCGTTTCATAATGTTGGTTGTAAGTTTAAAATTTACAGTTAAAAGCAAAGAGGCAAAATGTATAAAGAATTTTTTGGTTTAGAAGATTTACCGTTCACCTTATCGCCCGATCCGCAGTATATCGTTTTTACGCCGAGTTATAACGAGGTTTTGGCAAGTCTCTATTACGGGCTGGAAAATGCGAAGGGTTTGATCGTACTGGTCGGCGAGGTCGGCACGGGAAAAACGACCGCTCTGCGCTGGATTCTGCGGCGAATGGATGCGAGCGTGATGGCGGCGTATATTTTTAATCCGCGACTTTCGATTGAAGAATTTTACTATCACGTGGCGGAAATGTTGGAAATTACGGATTGGAATAATAAAGCCGAACTGTTGAGCGAACTCGGCAGAGTTCTGGCAGACCGCCACCGGCGCGGGCTTCGCACGGTTTTGATTATTGATGAAGCTCACGATCTGTCCGATGACGTTTTGGAAGAGATCCGGCTTTTGATGAATTTTGAATCGGATAATGCCAAACATCTGCAAATCGTGCTGACCGGACAGCCCGAACTGCGCGAGAAGTTAAATCAACCGAATCTGCGCCAGTTAAAACAGCGCGTCGCGCTGCGCTGTCAGATGCACGTTTTCCCGAACGCGGAAGAAGTCGGGCGATATATCACCGAAAGACTTTTAATTGCCGGCAGCGAACAGCCGAATATCTTCACGCCGGAAGCCGTTGATCTGATCTATCAATGTTCGGAAGGCATTCCGCGCCAGATTAACAATCTTTGCGACAATGCGATGCTGACGGCGTATGCCTTAAGTGATGAGCTGATAACGCGACAAACAATCGAAAAAGTAGCGGATAATCTCGATTTATTGCCGCGCCAGAAGAGTTTTATCAGCAATATGGAAAGAGAGGATAATATCTCTTCAACCAAAATTTTAACCAATGAAGCGCAGGATGAACTCTGGAACAATCAAAGCGGGGAAGGCAACGCTAAAAAAAAGTTTCAAGAAACTTCGGCAGAAATAAACGGCAAAGCGAAAATGAATGAAAAGAAATCAATAATCGAATTAGACCTTGATGACCTTACCGGAGTTAATTAGAAAATTTTTCAGAACAAAGGTTTTGAAAAAGAGAGGTTTCAAATATGAGTATCCTTAAAGCATTGCAAAAAAAGAAAACCGAGCAGTCAAACGGAACGGAATCAACCTCAACGGTGAACGTCGCAACGATTGGCAAAAACAACCGACCGGCAAATTTGCCGCCGGAAATGCTTGCAAGCGAAGATATTAAAATCGGTAAATCAAATTTAGCGTTCAATGAGCAGGCGGATTCTTTAATCGGGATGGCACTCCCTGATTGGGAAACTAAAAAAACTGCTGGGGCAACTTTGGACGCTATTGGCTCAACCCGCCCTGCCGACAGACATCTCCCTGCTTTTGCAGAATGGGATGTCGAAGCAGAGCGAGTTGAGCCACGCCTGGTCGCTATTCGTCAGCCGCATTCAAATTACTGCGAGGAATACCGGAGTTTGCGAACGCATATTCTGCACCGCAGTCAGCGGCAGAAACTGCAGTCAATCGTCGTGGCAAGCGTCAACGCCAGCGAAGGGAAAACCGTCACCGCGCTTAATCTTTCGTGGCTTTTGGCGCAAACCGACGGAACAACCGCGTTAATCATTGACAGCGATCTGCGTCTTCCGAGTTTAACTGATTATTTGGGAATCGAAGCCGACAAAGGACTGTCCGACATTCTTTCGGGCAGAGCAACATTGACGGATTCGATTATTAAATTAAATCCCGCCGGACTGCATCTTTTGCCAGGTGGCGAAGCCCGAAGCGATGTTGCCGAATTGATTTCGGGACCGACATTTAAGGAAATTCTGCGGCAGGCGCGGGAGATGTTTGATTTTGTAATAATTGACGCACCGCCTTTGGGGATTTTTACTGATGCGACGGTGCTGATTAATCACGCGGATGGCGCGATTCTCGTTGTTCGTGCCGGAAAAACCCGATACAGCGTACTGGATCGTATTCTCGAACCGCTTCCGAAAGATCGAATGCTCGGAGTAGTTCTCAATCAAAGTGAAGATGTTTTAGATGAAAGCCAATATAATTACGGCTACTACAATACAAATCGGCGATTTGGAGTCTAATCAAATTCAAAGAGATATGCAGTTTTTTGAAATCTAATGAGCGCAAACAGATTTAGTCCACGAACTTTATGGTTAATTCTCGCGGATGCAGCAATCATCTACGGCGGGATTGTTCTGGCATTACATACGCGCTTGGGCTGGACAGGTGCCGATTATCAACTTAGCGAAAAAAACGGTTGGTTTAAGATTGCCTTTGCCTCATCAATCTGTCTTTTGATTTTGTATTTTTACGATCTCTACGATTTTACAGTAATGGGAAATCGGCGAGAATTAATGTTGCGGCTGGTGCAGGCAATCGGTATTGCTTGGGCGATTCTCGCGCTTTTGTTTTACTTTTTTCCGCCGCTTCTGATCGGGCGCGGAGTTTCCGTTATTTCAGTTCCGATTGTGTTGATTTCGCTTTCAACGTGGCGGATTCTGATTCATCTTTTGACGGGACATCCCGAATTCGGGGAAAAGATTCTGATAGTCGGAACGGGAAGTGCGGCGGAAGACACTGCGCGGTCGGTTTGGGAGAGACGCGATGCGGGTTATCGAATAGCTGGATTTGTGACGGAAAACGGCTCGAAACCAAGCGGTCTTTCAAAAGAAATCAACCTTCTCGGTTCGACAAATAATCTTGAAGAAATCATTAAGCAGGAAAAAATTGATCGGGTTGTGATTGCCGTGCGCGAACGGCGGGGTTCGTTTCCGACCGAAACGCTTTTGAAAATGAGTCTGGCGGGTGATGTTAATATTGAAGAATGCACATCTTTTTATGAACGGGTAACAGGACAGGTTCATATTGATATGCTGCGTCCTTCATGGCTGATATTTGACGGACGCAAACGCGACACGCGGATCAAAGTTGCTCTCCGTGATTTGATTCATCGTTCGTTGGCTTTAGTCGGTATTATTGTTTCATCGCCGATTTCTTTGATTACTGCGGTTTTAATCAAACTCGAATCGAAAGGTCCGGTGTTCTATAAACAAGAACGAGTCGGACTGAACGGGAAAATTTTTAAGGTTATTAAATTTCGCTCGATGAGAACCGATGCGGAAAAAGACGGAAAACCAGTGTGGGCAACCGCCGATGATGACCGGACGACTTTTGTCGGTAAAATCATCCGCAAAATCCGCGTGGACGAAATTCCGCAATTTTGGAATATCATTAAAGGCGAGATGAGCTTTGTCGGACCGCGCCCGGAACGTCCGCATTTTGTTTCGCAGCTTGCCGATGAAATTCCTTTTTATGAACATCGCCATCTGGTCGCCCCTGGATTAACGGGTTGGGCGCAGATAAAATATCCGTATGGAGCATCGGTTGAGGATGCCCGACGCAAACTCCAGTATGATTTGTTTTATATCAAAAACCAGAGTCTTGCGCTTGATTTGATAATCGTCTTTGACACCGTAAAAACCGTACTTTTTGGCAAGGGCGGCAGATAATATTAGGTATTTTGGAAAAAAATGGATAAAATCACCAAATGAGTGTTTTTAGTTAGTGGAAGACGGATTTTAGTAAAAATCGTTATTAAAAACGGAAAAATATTATGAAAGCAGTAAAAAAACTTCAAAAAATCGGATTGGTGTCAGTTTTCGCCTTATTTATCACGGTTTCGGTTTCAGCTCAAGAAGTCGTTTTACAACAGCGTGAAAGAATTGCACAGGCTGACACAAAAACGGAAAAAAGAAATAAAGAAACAAACAAGAACAAAAAAACTCAGCCGGAAAATAAAGTTGCTGAAAATGCCGAAGGGAACGAAGAGGATTCCGATATTGTCGCCATTACGAATTATTACGTCAATTATCTGACCGAATACCGGCTCGGTCCCGAAGATGTTATTTCCGTGCAAGTTTTCGGTCAATGCCCGGATTATTGCAGAGATGAAATCACAGTTCCGCCAACCGCGATAATTTCATATCCGTTGATCCGTGAAGGTATTTTTGTCGGCGGAAAATCAATTGAACAGATTAGAGATGAAATAACCAAAAAACTCGATGAATATATTATTGATCCGAATGTTATGGTAACGCTGGTCAAGGTCGGATCGGCACGCTACGGCGTAGTTGGCAAAGTGGAAAAACAGGGCAATTTTCTAATGACGCGTCGCATCAGCGTTTTTGATGCGATTACCGAATCGGGTGGAATTTCAAAAGAAGGCGATAAAAAGAAAGCGATAATCCTGCGTCCGAATGCGGAAAATAAGTTTGATCCGATTTTAGTAAATTTGAAGGAAATCGAAGAAGGAAAAGCAGCGATGGCTTATCTGCAGCCGGGCGATCAGGTTCTTATTCCGAAACAGGGCTTCAATTTTAATACAATTCTCGAAGCCGCCGGAAAAATAAGCGTCTTCCGCCTTCTGTTGGGAAGTCCTTTTTAGTTTTTTTGTCAAAGCAAATGTATAAAACAGGCAAAACGAGCGTGAAAAATCGGTTTTGCCTGTTTTATACATTTGAGATTAGTTGAAATAGAAATTTTTTAACATCTTACTTTCAAATAATGTCTGTTTTCCCCGAGTTGATTTTGCATATATGAAATCAGTTGTAAAAATCACCGCTTTTTTATTGTTTATAGTTTTTTCTCAAACCGCACAAGGCAGTTGGGAAAAGCAAGATGCAAAAACTCTGGCGTGGCTTCACGATGTTTTCTTTCTAAATGAAAACAAAGGCTGGATTGCGGGCAGCAACGGCGAATTTATTCGCACCGAAGACGGCGGAAAAACCTGGTTGCGGGACAAAAAAATCACCGAAGATACGATTCAGAAAATTCATTTTTTCGATGAAAAAAATGGTTGGCTTTTGTGTCAGCGCGATGCTTACACACTTGGTTCTGACGCGCCGTCGTATCTTTTAACAACTTCAGACGGCGGAAAAAACTGGAATACGGTTAATTTTACGGGCAATGAGCGCAAACGCATTACGAAAATATTTTTCACGCAAAACAAATTCGGTCTGGCAATCGGCGAATCAGGCACGGTTTTTTCTTTGAGTGATGAAAAAAACGGCTGGAAAAGAGTTGCGTCGCCTGTCCCATATTTGCTTAATGACGGCGTTTTTATAGATGATTTTCGCGGCGCAATCGTCGGCGGCGGCGGCACGATTCTTTTTACCGAAGATGCCGGATTGACTTGGAAACCTTCATTTATATCAGGAAACGAAAACAAAAAATTAAATTCCGTGTTTTTTCTCAATCAATCCACAGGTTGGACGGTCGGCACGGAGGGAATTATTTATCAAACAATCAACGGCGGCAAAAGTTGGCGCAGACAAAAAAGCGAGACAAAAGAAAATTTGACGGATGTCTTTTTCCGAAATACGGCAGAAGGTTGGGCAGTCGGCGAAAACGGCACGATTATGCACTCGACAACCGCCGGAAATGTCTGGAAACGAGAAAAAATCAAAATCACGCACAAACTCGAAAAAGTTTTATTTGTCGGCAACCGTGGCTGGATTGTCGGATTCGGCGGGACAATTCTTTTTTACGAAGATAAAAGTGCAGAAATAAAGCGGTAAAAGGCATAACTAAAAAAATATTTGCATATTTACCCGCTTTACTTGACATTACATATCAAATTTTCGTAGGATAACGGTTCGCTGTTTGGTTACAAACGGCGGATTTTTTTGACAAAAAACTTGATTGAAGCCGAAAGCGGAAGCTGTGCCAATAAAGTTTGAGGGCATATATGTCAATTGGTAGACAGCCTCCCTTACAAGGAGGAAGTTGGAGGTTCGAGTCCTTCTATGCCCACCAAGTTTTTGAAAATTTCTTGCGGAGTCGTAGTTCAGTTGGTTAGAACGCCAGCCTGTCACGTTGGAGGTCGCGGGTTCGAGTCCCGTCGGCTCCGCCATTAACCTTTTTATTATCAGTAGTTTCCGAGCCGTCCTTTGGGGCGGCTTTTTCGTTTTCAGGGGATGTGCCCCAATTTGTGCCCTCAAGCTCCTCAAGTAGTTTTCCCGCAATGAGTTCCGTCGTCTGTTTTTTGAATTCCGGCGAGAAATGTTTGTATCTTTCGAGTTCTTCCGAGCGGTGTCCGGTCATCTTTCTGATGATGGCATCCGCCACGCCTTCCATAAAGAGCATCGTCGTAGCGAAATGCCTGAGATCGTGAATCCGCAAATCTTTGATATTTGCCAGATCACGAATTCTTCTGAACCGCTTGCCGATGTCCCAGGCGTGTGGCTTCTGGAATTTCTCTACATCCCGGTATTTGACGTTCGGACGCGCCGGGAACAGATATTCGTGTTTGCCGTAGCTCGGCAGCTTTTTCAAGACCGTTACGCACAGGTTCGGCAACGGAAGCCGGTTTGAACGCCGGTTCTTGCTGTCTTTTCTCGGCAGATGAATATAGGGAAAGTCCGCGTCCAAATCAACTTCCGACCATTTTCTGGACAAAATAGCGGTTTTTCTCAGCCCCGTGCAGGCGGCTAAGATAATAAAGCCCTGAAGCTCGAAATCCTGCTCCTTCTGACATTGCTCAAGTAAGGCAGCAAGTTCTCCGACTTCGACAAAGCGGTCCCGCGGCTCGTTTTCGGGAACTTGCGGGATAATGCTGACCGGATTGTCGTCGTATTTCTTCCATTTAATGGCGAAATTAAACGCCGAATTTAAGATCGTCCGGTAGTGATTGACGTAGGACGGCGAGTATTCTTTTGACAATTCCTTAAGAAAATCGTCAACCATTTCCGGCATAAACCGTCTCGCCTTGATCTTCTTGAATTTTTCAAGCCGCTTCATCTTGTAATGGAAGCCGCGCTTGTATTGCCCGTGCCTCTCCCACCAGAAATCCAAAATCTCACCGACGGTGATGGATTCGAATTTCCGGATCGGGATCAGCTTTCCTTCGGCTACCTCGCGGAGCCGCTTGTCTCGAAACGCTCGGGCGATCTCGGTGTCGGTCGTATGCGCCGATTCCTTGATCTTTTTCCCGTTTTCGTCGTGGTAAGTAATCCACAACAAATCGTTGTTTTTATTGCGGTAATAAACGCCTTTCGGTAATTTTTTTGGTTTCATCTTTCCTCCTTGAGGCGGGAGTTAATGGAAAGCTTTGAGAAGCCTTAGTATTAAAGTGAAGGTAACTTCATTGAAACTAAATAGCGCAGATTTTAGAAAAGGGATTATCGGAATTTATTATAGAGGGGGATGGTGGTCTCGGCGGTAAAAAGAAAGAAAAACCGGAAATATTCTTTCTCTACGTAGGTGCTATTCTTATAACATAAGTATAATTAAAATCTCCGGCGGCAACAAGTGCTTTTTCCTCAATTATTTACAGGTAACGATTGGTCGAGTTCAGTGCGCTCTTTAGCACAAAATCAATAAAAAAACTTCTTTTTGACCGGAAGTTATCCACAGGCAATTCGTTTAAGCATGGATAACTACCCCGAAAGTTGCCCTCTGAGGCAACTTTTTCCCGCTATTTTTGTCTATTGACAAATGTTACGCTTTAGGGAACGCACAAAACCCCAAACTCGGCATTAACAAAAACAAAGATGACAAATATCAATTCAAATATTCTGGCTCTCAGGCGGAAACGTCTGGGCTACGAACAAAAACACGTTGCTGTTTTACTCGGACACAAAAACACATACCAGATATCACGTTATGAAACGGGGCAGAGAACTCCGGGAATTACCGATGCGATCAAGCTCTCAATCCTTTACGGCTTACCGATCCGTACGCTTTTCGAGAGGTATTTTCGACGTTGCGAGGAAGAACTTATGAGTTCAATGACGCAATATGGTTTGAAGGGTAAAATAATTTCTCAAAACATGAGCGATATCGACAAATGTTCCTATCTGGAGATGATGAATTCTACTCATATCAGTCAGCGAGATGCCGACAAGATACGGCATCATATCAAAGTTCTGATGGAAGAAAGAAGTAAGAAAATCCTCGGCGGTTGATTGCTGATAGTGCAAGTTTAGTTATTTAACCAATCGGCTGTTAAAGCGATTTACTCTTTATGTTGGTGAAACCTTTATCAAACGTCATTCTGGCAATTGCTCCCGGTCAGCGCGAGTTCGGAATCGCCGTATTTGCTAATGCTGATTTGGTGTATTTTTCTGTTAAAACGGTTAAAAACAGAAAATCGAAAAAACTGTTATTCAAGGAAATTACCGTGATTCTCCAAAATCTTTTCGACAGTTTCCCGGTTAAGATCGTTGTTATCAAATCCGTCAGTCAGTATCAAAAATTATCCGCGAATCTTGTAAAGATCGTTAAGCAGATCGAAGTTGAGTCAAAACGAACGGGTTTGCCGCTTGTCGAAGTGTCGCTGGAGCAAATCAAGTCCGTGCTGTGTAACGATGATAAAACGACCCAAAAAAGAGCCTTTGAGTCGCTCTTGATTCTGCATCCCGAACTGGAAAGATATTGGAACAGACCGAATAAATGGCAAAATGATTATTATGCTTTTTTGTTTTCAGCTGTCGCGGTCGGAGTAGTTTACCTGAAAACGCATTCCAAATCGCACTAGCTGAAAAAAAATCTTCTAAATCAATAAAAAGCGTTGTTTTTGATAACGTCCGTGGTTTTTGTTATGACTGAAAAAGATTACCAAAACTCGAAGGGTGAGATCACAGTTGCTGATCTCTACCCGGATTTGTCGCCCGCAGAGCAAGCCGAAGCCGAATACCGGATGCTCCGGTATTTAACGGTGGTCAGAGAGATTTTCGAGCGAATTTGTGAGAAAAATCCGAATATTTTGACCGAACTCGAGCGGCGGGCTATGCTTAGGAAGGAAAGACAAAAATAAAAATTAAAGTGCAATCCCGGATTTTATTTTTGCATATTTTCCGCCTCTGTCATTAAACCTCATTATTCAAATGCCAAACAAAAAATACTTTTCATATGTGCGCGTTTCGACGCAAAGACAGGGACAATTCGGAACATCCCTGACCGAGCAAAAAGCCTCGATCGAACGCTATTCTCAAAAGTTTGACCTTTCGATTATCAAACATTTTGAAGAACGCGAAACCGCTGCCAAACTCGGGCGACCCGTGTTTTTGGAAATGCTTAAAGACCTCAGGCGCGGCAAAGCAAACGGCGTAATCATTCATAAAATTGACCGCAGCGCGAGAAATTTGCGGGATTGGGCGGATTTGGGAAATCTGATTGATTCGGGCGTAGAGGTTCATTTCGCTTCGGAGAGTCTCGATCTGAATTCGCGCGGCGGGCGGCTTTCTGCCGATATTCAAGCGGTCGTTGCCTCGGATTATATCCGCAACTTAAGAGAAGAAACAAAAAAAGGTATTTACGGGCGGCTCAAACAAGGTCTGTATCCGTTTCCGGCAGTGATCGGTTATCTCGATACGGGCAAAGGAAATCCGAAAAAGATCAATAAAATTCAAGCACCGCTGATAAAAAAAGCGTTTGAACTCTATTCTAAAGGGAATATCGGACTTATTGAACTCTCTGATTTATTGCATAAAAAAGGATTACGCAATAAAAGAGGTAAACAGGTAACGATAAATGGTCTTTCAACTATCTTGCATAATCCGTTTTATATCGGAATTATCCGAATTGAAAAAACAGGTGAGATGTTTGCGGGAAAGCATAAACCGATTGTCTCCCGTGCCTTGTTCGATCAGGTACAAGCCGTATTTGAAGGCAGAAACATCCCGAAAAGCGAAAAGCATTTCTTTGTTTTCAGGCGGCAGGTACTTTGCTTAAAATGCCACAATTTCTATACTGCCGAAAGGCAAAAGGGAGAGGTTTATTACCGCTGCCACACCAGGCAATGCACAAAAGGCACTGTCAGGGAAGATTTAATAGAAAAGGAAGTTCTGGAATTTCTTAAACCGCTTGAATTAACCGATCCGGAGTATAACTTTTTCAAACAGGAAACTCTTAAGCAAAGCGAGACAAGCGAAGCCGATTTTGAAGCCGATTACAGGCGAATGCGGCTTTTACTGGATCAAACTGCGGATCGTCAGTCTAAACTCGCCGATGCATATGTGGACGGGGTTTTTGATAAGGAAACTTATATAAACAAGAAAAACGAATTATTGCTCGAAGAACAGTCGAACAAGGAAAAACTAGCCAATCTGAAAGCCAGTTCCGACGAAGCAACTAAAAAACTTGACGCATTTCTCGAACTGGTAAATTCCGCTTATCTTAGCTATCAATCGGGAACGCCGGAGCAAAAGCAGGAATTGGTCAAAACCGTTTTCTCGAACTGTGAAATTGAAGATAAAAATGTTTTAGTTAAGCCGTATTTTCCGTTTCAACTGATTGCCGAAAGACCTGTCTTCACCGCTGGTAGCCCGTATCGGGAAGCGGTTCGAACTTTTAGATTATTATTCAAAGAGTTATTCAAATATTTTAAAAATTCAGACATTTCTAAAGACGATAATAATATTGTTGATTACATCACTTCTAAATCTGAGAAAAGGCATAAAAACAATTTCTCTAAATTTAATAAATCGTAGATAACTTTTAATAACGCATTTCAAAACCCTAATTATCGTAACAGGTTAGTCAAACTAAAAATAGCGGGAAAAAGTTGCCGTATTTGGCAAGTCAGATTATTAAACAAATATTGAGAAATCCTGATCTCTTGCTCTGAAACTGCTGTAACTACAGGGCTAAATCCAATATATGCAAGAAGATAGTTAAACCAATCAGTGTAAGCCGGGCTAAACAGATTATTATCCACACGTTGCCTGGTATGAAAATTGTATCCATTAAACACTTTGGCGGAGGAAGTAGCTCAGCTTTTTCTTTAAATGATGGATTAATTGTGAAGTTTCCGAAGTTAGATACTGAAGAACAGCGTTATAGTATTTTTGTAAAAAGCATTCAAAAAGAACAAAAGCTAAATGCTGCACTCGATGGAATAGTAAAACCTTATGAGATTAGACTCTAGCAACCACTCGAACTTTAAGAGAACTTTATCGGAAATTGTTCAAATATTTTAATCAATCCACAGATAAAAGCACGGAAGAAGGTTTGCCGTTATCCCCGTAAGGTGTCTTATTCAGATAACCTTATGACGAACTAAATTCGCCGCCTCCAAATTCAAATTATCAAAGTGCTACAACTTTGAAGAAAAATTTGATCACATAATCAAAATAACCTATCTTGAAAATCAAAAAATGAGTAAAAATTCCGACACTTTTGTCGGATCTATTTGAAAGATTCAGAAATATTTATTATATCTTGGAAAACTTCAGGTTTTTCGCTCATTGCAATATCAACGTATGCTTGCCTGATTCTCACCTTGTCTTGCTTGAATATTCTCTACAAGATTTAGAAAAAATTATTTTTACGCTGAACTCATTTTTCCAATCATCATATTCTACATGTAAATATTTGATTAAAAGGTTAATTAGTCTTAAGAAAAAAGTAATGCGGGTTACCCTAATACTTAAATCAAGACATTTACAAGATATAACCATTATGCTAAAATCAACGCTTTCGATTTTTAAATCTCTAAGCAGATAGTTTTATGATCAATCCTACAATAGTAGCAGAAAATACTTACATTGTCCCAGATGGGTTAGATCGGTCGGAGTTCACTTCATTTAGTGGGTTAAAACAATGGTTTGTTTCATTAGTTGAGAGCATAAAACCTGACCTTATTGTGGGAATTGCGAGAGGGGCTATTCGAGTTTTGCAGATTGAAGATATTGATAAAATAATCAATGACATTCCAATAATTTCTAATCATGCTCTTTCTTTTTTTTCGGACGAAGATATAAGACAGAAGAAAGTGCTCCTTTTTGATGATTCTGTAATTTATGGTTCCACTTTAAGCAGCGTTAGAAAGCATTTAATAAACAGAGGTGCAATTGTTTTTTGTGCTTCATATGTTATTGACCGCGAAGAATTTTTCGGTGAGATAAACCCTGATAATTTTCAATACTTAAAACCATCGCCATTTAGCGAGATTAATATTGAGTTTGAAAAGAAAATGTGGTCTGAGGAAATAAAGAAGCATCATTATCTACTGGTAAACACACTTCTACAAACTCCTAGAGATTACAATCTTGATTTTCCAACAATCAAATTACGACTTCCGAATTTCGATAATTATGATATTCCGTTTATTATACACCAATTAAAGAAATCATCAATGATTCGGGATATTATTGATGTTTCAACCCCACTATCCATTGTAGGAGGAATTTATCGATACACTGGAATATTTTCATCATTCAATAAAACTATCTTTGCAGTTGATGGTTTAGACTGGCTTCCAAATTCAAAAATACGTTTAACTTTTATACCAGAACTTAATGAAATTAGAATTAAGCCAATGCCTTTGTTGGTTATGAATGAAAGTATTGGTTTTCAAGATGTAAAGTTTCACGATACAAAGTTGAATGATTTTTGGCAAACTCTGTCATCTCCAAATTTGAATGATGAATTTTTTCATCAAGGGGTTTTTCGCCTGCTTACTTTTGTAACCTCACTTGTGTTAGGAAAATTTGTTTCAAATCAATTTAATTCTCTGTTGGAAACAGAGTTTCCTGTAAATATAACTGAAATTGACGATGAAGATATTCGTGTTAGTTTAGGTAATAATAACTCTGACAAACTGGCTGCCATGTGGACAACTTTGTTTGATAAGGAGTTACGATTAGATTTGAATATTCAAAAAGATTTATCAGAATCTGCTAATGAGGTTGATGACAATATTATCCGAAAATTCAGAGATGAGTGGAAATCAAATTTAAACTTGAAACCATATCCGAGACAAAAGCCCTATGAAATACTTGGAAAAGTATTTTTGACTTTACATAAAGTTACCGACAGTAAAGAGCGCAGAGAAGAAAATTCAGATGCTTCGCGCTTGGATATAGGTTTAACTTTTGGTGGAATCAAACACATTTTGGAAAATGAATGTAGCATAACTTTAGGAGATGATCTTTTAAGTGCTACTTTAGACGTTTGCGTAGATTATGGTCAAGCAGTTCCTAAAGTCATCAAGCAAGGTAGTGTTTGGCTAAGAGCTTTTTATTCAGGCGAAGGATATAGCGCACAGGATTTAATTCAATTAAGAGATTCATTATATAAAGGTTACTCGGAATTTCTTACTAAAAAGAATTCTGAGCAATTGAACGAATATGATTTTCATAAGTTATCTTCTTCGCTGAAAGAGATATTGCCTTGGTTGCCAATTTCTCTGACATTTAATACTTTTGGACGTTTTGCTACCATTGAAAGGACAAGTGGTAAGAATGATGACATCATAAATTGGCTAATAAATTCACATACTCCGCCATTTACAATTAATAAGGAAAGGAAGTCCACTCTAGCCATTAATAATAATTATAAATCAAATATTAATTCTGTTTGGTCGGACGAAAATAACCTTGCATTTTTTGATGGGTTCGAGTACCTTGCTACTGCTTTTAAAGTAAGCAAAGATGATAACATTAAACTTCTACTCAGCACCTGCAGAAATCATTTAAATACTTTTGAAGCCATTGCGACTGAAGCTCACAGTTGGGTTTACGATGGAAAAACAAGCGGCTTTGATGCAATTCTTAGTAACGCTGAAAAATCCTTTTTTGATTCAAGCCACAGGGATTCAATTAAATTGTCTCTTTACTGGTGTGTTATTTTTTTAAGTGAAGCGCAAAAAAAATATATTTTGTTTCATAAAAACTTTGCATTAACAAGTAAACACCTTGAGGAAGCATTATCCAAACAAGGCTCATCTGCGAAACGCTATTGGGATTTTCGTATTAAGAAGTTATTAGATCCATCAGAAGATGACGAGATCAGTATTCTTCTAAAGTTTTTGTTACCCATACTAAAACAAATGGAGGCTCTTACAGCATATATTATAAAAATCCTTATAGAATTTGATATTTTTTCAGAAGGAGAATTTGAAAAGATTTTTCAAGATAGATATCAATCATTAAGATACAAAGAATTTACTTGGCTTGAAATCGGAAAACCTGCTTTAGATTTTGCAGTTAAATATAATATTGGTCTAAAGGATAGAGAAATAAGTCAATCTATATTAAAAACGGCATTAAACCCTTCATTTGATCCTTCCGCAGGCAAATTTGAACAATTTGCGCTGATAATTAAAAACTGTGTCAAGTGTTTCTACGAAATTAAAGATGTTATGCGCTCTTATGTTCCTGCACACATTCCAATCGAAGGAGGTTATAATTATGCCCCAGTCGGAAAAGTTCGAGTTCGAACAGATGGAAGCACAGTGAAAAATGTTAAGAATATTTTTATCTTAACGATGGATATTATTGGTTCTACAAATAACGAATTGGCAAACGAAATGAAAGATTTCGTTATAAATAAGTTGCGCGATTTTAAAACAATTCATTACGAAAAGACTGGTAATGATGAATTCCTGATTTGCAGTTTTGACCCAATGATGCTTTGGGACATTGCCAGAATAATAATGGTTAAAGGGGAAAATCTAAAGCGAGCCGAAAACGAATTTGGGGGTGTGCGTAAAGCCTTATCGAAAGGAAACATAAGTATTGTAACTGATGCCCATAATACGACAATGATAAGAGATTCTGTGATACCTAATACACTACCTAAATCTTTTTATCTTTTAGAAGCATATAAGTCAAAAAACTCACTTCAAGAAATGGGAAAACAAATGCATAATAAATTTATAGTTATTGAAGAAGAAACTGCAAAAGAATTATCCGTTACCTTTGAATTGAAATGCGAAGACAGAGAACAAATTTCCTTAAAAGCAAAACATTTCAATGGAAATTTCTTATACTTTGAAATGTGATTATGTGGATTTCTATAAATAATGGAATCGATTCACAATCGGTAAATGCAAATCTTCAGAAACAGAATAATTGTATTTGCTATTTTGCGGATAAAATAAAGAAGCACTATTATTAATGCTTCTATCTGTATTAATTTCGATTTACATTTTTTGAATCTGCTTTCACTATTTGAATTAAAGCCTCAACCGCTTTCGTTATTTCAGAAGCCAAAAGTATAGAAATATTTGGATCTCCATCGTTACCAGTTCCAGGACCAGGAATGTTTAGACGATCTTGATCCCGAATAAATTTGCCTTGTTCTGCAAATTCTGCATAATATCGTTTTATCATCCAATCACCGTATTTAGTTGGATGAGATTGACAACCTGAAACATTAAATGCTAGACCTAATTCGTTATTTGACATTCTAATTTTACCAGATGCTTTTTCATCTCGAAAAAATATTATTGTCCACTCAACTAACCACGGGAAATCAATGTTTTCCTTATCCCAAGAAATATTAAGATAAGCTGCACTTGATGATAATTTAATTTTTCTTTCAATTAAGTCGCATGCTTCGAGTCTGATTTTATAACTATTGCTATTGTGCCAAGCCTCATAAATTGACATATTATTCTCCTCCATTTAAAAAAATAAGCACAAAAATAACTGAAATAACGCTAAAATCAGCTGATTATTGTGCTTTGTTTGTATTTTTGTTTACAGATTAAAAATAGCACGTTTCATCTTCAACACCAATAGCGAAGTTGCTGAAAACAAGGAGGTTATCAGATGAGATATCCAGAGGGTCTATATCAAAAATGACATAATTTCACGTTAAATGTGGCAAATACTATTTCAAATGTGGCGTATCTGTTGATTGAGGTATTTCAGATGTTCTTTTTCTTGTGCGGAAAATCAGAAGTCGTTTGATGAATTTCTCGAACTGTTAAAAACCGTATATTTAAGCTATAAATTAGGAACTGAACCAGAAAAACGCGAGATGGTCTCGAACTGTAGGTTGTTCATAAAATGAAGATTAGTTTTAATAATAAGAACTTTGTTCATTTTTCTCTTGCAAAAACCGTAATAAACATCAGTTCAGAGCGATGATAATCTCATTAGCAGATTGTTGACATAATTTCGATTAAATATTATCTTTACAGGGCTTTCGGGCATTCCTGCGGAGGGGATGGAGCGTCTGACGCGAGTCAAACGCTTACATTCAAAACCTAAAGGAGTGATGATGGAAGTTATTTTCAAACCACAGCAATACCGCGTTTCCGAACGCGGCAGCGGTATATTTGCTAAAGGAGTTTTCAAGGGGATGGGCATTGATTTTCTGGCTGTGATGGCGCGGCTTTATCAAATGCCTTTTCTATGGTTTTCCGAGGGAATAATAATTGAAATTGACTTTGATTCGGAGAAATTATTTATAAAAGCCCCTGGGAGCGATTATGAAGATTTTCACGCAAAAGAAGTCGTCGAAGAAATTCCGCTCAGGGAACTTGTCTGCAAGTCTGTTTCCGCATTGCGCGAAAAGTATGTCAAAACTTTTGCGGCAAATCTGGCGGAATATAATTTCAATATGCCGGAAACGGCGAAAGCCATTCGTGATCACAGACATCCCGCGCTGATTTTAGAACTCGCCGCCGAGGAAGGTCACCCGGTGCTGGATACGGAAATAAAAAATCTTTTATACCGAGAAGATTGGGAAATGAATACTTCTTTTGAAGATTGATTCTAACCCCGGAAAAAGAGCCTGACCAGCTCTTTTTTTATTTTATCCACAGCCTTGCAGTAATTGTCCTATAAAGTGTATAAACCGTCATACCTGATACGACCGCTTTTGTTTGAGGAAAGAATCTTAATCACCGATTTCGACTTCAAATAAAAGCACAATCGGAAAGAACTTTTCTTCTAAAGAAAGTAATTATAAAAAAAGTAATTAAATAAAATACCACGCTACCTGTGGATAAATTGCCAGCAGCGGCAGGAGTTGCCACTACAGGCAATTTTTTCCCGCTATTTTCTGACCTGGCAACCGTGTTACGGTGAAATTAATCACCGTAATTTTTTATTTATACAATGACCTATAAAACAAACTTCCATTATCAAAAAACTTTTCCTGCGGATTCAAAGCAGAAAACTCCTTTCATTGCAAAAACAAAATGGTGGACACCCCTTTGGAAAGGGTTGCCGGTTGAACCATCCGCCAAGCATTACAAGACGATGGGCAGCGCGGTGTGGCTGTATCTCTACCTGCTCGTTTTTGCCAACCGCAGCACGGGAAATCTCTTCCGGCGTGTTTCAACCATTGCCCAGGATACGGGGATGAGTCCTCGCACCGTCAGTCGCTGGCTGAAAATTTTGAAAGCCGGAGGTTACATCAATGTTCGTCAAACGGGTCGGTCATTGCAAATCGCAATCACCAAGTGGAAACCAATTAAGAAACAATAGAGACAAATGCCTCAACCGGAACAAAAACTTCAAAAAGCAATCGAATCGCTCACCGGCAAAATTATTTGCGGCGATAGTTTGAAAGTTCTCAAAAAAATTCCCGATGAAAGCATTGATTGCGTTGTTACCAGCCCGCCTTACTGGGCTTTAAGAGATTACGGAGTAAGGAAGCAGATCGGTTTGGAAGAGAACAGCAGTGAATATCTCGATAAACTGCTCCTGATATTTGACGAAGTAAAAAGAGTCTTGAAAAGAGGCGGCACGTGCTGGGTCAACATCGGTGATACTTATTCCGCTAAAGAAAAAGCCGCAACCTATAAACGGCAAGAAGATCAGGATAGCTTTCTAACGAAAAAAGCATCGCTTGTGGTATTAAAAAATGTTTCGAAAATTCCCGCTAAATCTCTTTGTCTGATTCCTTCTCGCTTTGCTCTCGGAATGATCGGGAGAGGCTGGATTCTAAGAAATGAAATCATCTGGCATAAACCGAATGCAATTCCGTCATCGGTTAAGGACAGGTTCACCGTTGATTTTGAAAAAGTATTCTTCTTTGTTAAATCAAGAAAGTATTACTTTACGCAGCAATTCGAGCCGCTCACGGACATCAAAAGGCTGAGCAGAAGATTTCGCAATCCTGATCATAAATATAAATACGAACAAAGCGAGTGGCATTCAATTAATCCAAACTCTATCGAAAAAAGCCGTCAAAAAATCATTCAGCGGGGAAAAAGAAATAAGCGATGCGTCTGGGCAATCGGGACGATTAATTTTACCGGACAGCATTTTGCTCCCTATCCGCCGCGCCTTATAGAAACGCCAATTAAAGCCGGATGTCCGAAAGGCGGAATCGTCCTTGATCCATTTATCGGAAGCGGAACGACTGCCGTTGTTGCCAAGGAGTTAGGAAGACAGTTTATTGGAATTGAACTCAAGGCGGAATATGCCAAACTAGCCCGGAATCGCCTTAAGAAGACTAAATAAACCAACATGACTTTACAGCAAAATAAAAATACAGAAAACGTAAACAATTCACAAGTAACGGTTTTAGCCAACACCAATTTTCGTAACCAGCTTGTTACTTTCGGCATTAAACGCCCTGACCGCCGCGCTCATCTGTATATTCTGGGCAAAACCGGAACCGGGAAATCAACCTTGATGGAGTCTATGATGACCGACGACATCAAAAAAGGCGTTGGCTTCGCTCTCTTAGATCCGCACGGCGATCTGGTCAAAAGAGTAAAGGCGCGGATTCCCTGGTCGCGCCGCGACGATCTGATTGATTTCGACGTGCCGGATAAAAATCAGCCTTACGGGTTTAATCCATTGGCGAATGTGGCGGCGGATAAACGCCCGCTTGCCGCATCCGGCTTGATTCAGGTTTTCAAACATCTCTGGGCGGATTCCTGGGGACCTCGGCTTGAATATATCTTGAGAAATTCTCTTTTGTCGCTGCTCGATTATCCGAACGCCACTTTAGCGGATATTTTGAAACTGCTCTCGGACAGAGATTTCCGAAAAAAGGTCATTCCTTTTATTCAAAACAAACAAATCAAAGAGTTCTGGATAAAGGAGTTTGACAAATACCCGGAACGCTTCAAAGTCGAGGCGATTTCGCCGATTCAAAACAAGGTCGGGGCGTTTCTCTCGCATCCACTTTTGCAAAAAATTCTCACTAATCCCGAAAAGCCTCTGAATTTGAGAAAGATAATGGATGAGGGAAAAATCTTGCTCGTTAATCTTGCCAAGGGAAGCATCGGCGAAGATACCTCCAATCTTCTCGGTTCTCTCCTAATATCCCGCTTTGATCTGGCAGCCTTGAGCCGGGCAAATGTCCCGGAAGAAGAAAGAGGGGATTACTCGCTCTATCTGGACGAGTTTCATAATTTTACGACGCAGAGCCTTGTTCTGATGCTTTCGGAGCTTCGTAAATACCGCCTTTCATTAGTGTTAGCGCATCAGTATCTGACTCAATTAGAGCCTTCGATCAAGGATGCCGTGTTAGGAAACGTCGGCACAATCATTGTTTTCAGAATCGGGGCAAATGACGCGGAAATTTTCGCCCAGGAATTCGCCCCCGAATTCAAACTCACCGATTTTACGAATCTGCCGAACTATCAGATCTATCTGAAATTGATGATTGACGGGAAAATCTCGCGTCCCTTTAGCGGAGTAACTCTGCCGCCCGATGATTCGCCGCCCGATTCTTTATTGGAAAATAGCGCATCTTCCGATTCTTTGCCTTCCGTTTCTCCGACGAACAATGCTTCATCGCCGGACATTTCCTAAACACCATCCGAACTAAATCATAACCTCAATTTGTTTGTCCTTTCCTGCGGATAAAGAAGAAAAATAAAGCTTGTTTCAACTTCTCTTTACCGGCGGGAATCTGCAAACAAATTGCGGAAAGATCAAGCACTTTAATCAAAAAAAGGAGGATAAAAATAAATGGCAAATCCCGAAATGGACAACTGCCCCGTTTGCAATTGCCTGTTGACCGGAGCGATTGAAACTTCGTCGGCGGAAGTCGGCGGCATTCAGTTTGTCGTGATGGAAGAAACATCCGACAGAAACTGGATTATCTGCGATTTCTGTAACGAAGTTGTTTGTAAGAACTGCTGCGTAAAGCCGGATTCCGGCTACTGCGACAGATGTTTTTTCAGATTCAAGATCGAGCCTTACTTGCCGTAAATCCCGATCTTCAGACCGGTCAACGAAAAACCCATAAAAATCAATACTAAAATCAAAAACCAATCATCTCCCGCGTCAATCTCCCAAACCAAAACAACAAAATAGCAAAAATACAAACAAATAGACATTTTAGGAGGATAAATAAAATGAACGACACAGGTTCAACATTAGTCGCCCATTGCGGGGCAAGCAAAGTTACGAGAGATGAATTGATGACAATTCCCGTGCCGGAAGGAACGCGAACTCATCAGCCCCTTTCGCATTATGAAATAGTCGAGGTTCTCGAGGAAACCTTGTCATTCCGCTACCTGAAAATAGTCCGGGATGAATATGCCGTTTCTCAGGACGGGATGAAGATGTTCGGCGTGATGGATCTGAACGCAGAATTCAGCGGCGGACGCTTTTCCATCGGGCTTCGCAACAGTAATGATAAATCAATGCGATTGGCTTTAACTGCCGGTTTTCGTGTGATGGTGTGCGACAATATGGCATTTTCAGGGGATTTTACGCCCTTACTCCATAAACATACGAGAAATCTTGCCCTCCGCGATTCGATCTCGATTGCCGTTGACCGGATTCATCGCGGATTCGAGCCGTTAAAGCAACAAGTCCGGGCAATGAAGGATCAGGTTTTAACCGAGGATGAAGTCAAACTGATCATCTATCAGGCATTTCTGGATAAAAACATCAAAGGTGTTCCCAGACATCTGATGCCGGTTGTTCATGACCTCTACTTTCATCCCGAACACGAAGCATTTATTCCTCGAAATCTGTGGTCGCTGTCAAATGCTTTTACATCGGCGTTTAAGAAACTTGCTCCGATCAAGCAGTTTGAAGTAACTGCAAGATTGGGAGCGTATCTGACGGATGTGCAGAGCAATCTCAAAGAAAAGCAGGAATTGGTGTTTAATCTGCCGGGAAGGAATGAAGAAAGATCGGATCAGTCCGAATCAGTCGCAGCAAAGACCTTTCAATTTCCAACTCCACCGGATAATATCGGCTACTTTGCTTGCGACAAGGATGACATTCCCGAAGACCCATATGCGGATGAAAAATTCGATGAATATTTTGACCGGGACGAGGCAGAGGAAGAAATCGACGAAGCCACCGAACGGCTGATCGAGGAATACGAGAAAAAAATAGCGGCTTGAAATCAGACAAAGCCACCACTTAAAACTAAAAAGCCAATAAAACTAAATAATTAAGGAGGATAAATCAATGAGCGTTATTCGTCTGGGCAATCCCGCAATTCCGGTCAAAATCACTGAATACGGAACTTATCTTGCCAAAGTCAGTCATATTTGGCGGGCTGCAAAAAGATATGCCAGACAACACGACTACAAGACAGTCGAAACCTACGGTGTGGTGGGGGTTGCCCCGTTTCACAAAAAAGCCGTCGGTGCGTGGCTCGGCTATCTTGGCATTCCGTATAAAGAACCGATTCATTTTCACGAAGTATTTGACAACAAATTCTCGTGGGCAGCAGAATGGTCAAGAGGCTGAAATCAGCCAAAATACCTTATTAAATTATCATTCAAATACACAAAGGGAGCATTTTTAGCAAATTGCTTCCTTTTTCTTTCCAATAGAAAGCAGATTATTTTTCAAAAAAAATAATTATTTGCCGTTGGTAATGGTAGAAACACCTGAAGTTAATTTTAACAATATGTTGGATCAAGTGCTAAAAGATTTGAGTCTCTGACTTTAAAGTAAGTAGGGCAAGACAGAAGTCTGCAAAACCTTTATTTATCGGTTCAATTTTGATCATCGCCATAATAGCTTTAATTACTCAGTTTTCGATTTTCCGCAATAACGATGCTATTATATTTTACAAACTTTGATTTTACTAAGTCAGGTATTTTAAACTCATTTTAATGTAACAAATTCTAATGAATTTACGTGAATGGCACGACAATCTTAATAGCCATTTTGCCGATTTGCATAAACTGCGGGCAAATGATAATTGCTCTGTTTTTGTTTTTGAACATAATTTGAATTCAGAGAAGCGTGATGAATTAAAACAATCTATTCACGAACATTTAGCAACCTCTACGCCAGATGAAAGGCATTGGCTTCCTTGGATTGTTTATGCCACAGAAATTGGTTACGAATTTGATGGACATAATTTTTGGTCCCCATTTCAAGAAAAAACTTCTAACTGGACTATTCATGACAGACCTTTTATAAGAGATAGCTTTAAGAAGTTCGTAAAATCTTTCGGAGGATTTAAGCCTTCAGACATTTGGGCAAAACATTTTAATATTATTTGCTATCCCATCACACACGCCATTCTTCCTAGAGATTTGCAGCGTCAGTTAGCCAAAATTCTTTATGATTTGCGTTTTCAGCTTCGTTCTTTTTTACAATCCACGGAACAGTTAGGAATTAAAATTTTAAGTCGTAGTGACGGAACATCAAAAAGATTTCAACAGTTTTCACAAAATACTGAGTTGACCGGCTTAATTGCCCGTGAACTTTTATCACATGATGAGATAGAGGACGGAAATATTATTTTACCATCCACTCTTAAACGCATTGTGGGAGACTTAAGACAGCAGCGCGATGCCGCCTCTTGGCTTGATGATGCGCGGACTTTTTCTAAAAAAAGTGCAAGCAGAAATTTTAGAATAAGAATCGAAGGCGATAAATCACAACGAGTTAGATTAGAACCCAGATTAGTGTTGCGACCCCTCAAATCAACAAGGTGGGATTTATTTATAGAATTTCCTGATTTACAGCCTTTGGCTGAGCAATCAACCGAGTTATCTGAATTTTTAACTTCATCGCGCCCGCGCATAAATGGTAGTTTTTATGATAAACGGTTAGCTCGCGGCAATTTGGTATCTTACGGTGCAATTCGAGAAAAACTAAAAACTTTACCAGATGAAACACAACCGCTTCTTATTTTTCGTAGAGAAAAGCCGTCTGCTCTGGATAAATTCCTTAAAGATGAATTTCGTCTAAAAACCCAGATCATAAATTTATTCAAAGTTCATAATGATGGGTTAGCTTACAAACAAAATTCTTTTTCAGTGTGTCCGGGCAATTGTTATCTGGTTCTCTCTCGAAACACTATTCCAATAAACTCTTTAGTTTCTAAACAAACCGTTTCCTGCGACGATGTGCATCTTTATTTACTAAGTCTGCCAAAGACAATTTCAAGTAAAGAAGAAAGTTTTCTTAACACTTTAGGATTCAAAATTAAACTTGGAGCAGTTGTTACTCCCGTAGGAACTGCTCCTGCAGTTTGGGACGAGGAAACATATATTGAGTTCCTCGCGGACGAAGACCCGTGTTTAGCTGTCGAACTTGACCACGAAGTTCAATCTCTGCTGTTTGAATACGGTAAAGACAAACTCGAAATATGTGATGCTGATTTACAAAACCCAATATTTATTAACTTGCCGCAACTTTCTATAGGTTCATACGATTTCATCATTAGTGAAAAGCAGCATAATCAAAACGATTACGAAATTCTTGCCAATGTAGAAATTAGTATTCGTGAACCACGGTCACAACAGTCGGCAACAACTAGCCAAAATGCACTTCTTCTATTCACCGACCCTTTTAGACCAACATTCGAGCAGTTATTCACGGAGAAAGTAAAGTTTGACTTTTGGACACCACCGGACACAATCGTCAATGTTTATTTAACTTTACTTCGTAAGAAAGAAGGCGACAATAATAAATTATTAAAGAAAAAGCTTTTTACAAGTTCTTTGCCTAATGACAGCTCTAAATTAAATACAAATATTTTTGAATCACTTCAAGATGATCGGATTCAGGGTAAATTAGAGGATGCTTACTCTTGTCTTTTAGAGTTTGAGTCAGGTGAACTGGGAACGGTTCCAGTAAATTTTGAGCGGGAATTTTTGCCGCTCAAATGGAATGTAAAAGTTAATAAAAATCAAATATTTTTACGTCTATCGGATTATTCCGACAGCGACGAAAAAGTATCCATTGTTAAATATGATTTTTTAACTCCTGACAAGAAAATAATTGTGCCTTATAATGAAGTTCACGAATTAGGTTTTCCGATACCATCGAGCGGGGGGCTTTATATCGCAGAAAATTCGCAAATAAAACAAGGCATCGTCATATTGCGTCCGTTAGAACAAAGTTCTTTCAAAAGTTTTAGTGACCTTCGCCAAGAGGATGGATTCATACCAAAGTTCTTAAAATATAAGCGAATCAGCAATAGCCTGTCAGAATTATTAAGACTTTATATTGTTTGGGCGACTTCCGTTTCCGTTGGCAGTGTGCTTAGGAAGACTGACATAAATATTGTTTCAAACGGTTTATTATTAGAGATAATTTCACTCATTGATGATGGGTTCGGTTGGAGAAAAGCCGAAGTTCAATTCTGCGCGGGCAAAAATACAGATTCATTTTATCTTCGCAAAGCAGTTTCTTCAAACCCTTCATTATTGGAGAAACTTGCAAAATTCTGTGCCGCACCGCGATTTTTTTCCGCAGATGAATGGGTTGATAATTTAGTTTCCGTACTAGGGGATGAAGTGCCGGAAGAAAGAACAAAAGTTCAAAGAATTGGTAAAATTTCTCATATTAAAATTACCAGACGTGATTGGTTTGCGGAGTTTGCCTTGCGGTTATGCAGTAGTCCTGAAACGCTTCCAACATGGGCTGACAAACGATATGAATTGGGTTTAGAAAAAATGCTTGCTCATCCAACATTAGTTCGTGCTGCTCGATATATTGTTGTGACAGTGAACCGCAAAACATTAAACGGTTATAAAAATTTACCTTACACTTGGGATTGGGAATGAAACTTTTATCCAGAGCAGAAGCACAAAAAATCAGTGTCGAAAACTTGCGTCTTGAGGCTGACACTTATGACCTTGAAACGCCGGAAACTATTGCTGCATCCATCCGACGAGCCGCAAGTTTTCATTGTCCCTGTTCCAGTTCACAATTGATTCAAGCAGTTTTTCAATCGCAAAAATTTTTAATAAAAGACACTAATGCGTTTAAAGACTCAATCACAGATATTTTGGAATCCGTCATTGCCTATGGAGATTTAATTGAGCAATCCGATGCTATTACCAATCTCAGCGAAAGACGCGGAAGAATTTTATATCTTCGTCCTCCAAGTTTTGTTTGGCGTAACGGTGGCTCAGCACTTTTACTTGGAATCGCGCCGGACGACATTTCAGTATTGCCGATTGATTTAGAAAAGCGGATTGATTATTGCAATCATATCCGGCGACTCAGTCAGAACGATAAGGAAGATTTACAGGAAGACTTAAAAAAATTCGGTTTGACGGAAATACTTATAGATGTTTGGAACAGAAAAAGTTCAATTCCAGTAACCGAAACTCCAGTGACACATGTTAAAAAAATTAAAAGTTTTTTGAAGAGTAATCCGGGAACTTTAGAAAATCTGCAAATATTAAATCCGCAAAAATATAATGTTCGCTATTATTCACGGCGTTGGGAGCCGAATAACAAGCAAACAGGATTTTTCGTGGCACGGCGACCACAACTTTACGGAAATGATTTGTGGTGTTGTGTCGAACTTGAAAGCGGAAGACCGATAAAAATGGTCGATTTTCCAGTTGTTGATAAATATTCGACGGGACGCGACGAGGCTTGGCGACTGCAAATGGCGATAGACGCTGTTCAAAGCAAAGGACAAGTTTTTACAACGGAAAAACTTTCTAATTCAAACAGCCTAATTAAATTCTATTCACCGATTCCTACTTGGGCGCAACGTCGGTTGGACAATTTAGGACAACCAGTCATTAGTAAAGATTGCCTTTTTTCATATAGACTGCCAAACCAAGATTTATTACAAGAAATTAAATTTTTAGAAGAAAAACTCTGGCTCGTCCACGAAACTTAAAAACTATGTCTAATTCACTAACTATCGGCGAAACCATCAATGAGTTGCATCAGTCTTTGAGCGAATACATAGAAGCAACTTATCACATCAGCAATCCTCAACTCATCGAGCAAAGAAAGCGGCTTTTGAGCAAAGTCGGCGTGATTCACCAAAAGCCGTATTTGGAAAGCACACCGCGTTATCAAGCCGGTTCAAAATTTGCAGATATTGATGGACTACCGTCTGCAGCACTAGAGATTTACAGTATTTTGTCGAGTAAATCTGGCGATAATCCTCAAATAATTTATGATCCGCCGTATCAGCATCAAAGGGATTCGATAAAAGGCGCGTTGGTTGATAACAAAAGTCTGATTGTAATGACTGGGACAGGTTCAGGAAAAACGGAATGTTTTCTTTTGCCGATATTAGGAAAGCTAGCGCGTGAAGCCAAACACAATCCGCGCGTTTTCAAGACTCAGCCAGCCGTTCGAGCAATGGTTTTGTATCCGATGAACGCACTCGTCAATGACCAGCTTGGACGACTTCGTTTGATGATTGGAGATTCGCGAGTCGTTAATAAATTTGAAGAATGGTCAGATCGTCCGGCGCGTTTCGCTCGTTACACGAGCCGCACACTTTATCCGGGTGTGCGTGATGCGAAGAAAGACCAAACGAGATTGAAGCCTATTGGCAATTACTATGTAAAACATTTGACAACTGCCGAGAACGGCAATTCCGACGATCAAAAAAACTCGCTGAAATTAGTTAATGAATTAAAGAAAAGAGGCAAGTTTCCGTCAAAGCCTGATTTAATAAAATGGTATGGACAAAGCGGAACAAGATGGTTAGACGAGTTTGGAAATTTTAAGCGATGTATTACTTTACCGCATGACCCGGAACTATTCACTCGTCACGAAGTTTTGGAAGCGGCGGCGGATATTCTTGTTACAAACTATTCAATGCTTGAATATATGCTGATGCGTCCGCTTGAACGCCCCATTTTTAATCAGACTCGAGATTGGCTCGAACAAAATCCAGAAGAAAAATTTCTTTTGATTGTTGACGAAGCTCACCTTTATCGCGGGGCGGCAGGTGCGGAAGTAGCTTTACTCATTCGTCGCTTGCGCTCACGGCTAGGAATTACCGCAAATAGGTTGCAAGTTATCTGTACAAGCGCGAGTTTTAATGACAAAGAACAAGCCCGCAAATTCAGTGCACAACTGACTGGCAAAGAAACAGAAGATTTTCATGTAGTTCAAGGAGATTTGGCTTTGCGAACTTCTGAAGCCAAAGGAACGAAATTAGATGCTGAAATTTTAGCCAAAATTGATCTCTATGCGTTTTACAATTCTGCAAGCACTGAGAAGATGGGGGAAACAGTCGCCACGTTTCTTAAATATCAAAACGTCCAATTTCAATCAGATTTAAACCTTGCTCTTTATCAAGCCCTTGAGCAATTTCCGCCGATGTGTTTGCTGATAAATTTGACGATGAAAGAGGCACAGCCGATTGAATCTCTCGGTGAGCAAATTTTTGAGAATACGGACAGACAAACTGCTGATCAAGCCGTAACCGCGTTGATTGCGCTAGGCAGTCTAGCTCGTCGCAATAAAAACGAACCCGGTTTGTTGCCCTGCCGCATTCACGCTTTTTTCCGCGGTTTCTCCGGGTTATGGGCTTGCTTGGATTCGGAATGTTCAGGCTTGGAAGAAAATGAAAGAGGCGGTCCGACCGGAATATTATACTCACAGCCACATGAAAGTTGTGATTATTGTAACTCGCGGGTGCTTGAACTTTATACTTGCCGAAATTGCGGCAGTGCTTACGTTCGAGCTTACACGGATAATATGGAAAACCCCGAATTCATATGGTCAGAACATGGTGAAAGATTTTCAACCACCAGCGGAACAATAGAGGAATTACAACCGCTTGATATTTTATTGGAAACTCCGATTGAACAAGTCCAGCCAGTCGAAATAGATTTGGACACAGGACGTTTGAATCCAGACTACGATGAAGAAAAGCGTCTACGAACAGTTTTTATCAAAAAGAATCGTTTTCAGGCAGTTTCTGATGAGGATGAACAAGACTCAAGTGAATTAAAACTTGGTGAGTTCAAGCCGTGTGGCGTTTGCGGCGAAATGTCAGGTTACGGTCGCAGTTCAGTTCAAGATCATCAAACAAAAGGCGATAATCCCTTTCAGGCACTAATTACCAAACAACTTCAAGTTCAACCGCCAAGCCCAAATCAAGTAGCAACTCCATTTGCACCGTTACGTGGGCGTAAAGTTTTGATTTTTTCAGATTCTCGACAAACAGCAGCGAGGCTAGCGCCGAATATTCAAAACTATTCTAGCCGGGATGCTTTGCGCCCTCTTATTATCAGCGGATTTAAATATTTACAATCAATTCCAGAACTGAGAAACAAGTTATCTTTAGCACATTCCTTCCTTGCTGTTTTGATTGCAGCTAATAAATTTGGATTAAGATTACGCCCAGAACTTAAAAAGGATGAGTCTTTTGATTTTGAAAATGAAGTAAATCGCGCCATCAAGAATGAAGTCTTTAAAATGGAAGACGGTGTGTTAATGGACTTTGAAGAAGCTGATGATTTTGTTCAGTCAGCAACCGACAAGAAACCACCGTCTTCCTTGATAGAAGGTATTTATGAAACCATTATTGATAAGTATTATGGTTTTGAATCATTGGCACTTGCATCAATAATTGAAAAAAAACGATTAACTAAGAAAATTAAACAACTTCCTGACATTTCGGGTGTTGCAGAAACGGATGAAGAAAAAGTTGCGCTAGCCCGGGTATGGCTTTACCAATATAGAATAAAAGGTTTCTGGTTAAATCAAATGCCCGGAGAATGGGCATCCACAAAAATAAAACCATTTAAAGTCACTAATCCTAAATGCTTAAATTATTTCTTAACTTCAAAGACATCTCAATCTCTTTTTCAAAATAATTGGAAGCCGGAGCTAATAAATTGGTTTTTAGAAGCAATGTCGAGCGATACTTATAGGGTTAAAGGCGATCAGCTAACGCTGTTACTTGATGAGAAGTGGGTGTATTGCAAAAAATGTCGCACGAATCATCAGCCGTTTCCCGGTAAAACGATTTGTATTAAATGTGGGAATGACAATGTTATTGCAATTGACCCGCTGACCGATTCGGTTTTTCGTGCTCGCAAGGCTTATTATCGTTCGCCGACTGAAGATGCAATGAAATCGGACGGAACGCCACCGGTTAATGTTATTGCCGCGGAACACACTGCGCAATTAAATACTGCGCAAACAGGAGATGTGTTTTCCAAAGCCGAAGAAAACGAACTTTTATTTCAAGACGTTGATTTAGGAACAGACGAACACAATCGGCTGCGAACGGCGATAGATGTTCTTTCCTGTACGACGACGATGGAAGTGGGAATTGACATCGGTTCATTATCAGGCGTCGCATTGCGAAATTTGCCGCCCGCCCGCGCCAATTATCAACAACGTGCCGGACGCGCCGGAAGACGTGGCAATGCTGTAGCGACGGTAATTGCATTCGGCAGCGCGGACAGTCATGACGAACATTATTTCAGTAATCCTGATGAGATGATTCGTGGTGATGTGCGCGATCCGTTTTTAACCCTGAACAATTATGACATTGCCCGCCGCCACGTTACGGCGTACTTGCTGCAACGCTATCATCAAGCCCGCTTAAATCAAATAGAACCTGATAAACTAACGGCACACTTATTTGCTGTTCTTGGAAAAGTTTCCGAATTTAAACGGACAGATACGGTGATGAACTTCGCAGACTTTAATAGTTGGATGCGAAGTGAAGAGACCGAACTAAAGCAAAGCATTGAAGATTGGATTCCTCATCAATTAGAGGGCAGTGACCGCAAAATGTTGTTTGACAATTTGATTGAAGAAACTTTGTTGGAGGTTTGGAAAGCTATAAAACCAGAATCCGAAAATGCGGCTGATGACACTTTGGATGAAAATGATTTAGCAATAGATGAATCACAGCCGGAAATTGAAGATGAGAAAACCAACGGCGGAAGTTCGTCAAAAAATTTGCTCGACAGACTGCTTTACAAAGGCGTTTTGCCGCGATACGCTTATCCGACCGATGTAGCGACGTTTCACGTTTTCGACAACAACTCGACGAAATACAGACACGAATTTTATTTTACCCCTTCGCAAGGATTGAGTGCGGCACTCAACCAATATGCACCCGGTAAAGAAGTATGGATTTCGGGGAAAAAATATATGTCCGGCGCGATCTATTCACCCTTTTCCTCAGATAGATATGATGCTTGGAAAGATCGACGGTTTTATTTTGAATGTTCGCATTGCCATTACGCTTTTACCCGCGCTATTGACGACCCGAAACAAGATGCGGTGAAAAAATGTCTTGGTTGCGGAAGAGATGATACCTTTGATACCAGCCAAAGATGGCTTCGTCCGCCTGGTTTCGCTCATCCGATTTTTCTCAACGAAAAAACGTCGGTGGACGACATGCCGCCAAAGAGTTATGCGACACACGCCAAACTCGAAGCCCCCACGCCGGTCGGCGAAAATGATTGGACAGTGATAAATGAACGCTGCGGTTTTCACTACACTAAAAAGCATTTATTAGTTACCAATCGCGGACCGCGCGGTGATGGTTATAATTACTGCACAATCTGCGGATTAATTAGTCCGATGTTTGGTGCAATCAAACAGATTGATGCTGGTGGTTCGCACAAGAAACCATTTCCTGATGGGAATGAACAAGACTGTACAGGGGGGAAAACGGCTCGTCGTATTGTGCTTGGGACGGATTTCATTACTGATATTTTGCTGATTTCGCTTAAAGTTGCCGAGCCGCTTCGCTTGAGTCCAGGCTATTTGCCAACAGAAGTTGCTTTGCGAACCGTCAGTGAAGCACTTTCAACTGCCGCTTGTAATCTCTTGGAACTTGAACCAGCCGAAATCCAAGCCGAATTTAGACCGGCTTTAACTGATCGCGGCAATGAAGGTTACGAAGCAGAGATTTATTTGTATGATACTTTATCAGGTGGTGCGGGTTTTGTTCGGCAAGCCTCGCAACTTGGAAACGCGCTGCTTATTAAAGCATTGGAGTTGTTAAGTAATTGTCAGGAAAACTGCGATTCGTCGTGCTATCGATGCTTGCGAAGTTACAAAAATAAATTCGAGCACAGTTTACTCGATAGGCATATCGGAAAAAGCCTTATCAGATATATTTTGAGCGGCATAATTCCAACTGTCGAAGTCAAACGCATCCGGCAATTAAAAGAAATGCTTTTCGTTGACCTCGAACGGCAAGAGGCGCAAGGCTTAACCGTGTCGCAAAATGAAACTATTTTCGTAGCCGGTTTAGGTGAAATCCAAGTTCCAATTTTGGCGAAGGTGAATAATCGAAATTTCGTTATTGACGTAGCAAGTTCTCTTACTCCAAGTTTCAGCGATAATGAAAAACTGCGCGAATTAAAAGAACTTGGAGGCATATCTATGGTCTTAACAGTTGATGAACTAACAGTTAGGCGAAATCTTCCTTCAGTCACAAGCGGGTTGCTGGCGAAAATGGGAATTGCTAAATGACAAATAAAGGCGAAAATATGTGGTTCGTTGAATTACCCGAAAAGTTTGGCTCTCCGCCCGAGCGAATGAGTGCTTCAACTTTGAAAGAAATCGAATCATGTCCGCGAAAATACGCTCTTCGCAGGGCAGCTTACCCAAAAATTTGGAATGGCTTTGGCTATCCGTCTAAACCCACGCTCAAAGGTTTGGAAGGTATAATTGTTCATAGTTCAATCGAACAAATAGTCAAAGCATTAAAACATGCCGATTGTCCTTCAATCTCCGATGAAATATTTGTAAAAACTATGCGCTCGTTGAATGGTTATTCGGGAGTTCTTGAAAATCAACTTGAAAAAATCTCAAATGAGCTAATTGCTAATCCACGCTTAAATTACAAAGGCAGCCAAATAATCTATAATCTTAAAGATTCTTTTCCACTTCTTCGAGAACAACTTCAAGGTCAAATATCAAAATTAACATTCGAGAATGAAGCAAAAACAACCAACTATTCTAACTTTGATAATTCAATTCATTCACTGTCGAATGGTATTCATTCCGAAGTTGAACTGAATGCTCCAGATCTTGGATGGTATGGGAAAGTTGATTACTTACATTTATCGGCGGACAAATGCGAGATTGCTGACTTCAAAACCGGGGAAAGGAAGCCGGAGCATATATTCCAAATTAATATTTACAATATGCTTTGGATCCTCGATAAAAAACAAAATCCAAATTCCGTTCCGATTACGAGACTAACTCTTTCATACAAAAACGGAGATTTAGAGATTCCGCCACTTGTGGATTATGAAGTTGAGGATTTTATTGCTGAGGTAAAACAAAGAACAAGTTCTGCAAAAAGCCAAATTTTGCAATTAACTCCCGAAGCCAAGCCTTCTGTTGATAATTGTAAGTACTGTTTTGTCCGACAACTTTGCACCGCATATTGGACACAGGACACACAAAATTTTTTAGAAGAAGAATCACTTCGATTGACAGCTCAAAAGAAGAACTATATAGATATTGAAATTCAATTAGAAAATTCGATTGCAGAACATCTCTGGTATGCCAAAACTTTAATTTGCGGCAACATTGCACCACAAACTCAATTGCTAGTGCGTTTCGCCCCATCAAATTTACAATTCCCGGTCGAGTTGAAATCAGGCTTACAATTGCGTCTGTTAGATGTAAGTTTGCTGCAGCAGAAAGACGAAGAATTGTCTGTTCAAACTGTCAGTGCCAATTGGCAAAGCGAGATTTTTATAATCGCAAACTAAAAAGCACAAAAGATTAAATTTGATTTCTCATCCTTTAATAAACTTCAATGGCAGAAGAGTAGGGTACTTTTTTAAAAGTCAATTGATTATGCGTATTACGCTGAAAATGAACAGTCATTAGTTTGAACGGGCGTAATATGCAGATTACAAAAAGGATTCCTTTATTTCTTCTCGGATCTTCGTTATAACATCTTTTGTAAACTGTTCTTTTTTCCAACGAGGTTTTCCAAAGCCACTGTTTATAAATTCGCCATTTTCGGATATGAAGTAAACACCTAATTGATCCAAAACTAAACAAATTGGGATGGAAGTTACATTAAAAGTTTTGTTGCGGTGAGAACCTATACTGGGAGAAAAAAGGTTCATATTCGTGTATTTTGCAGTTTGAACAAATAAATTCTTCTCTTTAGTGATATCAAGCTTTGCTTCAACGGGAATCCATTTTCCAAATACTTTTATAATGTAATCGGCTCTGCCAGTTTGATATTTCTCCTGAAAACATTGACATTCTTCTAGAATCGAAGTCCCTCTGTCTTTTATTTCGTTAAGGAAAAAATCTATTAAATAGGAGCGTAATTGTCCTTCGTGAATAAACTTTGCGCTCGGAAGACAAGAAATCGAACGCCAGTTATTAGCGTTGACGTTTTTAAATACATTGTCTCCTAAAGCAACATTTTGTAGAAGATTCGGAGTTTGGTTTTCATTGAAAAGAAGTTTTTTGATACCATTAAATTCTTTTTTATAGAGAGGTGTTATCGTACTCAAGCCTATTTTTACGCAACCTGCAAATATTTCTTGCTGTAAAGGTCTCTCAAAGATGTGAACTTCTTCCAAAGGAGCAAACAGTCTGCTGATGAAATGCTTTTTCTGTTTTCCGAATAGCTGAGTTGTACCAGAAACTAACGCGCAACCGAAAATGCTACCTGAATACAAATCGGCTGTTTCTTTCGCGCATTTCAATAACTTAACGTCAGTTCGGGTTAAGAGAAGATGGAAAGACACACTTTCAAGTAAAATGAATTTACCAAGAAACATTTATTTGAAAGGAGCTTTCCATCGTGAATATTTTACCGCTGTTTTTTGAAATTGACGAGTTTTGCCAACGCTTTGAACCAATTTGGAACCGGCATCTGATGGCTGAAAAACGAAAAAAACGAAATCGCCGCCGCAGCCTGGCACTTTCGGAAGTCATGACGATTCTTATTTTGTTTCATCAATCGGGTTATCGCAATTTCAAACAGTTTTATCTGGAATTTGTCTGCCGGTATTTAAGAGCAGAGTTTCCGCAACTTGTCAGTTACAACCGTTTTATTGAATTCGAGCGTGATGCGCTCGTGCCGCTCACCGCTTATTTGCAAACCAGACGTGGAACCTGCACCGGCATTTCGTTTATCGATTCGACGAAATTGGCAGTTTGTGAAAACCTGCGAATTCCGCAGCACCGGCAGTTTACCAGCATCGCCGCTCGCGGCAAAACGACTCTTGGATGGTTTTACGGTTTCAAACTGCATCTGGCGGTCAGTGATCGCGGTGAACTTCTGAGCTGGATAGTAACGCCGGGCAACATCGACGACCGCCGTCCGGTTCCGAAATTGGCGAAGCGGATGTTCGGCAAACTCTTCGGCGATCTCGGTTATTTGTCCGAGCCTTTGAAAACATCACTTCGTGAACAAAATCTGGAGCTGATTACGAAAGTGAAAAGGAACATGAAAAACAAGTTTCTCAATTTGTCGGACAAACTGCTTCTTCGGAAACGAGCAATCATTGAAACGGTGTTCGATCAGCTGAAGAACATTTCACAGATCGAACACACGCGTCATCGCTCGTTCTGGAACTTTCTGGTCAATCTCGCATCAGGTTTGATTGCTTACAGTTGGCGCGAGAAGAAACCGTCGTTAAATTATGATACAAATGCTCTTGTTTGTTAGTTCTTATCCCGAACTGACGTTAACTTAATTAAATTTCTTTTATGCGGAAACTCTTGTTGCGCTTCGGCAAGAACTTTCGCCGTTCGAACTTTCGCTCTTTTGGTATGATAGAAGAACATAACGTCGCCTTCTGTCAACCATTTCGGTGCTGTCCAAAATATCGTATTCCCACTGCTGACATTCAGTAACACATCAAGATCGGTTGACCACTTAGCGATGTGCTCATTTCCTTTTACCATATTCAAAACGTCGTCAATGGTTTCAGGAAAACTGACGCTCGTTATACAGGACTGAATATATTTGATTGATTTTTTTGACTTTGATCTTAAGATCATAATAACTGCGGGGGCTTTAACTGTTTTGAATTCTAAATCAAATAATAATGAAGATTTCAGTCTTTTCGCTAAAAGCTAAAATCAATTTCCTGAACTTCATCCTTAACTTCAAGCGGAACCATAGCACCGTGAGATCGCGGATGAGATAATGAAGTATGTTTTGAAACTTCCTCTAAAATCTCTGATCTGTCAATTCTTTGCGAAAGCCATCGCCGCCGCCAATAATCTGCAATTTGAGTGGTTTGTTCAATTGGATTTTTCTGTGGAATTAAATAGTTAGGTTTGCTTTCTCTGCCTAAAAGAATTTCACGGAAATTTGTAGCTAACTGAATTCCGTAAGTTACACGCTTATTGCCATGTTGCAAGAGTCCGTCGCTATTTAATCCGACAAAATCTAAAGATTCACGGATTTTTCGCATCAACGGATTAACGCCTTCGCCAAAAATGCTATTGACGTGGCGACCTTCTTTTTTTCGAGAATTTAAATTACTTCCAAGTTGAATGGTATGTCGACTGAAATGATAAGTTCCAAATCCGTGGCTGTGACCTAAATTTTTGTAGCTTACGCTTTCTTGTGAATCAATACCAATTTTGTTCAGTGGAATTTTTACACGGTTGTATTGGCTTGAGCCAACACTATAAAGGCTGGTCGTACCAAGTAAAACTAAGTTTGGTTTGCGGACAATCGGCTTGCCTTTCATTGCTGAGGCAATAATGCTCGTTTGGTTAGCATACCGCTTGGCGTAATATTGGGTAACTTCAGAACTGCATAGCAGCATACAAATAAGTTTACCGCCGAGTAAAGAATTGTAAGGCGCAATTGCGCCGCAAACTGTAATGTCCATCATATCAACGCCGACATGTTCTGCTTTAATCATCCGAACAAGTTGCGTAATTGCCGCTTTTACTTTGCTCATTTGAAAGATTGACGGCAGATTTTTGGTATTACTGCGAGAAAATCCACTTTCTTGAAAAGTGAGTCGGATATTAAACAATTTAGCTAATTGCTTACATCGTTTACTTCGATAAAGAAAGGTTTGTGATTCTTTTTCCCAAAAATCATTCGGGATTTTGCCATTTTTTTGTCCGTTGTGTTTTGTTCTCTGTGGCTCTTTGCGATGCTCTTTGATGGCATAGTCCGATTCTTCAAACAACTTTCTGATAATTTCTTGCGTTGGATTTTTGGTGTCTTCTATTGTGAAAAAATTTTCATCAATAAGGTCTTTTGAGTAAATGTCCCCGATCAGACGTTTGACTGAAGTTAAAAGCCATTTCGCTGTGTGTGGATTTGGATGTTCGACGATTTTATCAACTAGTGTTTCAGGATGCCACCCGATCCATTTGTCCCGAACTTTGTGTTGAACTACGGAACTTCCGAGCGCAGCGATCCCGATGACTGGATGATTCGGAGCAGCAGCATCGCGGATTAAAATCATCACGGAACGTCCGGGAATAGATTTATATTCATTGACCCAAGTATGCCGAAAGTAACGCCAAATGTCGCCCAAACGCAAGCCGGTATAATTACAAGTTGCATCCGGCGTAGCGAATTGAAGATAAGGCGAAATAGTTTTTGACAAGGCTTCGAGTTTTTCGGTTTCGTTATCAATTTCTTTGATTAACCGTAATTTCTCAGCCAAATCTTCGCCGTCGCGCATTAACGAATAAATTGAGTGCCAACCATTTACGGTTAGCCGACGACGCTGCATCCCTTTTATAAAATCTTGCACCGACTTTTCTTTTAATTGAGCATCGCGCCCAAGTAAATGCGTATTCCTGATTATTTCTTTGGCGTCTTTCTTAGTTTCGTTTTCGATAGAGGGCGGATAAACTAAAAGTCTTGGCTCACAAACTTTAAGTTTCCAGCCTTGAACAGCTAGATCTAAAATTACGCTTTCCGCGAATAGCAAAGCGAGTTCTTCTTCCGTAACTGGACATTCACGGGTTAAATCCTTTCTGAACTCGTTAGTCGCCGCTATTAATTCTGTACTTTTAATATTAGAAATTTTAGTTTTAACCTGGTGACAAAACTTCATATAATTCGCGGTCAAATTACCGAGTCGAGGAGTCAGTTCAATTGGTACGCTGGAAAATTCCATCGCAGGGCTTGCTGCGTTTCCATTATTTGTCGTATGAATTGCTTTTATCATTAAAAATGCTAATCCTACTCAAGAAAAGTTGCCAGAACTTTGCTCCATTCTTCGCGCATTGTTTTAATAATGCTTTGTTTATCGGCAGGAGATATAGTGCATTCGGCTCGTGCTGCAGCTAATAGTATCAATTCCAGATGTTGGAAAAAGAGTCGCGTATCTTGATTAGATAATCGCATAAACGGCGAATAGATGCACTCAAAAAAAGGATGATTTTCGTTTAACAAAACTATAATTTCCTGTTCAGTAAGTAACGGCACAAAGAAACTTCTTTCCGTAATCCTTTTTGTTTCAATACGATATCTCAGTCCACGAATTAAACTATTTTTTTCATCGCCTGTTCTGTTCACAGGATGCAATCCATAAAGCGACAAATGGTTATTTATCTTAGGACCTTTTTCGGGCGGTTCAAGCAAATAATCGCGGCGAGTTGCGAGTTTTTCTGCGTTCGTGCGTTCGAGTTCATTTCTGACAGCAGAATAGCGCGTTCGGACTCTGCCATTTAGTGTATGCGCGATTGGTTCGATATCCGACGACAAAATATGATTAAGAATTTCGTCCGGGCGAATACCTTGTTTCGTATTTGTTACGCCAAAAAGTTCGTCGAGTTCCGGTTCAAAACAAATTTCACAGCGCCACCAGTCATCATAATTTTCTTTGCGTTTTTTGCCCATAAAGACCCAACCGTAATCAATTTCGCGTCCGGCACGAATAATTGAAACCCCTGCGCCTTTCGAAATTCCTCTGGCTTGCTTTTGTTCATTTGAGAGCGAGTGCCATTTTTCGATTGGCAATTCGACGAATTGAACTTTTACGGTTGAGGTTTTATTCCGAGTGTTTGGGACCGCGATTTTATATTCGAGTTCCGAGCCAAAAGGTATAGCATTTTCTGTCTCTGCTGAGCGTAAAAACAAAGGATCAATCGGAATTACTTTTTCACCACAAATGATAATTTCTTTTCCTGCCCATAGCTGTTTTCTAAAAAGACGACCGAGCGATTTATGAATCTTGGTCAAAAAAAGCTTTTCGTTTTTGAATTCTATACGGTCGCATTTTGTCCAAACAATGATTGTTCCCGATTCAGTTTTCGCAAGTTTTGGATTTGTTCGTTGGGGTATGGGAATAGATTTTAGTTTACCCGCAACTATTTCGTCAATATCCAAATAACTCCGCCAAATGTTATTCGGCTTTCTCCAAGTAATAACTTCTACCCGACGTGCTTGGCTAAGCGAACTATTCGGCAAACCCATTCCGAAACGTCCTACATTTAGCCGAGAGTTAAATCGTGTGCTACCGCCAAATTGTAAAGCAATCTGCAAAACAGAAGGCTTCATCCCGCATCCGTCATCGGCAATTATAACTGTAATTTCGCCGTTTTGGAATTTTTCAATATTGATTTTTATAGTGTAAGCTTCCGCTTCAAATGCGTTGTCAATCAATTCAGCAAGAGCAGACGTAATATTCTTGTAACCTGCGTCGCGTGTCGCTTCAATAAAACGCTCCAAAGCAATAATACTGAAAACTTCAGATTCTTTCATATGTTTTACCTACTTCTCACTTATTTGTTTAAAGTCAATCTTTTGTTGCTACGCTATAACACATTAGACTAACTTTCCATGCATTTTTCAACAAAAGCTTTAATAAATATAGCAGCTATGCTACATTTATTTCAAACAAGGACGCTACATTTTTTTGATTAATTAGTTTCACTAGGCTATTATTTCTTGCGTGAGCAAAAAGAGACTAAAAGCTTCAGAAATAGCAGAGAAATTTAACGTTAAACCCGTTACGGTAAGAGCTTGGTTAAAGCGAGGTTTATTTCCGAATGCAAAACTGGAAGAAAACATTCAAGGCAAAATCTGGTTGGTTCCAGAAAAGGATTTAGAGAATTTTCAGAAACCTCTAAAGGGTAGACCTTATAATAAGAAAAAATAAATCAATAGTCTCAATATCTTACTCTATGACCGGTATAAAGGCTATCGATTCAAATAAATCGGCAAACGAATGGATGATTTGCAGCAACGCTCAATGTTTTTGGCAACGACGATTTTTCGCTCATTGAAAAAATATAAGCACGCGCAGCAGTTTAAATTCTATCACGACCGGCTTTCGGTAATGCGGGAAGAAGAGTTTCAGGGGATAATTCGTAACGCGATTTATACGGCACTTCAGGCTGAATCCGCGTATGAAGAATCGGCAGCAAGTAAAATGTTCGTTGACATATTAATCTCTAAAATCCCACGCTGGTATGCTCCGGCGGAATCTGTTGAGCATATTATTCATGAAGAGACATAACGCTAAAAGGTATCGCTCGATATTCAAAATAGATCAAATTCAGCAATAATATCTCAAATGTTTTTCGACACCTTGTTTTTGATTGGCTTGAAGTCCTGAAAATAGGGGATTATAAGCGTAATTTTTTAGGAGGTCGCTCAGATAATTAAATAACTTAATAGGTTGATTATTCGTTTTCAAAAACGCGGTTGTAATCTCTCGCGCTGTGGATGATATGCAAAATCTTAATGCCGCTTTCGAGCGGCTGATAAAAAATTCGATATTTTTCAAATCCTTTGACGCGCCACATTCGCACTTCCGCCATCTGCACGTTTTTGAAGCGGCGAAGACTTCCCACATTCGGATTATCGGCTAAAAACCGAAATGTTTTATCACAGGAATCAAGAAATCGTTGGGCAATTGCTTCGTTATCTTCGGCAATATAGAAGGAAAGGCTGACGAGTTCCTCAAAAACACCGTCGGCGTATGTTACCTTCATTGTTTGCTCCGTCTTTTGGCAAGCTCCGCTTTAACATCTTTAATGCTGAACTCGGCTTCATTGCTTTGCAGTCTTGCAAGTAACAATTTTTCCAACTTTTCTTCTTCGCGCCTTTTTTGGTCTTCGCGGATCAGGTCTCGGACATATTCGCTAACCGTACCGTAGCCGTCCGATTCAATGCGCTCCTCGACAAAGATTTTCATTGTTTCGGGAAGCGATATATTCATTGTTTTAGTAGTCATAAATTAAAATCTCCTTTCCGAAATCATCATAGCATATTGGCAAACTTTGTCAATATTTGCCAATGACATAAAAAGGGGATTACCTATTTCAAAAAACTGATTACCGATGCTCGGCTGATTGTTAATTTCTTTACGATTTGAGGTTTATTCAGTCCTTTGCCTTTATCCTAAAGTTTTATTACTTCATCTTTTTTGTTGGCGGCGGTTTTTGGTCTTCCGTGATTTTTGCCTTTAGCTCGTGCGTTGGCAATTCCGGCAATTACACGCTCCCGGATCATATCTCTTTCAAATTCTGCAAAAGTTGAAAACATTCCCGCCATCGCACGTCCTGACGGAGTAGAAAAATCGAGTGATTCGGTTAAAGATACGAAAACAACTCCGATTTTCCGAAGTTCGTTTAACGACATTACGAGATCCGCCATCGAACGCCTGAAGCGGTCTAATTTCCAAACTGAGATTGAATCAATCTCGCGTCGTCTTGCCATTTTCAGAAGTTCTTCGCGCTTCGGTCGCGTTTTTGCATCCGATCCGACTTATTCAAATTCAACCGTTAATTTCGATTTTCGATATACTCTTTCATTTTTCAAGCTACATTGGCAAAGTTTGCTGATCGTGCGTTGAAGTTCTGGCATAAATTCCTACTCTCATATTTTGAACAATAATAAAGAATAAAAAAAGTGTCAAAAAACCTGTATTTTTGACCGCTAGTTTCCCTGTTATATATTTTGAATTTAAATGAGCAACAATTAAATAAAATAAACATAATCAGGAAGCAATACCTTCGCCAAATTAAGCAGAAGAAATAGAAATGTTGTGCCGATGAATGCTGCCTATTCGTCCGATGGCTGCTTTGACCTTTTCTATTAAAATTATCTCTGCTTTTGGCTGAACCATTTTTATTGTTTCAAGCGCGT
>JBGTIH010000170.1:0-3536 GCA_041745765.1 Pyrinomonadaceae bacterium | reverse complement strand
AAGCAAAAACTGATATTATATCCATTGAAATGAATCGGGTCTTTAGTTGAATAATTTTGTTCAAATCAATCTACTAAATTACTCGTTTCATTTCACTTTTTATCTCAATTTTTCAAATATCTTTTTGGCGAAGGTATTGATATTAAAACGTATCAAAAAATCAAATTTTCAGGAGTATAAATCAGTGCAAAAAGTTTTACCGGCATTTTTCCTTGTATCGGTCTTTACCTTTTCACTTTTCAGCCAAACGCCGGAACCGAATACCACGCCGCCGCCGCTTCCCGAAGTTGATGACACTCTCGTAAAAATCTCGACCACTTTAATCCAGCTCGATGTGGTCGTAACGGACAAAAAAGGAAATCAGATAACTGATCTGAATCCTGAAGATTTCGATGTCTACGTCAATGGCAAAAAACAAGATATATCAAATTTTTCTTATATTTTCTCTAAAGCCGCAAATGCGGGAAATACCGCATCTACGGCGACTAAGAACAATAAGCCGACAAATAACTACAGCGTTCCGCCGCCGCCCGCAAAATTAAAACTCGAAGAAGTTCGCCGGACGTATGCGATCATTGTTGATGATTTGGGACTTTCAACGCCGAGCATTTCGGTAGTTAAAGACGCAATCAGAAAATTTATCAATGAACAGATGCAGCCGGGGGATCTGGTAGCAATTCTCAGAACGGGAAGCGGTGCCGGGGCGTTTCAATCTTTCACGTCGGACAAACGACAGCTTCTAAACTCAGTTGATAAAATCAAATGGAACGGGCGGGGCAGAGGCGGAGTCGGATATTTTACTCCGATCAGTTCGGATATAAAGGAAGAAATAGCTTCTATCAGAAAAAGCGGAGAAGCACCCGCAGGAGCCGATACAGATAAAGAATTCGAAAAACAAACTGAGGAACTTCGCAATGAAGTTTTTTCGGTCGGCACACTCGGATCAATAAATTATGTGATTAACGGAATGCGTGAATTGCCGGGAAGAAAAGCGGTAATGGTTTTTTCCGAAGGATTTGTGATGACTTCAAGAGGAACATTAAATCCTAATTTGCGTACGCCAAACCGGGTTTTGGAAGGAATGCGGGTTTTAGCTGATCTGGCAAATCGTTCAACGGTTGTGATTTACACGCTCGATCCGCGCGGATTACAGATTCCGGCGATGTTCACCGCAGACGAACGGATAACCGATATTTCACCCGGATCTTCGGCAGATGTTTCGCGTGAAGAAAGACAAAGAGATTTTGTTGATACCCAACAAAGTCTGCGGTTTCTTGCCGAAGAAACGGGCGGAATAGCTTTTGTCAATCAAAATGATTTGTCCACAGGACTGCGCGAAGCTACTGAAGATCAAAGCGGATATTATCTGATTGGCTATCAACCTGATTCCGAAATATTTGATCCGAAAAACAGTAAATTCAATAAAGTTTCGATCAAAGTCAAACGCGATGATGTGCAAGTGCGCTACCGCAGCGGATTTTTTGGCATTGTAGATAAAAAAATCGAAAATGTTAAAAAAACTCCCGCGCAGCAGATTTACGGCGCGCTACTTTCCCCTTTCGGGGCTAACGATATTGATTTGAATTTAACGACAATTTTTGCCGAAGACGATAAGAGCGGCTCTTTCATTCGCTCATTAGTAACGATAGATGCTCAGAATCTTAAGTTTTCAAAAGCAGCCGACGGAACACATCAGGCGAATTTTGATATTCTTGCGATGACTTTCGGAGAAAATGGTCTTCCGATTGATGAAACGGCGAAAAATTATACAATTAAATTAGGCGAAAATGCTTATAGAAAAACTTTAGAAACCGGTTTTATTTACAATCTCGTCGTGCCAATCAAAAAAGCCGGAGCTTATCAATTCCGCGTCGCTCTGCGCGATTCGGCTACGGAAAAAGTCGGTTCGGCTTCACAGTTTGTCGAGATTCCGAATCTGAAGAAAAATCAGCTGACACTTTCGAGCATAATTTTAGATAATTACACGAATGAACAATGGCAGAAAGTAGTTTCGGGCAATCTGCAAAACAAAGATGATCAAAGCCAAATAGCAATGGCGGCACGGAGTTTTAATAGAGGCACTGTTTTGCGTTACGATTATGTGATTTATAATGCGAAGACAAATCCGGTCAAACTTAATACACAGGTCAGACTTTTCCGCGACGGAGAACTTGTGCTTGAAGGAAAAAGGGTCGAACTGGACTCAACCGGACAGACTAATTTGCAGCGAATTAAATCTGCCGGAGCAATAGTCCTCGGTAATAATCTCGCACCCGGAAATTATGCTCTGCAAATTATCGTCTTGGATGACCGGACAAAAGGAAAAAATCAAATCGCCTCGCAATGGATTGATTTTGAAATTGTTGGGTAAATTCTTAAAAAATTCCAATCAAGTGAATTCCAAGTTTAAGCTGAAAAAATGCTAAACTTGGAATTCGTTTTTTATGGATATAATCATCGGCACGGCGGGACATATTGACCACGGGAAAACTGCGCTCGTTAAGGCTCTGACGGGCGTTGATGCGGATCGTTTTCCTGAAGAAAAGGAGCGCGGAATTACGATTGACATCGGTTTTGCCGAACTTCGGTTGGGCGAAATAAACATCGGTTTTGTTGATGTTCCGGGACACGAAAAATTTGTCAAAAATATGCTTGCCGGCGCAAGCGGGATTGATCTGGTTGCTTTGGTCGTAGCGGCGGATGAAGGCGTGATGCCGCAGACGCGCGAGCATTTCGAGATTTGCCGGTTGCTTGAAACAAAAACGGGTTTGATTGTTCTGACAAAAAGAGATTTGGTTGACGCAGAACTGCTCGAAATCGCGGAATTGGACGTTTCCGAATTGGTTGAAAATTCGTTTTTAAAAGACGCGCCTGTTATTGCGGTTTCTGCAAAAACGGGCGAAGGTATCGAGCAGTTAAAAGAAGTTCTCAAAGATTTGGCAGCGAAAATTCCCGACCGGAAAAACGAAACAATTGCGCGTCTTCCGATTGATCGTGCGTTTTCGGTCAAAGGTTTCGGCGCGGTCGTAACGGGAACGCTAATTTCTGGTGAGATAAAAGAAACGGACGAATTGGAAATTTTACCGCTCGGCAAAAAAGTGCGCGTTCGCGGCATTCAAACTCACGGAAAATCCGTCAAAACTGCCCACGCCGGACAACGAACCGCTGTCAATTTAGGCGGAATCGAGCATTCGGAAATAGTGCGAGGAATGATTTTAACCGAAAAAAACGTCTTGCGTCCGACGCAGATTTTCGATGCGGAAATAGAGGTTTTAAAGGACGCGAAAAAAAGCGTAAAATCGCGTCAAAGAATTCGCGTTCATATCGGCACGATCGAGGCTCTGGCACGAATTCAGGTTTTAAATGAAGCGGGCGAAATCAAGCAGGGCGAAAAAGATTTTGTTCAAATCAGATTGGAAATTCCGGTCGCGGCGATTCCGTCTGAGAGATTTATTCTGCGCTCGTATTCGCCGCAGATGACGATTGCCGGCGGGCGAATTTTAGATAATTCGGCGGTTAAACATCGAAAAAAAGAT
>JBGTIH010000169.1:0-11311 GCA_041745765.1 Pyrinomonadaceae bacterium | reverse complement strand
AAGCAAAAACTGATATTATATCCATTGAAATGAATCGGGTCTTTAGTTGAATAATTTTGTTCAAATCAATCTACTAAATTACTCGTTTCATTTCACTTTTTATCTCAATTTTTCAAATATCTTTTTGGCGAAGGTATTGTACTATGGAAGAAGATAAAATACGAATGGCTGTCGTGGGAAGCCTATACTTCCTACAAAAACTTGTGCGAAGAACTTGATAAAGTCCTTTCACAAATAGTTTCAAAGTATTACATTACTTTTGCTTAGGTGCTTAGTAATGCTGAATGGTGAGTGGTGAATGGTGAATATTTGTAACGATTAGAAGCTGTTTGAAAACTCAAAAAATTACCTACGAAACACACGAAGTCATACGAAATAAAAGAAAAAATTATCTCATTTTGATATTTTTTTCGTGAAATTAGTATGTTTCGTAGGCAAAAAATAGTTTTCAAACAGCTTCTAAAATTTGCGGAAAAATTTCCGAGCCGTTTTTTCTAATTCCGAAACTTTTGTGTAATCATCAAACCGCGTCTGCCGCCATCTAAAATTCCGATGCCGACGCGTCCGAATTGCGAGCGAAGAATGTTTGCGCGGTGTCCCGGCGAATTCATCAAACCCGTGTGGGCAACTTTCAAACTCGGCGCAAGCGCGAGGTTTTCGCCCGCGGTCCGAAAACTGACTTTGTCCTCTCTCATTCGTTCAAAAGGATTTTTATTTTCCGGCGTGTTGTGCGAAAAGTAACCGCGCTCAAACATATCGGCTGAATGTTTAAGGGCAACGCTCCGCATTTCCGTATCGGCTTCGAGCGGCGAAAGTCCTTCTTCGGCGCGTTCCCGATTGATAAGATCAAGCATTTCGGCTTCCAAATCAGGACGCTCGCGGAATGTTTTTACTTTAAAAGGCAGTTCAACCGTTTCATCCGAACCGGGATACGTCGTCAGCCGGCGTGTAAGCGTCTGAGCAATCGCTTCTTCAAAAATCGGGGAAAGTCTGGTTTCTATTTCATCCGTATAAATTGCCAAAGGTTCCGCCAGACGGCTTTCATCTAAAGAATCCTGAAAACCGCCGGAAAAAGGCAGCGAATAAAGCGACGCAGCGATAATAATCGCAAAAACTAAACCGCTGACCAAACCGGGCAAAACACCGAAAGCACGATTTAATTGATTTTGGCGATAGTCTTTCGGAAATTGTATAATCAGCAAATTGCCCAAATAATTGAGTAATAAACCGAACGAAAACAAAACAATCAGAAAAGCAAAAGGCTTTGTCCAAACCTCCGTCCAATCCGTAACCGCGCCAAGCAACAACGAAACCGGACGATATAAAACAAAAGCCGCCGCTATGCTTCCGAACCAGCGCACGAGATAAAGCAATCCATTTATAAAGCCGCGGTAATAACCGAAAACCGCACTAAGCAAAATTATTAAAACAATTAAAAAATCAATTAAATTCATTGATGTTTTTGACGCAAAAAAAGCCTGAAATGTTTCACCTGAAATTTATAATTTATAAAAACATCTCAAAAATCCGATTCGCTGAAGGCGATTTTGTAAATCAATATCTGACAATTTTTACAATTTTTTGCCGTTTTGAAGAAGTAATGATGTAATACTTTTGAAATGTAAATTACACACATTCAATCAAAACTAAAAATTCAAGCAACTTTTTTCAACTTCTTTGCCAAACCCGCAAGAAACGCCGGATTTTCGAGCATTTCCAGAGTTACGACTTCGCTTTTCGGCTGTTTGGCTTTTTCCATCGCCTTGCGAAGTTCGCGGTTGATTTGTGTCTGATACGGCAGATTTCCCTGTTCGGCGGCGCGTTCTTTAAAAAAATCCAAAACGTCCGCATCGAGCATTATCGTAACTTTTAGTTTTTGCTGGTTGCGCGGAACAATATGTCTTGCCCGCCGAAAAGTGTGTTTTCCGACGCTCGGTAAATCTTCTTCAGAATAGCCGCTTTCACGCATTTCCTGAATATCCGCCCCGGTGTATTCAACTTCAAATTTTTCATCGGTCATAGATGTTTCTCGCATTTTCATAATTTTCTTTATCTCTTGACTGCGCTTTACGAACCGAAATTATGCGTAGGATTTCTTCTGCCGACGGCTCGGAAATAATTGTATAAGTTACCCGCAAAAGTTGATCATCAGCCAATCCAATAATGGTAAATCGCTTCTCGTTTGCAGTTGAATGGTCTAAATCATCTTCGTCAATTGCCCAAATATCATTAAAAACCCTTGTTACATCCTCAAAGGAAATACCTTCGTGATTTTTGATATTAGCGAGATTTTTGTCTTCGTCCCATTCAAACTCCATACTGATAATATACAGATGAAATACGGATTGTAAAGAAAATTAATTGCTGATCTAAAATCTAAAATCCAAAATCGAATCATTCCCACTCAATCGTGCTTGGCGGTTTTGATGAAATGTCGTAAACGACGCGGTTGATTCCGCGAATTTCCGATGTAATTCTTGATGAAACGGCTTGCAGAAAATCAAACGGCAGACGCGCCCAATCTGCCGTCATTCCGTCGGTTGACGTAACAGCGCGAAGTGCGACGGCGCGTTCGTAAGTTCTGAAATCGCCCATTACGCCGACCGATTGAATCGGCAGCAACACGGCGAAGGCTTGCCAGACTTCGTTGTAGAGTTTGAAATTATGCAGTTCTTCGATAAAGATTTTATCGACTTTTTGCAGAAGTTCCACTTTTTCGGGCGTGATGTCGCCTAAAATTCTGACGCCTAAACCCGGACCGGGAAACGGATGTCTTTGCAGAATTTCCTGCGGAATTCCCAAATCCTTGCCGATCAGACGTACTTCGTCTTTGAACAATTCTCTGAGCGGTTCGATCAGTTTCAAGTTCATCTTTTCGGGCAAACCGCCGACGTTGTGGTGCGATTTTATGGTAACGCTCGTTCCGCGCAAAGATACGGATTCGATGACATCAGGATAAAGTGTTCCCTGCACGAGCCATTTCACGTCGCCGATTTTCGTGGCTTCCGCATCGAAAATGTCTATGAATTTCGCGCCGATCGCCTTGCGTTTGAGTTCGGGATCAACAACATCTTTTAAGACCGCGTAAAAATCTTCGGACGCGTCAACGCCGATGACGTTTAAATGCAGATTGTCTTTATAAACCTTTAAGGTTTGCTCGAATTCGTCGGCGCGAAGCAGACCGTTATTGACGAAAATGCAGGTTTGCCGCTCACCGATTGCCTGTTGAACTAAAACGGCGGCAACGGTCGAATCAACTCCACCCGAAAGTCCGCAAACAACTTCATCCGTTTCGCCGACGATTAAGCGAATTTTTTCGATCTCTTCGGCGATAAACTGCTTTGAAGTCCAATCGCCTTTGCACTCGCAAATGTTAAACAAAAAGTTGCGCAAAACCTCTTTGCCCAAAGGCGTGTGCGAAACTTCCGGGTGAAACTGCACGGCGTAGATTCGCCGCGCTTCATTTTCAATCGCCGTTACGACATCGCCCGTAGTCGCCGTTTGATGAAAGCCTTCGGGCAACTTCGTTACGTGATCGCCGTGGCTCATCCAAACATCGAGTTCAAACGGCAGTTCATTAAAAAGCTCGGTCTTTCCGCTCAAAACTTTTAACTTCGCGTGTCCGTATTCGCGCTTATCCGAAGGCGAAACTTGCCCGAGCAAATCCTTTGCCATCAATTGCATTCCATAGCAAATTCCAAGAATCGGCGCGTTAATTTTTTCATAAAAATCTTCGGAAACCTGCGGTGCATCTTCTTCATAAACCGAATTCGGACCGCCCGAAAGAATCACGCCTTTTGGATTGCGTTCGATGATCTTTTCCAGCGCGTAAAAAAACGGCACAATCTCGCAATAAACGCCCTGCTCACGCACACGCCGCGCGATCAGCTGCGTATATTGCGAGCCGAAATCGAGAATTAAAATAAGTTCATGTTGCAAAATATAATCTCCAAAGTTTGATAAAAGTAAAATTATAGCTTGCGTTTTGATTATGTGGAAAATCTGTTTGTTAAAATATTGCTCAATAGCGTGCTGTCCGGTTTTGTCAGGGGCTTTCAACAAAATTCTTATTGTCTTTAGACTTTGAAAATTGAGTCAATTACAAATTTTTACGATGAATTATTCTAAAACTTCTTCAAATTTATTAAACTCAAACAAGCCTGAAAAATGACTTTTCAAAATTTTTTTTGACAAACCAACAATTTTGAATTTTAAAATCAAATTCCGACGATTTAAACGGATAAGCACAAAGTAAACCGGTTTATTAACTATAATAAATTAGACGATTAACTTGCGTAATTTCAATTACTTAAAAGAGATTTTCACTTTTGCCTTACTGATTGTGATATTCTTTGGCTAAAAAAGTTTATGAAGAATTTTCTGATCTACGGCGCAAACGGTTATACAGGCGAATTGATTGCCCGCGAAGCCGTCAAGCGCGGTTTAAAGCCGATTCTGGCAGGACGCAGCCGCAACAAGGTCGAGCCGCTGGCAAAGGAATTAAACCTGACGTGCCGCACCTTTGCGCTCGAAGACAAAAAGTCGCTCGAATACACTTTGAAGGAAGTTGATTTTGTCATACACTGCGCCGGACCGTTTTCGCTGACTTCCGCGCAAATGGGCGAAGCGTGTTTGCGGCTTCAGAAACATTATCTTGATATTACGGGCGAAATTGCCGTTTTTGAAGCGCTTGCCGCGCGTGATGAAGCGGCGAAAAAAGCCGGAATTATGATTATGCCCGGAGTCGGTTTCGATGTCGTGCCGTCGGATTGTCTCGCGCTTCATCTGAAAAATCGTCTGCCGACGGCGACCGATTTGTCGCTGGCTTTTTACGGTTTGGGAAAAATCTCGCACGGAACGCAGGCGACGATGACTTTGAACATCGGCAAAGGCGGCGCGATTCGTGAAAACGGCGAAATAAAAAGTGTTCCGGCGGCGTATAAAACCCGCGAAATTGATTTCGGCGAAGTCAGGAAAACGGGCGTAACAATTCCGTGGGGCGACGTTTCGACCGCGTTTTATACGACCGGAATTCCGAATATCGAAGTTTTTACGGTTGTTCCCGAACCGCAATTGAAATTGTTAAAACTGAGCCGCTATTTCGGCTGGCTTCTGGCAACCAAACCGCTTCAAAATTTTCTGCAAAAACAAATTCCCGAAGGCGGACCAAACGCGGAAGAACGCGCCAAAGGCAAAACATATCTCTGGGGAAAAGCGTCTGACAACGAGGGAAATTCGGTCGAATCGCGCCAAACTTGTCCCGAAGGCTACACGACGACATATCTGACCGCGCTAAAAATCGCGAAAAAGATTCTGGATGGAAATTTCGCCGCCGGATTTCAAACTCCGGCAAAGGCTTACGGCGCGGATTTGATTCTGGAGATCGAAGGCGTTACCCGCTCGGATGTTTAAGATTGAAATAACGGGTCAGAACAGCCTGCGTGAGCGGGCTGTTTAGAGCCGAGATTCTAAAATGCCAAGTTCTGACAGCCCGCTTATACAGGCTGTTCTGACATGATCCGCATCCGTTTTCAATTTTACATTTTGCACTCATTCTTCTTCAACGGTGCAGAGAAACGGATATTCGTGCGCCCGCGCCATATTCATTGCTTTTTCGGCTTTCATCGTCGCCACTTCATACGGATAAACGCCCGCCACGCCGACACCTTCGTTATGAACCTTAAACATTATCGCAAAAGATTCGGCTTCGGAGCGCATGAAAACGGTGTTCAAAACATATACGACAAATTCCATCGTCGTAAAATCGTCGTTGTGCAGCAAAACCTTGTAGAGTTTCGGTTTCTCTAGCTTCGATTCGCTCTCGGTCAGAACGTCTGTATTATCGTCGATTTCTGGAAAATTCGGCATAAATCTGATGTGATCATTGACCTTTGATTTTCGATCTTTGAAAAGTATCTTTAATTTTAGAAACTTTTGCAAAGATCAAAGGTCGAAGATCAAAGGTCGAAATTTAAATTTTCTTTACTTCCAAATAAGTTTTAATCGCGTTGTATTTCCCGCCGTTTTCTAAAATATCGAAAACTTTTTCGTAATTCTCCAAACCTTCGACCTTGTGCGTCATCATTTTCGAAAGCCAGCCGGGAAACATCGCTTCGGCGAGCGCGATGTCTTTTACGCCCATTTCAAAATGTTCGCGGCTGGCATTGACCGTTCCGACCATCGCGCGGTTTCCTAAAACAAACTCTTGATTGATCTTATCGGATTCTACGCCGTCGGTCGTTCGGTCGCCGCCCGTAATGGAAGATAAAATTAGAATCCCGTTTTCGTTCAGAGATTCCATCGCTTCAAAAATTATCGGCGAAAATCCAGTGCATTCAAATATAAGATCGTATTCGCCGTATTTTTCGACCGAATCTCTGACGGAAAGATCGTCGGTCGAATCGTAAGTTGCGCCGATTTCTTCGCACAATTCGGCGTTTAAATAATCTTCTCTCAGTTGTTTGCCGAAACCGTGAACTTGAAACCCACGCAGACGCAGAGCCAAAACGGTTAAAAGTCCGATGTTTCCCGTTCCTAAAACCGCCGCGTTTTTCGGTTGCCAGACGGTCAGGCGTTTTTGAATATCTTCGGCTTGTTTCAGACCTTTTTCGATAACTGAAATCGGTTCGAGCAAAACGGCGACTTCCGCTATTTTCGGCGGAATTTTCACGAGAAAATCTTCGCTTTCCGCGTAAAATTCCGCCATAAATCCGTGAAGGCGCGAGATCCCGCGTTCCCAATATTCCGAGTCGGTCGTAAAATCCTGCTGTCCGATTTTGTCATAAATGCTCGCGCCGAACGGTCGGCGAACGGTCGCGACGACAAAATCGCCTTTCTTTAAATCTTTGACATTCGGGGCGGTTTCGACGACGCGCCCGAAATTTTCGTGTCCGAGAACAAGAAATTCAAAACCTTCCGGCGCAACGCCGTATTCGCCGTCATTAATTTCCCGATCAGTTCCGCACGCGCCGACGCGCAAAACTTCGACCAGCACGCCTTTGCCGTCTTTTACGTCGGAAATCTCCGGTTTGTCCATTTCAACAAGATGAACGCTGTTTTTCGTTTTCGGTTTAACTGCGATTGCTTTCATAAAATTTATTTTCTAATAGTTTAGTTCTGTTGATCTCTAACACTTTTCAATCTTTCCGCACTTATATTCTCAAAAGATATAAAGTAAGAATCCTTATTTTCATTAACCAAATCGAGAAATTGATAAATCATTTCCATTTGTTCATCAGTAAAATATTGAAATCTCTCTTTCCAATAATCAAAACTTTCCTTTAAGTCTTTCTTACTTGGACTAAGCGCGTATATTGTAAATTCACAAATGAGATTATCGTTAAAATTTTCTAACGAGTAAATCAAATATGCTGGCAGAAAACAATGAAATGCTTCGCTAGAAAATAAAGGCAGTTGACCATAATTTTTCTCAATAATTTTTTGGTCAATAGTTTTCCAATTTTGGTCTTTAAATGTTTCTCTTAATTCAAGACATTCTTCACATTCGTGCGGTGCTAAAATTCCTTTTGGATATGGAACATTAGCAAAAGCTTGTAAAACCTTTTGCTTCAGCATTGTTAGTTTGTCTTCGATATTCATAATCTAAATTATTCTTTCTTAACTGTTTCCGTCGGAAATCGAAAATTATGCGTCGTCTGCAAATCTATGCCGCTTTCTTCGTGTCCGTATTTTCCTAATTGTTGCAAGATTTTGCCCATCAACCCAGTCCAGCCGGTTTGATGGCTTGCGCCTAACCCGCAGCCGCGGTCGCCGTGAAAATATTCGTAGAACAAAATATAATCCCGAAAATGTTCGTCCTTTTGAAATTTCTCGACGTTGCCGAAAACAGCGCGGTTTCCGTCTTCGTCTTTTAAGAAAATATTCGACAAACGTTTTTCGAGTTCCTGCGAAACTTCCCAAAGGGAAAGCATATTTTCCGAACCCGTCGGAAATTCGACCTTGAAATCTTCGCCGAAATAATAATCGAATTTTTGCAAAGATTCGATTATCAGATAATTCATCGGAAACCAGACGGGACCGCGCCAGTTCGAGTTTCCGCCGAACATTCCCGAACGCGATTCGCCCGGCTCGTATTCGACCGTGTGGCGCGTCCCGTCTATTTCAAAAACGTACGGATTCGCCTTGTGAAAACGCGAAAGTGCGCGGATGCCGTAATCGGATAAAAATTCGTTTTCCGAAAGCATTATTTGAAGAATGCGCCGCAGACGTTCGGGATTGACGATTGCCAGAAGCCGGCGATTGTTTGCGCCCGTTGCCTGCAAACAAGCGATATCTTCAATCAAATCGGGGCGATTTTCCAAAAACCAATCGGTGCGTCTTTTGAAAGCCGGCAAATCTTCGAGCCACGCGTCTTCCAGAGTTTCAACGGCAAAAAGCGGAATCAAACCGACCATCGAGCGCACCTTTAGAGGAATATTTCGCTCGTGCGGCAGATGGAGTACGTCGTAATAAAACCCGTCGCGCTCGCTCCAGAGGTTTGTCTTTTCGTCTCCGAGTTTGTTCATCGCGTCGGAGATAAAGATAAAATGCTCGAAAAATTTGCTGGCAACGTCTTCGTAAGCTTTGTCTGTTTTCGCCAATTCCAGCGCGATTGCCAGCATATTAAGGCAAAACATCGCCATCCACGAAGTTCCGTCCGATTGTTCGAGCTTTCCGCCTGAAGGCAAATCCGCGCTGCGGTCGAAAACGCCGATATTATCCAAACCCAGAAATCCTCCTTCGAAAACATTGTTGCCTTCTTCGTCCTTGCGGTTGACCCACCACGTAAAATTCAGCAGCAATTTGTGAAAAATTTTCTGCAAAAATGCGTGATCCCCGTTGCCTTTGCGCTTTCTTTCGATTTGATAAACTCTTAGTGCCGCCCACGCGTGAACCGGCGGATTAACATCGCTGAACGCCCATTCATACGCGGGAATCTGCCCGTTCGGGTGCATATACCATTCCCGCAGAAGCAGAATCAATTGCCGTTTGGCAAATTCCGAATCAATCAGCGCAAGCGGAATGCAGTGAAACGCCAGATCCCACGCGGCATACCACGGATATTCCCATTTATCGGGCATCGAAACAACTTCGTCGTTATACAGATGTGTCCATTCGCTGTTTCTCCCCGCCAGACGTTTGCGCGGCGGTTTCGGAAATTTCTCGTCGCCCTCGAGCCAGTCTGTGACGACATAATGATAAAACTGCTTTGACCAGAGCATTCCGGCAAGCGATTGGCGCATCACATTTTGCGCGTCATCGCTGAGATTATCGGGAATGACGGACGCGTAAAATTCGTCGGCTTCGGAAATTCTTTTACTAAAAATCTTTTTACAATCAGCGATAAAACTTTCATAAGATAATTCACCGCCGAGACGCGGAGCAGACGCGGAGTTTTCTTCAAAATTATTATTTAAATCTTGATTTTCACTCTGCGTCTCCGCGTCTTTGCGGTTTGATATTTTGGTTAAGCGCAGATAAATCGTTTCACTTTTGTTTGCTTCAATCTCGAAATAATAATGAGCGGCGGCTTTTGTGCCTTTATTTTCAGCATTTACCGCGTCTTCTTGGTTGTTGACGACAAAATCGTTGATACCGTCTTTGGTAAATTTCGAATGATTTTCGGCGTTGTAAAGTTTTTGAAAATTCGTTTCGTTTTCGGTAAAAAGCAGTTGTTTTGAATCGGCACAGACGAGTTGATATTCGCCGAGCGTTTCTTCTGAAAGTTTGATAAACGAAAGATTTTCCGCACCAGATTCCGCTTTTTCGAGCAGAGGTTTATCCGCGTTTTCAAACCACGACCAGGTATTGCGAAACCAGACGGTCGGCAAAAGATGAAGCGGCGCGCTTTTTTCTCCGCGATTATGCGCGGTGATTTTTATGCACAGATCATCCGCGTCGGCTTTGGCGTATTCGATAAAAACGTCGAAATATTTATTTTCATCGAAAACGCCCGTTTCAATCAATTCGTATTCGGGCTGTGTTTTATCGCGTTTTTTGCTTTCTTCTTTTAGTTTTTGATATGGAAATTCGTTTTGCGGATATTTATACAAATATTTCATAAAGGAATGTGTCGGCGTATTGTCGAGATAATAATAATATTCCTTTACATCTTCGGCGTGATTTCCTTCATTGCCGGTTAAACCGAAAAGTCTTTCCTTTAGAAAAGCGTCTTTTTCATTCCAGAGCGAAAGCGCGAAACAGATCATCTGTTTGCGGTCGCAGATTCCGGCAATGCCGTCTTCGTTCCAGCGAAACGCTTTGTGAAGCGCGTGTTCAAACGGGAAATATTCCCACGCTGCGCCCGTTTCAGAATAATCTTCGCGGACAGTTCCCCAGGCGCGTTCGCTGACGTAGCAGCCCCATTGTTTCCAATCTTTTTCGTGTTTCCGCGCTTCTTCCAAACGATTTTCTTCTGCTTTCATCATCTTTCTCCTTGAAATTTTGATTTTTTCGGTATTATTTTATTTCACGATATTTTTAGATCGTGCCTCAAATTAATTTAGCCATTTGCATCTCGAAAATTTCCGTCAATCCCAGATTTTCCAGCCAGGTCTTTTGTTCCTGCATCAATTTCGGTAAATAAATCACATCCGAAAGGGCGTAATCAACCAATTCTTGTGTCCAGATTCCGTTCCAGTGTCGATTAAATTTGGCGCGTTGCGATTTGTCTAAATCAACCGCAAAATAACGATAAAGCGTTTCGGCGAGCGATGCCGATTGATTTGCGCCTTTGGTCAGAAGTTTTTCGGCAATCATTGTGCAGAAAACATTTTTCACGGAAAATCCGTTTTCGCGCAAAAACTCCAGATCGAATTTTGCGTTATGAAAAATTTTGACGATGGTTTCATTCGTTAAAATTTCTTCCAACTTTCCAAGCGGGACTTTTTCAGAAATCGGCACCAAAACATTAAAATCACCGTCGGAAAATTGAATCGAAAAAAGTCTGCCTTTCCGCGCCGAAAGCGAAGATGTTTCCGTATCACAGCCGATAACTTCGGCTTTTGCAAATGATTCGTAAGCAAAGTTGATTTCTTCAAATGTTCGCGCAACAAGAATTTTCACGTTTTTAATTGTAATTCACTTGGCAATGGAAAATGAAAAATGAAAAATGGAAAAAAATCTTTAAGCTCAAGTTTTCGACTAAAATTAAGATTTGTTAATTTACTGCTTAGTTCTACTTTGTCAGATTAAAAACTGCCTTCGTCGCCCGATGTCCTTTTCCCGCACTCGGTGTCGTTGATGGATCGTTTGCATCAGTATTTCCGGCTCATCCAGCTTGTTCTTGAGAATGTTTCCCAACATCAATTTG
>JBGTIH010000168.1:0-25254 GCA_041745765.1 Pyrinomonadaceae bacterium | reverse complement strand
AAGCAAAAACTGATATTATATCCATTGAAATGAATCGGGTCTTTAGTTGAATAATTTTGTTCAAATCAATCTACTAAATTACTCGTTTCATTTCACTTTTTATCTCAATTTTTCAAATATCTTTTTGGCGAAGGTATTGTTACAAACACAGTTTATTATTATCCTTTGATCGAAGGCATCAAAACTTTTTTGAAAAAGCCAAACATCAAAAGTGAAGAAAAAGGTTTATCTTCGCTTCAAATTATCCGTAAAGGCGTTGAAGACTTCCAAAAATTATACTCGAATAAAATTTATTCCGATGGAACAAACGCTAAACTTGCCATTTATTGCGGAACGATAGATCGGCTTGAAAATGAAGTTTATCCGTTTTTAACTGGTGATCTTGGAATAGACAGTAACAAGATTTTAAAATTCCACAAAGGCAACAAAGAACATCCGCAACCTCAAGACAGCGAACTTGATTTTAAGTTGCTTGATGAGCCTGTATCACGAAAAGAAATTATCTTACTTGTTCAGATCGGTAAAGAAGGCTGGGATTGTCGAAGTTTAACAAGCGTTATTTTATCTCAAGCGAAAGATTGTCCGAAAAATATGGTTTTGCAGACAAGTTGCCGATGTTTGCGGCAAGTTGAAAAAGACGCAACCGAAACGGCTTTGATTTGGTTAAGTAAAGATAATGCCGACACTCTTAATAAACAACTTGCCGAAAAGCAAAAGACAAGCATCAATGAAATAAACAGTCTTGGAGTAATAAGGGAAACTGAAAAAGTCGAACGATATTCACGCATTGAATATCTCAAACTTCCAAAAGTTGACTTCTTTCAACTTAAAGTTGAATACGACACAATAACAATAAACGGCGAATCAAATCCAAAAAAGGAAATCGTTTCGATAAATACAGATAGTTTTCTAAATCAAGCGATTATTACACAAAGAAATCTTCAAAATGCCGACGACATCACGCGAACGATTTTGGACACGGAAAAAGGCGATTATGCCGATTTTAACCGGTGGCTTTTCCAGATCAGCAAGGAAAGTTTCGGCATCCTAACTTTATCCAAATTAAAACAGTTTGAAGGTGAGTTGGAAGTAATATTTAAGAGGATTTCCTTTATTGATAAAGACGAAAGATTTTTCAATGATTTTTACGATCTTGCTGAAATCAATAAACAGATTCGGCTTGCTTTTCACACAAAACGAGAACTCGAAACAAAAAGCGAAATTATTCCGCAAAGCGCAAAAATGCTTATTGTCGAAAGCCTTAAAGCGATTGCCAAAAATCCAAAACTATATCCGAGCGAAGCCGAAATAAAAGAGATTTTGGAAATTGACCGAGAAGGTTTGAGCATTGAAGACAAAATCAAACAGCAAAAAGAAAAATATGAAAAAGCTATTGAAGTCTTAAAAGAACAAGGTTTGGATAATTTTTTGCCGGGTATGCCGGAAGACCTTTCGCCTGCCGTGAAATGCAAAGATAAAACATTTCATTTCTTGCCGTATAAATTTGATAGCGGACTTGAAAAAAACATTTTTGAAGAGGCTTTGCGAGATAATTATCTCAAAGATTGTAATTTAGAAATCTATTTTAACGGTGAAAAAGACATCACGGATTTTCGGATTCTTTGCTACACGGAAAACAAAAAATATCTCGGAAGATACACTCCGGATTTTATGATTATTCAGCGCAAAGATGAAAAAATTCATCGCGCTTTGATTGTTGAAACAAAGGGAAGCGGTTTTGCCGAACAAAAGGCTTTTGTTTTGCGTCGTAAGTTTGTTGAAACCGAATTTCTTAAAATAAATAATGGCAAGTTTGGATATAAGAAGTTTGATTATCTTTACTTAACAGATGCCGACACATTGCCGGATAACCTTATAAAATTTAATACGAAATTGAAAACATTTTTCTGTGATTAAAAAGTGATGGGGGAACATTTTTCCCCTATCACAAAAAGATTTTTGCGATTAAGATGCTAAACCTTGAAGAAATTTTAGAAAGATTAAATACCGAAGATGAATCGGTTGAAATTGAAGCCAAGCGCGGTTCGGATGTTGGTAAGAGTGCGCTTGAAACAATTTCAGCTTTTTCAAACGAACCTGACCAAAATGGCGGTTATCTTGTTCTTGGTGTTATTCGTGATGAGGACACTCTAAAATATGAAGTCATTGGTGTTAAAAAATTAGACGATGTTAAAACAAGTCTTTCTACTGTTTGCCGCGATAATTTTAATATTCCGATTCGTCCCAATATATACACGGAAATAATTGACGGCAAAGGTGTCATAATTGCTTACATACCTGAAGCAGAAGCACAACAAAAACCTGTATTTATCAAATCAAAAGGCGTAAAAACAGGTGCATATAGACGAATTAGTTCAACCGATCAACGATGCACGGATGAAGATTTACTGTTATTTGTTCAACTGAAAAATCGCCGCAGTTTTGATGAAACGCCTTTGCCAGAAGCATCAGTTGAAGATTTTGAGCCGCGAGCCTTACAAGAATATAAAAGATTAAGAACGGAAATAAATCCGGCGGCAGAGGAATTGACTTATTCCGATGAAGAATTGTTCGATGCTTTGGGTGCAACGACTATTTATAAAGGCAATCGTTGCGCGACGGTGGCAGGCATTTTGCTTTTCGGCAAATCTAGTGCGTTACGAAAGCATTTTCCTATGATGCGTGTGGATTATATGCGTGTTTCCGGTAATGAATGGATGAGTGATGTCGAAAAGCGTTACGAATCGAGTTTGGAAATGCGCGAAGCGTTGGTTTTGATGATTTCACGGCTTATCAATCAAATTATGGAAGATATTCCGAAACGCTTTTCTTTGCCCGAAAATAGCGCACGTCGGCAGGACATTCCTTTAATTCCTTTTCGTGTCGTTCGTGAAGCAGTTGCAAATGCCTTGATGCACCGTGATTATAATTTACATAGTGCAATTCAAGTTGTGCGTTACGGCAACCGTTTTGAAATTATAAATCCCGGTTACTCTCTAATCGCCGATGAAAATTTGGGCGAACCGGGCGCATCTCGAATGCGAAATCCAAAGATTGCCAGTGTTTTACGCGATCTAAATTATGCAGAAACCAAAGGCACGGGCATTCGCACAATGCGAAAAATGATGCAGCAAGCTAATCTCACAACGCCGATTATTAGTTCGGATCGTCGTTTGAATATCTTCAAATTGTCTTTGTTGAGCATTCATTTCATCGAAGAAGAAGATGCCAAATGGCTTGAAAACTTCAAAGATTGCAATTTAGCTGATGAAGAAGCGCGTGCGCTTTTGTTTGTCAAAAAGTTCAATTATATTGATAATTCCGCTTTTCGCGCCATCAACAGCGGAACAGACACCTTGAAAGCCAGCAATCATTTACGAAAATTGCGCGATTACAATTTGCTTGAACAGCGTCCACAAGGTTCAGCTACCTTTTACATACCCGGAAGCCGTTTGATTTCTACTTTAGAGGAAACACAACGACAAGGACTTTTATTCTCCAAAGGAACTGAAAGTACAAATAACACTACCAACCTAGTGGATAAGACTATCCCCCTAGTGGGTAAGAATACCAACCTAGTGGGTAAGACCTTATCCACTGAGTTAAAACAATCAAAGCCCGAATTAAGTTTGGAAATAGAAAAAGTTGGAAAACGCGGCACTAATGAAGAAATTAAGATTCTTATCTTAAAACTTTGTGCTTGGAAAACTCTAAAAGCCGTTGAAATTGCTTTGCTTCTTGGAAGAACTTCACATCACGTTAAGACAGATTATCTAAGCCGAATGATTAGAGATGAATTGTTAGAATATAAATTTCCTGAAAATCCTTCGCATAATCAACAAGCCTATCGCACAACGAAAAAAGGAAAGGAAGGATTACAATAAACTATGCCTGTTAAATATATTTCATACATTCCCGAAACGACGGACGGACAAGCGATTTTGGATAATTTCACGCGGACGCGGCGCGTTTTGCGTTATCGTGAAAACAATAAAGTCATCGAACGCATTAAGCGCGGTTTGCCGCTTTACGAAGTCGAACAGACGGAAAAGATCGGCGATGATTCGGAAAATCTTTTGCTTCGCGGCGAATGTCTTTCGGCGTGTGCTTATTTGAAGGACAAAGGCATCAAGGTTGATCTTGTTTATATTGATCCGCCGTTTGCGTCCGGCGCGGATTATGCGCGGAAAGTTTATTTGCGAAAAAATCCGAAGATTGCCGCGCAGCTTGCCGAAAAAGAAAAGGAAATCGCCGACGCATTGGAAGCGGGCGAAGAAGTCGAAATTGACGAATATAAAGCCTTTGAAGAAAAGATGTATGGCGACATCTGGAACAAAGAAGCATATCTCAATTGGATGTATGAAAATCTGACGGCGATTCGTTCAATAATGAGCGAATCGGGAAGCATTTATCTTCATATTGATTGGCACATCGGACATTATGTAAAAATTTTGATGGATGAAGTTTTCGGCGAAGATAATTATTTAAGTGAGATTATTTGGAAACGAACAACGGCACATAGCGACGCAACAAATTACGGAAACAATTTCGATATGATTTATTACTATTCAAGTTCTAACGAATATGTTTTTAATACTGTTTATCAAGATTATTCCGAAGAGTATTTGAGCCGTTTTAGTCGTCAAGATGAAGACGGAAGAAAATGGACGGATGGAAACCTAACTGCAAAAGGATTGAAAGGCAGAGGTTATCAATATAGTTACAAAGGATTTTCTTCATTATGGCGATGTCCTTTAGATACTATGAAAAAGTTAGATGAAGATGGACGTTTATATGTAACTAAAAGCGGCGGAATACGGCTTAAAGTTTATCTTGATGAATTAAAGGGAATGCCGTGTCAATCACTTTGGGATGATATAAAACCCGTTAATTCTCAAGCTATTGAAAGACTTGATTATGCTACACAAAAACCAAAAGCCTTACTTGAAAGAATTATTAAAGCATCATCGGACGAAGGAATGATTGTTGCCGATTTTTTTGGCGGAAGCGGAACAACGGCGGCGGTTGCTCATCGTTTGGGCAGAAAATTTATAACTTCCGATGTTGGCATCAATTCGCTTTTGACGACACGCGATAGACTAAAAGAAAATGGCGCGGCGTTTGAAATGCTGGACATCAAAGACGGCGTTTCACTTTTCCGCAACCCGATTCAAACGATGGACAAACTCAAAACTTTGATCGTCGGTTTGCGAAACGAAGACAAACTCGACAAGTTTTGGGAAGGTGCGATTGAAGATTCAAAAGAAGGCTTGATGCCCGTTTATATTCCGAATCTGTTAGACCATTCGACAAAGGTTTTGGACATTCCTTTGATGAACCGCATCCTTAACGAAGCAATGCCGGATTTGCCCGACGACGTTAAAAAAGTCATCGTTTATTACATAGACATCGAAGACCGCGCCGCGCTTGATAAATTCATCGCCGAACGTAACGAAACGAATTTCAAAATAGACTTGCGCGACCTAAAAGAAATTCTTGATGAAGTCGTTTTGGAAGATGTTATTGATTACGATTTACGAAGAATAAAAGACGGTTTCGAGATCGAATTTAACAGTTTTGTTTCCGACCGTTTGAGCCAAAAAATTGACGAATACAATCAAAAGAAAGCCTTGCAGGGAAAGAAAGGCAAGAAAACGCTTTTTGACGAAGACGAACCGAAAAAGAAATCGAAATACAAACCGCTTGAGATAAGCGAAAACGGGCTTGAGTTGATCGAATTTGTAAGTCTTGATTGCACAAACAGCGAAGGCGTTTGGAAATCAGATGTCGAATTAAAAATTGATAAAAATTCGTTTGTAATGCTGAATGGCAAAAAATCAAAAGAGTTTTGGAACGGCAAACTCTTTTCCGAAAAGAAACCGCTCAGAATGAAAGTTAGAAATATCGCCGGTGATGAAAGTATAATTAATCTAAATAATACAAAATAAATTCCGATGGTAGAGAATCATACAGATAGAGAACTTGAAGAACTCGATACATACTTAAATGACGAATTTAATCACGGCATTTATGAAGAATTAACTGATGAAGCATATGAAGGCATATTTGAACCGCTTGAGTTTTTCCAGCTTTTTTATGCTCAGGTTGATTTTATAAGAGAAAATAAAGCCAAACCTCTTTTTGTCAGGCGGAGTTTAAGAAAGTTGGATATAACTGAAGATCAACTTTTTTATTTATGTCATTGGCTTGTTGTATTTTTTCAGATAGATGAGGAAACCGACAAACAAATAAAAATCTGTCGGCTCGAGATTGCCAAACTTCGGGATGAGTTTATAGATGATGAAGATAATTTAGATACCCCTGAGAATAAAAATCCATTTGATTTTGACGAGGTTTTGAATCATCTTAAAACGCTCAAAACCAAAAAAGAACAAGTAGAATATTTAATAGAGATAAAAACCGAGTATAAGCAAAAGCAGTATTGGGATTATGAAAGACCAACCTTTGGGGAAAAATGTGATTTTGAAATTTCCAAAATTAGCGAATTATTGTATCTGGATTTAGCGTCTAAAGTGCCGGATAAAAAACAGATCGTAGAAATCGGGAAACATAAAGATTTAACGATTGATAGAGTGATTTTATTGTTCAATCGTCTTATTCCGGCATTCCCGGACTGTGAGGCAACTAAAAAAGCAGAATTTATCTCATTTTTAACAGGTTTTGATTCTGAAACTGTCAGACAAAGATTTTCTACAATTTATAGAAAAGATGCGGATAAACCGCAGGCTTTTAAGAAGGATATGGAAATAGTTTGTAAGTATCTTGAGATTTTAGGCTTAGATGAAATTATCAGGCAAATAAAAAAGGATTTGGATTTTATGTAAGAAAGTAATAGTTACAGTAATACTACACATTAGTTTAGTGGATTAAATTGTCGTTGTGCGATTGAGATTTTCTCAATTTCACAGCGATTTTTTAGTTTAGGGAGAGTTTAAAAATGACAAATACACTTAAAACAGCGAAATGGGTTAGCGAGTTTTTAGATATAAAACTTGCTCGGGTTTATGAATTGACGCGGGAAAATAAAATTCCTTTTGTCCAGATCGGCGAAAGGCAATACAGATACAGCGAACTGGCTTTGGTGAATTGGATAGAGCAAGGCGGAAATCGCGACAGCGAAGTAAAAGAATATGCGTAAAAACAAGATTCTTAAAAAAAAGTTGGAAAATGAATTCGGCTTGCGCCTTCGGGAATATTGCGAAGTTGTGAATCCGCCGGAATAAGAATCACTTGGCAACATTTTTGTAGATGGATTGAAACCTAAAAATGCTTGATACAGTCGGAATAAAACATTTTTATCAATCATTGGTTTGCAATGATTTCAAAAAGCATTGGCGTTTTCTGCTAGATAACGGAAAGAAGACTTGGGTTTTTAATGCCAAAGGCTCTAAAACCTTGCCGAATCTTTCTTTATTTCAAAGAGGAAATAGCTTGTGGCATCTTACGGCACAGGTTTCTTTGCCGAAAATGCTTTTTGGGCATAATGCACGGTTGCCAAATCAATCTGAGGTTTTAGAAGGATTAAAAATGATTTCCGAATATGTTGAAGAAAAAAGCGGATTGCCTTTTGATTATGAAGCAGCTTCGGTTTATTTGATTCATTATGCAAAAGATATTTGTTTTGATACAGAATCAGAAGTTTGGAAGATGGTTGAAAAGCTATCAAAAAGACGTATTAAACCGCTTAGAAAGAACTTTTATGAAGATTCGACTATTTACTTTACCGCTAAAGGTAAAACAAGACAGATTCGCATTTATCCGAAGTTGCAAGAAGTGTTAAGCCGGAAATATCCAAGTGCGGAAGCTTCAAAAATGGCAAAAGCCGTTCTTCGATTTGAAAACAGTTTATTGAAAAAATCTTCAATTGATTCGCTTATTAAAAAATACGAATTATCGGATAACACGCCCGGAAGTTTATTAACTGAAAATATCTCTGATTTAGTGATTTCCGAAATTCTCAAAAATCTGAATTTCTTTGAATTAATATCAGGCGGCAAAACGAATTTGGATATTTTGAAAGAACATTTCCCAACACGAAAAGCGATGAATCTTTGCGGATTTCTTCAAATGGTTGCTGAAAACGGCGAAGGTTTTTACAAGGATGAATCACACGGATTTTCAAGGGATTCATATTTTCGTGATGTGAAAGACTGCCGGAAAGCAAAGCTTTGGTAAAGGCGGAATCCCTTATGAATAACAATAGAAGATTTGATAGCAAAAAATGCAACTCAATATAAGCAAGGGCTTGGTAACTAACGCTTATGTCAGATAAGAAATGTAAAGGAAAAAACAAGCGTGGTGAGAGATGCCGCGCGTTTGCGGGAGAAAGCGGTTTCTGTTTTATGCACGATGCCGGACGCGGTAAAGAGCAAGCGCAGGCTCGGCGCTTGGGCGGTCTTGCGACAAAGAATCCGCATTTTGCAGATGCAAGCTTTATTCCGTCTGAAATTCGCAATGTTGAAGGCGTTTTGACGGTGCTTGATTACGCATTACGCGAGGCTGCCGGACTAGATAATTCGATTCAGCGCGGAAGGCTTTTAGTTTCAATCGCGCACGGCTTCATTGAAGCCTTAAAGGTTGGCGAAATCGAAGCACGACTTGAATCTGTTGAAACGGTTCTGAAATTACGAAAGAAAGAAAGCCGGGAAAGTAAAGGAAACAACAAATGGCAACGATAAAAACAATTAAAAATAATTATTATTTGCTTACAAAACAGGAAAGATTCGGTTTATATCAGAAAGCAATGTTGCGAGAAGATGAAAACGAACTTGAGGCAATTTTTGCCGCAACCTCAATGAAAAGCTTTAATGTTATTGACTTTTATTTTTTGCGCGAAGAAATTTTTCGACTTGATACAGGGAATCTACTTGCGCGATTAGGACATACCGCAATGTTTAAAGCCTTTTTTAGAGGGGTTGGCGGAAGACTGACAAAAGAACCTGAACACTATATGAAAATGGCATCCTCAAGCGCATATCTTTATGTTATCGAAACAGACGCGTGGGCTAAAGTTTGTGATGATTTAGGATTTGAGGTTGATTGGTTTCGCACTCTGACAAAAATTATATGTTTTGCCGTAGATGAGATGGAATCACTTGATTTTTTAATGCGGGACTTAGCTTTTACAGAAGATCAAGTTAGGGAATTTATAAATGAATCTAAAGGCAAGAACTTAACAGAAAAGTCTGAAATAAAAACAATTGACCAATTAGTTAAGTCTTATCGAAGCCTGATTGAAGAAATATAAATTCATTTATTTATTTTTGGCTGTTGGCGAAAATCCTTTCGGTCTTCCGACTTTACGATCTTTGACAAGTTTCAAGTCAGTTTCTTTGATGAAATTATCGCGTCCGATCTTGGTTGCGGGAAGTTGCCCGTCCACGATCATTTGGCGAATTCTGCCAACGGTAACGCCGAGTTTTTCGGCAACTTCTTTTGTCGTTAAATATCCTTCAATCATACAACTAATAATTTACTCAAAAACTAGCTTTTACGCAAGAATTAACTTGCTTTATCCTAGCGTGTGCGTTAGAATAAAGAAGTAGTTAAAACTACTAAATCAAACTAAAAGGAACTGAAAAAATGTATATCTTAAAAAGTGAAAGTCAGATTCAAAACGCGATCAAACGAGCGAAAAAGATTCGCCCGAAAGTTAAAGTTATCAAGTTTGGAAAATACTTGGTAACAGGCTCAAAAGGCAATTTTTACACGGTTGTTTGCCGGAAAGACGAACGAACGAATATGAAAGTTATTTGTTGCTCGTGTAAAGCCGCAGAACAAAATTTGCCGTGCTTTCATTCGGCGGTTGCCATTGCACAGCACATCTATTTGGCGCAAAACCAACAAACTGCAAAGGCTTAGGAAATTGCGAGTTTCCTAAGCCTTCTATTATCCGAAAGGAATCTTCAACAAAACCAACGGACACGCCGATTTTAACAAAAAAGCGTGTCCTTACCAAAAATAAAAATATGAGTAGAGGACAGTTAATAGAGAAAAAGAAGATTGATCGAAACAAAAGCGTCTGGCTTTTGCGCGTTCAAACGAGAGATTCAAAGGGAACTTTGAAATCACGATCTAAAACTTTTCGCGGAAATAAAACCGATGCCGATATAGAATTAACAAAACTTTTAAGCGAAAAGGATAAAGGCATCATTGCATCGCCGAAACAAACCTTGAATCAATTTCTTGATACTTGGCTTTCAATCGTAAAGCCGCGTCTGCAATCTCGAACACATCAAGACTATAAAGAAATTATGGAAAGGTATGTAAGCGAAACTATTGGCAAAAAGAAACTTGAACATATCAAAGCAATTCATCTTCAAGACCTTTACGCCGAAATGCAAAACGAGCGCGAACTTTCGCCGCGTGTTATCCGATATACGAACACGATCTTAAAAAGCGCATTCGGTTATGCTGTCAAACAAGATATTTTGTTTAAGAATCCGGCGAAAATGGTTGAACTTCCGAAAATCAAAATGCGTGAAATGGTGATCTTAACAAAAGATGAAGCCTTGATTTTTTTGGAAGCATCAAAAAAAGAACGCATTGCAACGCTTTTCAGTTTTTTACTTGCAAGCGGTTGCCGTCCTGGTGAAGCTATCGGCTTAAAATGGCAAGACCTTTCTTTTGACCGAAATACGGTTGAAATCAAGCGTGTTGTTGTCTGGAGTCGGAAAGGTGGCGGTTGGGAGTTTAACGAGCCGAAAACAGCTAAATCACGCCGGACAATCCCTTTGCCCGTGTCTTTGGTCAAAGAACTTAAAAAGCATCGAATTAGGCAATGTGAAGAAAGAATAAAACTTGCATCTGTCTGGCAAGATTTTGATTTAATCTTTCCTTCTCAAGTCGGAACGCCTTTAACAATGGGACGAATTACGAGAGTTTTCAAAAGAATCAAAAAAGATGCCGGAATAAAGAAACCTTTAAGGCTTTACGATCTTCGACATTCGACAGCAACGCTTTTGCTTCAAGCGAATGTAAATCCAAAAGTAGTTAGCGAAAGGCTTGGACATTCGACAATAACCTTAACTTTGGACGTTTATTCGCACGTATTGCCAACGATGCAGGAACAGGCAACTGAACACCTTGAAGATATGATTTTTAGAAAATCAATAAAGAATCGTTAATAAAATGAAGTTTGTAGTTTAATAATTATTTATGGATGTCATATACAAAAAATTGCTTTGGGAATTTGAAATGATATGCTACATTTTCGGGAAGCAATTTTTTTCTAATTTGTATCAAACTTACAGTCAAAATATGACTTTCGATAAACTACACGAAGGCATTGCAGAAGGTTGTAATTGTCTAGACCACGAAGGAATTTCTGAAAATTCAGAAGATTGTTTTGTTCGCGTTATCTATGAAGAAGACTTATCAGCAAATGATTGGAAATCTTATCACGAATTTGGAAAACTTCCTAAAAATAAACCTAACTGTAAAGGAACTTGTAAATGGCGTGGAGTATCAATCAATAAATTAATTGATAATAGAGAAGCAATAAAGAATAAATGGCTTTCCCTCGTAAACTTCTTTGCACCTAAAGGTATTAAAAAATCATTTATCTGTATTTTTCGGTTAAGAAAGGATGCTGGAAAAGTTTGGGATACTTCCAGTCAACAAGCACACGCACATCACGATTTATTAAAATCAGATAGTTTTTGTTTAGAAAGTATTGAAGTTTTAGAAATTATTCCCTTTGCGGAGTTTTAATATGTGGGTACCAAGTAAATCAAAGTCTATATCAAAAAACGATGTTGCGATAATAAAACGCGATTATCAAGATTTACTCTTTTATGATTTTCCAATCTTATTTACCGGCTTTAATAGCTTAAATGACAGGATTGTTGGCTCATTCGTTGAAAATGAAAATGGAATTGAATCTTACTTACATTCTGTTGTTAGTGCTAAAATTTTTAGTGATTTTATAAATCAAAAGATAAATTACCCGCAATTATTAGAAAGATCTCAATTACTTTTTCTCCTTCACTGGACAGATGAGGACATTCCGGCTGTATATTGGCTTAATTACAATGAAATACCTGATGATTATTTGCCTGATGCACAAGCTTTTTGTCCAGAAATAAACGAATTACCATCATTTGAATACGAAATAAAGTTTGAAGGCGGACTAGCAAACAATCATCAAGCAATTCCAGAAACTCTAAGTAAATTTCAAAACAAATTTGCTTCATTCTTACGTAATCCACTTGGTTTAAGTGCATTGGCAAGCTTAATCCTAAATGTCTATCTGCAAGCCGCTGATGATAATGAAGCATATTCTGCAAGCAGTTTAAAAATTAAATATCACGTAGAATTAGATGAGAAAGCGCACACCTTATTTCACGACGCAGATATATATTCTTTGTTTTTAAATAAGTATATCAAATACTGTTTGAACAACTTATCAGAAGATATACCAAAATTGGTTGAAGAAAACAATGAGGATTTAGGGGCATTTGAAGAATTATTAAAAGAGTATGAAAAGTTAATAGGTCAATCAAAAGATACACCTGAGAGGCGACGTAGAGATTTTGCTGAAAATATGTTTCAAGTTGCCGGGAAACTTGGAGATATGACTTCAATTATAAAGGATGACTTTGAGCAGGTAGTGTTATCAAACTTTCAAGACACAGATATAATTCCTTTAGGCGTTCTAGACGAGAAATTTGGTAAAGAAATTGAGCAAGCCATTCAAGAGGTTGAAAATAAAAAAGGGAAAAAAACTATCAAAGAAGAAGATTTTAATAGGTATGAGATTCATATCTATGACTTAAATACTGATACTCGTAACGGTAGGGCTATAATGAAGCCACTAGAAAAGGATGTGAAAGTTATAAAGCCTAAATTTAGTATTTCCGGAAATCAACCTTTGACTCAAACGAAATACACTAAAAGCTTACACCTAGATACTTTTATTATGGTTAAAGCTCGTGGAACGAGAACAGATGGAATAATAAGGGATTTAGAAATTGAATTCGAGGAATCTGATGATGTTGAATAACCATTTTTTACCTTTTGACACACCAACGACACACCAAAAGAGAAAAGCGCATCTTTCGATGCGCTTTTCCTCAATAAAAATGGTGGCTAGGGACGGGATCGAACCGCCGACACGCGGATTTTCAGTCCGCTGCTCTACCAACTGAGCTACCTAGCCGTTTTTTGCCTCGAAATTTTCTTTCGGGCAAGTTTGATAGTGTAAATAAGCCGCTCTTTGATGTCAACCCGTGAGATTAAAAATCCGTTAAATCTTTACAGGTAAAGCGCAATGCGAAAAAATAAGGGTTGACAATATGTTAAATATGGTTATAATCGGTTTTTAGTAGTTGGTAGCCAATTGTCAACTATGGTACCTTCCGAATCCGTTTGATACCTGCCCGTGTCGGTTTGAAAGCCGTCCCTGTCCCCCAGAGACGCAACATTCAAGCCGGCACAGCTATTTTAAAATACAGAAATGAGGAATAATATGTTAAGAAAATTTTTATTTATTTTTATCTGTCTGGCGGTTGGCGCAAGTATCGCTTGCACTTCGGCAGAATCGCCGAATGCCAACGCCAACGCTAATCTTTCGGTAAATGCGCCGCCGGAGTTTTCGGGTAATTCGGTTGTTCCTTCGGGCAATTCGACTCCGGGAATTCCCGATCCGAGTATGGTGAACACTAATAATGTTCCAAAAGGAGCAACGCCGACTCCCGGGATTCCTGATCCGAAGGACATCGGCAAACCGCTTCCGAAAGGCGCAACGCCGACACCAGGCATTCCCGACCCTGAGACCTTGAAAAAACAGGCTAATACGATTATACGGGATGCCAATCTGGTTAATAATCCGGCAAATGTCAATAAAGGCGCGGAACAAAGACCGCAAAGCGAGCGCAAAAAACCGAGTCCGCCCGGACAGTAGTCAAAAATCGCTGAAACAAATTTATACAAAGAAGAAGCCGGAATATTTTGAAAATATTCCGGCTTCTTCTTTGTGAAAGCTATATTTCTTTTTACGCTTCCGCTTCTTTTTCAATCAAAACTTCTTTAAGATCAGCTTTGATCAAACCGAGCGCGATTTTTACGTCGTGTTCGATGCGGTCAAAAAGTTCGCGGTTTTCGATAAGAGAATTTTTGACGTTTTCGCGTCCTTGTCCGAGCCGTTCGTCGCCGTATGAAAACCACGAGCCGCTCTTTTCAATAATGTTGTTATCAACCGCCAGATCGAGCAGATCGCCTTCACGCGAGATGCCCAGACCGTACATAATATCGAATTCGCATTCGTGAAACGGCGGGGCGACCTTGTTTTTGACAATTTTGACGCGTGTGCGGTTTCCGACAACTTTATCGCCGTCCTTGATTGCACCGATGCGGCGAATGTCTATTCTGACGGAAGCGTAAAATTTCAGAGCGTTTCCGCCGGTTGTTGTTTCCGGCGAACCGAAAAATACGCCGATTTTCGAGCGCAGTTGATTGATGAAAATAAACGTCGTGCGTGAATTTGAGATGATTCCGGCGAGTTTTCTCAACGCTTGCGACATCAGACGCGCCTGCAAACCCATATGCGAATCGCCCATTTCGCCGTCTAATTCGGCACGCGGCACGAGCGCGGCGACCGAATCTACGACGATTACATCAACGCTGTTGGAACGCACGAGAGTTTCGGCAATTTCCAGAGCCTGTTCGCCAGAATCGGGCTGCGAGATCAAAAGCTCGTCAATATCTACGCCGAGATTCCCCGCGTATTCGGGGTCCATCGCGTGTTCCGCGTCAATATACGCGGCGATGCCGCCGTTTTTTTGCGCCTGCGCGACGACTTGCAGAGCGAGCGTCGTTTTACCGGAACTTTCCGGACCGTACACTTCGACAATTCTGCCGCGCGGCATTCCGCCGACTCCGATTGCCGCATCAATGCTCAAACAATTGGTCGAAATCGCGCCGATGTCGTCAAAGACGCGATCCCCCATTTTCATAATTGAGCCTTTTCCGAATTTTTTTTCGATTTGTGAAAGCGCGGATTCTATCGCTTTTCCTTTTGCATCTGTTGCCATTTTTGTTGCTTCTCCAGCCATTTTGATTTTCTCCTTTTGTGATAATCATTCTATCAAGACATTGAGAAGTCTACCACAAAGGAGAGCGTTTGTGAAATAGTGTTTCACGCGTGAAACGTATTTTTTCGTGAAAATGTGAAAAAATTGTTTCCTTAAATTAGTGGAAAAAACAAATTTGTGCAAGCAGAAATTAAAAAAAGATCGCTTAGTGCGCCGGCAAAGCCGCAATTCGGGCAAGCAGATCGGTCGCAAATTTGTTATTCGGCAAAAGCTGCAGAACCTTTTGCATATCGGCTTTGGAAAGATCGTATTTTTTCGTGTCGAAATAGATCGCGCCGCGAAAAATATAGGCGTTTACGTAATTCGGATTTATCTGAATGGCTTTATTCAGATCGGCGATGGCGAGGTCGTTTTGCTTCTTTTTGTTGTAGGAAATCGAGCGGTCTAAATAGCCTTTGGCATAATCGGGATTAAGTTTAATAGCCTGAGTAAAATCGGCGATTGCCAGATCTTGAAGATTCTGCTTGTCATAAATTACGCCGCGATTTCCCCACGCTTCGGCATAATTGCTGTCGAGCTGGATCGCTTTATTTATATCGGCTAGCGCGAGATCGTATTGTTTTTGTCTGAAATAAACGCTGCTGCGATTGACGAAGGCTTTCATATAATTCGGGTTGAGAGAAATGGCTTTATTATAATCGGTCAGCGCAGAATCGAGATTTTCTTTGTCGGAATAGGCGATTCCGCGATTATACCAAAACTGCGAATCGTTCGGCGCGAGATTGATTCCCCGCGAATAATCGGCGATTGCCGCGTCGTGATTTTTAATCATGTTGTATGACAAGCCGCGCTGGAAAAGCGCGTCGAGATAATTCGGTCTGAGAGCGATAGACTGCGAATAATCGGCGATTGCTGGATCGTATTTGCCCGAAAAATAATAAGACTGCCCGCGATTAAACCACGCTTCGGGAGCTTTCGGATTAAGTCTGATCGCTTCGGAAAAACTGGAAATCGCTTCCGTATATTGTTTGTTTTTGTAAAATTGATTGCCGCGACTAAGATATTCCTGCGCGGTCTGACCGAATGAAATTGCCGTAAAAACTAAAATTGCGAAAATTGATAAGCTAAGTTTTTTCATAATTTTTTACCTCTCTAACCTAAATCGCATAAATTTAGGAAAAAAGAGGTCAAAAAAAATTTGAAAAAACTGAAAAATCGTGAAAATTTACTCGATTTTTATTTCAATCGGCACAATGCGCGACCATTTTCCGCCGCCCGTGCATAAACTGTAAATTTTGTCCGCCGAAACTATGACGGTTTGCTTTACATCATTTTTTTCAAAACCGATTTCAAACTTTCGCTTTTTATAATCGAAATCGCCGTCCTTTTTTATCATACAACTGGTTTCGGCTTGCCCGAGCCTGACGGCATAAAAACCGTCGGTCAAAAAGGCGCAATCGGCGCAATACTCTTGAATTAAATCATACGAGTTTTGCCCTTTATAAATATTGGAAAAAGCGTCGTTTGCCAGAAGAAAAGGTTTTTCCAGTAAACCTTCGGCATAAGTGCAGGAAGCGGCGTCCGGATTGTCGATTTCGCGCAAAACCAAACTTTGCATGCCGTCGGTAACCGGATTATCTTTCGCGTCCGTCAAATGAACGACGATCATCCGCGTCCCGTCAAACGGGCAATGCTGCGCCGCGATGTTTTGCGAAAAAACCAATATACACAAGAGAAAAAAGCATTTTTTTATAGCTGAAATTTCGTTGTTTCCGAATAAATCTAAAGTTATTTTTTTCATAAAATTATTTACAATTGCGAATTTTATAAATCATCGAGTCCCCATTCGGTTCCGTCAATTCTGCCTAAAAGCTGCAAAGTGCGGTCTTTATTTTCGTGAAACGATCGAATCAGCCACGTCAAACCGTCGGCGGTTTTCTTTGTCCATTGAATATCGTAAAAATGATACTCGTCGCCTGGCTGGCGAACATCGCCGCCCGTTCCATACGTTTTAATAACGTAATTTTTCAGGTCGAAGTCTTCTTTAAAATCAACATAGATCGCGTAAACAAAACCTTTGGCGGGAATTTTTTCAATGATCAGACGATCAACTTCGCGCTCGTATTCAAAGCCGTCATCGCCTTTTTCCCTGACGGTTTGGCGGCGCAGAATCTCTTTTTTATCATCTTGCGTCAAACCGTGAACTTTGACGGTCAAACCCGTCACATTGCCTTTTTCAAACGGAATCGTCAGCAAAAACCAGTCAAACCGCGTGTCACCGACATCCGCAGTTTTCAAGTCGATTTGTTTGGCAAATTCATTAAAAGGCATTCCGAGATAAATTTTTCCCAATTCTTTCGGGATAAATTTACTCTGCGCCTTAAACTCGAATTTTGTCTGAGCCTGTGCGCCGGCGAACGTAAAACTCAAAAGCATTAAAATTGCTAAAATTTTATTTTTCATATATTTTTTTCACTAATTTATGCCGGATCAATTTACACCGACCTTCATTTTTGCGTCAATTTCCCTGACTTTCTTTAGTGCTTCATCCTGCATTTTCGTATTGTTCCGGCTTTCGGAAGTAACTCTCAAATATGCTTCCTTTGCTTCGGCAAGTTTGTTTTGACGGAAATAAATATCGCCGATTGCCAAATATGCACGATTTTTTTCGGCAATATTAAATTGGTTTCTATTGGCTAAAGCGTGATAGATTTTCACGGATTCCGCCGCCGTTTGATCGGTTTTGCCGAGATTATCGGCGGTTTCCCAGATTTCCTTCTGCGCGGAAGCAATGATGGCATTCATTTGCGGAGTTTGAGCGGGCGAAATCCGGTATGTCGGAATATCTCTCAAAAACAGTACATAAAAACTTGCCGTGCCTTCCGCATCGCCGAGTTCTTTTGAAACCCGCGCCGCGCCGAGAATTGAGCCGACACGGTATAAACCGTAACTATTTTGATTGGGCGTGATTTTTTTATAAGTTTCTCTGGCTTCGGCAAATTTTTTCTGATGCGCGTAAATATCGCCGAGCAGAAGCCAGCTTTCTTCTTTATAACCGTCGGACGCGCCGGAAACAGCGACGGCTTTATTAAATGATTCGATCGCTTTCGCGTAGTTTTTCTCGCCGATAAAAGTTTTACCGATCTTCATATTAAGATGCGTTTGAGAATTCGGACTGATATTCGATAGCACTAAAACTTTTCCGAATTCAGCGCGTGCCGCCGCGAATCTTTCCGCATTTAACAATAAATCTCCGGTTTTTTCAAAAATATCGGCTTTTTGTTTTTCGTCGAGATTCGGCAGTTTGGAGATTTTTACCAATTCGGCTTCGCCCAGAGCAACATTTTTCTCAAAAAAATAGCTGTTTGCAATCATCAGATGCGCGTCAATTTTATCTTTTGTCGGAGCATTTTTAAGAGCTAAAACTTTGGCGATCGTCGTGCGGGCTTCGTTCAGATTGCTCAGACGCGCTTGCAGATCTCCGGCTTTGATCAGCGCACTCGCCTTTTGCTGATCGGTGGCGTTTTTAAGTTCGGTAACTTGCAGATATGCGGCAAGAGCTTCATTAAATTGCTTGAATCCGCCTTGAATCGGCGCAATTCCGAGCAGAGCTTTGGCTTTGGTTTCATCGGAAATTTTTTCAAGCGCCGCAACAAGCGTGTAATCGGCAAGTGCTGACTGGGCATTTTGCGTAGTGGTCAGCGGAAAGCTCGCGGCGCGGGTCAGATGCGCTTCGGCTTTTTGTTCGGGCGAAATATTCGGATATTTTAAGATTTCCGCGTATTGCGCACGTTTTAATGCGACATCGGCTGCGTAGCTGTCGGCGATGGCATAATGCGCCTTGATCTTTGTTTCGAGCGGAACATCTGCGACAAGCGCGATGACTTTATTAAATTTTTCTCTGGCGGCGACAGGGTTGCCGTATTCGGTTTTTGTGCGCGCCGGTCTTCCGCCCGAATTTATTATAACTTTGACTTTCAGCAAGGCTTCGCCCGCACCGAACAGGGAATTTGCGCGTTCCGTTCCGGTTTTTGCCAGATCAAAAGCCGCGTCGAATGCCCGGATCGCTTCGTCGTATTTTTTTTTCAGGGCGAAGCTCTCGCCCGCCTGCATCGCGGCTTTGTAATTCGGATAGCTTTGTTTATTCGTGCCGCCGGTTTGATTCTGAGCAAAAACCGAACTTGTTACCGGCAGAAATATAATGGCGATCAGACAAATAAATTTTATAAAATACATCTATTTTCTCCTTTTAAATGCTATTTTTTCAAACTTAATTTTTTGGCTTGTGCTTCATCGGCAATCGCCGCTTTTACTTTGCGCTGCTGGCGGTAAACTTTTGCCCGACCTCGATACGCCGCCGCGTTTTTCGGATTTAATTCGATTGCCTTGCTGAAATTCGATAAGGCTTCTTTTAATTGTTTGGTTTGCAGAAAAAACTCGGCGGCTTCGAGCGCGGTATTTTCGTAATTTTTTCTAAATTCCTCAAATCCGCCCAAGTTTTTCGGTTCGCGTTTATTTGCCGGAATTCCGGCTTTTTCAAGCGCGGCGGCGCGGAGTGCATTTACCATTTCAGCCGTTGCCAGACTGATCAGCGTTGCCGAATACATGATCGAATTCATATCTTGGTCTAATTTTGACGAAGATACGCCGGGCGCGATTTTTACGTTCATTTTTCTCGTTTCTTCGGCGTTTTTCAAGAAATTGTCAAACTGCCGCTGAAATGCAATATCAGCGTTTTTGAAATCGCGCAGTTCGATCAGCGAAACCGATTTAACATATAAAACATCGGTTTCATCGGCAAATTGGGGATATTTATCAATCAATTCGATCGCTTCACGCGGTCTGCCGTTTTTATAAAGCGTGTCGGATTTATCAACCAATTGATCTTTGGTCAATTGATCGGGCTGCGCGAAGGAAAAGCTTGCGCTCAAACAAATTAAAAGAAAAAGGAAAACGACCGGAAAAATCGGAAATTTTTGTATTTTCATAAATGTAAATTATTGCCCTCGCGCAATTTGCGCGGCTTTGAGTTCATCGGCTTGTGCCAGATTCGCTTTGCCCCAATCTTTATAAATCGCGGCGCGAATGTGGTAATAATCGGCGCGGCGCGGATTCAGTTTGATCGCCGTATTCAAATCGGCTTCGCCTTCGGCGTATTTTTTCTGCCCGGCGAGCGATAAACCGCGCGCCATATACGAATCGCTGTTATTGGCGTTTATTTTAATGGCGGCATTTGCGTCTGTAAAACCTTTTTTCCAATCGCGCTTGGCGTTGTAAACTCCGGCGCGAAGATTTAAAGCAACCACATTTTCGGGATTCGCTTTGAGAACCGTATTCAGATCTTTGATCGAATCGTTATATTTCTCAAGCATCGCCCAAACGCCCGCCCGCGAGAGAATTACGTCGTAACTTTCGGGATGGAGCTTGATCGCCGCGCTGTAATATTTGAGCGCGGAATTAAAGTCGCTTTTCGCGTAAGCTTCTTTTGCCGCTTGGACGTTTTCGTTAAATGTAACGGGCGTTGTCTGGGCAAAAGCCGAAATTGCTCCGATCAGCAGACAGAAAATGATGGCTGAAAATATCGGAAAGTTTTTGATTTTATTAATTTTATTATTCATTTTTTTCTCCTTGAAGTTTGAAAATTTTATAAACCGACGCGGAGCGAATTCAAGATTCGGGCGCGGTCGTAAAGCGCGTTTTTGCCGCCGCCGTAATTGGTGATGACCAGCAAAGCCACGGTTTGTTTGTCTTGCGAAAGCATAATCAGATCGCCCTGAACCGGCGGGGCGTTCGTAGTATTATTGGCTGATTTGAAATCGAAGATCAGATGAAATCCTTCGATGCCGTCAATTTCCGCCGGAAAATCATCGCGCAGCGCGGCGGTGATTTTGGTTTGGTTTGTTTCGGAAAAACCCCGAGCAAACGAATTGACGATCATCACGCCGAGGTCTTTCGAGAGCGGCATAGGTGTTCTTGAAGTCGCTTCGTAAAAAATGATTATCACGCTGCCCGATTCGCCGAATCCGGTGATCTCGGAAACAAAATCCGGATCGTTCGCATTTTCTTCGGTTTTCAGAGGAATTTGTTTTTCGCTCTGATCGGAGATAAACGAAACGCCAGTTTTTCCGAAAAATTGGCGGCGGGAATTGCTCGGTGCGGGAATTTCGACGCGCACGCTCTGCATCACTTTGTCGAGATAATCTACGGTTTCCGGCGCGGCAAGCACGTCTATGATCCACTGCGTTTCATAACCCAGAATCATCAAAATCTGCCTTTGATTCGTGATCTTGCCGTTTTTCCAGGTTGCTTTGATCAGACGCGCTTCGAGTCCGTCAACCAGACGGCTATCGATTCCGGTCAGTTCAAATTTGGTTTTGCTCAAGGCATTCTGAATTTCAAAATAATTTTTAGCGGAAAAATCGGGATTATGCCCGCCCGTATAACTGACTTCGAGTTCGCGGATTTCGACGTTTGAAAGCGGCGATTCGACATTATAAATCGTTACGGCGTTTTGCTGAACGGGCGCGGAAGGCGATTTCGGCAGATCGACAAAAAGACCGCGATTGCCGACCGCGTAAGATTTCCAGCCGTAGATCGAAGTGTTTGAAAACCGCAGCGAACGCAGAATTTTCTCCGCCGTTTTCTGATGATCGGCGCGGTTCGGGTCAATCTTAATGCTTGCCAGCAGCGATCTGTGTTTTTCGACGTGGGCAAGCTGATAGATTCGATAATTTCGATAACCTTGCTTGAAATCCATCGTGATCAATTCCGCCGTTTTATCGCCGAGCTTTGTTTTTCCGACCGAAGACGTAAAATCGGTCGTGCCGGGCGCGGCGCGGTTATCTTCGATCAATTTTTTAATTACATCGTCGGGTTTGAAAAACATATTTTCGTCCGCCGTCTGATTCAAGACCGTCACGCTCATTCCGTCGAAATTCAGTTCATAACGCCGCATCCGGTTCGTGTCCCGCGCTCTTCTTGTCGGAAGCATCTCGAACGGCAATTCGGCGATCAGCGAAGTGTTGCCGAAACTCCGCAAAGCCCATTTGCGCCCGCCTTCGCGTTCGACGAGAATCGAATCGAAAACGCGGTAAGCCGAATTCAGACCGTTTTCGCCCTGAAAAGTCGCCATCACGACCCACGTCGCGCCGCCGAAAAATTCCGAATCTTTGCCGATGACCGTAATCATTCGCGTCAGATCGAAATAATTCACCGTTTCGCGCCCCGAAATTTCTCCCGCGCTTTTGACCGAAAGCGGAATTTTGATCTTCTGCCCGACTTCCGCCAAAACTTCAGAAGGGGTTTTCGTCGTATAAATCCGCGCAATCTCTACTCGTAAACCGTTTTCTTCCGCGCTCCAGGCATTCGGAAAATATGAATAAAGCGGTCTTTCCGCCCAGGCTACGCCCGACGCACCCGGTTTGCCCGGCAAATCAATCAGGAGCGACGGACGACCCAACGCCCAGCGCGAAAGATTCTGCGGATAAACCGAAACCGTAGAAAACAGCAGAATAGCGATTATTGCAAAAACGATCAAAAATAAATCGCTGATTTCAAAAACTTTTTCAGGCTTGTTGTTTTTCATAAAATCTTCTCTCTCTGTTTTTTGATAGAAAAAAATTCCTCTCTCAAAAACAAATCGCAATTTTTTTCGGTAAATCGGGTCAAAAAAATTGCCTTACTCGTGTTTGAGCAAGGCAATGTTTTTTAAGATAGTCATTTTTGAGGTAATCCCTAGCTGATATTTGAAATGTCAGAAGGCGTGAAAAATACTTTTTCGGAATAAGGAATAAGTGAAAAGTAATAGGTGAAAAGTTTATTCTCCGAGACGATTTATCACTTCTGACTTCTCACTTTTCACTTATTCCGAAGTCTAAATTTCTTTCTTCAAATTTCAGCTGAGAAATACCATTTTTGAACAAAATCTTACTGTCCAAACGCACCCGGAACCGCCCGATCTCCGGCTAAACCGAAATTGCTGATCGAGACATTTCCGTTTGTGCTATTCAAAATATACCAAACGCCGTTTCGATAAACAGCAATATCCGTGCGCCCGTCGCCGTCGTAATCTGCCGGAACGGGTTCATCGTTTTCCAAACCGAAATATTCATATTTCGGTTGAGAATCCGAACTTTGCAAAATATACCAAACACCGTTGCGATAAACCGCCACATCCGTTTTGCCGTCGCCGTCATAATCTGCCGGAACTAATTTGTCGATTGCCAGTCCCCAGTTTATATAACGAACTGCGCCGTCCGAAGATTGATTGATATACCAAACGCCGTTTGAAGGTCGGAAAATCGCCAGATCGAGCCGACCGTCGCCGTCAAAATCTCTGCGCACAGGCTTGTCTCCGTTCGTTCCCCAATTCAGGAAAGTTATATTGCCGTTCGGATTATTAAGCGAGCCGCGATAATAAAACGTGCTTTGTGTGCCTGCGCGATAAACCGCCAGATCGGCTTTGCCGTCGCCGTCCCAATCACCGACGGTCGGAATATCTCCCGCCAGTCCGAAATTCTCGATTCGAACCGAATTATCCGAACTATTGAGAATATAGAAATTACCTTCCGTTTCGCGCCAGACGGCAATATCCGTGCGCCCGTCGCCGTCATAATCGGCGGGCGCGAGTTTGTCGCTTCCCAAACCGAATTGAAGTGCGGTGAATCCTGCCGTCGAACGAAGCACATACCAGTTATTTTCCGACGGTCGGAACACGCTTAAATCCGCTTTGCCGTCGCCGTCAAAATCGAAATCGGGCGAAGACGCGGCAAAACTAATCTGCGTCAGGTCGAACAGATAAACCGCGCCCGATCCCGTAACGCCGTAATTTCTTTCGGCAAGCGCCGTCGAAGCGAGGCGGTTGCCGGAAATCGCCAGACGGTATCCCAACTGCTTATTATGATTCGGGTCATACGGAAATAATTTGCCGAGCGTTTGCCACGAGCCGTTATTTTCTCCGAAAACATAAATTGTGCCCATTGTCGTCCAATTAGGCGGAAAATCCGCGCCCGAAGCTCCGGCGAAAATCCGGTTGCCGCTGATCGCCACGTCTATGCCGAGCTGATCGCCGACCACGCCGTTCGGGTCGAAAAGTTTTTGCCGCTCGCTCCAGGTGGAACCCGTCCGCGTGAAAACATAAGCCGCGCCCTGAAAAGGAATATTTCCGATCGAAGCCTGCGACGAGCCGATGACAATCGTCTCGCCTTCGATTGCCGTGCTGGCACCGAAACGATAGTTGCCCGCGCCGTCTGAAGCCAGAAGTTTTTGCTGCTGGATCCAATTCGAACCCGAACGCGTGAAAACATAAGCCGCGCCCTGAGCGCTGTTCGAACCGACCTCTTTATTTTCTGCGGCAATGACGACCGTATCGCCGGAAATGGCGACATCATTGCCGAATAGATCATTTGCCGCGCCGTCCGATGCGGTAAGTTTCGCCTGCTCGGTCCAATTTGCGCCGTCAAATGTAAAAACATAAGCTGATCCCTGAGTGCTGTTCGAGCCGACCGTGTCATTACTCGCACCGATAACCAGAATGTTGCCGGAAGCGGCGACGCTCGATCCGAATTGATCGCCCGCCGCGCCGTCCGAGGCAAGTAATCTTTGGCGCTCGATCCAGATTCCGTTTTCGTCGCGCGTGTAAATCAAAACCGCACCGCGCAAATTTGCACTGTTGATTCTGGATCCGCGCCCGCCGACGATCATCATATTACCGGAAAAAGCGAGGCTCGAACCCGGCTGGATACTCGTTGTATTGCCATTTTCATTGATCGTTGTGAGTTTTTGTGTAAACTCCCAATTTTCGCCGCCGTGCCGCGTATAAATATATACACCGAGATTGCCGCCGATTGCGGTCGTGTCGTCGGAAATCGCCAGCGCATTGCCGAACAAAGGATTGACAAATACCTCCGGCGGAACGAGCTTGAGCTGCCCGTTGGTCGGAATCGATTTGAAAATATAAGCCGCGCCGCGTGCCGAATTTTTCGAAGGTGCGCCGGCGATCAGCGAATCTCCGTCAAAGGCGAGTGCTTGACCGAGCGCATCGGGCGCGGGATCGTTGTGAATTAAGCACCTAAGCAAAAGTAATGTAATACTTTGAAACTATTTGTGAAAGGACTTTATCAAGTTCTTCGCACAAGTTTTTGTAGGAAGTATAGGCTTCCCACGACAGCCATTCGTATTTTATCTTCTTCCATAGTATTTC
>JBGTIH010000167.1:0-19092 GCA_041745765.1 Pyrinomonadaceae bacterium | reverse complement strand
AAGCAAAAACTGATATTATATCCATTGAAATGAATCGGGTCTTTAGTTGAATAATTTTGTTCAAATCAATCTACTAAATTACTCGTTTCATTTCACTTTTTATCTCAATTTTTCAAATATCTTTTTGGCGAAGGTATTGTTCAAACAAATTTTTCGCATTTTTTCTCTTATCCTTCATTGCCCGAAGTGTTATATTTTTTCACAATTATTCAATGAAGTTTTTTTGCTAATTGTGGTATTATTTTTTGACTTTTAATTTCTCGAGGAAAAACTATGAGTGTAATTGCTAAACCCAAAATGAAATCGGAGAACTTTATGGAATCAGAAACACGACCGATGGCGGAGACCGACATCCACCGCGACCAGATTTATTACTTAATCGAAGCCTTAAAAATTTATTTTAATCATCTCGAAGACGTTTATGTTTCGGGAAATAATCTCGTTTATTACGAACAAGACAGCGAACGCAAAGTATTTTCGCCGGACGCGATGATTTGTTTCGACGTTTCCAACAAAACGCGCCACACCTATAAACTGTGGGAAGAAAAAGTATTTCCGCAGGTGATTTTTGAAGTTTCTTCGCGTCTGACGTGGAGCGAAGATTTGAACCGGAAATGGCTGTTATATCAGCAATTCGGCGTGAAGGAATATTACGTTTTCGATCCCGAATACGATTATCTGCCCGAACCGCTCGTCGCTTATCGTTTGATGAACGGCGAACTGCGCCACGTTTCGGTGAAAAACGACCGTATTTTCAGCGATGAATTGGGTTTGGAAGTCGTTAATACCGGCGACGGTTTGAGATTCTTTAATCCGGCAACGCAGGAATCGCTCGGAACGCTGAGCGAAGAACGCCACGCACGACTCGAAGAACGCAATGCGCGTATGGCAGCCGAAGCCGAACTGGCGCGTGTTCGTGAAGAATTAAAACGCTTGAAGGGAAAAGCCTAAAATCTTAAAAAGTATTTAATTCTAAAATAAAGTAATCGGTATTCACAATTCGCGTAAGTTTGCCGCCGGTGTATGGTGATTTCACGAAATCATTGGCGGCATAACTGTTTCCTTTGATCAATTCATCGCCCGAAATCTCGCTCTGCGCGATCAGTTCCGGCGGAAACCAATCTTCGGGTTCAAGTTGCGCCGAAACCGCAGGTTTATATGTTTCCGCGCGTTTGACGATTTCGTCCGACTGCTCTTTCGTGAACTTCAGAACCGCGATCAGTTTGCGTCCGTTCGGCGTTCCCGGATTAACTTCGCGCCAGACCGATGATTCATCGAATTCAAACGGCGAATTGATTAGCGAGGAAAGTTCAGCAACGTCGTCTTTGGCAATATTGGCATTATTGTCCGCGCTTTTTGTCTGATTCGCATTTGACGATTGATTTGCATTGCCGTCTCCGTTTTCTGCGCACGCGCCGAATAATAAAACAGCGGACAACAAAACGGTTTGTGATTTTCGGGGGAAACTTTTCATTAACTAATTGTATTTAGATTGACTGAAGATTGCAATTTGAGTTTTTTCGCGTTTGTTCATTTCCGGTGTTACGTTGTAAATTACAAAAATGTTCTTACTGCGCCGCATCCGTGCCTTTATCATCCGCGATTTCCAACTCGCACTTTCGTACCGCGTCGAATTTTTTATCAAAATCATCTGGATTTTGGGCATCGTTACGACATTTTTCTTTATTTCGAGAATTTTCGCTAATTTTCCGCTTGCCAAATACGCTCAATGGCAAGACCCGCTTGCCGCGTGGCTGACCGGAATGGCGATGCTCAATTATTTCTTGGTCGGTTTTTCCGCGCTTGCTAATGCCATCCGTCAGGAACAAATGCAGGGAACGCTCGAAAGCGTTCTGCTGACGCCGATCAATGTGCCGACGGTCGTCGTTTCGAGTTCCGCCTGGTCTTATGTCGAAGCGACATTTAATTCGTTTCTTTATCTGTTTTTCGGGTGGTTTTTCTTTAACGTCCAATACAAAGGTTCGTTTCTTCTGGCTTTAGTATTTTTGGTCTTAACGACGCTTGTACTGGCGTGTCTCGGAATTTTATCGGCGAGTTTTACGATGGCATTCAAACGCGGCGATCCTTTCGCAATCTTGCTCGGCGCAGGAACCGCGCTCTTTTCGGGCGTTTTCTTCCCGAAGGAAATGCTTCAGGAATCCTTCGGCGAAACGGGCGGAAAAGCTATTTCCTACATAAATCCTTCAACGCACGGCTTGGACGGAATTCGCGGCGTTTTGATTCAGGGCAAAGGATTGAGCGAACTCGAAACGCCGCTTATCACGCTTCTTGTTTTTCTGGCCGTTCTGCTTCCCTTCTCGCTCTGGGTTTTCGGACGCGCCATTAAGCGCGCCAAACGCGAAGGCAGTTTGATTCAATACTAAAAAACGGACAATGGACAATGGAAAATGATTTTTTTCGATTTTTATTGTCCATTGTTATTTACTGCGTCATAAATTAAAATAATTCCTGTGTCTATAAATCTAATAAACAGGTCTTAACAAAAAATATTATGCCCGAAATTAAAGAACAATTAACCGAAAAACAAGCCGAAACGAAGCGTTGGGAAGAAGAAACCTTAAATCCCGTCATCGAAAAACGTCCTGAAAGAAAAGAATCTTTTGAAGGAATCTCCTTAGAACCCGTCGAACGGCTCTACACGGAAGCCGACACGGAAAATATCGAACAGAGCGAGATCGGTTTTCCGGGAGAGTTTCCTTATACGCGCGGGATTCACCCGACGGGTTATCGCGGAAAACTCTGGACGATGCGCCAGTTTGCCGGATTTTCTTCGCCGGAAGAAACCAATAAACGCTTTAAATATCTGATGTCGCAAGGACAAACCGGTTTAAGCGTGGCGTATGATCTGCCGGCTCTGATGGGCTTGGACGCGGATTCGCCGCTTTCCGAGGGCGAGGTCGGGAAATGCGGCGTGGCGGTGTCGAGTTTTGCCGATTTTGAAGCTCTTTTTGACGGAATCAATCTCGAAGACGTCACCGTTTCGCAAACCATAAATGCGCCCGCGTGGATTTTCTTAGCGTTTTATTTAGCTTTAGCCGAAAAACAAGGCGCGGATTTTAATAAAATTTCGGGAACTCTGCAAAACGATATTTTAAAGGAATATATCGCGCAGAAAGAATGGATCTATCCGATCAAACCGGCGATGAAGCTCGTTATTGACACATTCGAATTCTGCACGAAATATGTTCCGAAATATAATCCAATCTCCGTTTCGGGCTATCACATCCGCGAAGCCGGTTCGACCGCGCTTCAGGAATTAGCTTTCACTTTGCGCGACGGCGTGGAATATGTGCAATACGGCGTTGAGCGCGGAATGAATGTTGATGAATTCGTTCCGCGAATCTCGTTTTTCTTTAACGCGCATAATGATTTTTTTGAAGAAATCGCCAAATATCGTGCGGCAAGAATGGTCTGGGCAAAAACGATGCGTGACCGCTTCGGCGCGAAAAATCCCCGAACGATGCAGATGCGTTTTCACACGCAAACCGCCGGAGTATCTCTAACGGTTCAACAGCCGCTGAATAATATCGCGCGCGTCGCCATTCAGGCGCTCGCCGGAGTTTTGGGCGGAACGCAAAGCTTGCACACCGACGCTTACGACGAAGCGCTCGCTCTGCCGACCGATCAAGCCGCTTTGATCGCGCTTCGCACGCAGCAGATCATCGCCGAAGAAACCGGCGCGGCAAACACGGTTGATCCGCTTGGCGGTTCGTATTACGTCGAGGCTCTGACGAAAAAAATGGAAACGGGATGTTTCGATTATTTCGACAAAATAGACGGTTTCGGCGGAATGGTCGAAGCAATCGAAGCCGGTTTTCCGCAGAGAGAAATCCAGGAATCAGCGTATCAATACCAAAAAGCGGTCGAACGAAAAGAGCAAACAATCGTCGGTGTCAACAAATACGCAATGGAACTCGAACTGCACAAAACAGACATTCTGCAAATTGACGAAAACGTCCGCGAGCATCAACTCGAAAGACTGCATTTAACCAAAACAAAACGCGACGAAGGCGCAGTCGCCAATGTCTTGGAAAAACTCAAAAAAGGAGCAGTCGAAAACGTCAATCTAATGCCGTTAACCATCGAAGCCGTCAAAGCTTATGCAACGGTCGAAGAAATCTGCACGGCTCTGCGTGATGTTTACGGCATTTATGAAGAACCTGCTTTTTAGAATTGACGGAAATGATAGACTTTAGACTTGTCAGCGAGATTACGAATACGGAAATAATTGCGAGAGGAAAAAGTATTCGTGATATGCCGCGTTTGAATCGAACTTACGGCAAAGGTCGCTGGCGAAAATTAAAAGGTATTGCAACTGTCGAACTTCCGAGCGGCAGAATTCGTCTGGCGGAAGTTCATTGGTATGAAGCGCACAGCATCGGCAAAAAGGAGTTGAAAATCAAATTGCCGTTTTTAGATTAGTTATGAAAGAACACAAATTTGTAGTCTGTATAGACAATAAAGGTTACGAAGCATCGCTCGAGTTCGGCAAAATTTATCAAGTTGTCGTTGATAAAGAAGCCGAAGCCGAAGGTTTGATTCGTATTATTGACGAAAGCGGCGAAGATTACGGCTATTCGCTCGAGAGATTTCATTCGGTCGTCATTCCTCAGACTTTGGAACAGGTTTTACGCGCAGTTTGAGCGTCGAAGAAATCACGCACAGGCTTTGCGCGATGTTTTCGGTAATTATATAAGAATCGGCTTTTTAGAATAAAACAATGGCGGAAAGAACTCTACACGGCGAAAAGCGACACGAAGATGAAGAGCGTCCGACAAGCGAAGCACTGCACGATAAAGCGGAAACAACTGAGATTTATTTTGATATAGAATCGGGTTATTATGTTTTCGTCGGAATGCGCGGTCGAACGCATATTTTTACCATTGAAAATTTGCATCATACGAGTTTTCGGACAACCAAACGCAACCGTCTCAAGCGTCATAAGTCAGGCAAATGGGAAATCGTTTTGCGCGAAGATTTACCCGACACATTAAAATAATTATGAAAGTCTTAAAAACAAAATCAATCGCATCGGTAGAATTAGCCGAAGTCGAATTATCGCTCGATGAATTGCAGGTTTTTGAAATCGCCTTGAACTATGCAACAAAAAACTTAGACGAAAATGAAATCGAAAGAATTTTCGGCGCATCCAAAGACGAAATCGAAGGAATCAGCGAAGATGTCGAAAAAGCTTCAGTAAAATGCCGAGAGCAAAATCTGGAAACGGCTTTAGTGTAAGACTGCACGGCTTTGAAAGATGTTTACGGCATTTATGAAGAACCTTCGTTTTATAAAATGATAGATAAACCAATTCCTGCAAGAATTCTTTTGACTTTATCGGATAAAAAATCATCCGGTGAAGAATTCATCGGTTTATCGAGAAATTTATATGATTGGGGTTTGATTTACGCCGAACCGCGAGAACTTCGCAAAAACAAAGATATTTTGGAAATTGTTGTTACTTTTACCGATAATTACGCTTCCAAAAATTGGCTCAAAAATGATCTTATAAAAAAATATTGGTTTGAGAAATTTGAAACTTTACTTTCGAGTTTGCCGAAAACAATTGCCGAAAAAGATGTCGTTATCGAAGTTGATAATGTTGTAAATTGCAGCTGCAAAGATTCGGAAATTAAGTTTTATTTGCTTAATGGAAGAGCATTCATATTTAACGGCGGTTTAACTTGCGGCAATTGTTTGGGTCTAATTCCAGATTACAAGATTCCGGAAAGCATAAAATTAGAAAAATGGTTGAGTTTACATGAAAATGTTTACCGAATTTGGCTTACCAGCGGAGTTTTAGAAAAGTGGGCGTTAAAAGAACTTACAAATTATAAAAAAGGAAAACTCAATCTGGAAGGTGAAAGAATTAGAAAAGAACTTTCAGAGTTTTTCAAAAAACCTGTATATATTTCATATTTCGTTGATGAGCCTGATTCGGAAGATTTATGTTTTATTTGCAGTGATAAAGGTAAAAAGTCAGGATTAAAAAGACCAAATAAGCTTTGTAATAACTGTTTCACAGCTTTTGATTATACAAAATAAAACTGAAATTTTTCTCGGTGCAGACAGATTTTCCGCCGATGATTTGAGAAAAAACGAAAAGGAAACCGATTTTTGTAGAGATATTTTGATAAATAAGAAAAGAAATTATCATATTAATTTTCAAAGTTGCCGAAGAGTTGATTTGTGCGGGAACTAATGGCGGCGGATAGATTCTTTGTAAATTTTAGAATTTGCGGCGATCTCTCTTGAGTTTGATTGAATCGTATAATAAATTCTCAGGTTGTGAGAGTTAAAAAATTATCACATTTTTAGCGTTTTATTTCTCCGTTTTTGGTTTATAATCTTTGAATATGTTGAAACCGCAGTACATTTCAATTCCGATTTTCGCGCTTTTGATTGCGATTGAAGCGTGGCTGATCTACCGGCAAAATCGGGAGGAAATTGACCGCAAAGATACCTGGACGAATATCGCGCTCGGTTTCGGAAGCGTCGGTTTCGGGCTGATCTTCGGTTTATTTAACGGTTTGACGTATTTGTGGATTTACGAGATCACGCCTTTTAAGATGCCGATGAATATGTGGTGGGCGTGGCTGATTTTGCTTTTTGCCGATGATTTTCTTTATTACTGGTTTCACCGCGTCAGCCACGAAGTGCGGTTTTTCTGGAATTTTCACGTCGTACATCATTCGTCGAATAAATACAATCTGAGCGTCGCGGTGCGCCAGAGCTGGTTTAGCGGCGTGGCGCACTGGGTTTTCTATCTGCCGCTTGCCGTGATGGGTTTTCCGCTCTGGGCTTATGCGACGATGCACGGGCTTAATCTGATCTATCAATTCTGGATTCACACCGAACTGGTTGATAAATTGCCGCGCCCCGTTGAATATTTTCTGAATACGCCGTCGCATCACAGAGTTCATCACGGCGTAAACGAGCAGTATTTAGACAAAAATTACGCGGGCATTTTTATGATCTGGGACAGAATGTTCGGCACTTTTGTCGGCGAAGAAGAAAAGGTGCGCTACGGCATTACGACACCTCTGAAAAGCTACAATTGGCTCTGGATCAATTCGCACGCCTGGGCGGAAACGTGGTCGGCGATGAAAACGAAAAAAACTCTTTCGGGAAAACTGCGCTGCCTTTACGGCGCGCCCGATATGAATTTTGAGGAAAAAATTCTCCTTACGAAATATCAATAATAATAAATGACGCAGGTCTTTGGTTTGACATTAGTCCAAAGTCCAAAACCGAATTATTTACCAACAATTAAACAATTAAATGAAAATAAAATTACCGTAACCTTTTTTCAAAAATTGAAAAATTTTTAGAGTTTTCTTTATTAGACATCTTTCCTAAATAAGAAATTAAGGGGAAGCATCTTTGAGATGACGAGTAGAAAGTTTCAAGTTGACAAGTGCCGAAACTAACTTCCAGGTCTTTTCATAGTTTTTATGTTTCCCTCGAAAACGCACTGAGCAAATCCGGAATATCTTGCATTCCCGATTGCGATGTTCAATCAGTGTTCTTTGTTTGGCTAATTGCCGATTATACTGTTTTTGCTCTCTTGTTAACGGGTGATACTTTGATGCTTTATACGGCACTTCCGCTTTAGGAAAAAGTTCTTTGATTCCGATGAATCCTTTGTCCGTCTTAAGAGAGGCATCTTCGTTGATCTCCAAACCGCTTTGTTTGAAAATCTGAAAATCGTGAGTTGTCCCTCGTGCGCTTCTGACCGAGAGAATCAAACCGGTCAGAAAGCAGGCGATTAACAAGATTTTTATCGTGTGGCGTTTTTTTTCCCCGAGTAATATGACTTTTGTCCTTTTACGGGACGTTCGATCTCCTGCTCGGTGACATCGACAACGAGTTTCAGATTTTCCGCCGTTAATGCCTTATCGTTCGGCAAATCGAGAGCTTTCATCAATCGTTTGGAGATAAATGAATAGCGTTTATGGGCATAACTTTCTGAAATCGAAAACATTTCCCCGAGTTGGAGGAATGTATGATATTGCCGCAGATAGATCAACGTCAGCAATAATTGATCGGCAATTGTCAAAGAACTCTTTAGCCCGCGCTGCCGCATCGGCTTTTGATTTTTGTAACGAGTAATCTCGTTTTCAAGTTTTTCTAAGATGATTTGAAAAGTCCCGAAATTAACTCCGACCAGTCGAGTAAATTCAGCAGGACGTTTCTGTTTATATTTTTCAAACACGCTCATTCTGCTAATCTTATCAGAATCAGCACTTATTTAGGAAAGATGTCTATTACAGAGCGGCATAGTTTTTGTGCTACCGCAAATTATTGAGTTTATTAAGAATATTGCCCGCGAAATACGCGAAACACACGAAAAAGGAAAGGTTTTGAAACATATTTGATTTTCTTTTAGCGTCTTTAGCGTGTTTCGCGGGTAAATTTTTCTTGATTTTAATGCCTGGCAATTATCAGACCGCTCAGTAATGAGTTTTCTTACATTTGCCGTTTTCCGTTTTCCATTTTCCATTGATGATTATCGTTATTTTGCCTTAACAAATAATTATTCTATAATCACTTGAGCAAATTTATCACGAATTATAAAAAAAATGAGCGAAAGAAAAATCAGAGTTTTAGTAGCCAAACCCGGACTCGACGGACACGACCGCGGGGCGAAAATTATTGCGCGGGCGTTGCGCGATGCCGGAATGGAAGTAATTTATACGGGCTTGAGGCAAACGCCCGAAATGATCGCGGCGGCGGCTTTGCAGGAAGACGTTGACGCGGTCGGAATCTCGATTTTGAGCGGCGCGCATAATACTTTGTGTCCGCGCATCATCAATCTTTTGCGCGAAAACGGAATGGACGACACGCTCATTCTCGTCGGCGGGATCGTGCCGCAGGAAGACGTGCCGAAACTCAAGGAACAAGGCGTTTCGGAAGTTTTTCTGCCCGGAACTTCGACCGAAGATATTGTCAGATTTATCAACGAAAACGTCAGAAGCGGCAATTAGCCCGCTGCCGGCAAAAGTGGAATCAAAATTGCGGGAACAGTTTTGAAGTTTAATAAGTGAATCAAAATAATTCACCCGTGAATGTTTTGATTTCACTCGCATATTTTAATTTTAAGTCAGAGGTATAATTTATATGAAAAAGATTTTCGGCATATTTTTCTCGTTCGTAATGATTCTTTCGGTCGTTTTTATCAGCGAAGCGATTTCTGCAAAAGATTCCAATAATCCGTTTGCCGTTTCGGGGCAAACCCGTAAGGGAAACGTTGCGGTCAAGCGCAAAAGAAATCGCGGCATCGCGACACAGACAGCTCGCGGCGGGAAATATATTTACCGTAAAGGCAAGAACGGCGTTGTTTATGTCTATCGAAAAACCGCCCGCGGCACGGTTTATGTCGGCAAAAAAACTTATCAGGGCGGAAAATACATCGGAAAGAAAACCTACAAAGGTTCGAGAGCCGTTGCCAGCCGGACAAAGAAGATAGTTTATTAAGAATAATTCGATAATTTTGCAAAAGAAAACGTTCGTTTTGATTTACACAAAACGAACGTTTTCTTTTTGCAATGTTTCACTTCGCTAATTTCTGGCATAGAAGATGCGTGTTAAATAATTAAACAAAATTTGAAAATTGAATTTTCAATAAAAAAAAGGGGTGTAATTATGAATATAAAGAGTTTAAGTCGTTTATTATTGGTTTTTTCATTTGTAATGGTTTCATACGGCGCAGTTAACGCACAAGTTGTAGATGCCGTAAAAGATGCCGCCGGAAAGACAAAAGATGTAACGGTTGATGCGGCAAAGAAAACCGTAGAAGTTACCGGAGATGTTCTTAAAGGAACAAAAGACGTGACCGTTGATGGTGTGAAAAAGACCGGCGAAGTAACAGGAAATATCGTCGAAGGAACAAAAGATGCCACTGTTGACGGAACAAAGGCAGCAGTTAAAGGCACGAAGAATTTCGGCAGAAATACGGTCGAAGTAACCGAAAATGTTGTCGAAAGAACTGCTGAAGAAGGCAAATATTATACTGTTCAAACGTGGGACGGAACAAAATGGGTTTCAAACCAAGTTTGGTTTCCGACCAAAAAAGCCGCGAAGAAAACAGCCAGTACCACAAAAGACGTAATTAATTAAATTACGTTCTTTGATGTTTCAGGCGGTCAATAAATGAATTTACGAATTCGTTTGTTGACCGCCTGATTTTTTTGTTTTTTAATAAATATCTATGAAAGAAAAAGTTAGAGTTGCCGGCGGACAGGGATTTTGGGGCGATTTATTGACCGCTCCGGTCGAACAGGTTCGCAACGGTCCGATTGATTATTTGATGCTCGATTATCTGGCGGAAGTTACGATGAGCATTTTGCAGAAACAGCATTCGAGAAACCCGGAAGCGGGATATGCGCGTGATTTTATCGCTTTAATGCAGGAAATTTTGACCGATTGCGTTGAAAAAGACATAAAAGTTTTATCGAACGCGGGCGGCGTAAACGTCGAAGGCTGTGCGAATGCGATAAAACAGGTCGCGCAAGATTTGGGACTTTCCGGCAAAGTAAAGATCGGCGTTGTAACGGGCGACGACGTTTTGCCGCGCCTTCAGGAATTTCTCGATAAAGGCATCGAAATCAACAATATGGACACGGGCGAACCGCTCGCCGATATTCTTGACAAAGTTCAGAGCGCAAATGTTTATTTGGGCGCAAAGCCGCTTGTCGAAGCTCTGGAAAAAGGCGCGCAAATCATTGTCGGCGGCAGACTTACGGACACAGGTTTGACGCTTGCACCGCTGATGTATGAATTCGGCTGGACGTTTGAAGATTGGGATAAAGTCGCCACCGGAACGATTGCCGGACATATTATCGAATGCGGAGCGCAGTGTTCGGGCGGAAATTGTCAGTTCGATTGGCAGACGATTCCCGATCTGGCAAACGTCGGTTTCCCGATTGTCGAAGCGTACCCGAACGGCGATTTTGTCATCACCAAACACGAAGGCAGCGGCGGACGAATCAATATTCCTTCGATCAAAGAACAGCTTCTATACGAAATGGGCGATCCGCACGAATATATTACGCCCGACGTTGTTGCTGATTTTACAACGATAAATCTGGCGGATGACGGCGAAAATCGCGTCAAGGTTTTCGGCATCGGAGGCAAACCGAACACCGAATTTTACAAAGTTTCGATCGCGTATTCGGGGGGCTGGAAATCGGTCGGAACGCTCGTTTATTCTTATCCGGACGCGTTTGAAAAAGCCAAAGCCGCCGACCTCATCTTGCGTTCGCGCTTCGATAAATTGGGCTTGCAGTTCGATACGGTTTTGACCGAATTCGTCGGCTGGAGCGCAACTCACGGACATCTCGCCGGCGAACCGCCCGCAGATATTCCCGAAATTCAATTAAGAATCGGCGTTCGCGGACAATCGAGAGAAGATGTCGAAAGATTTACAAAGGAAATCGCGCCTTTAATTTTAACAGGTCCGCCCGGAGTTACGGGTTTTGCCGGCGGTCGCCCGAAGGTCGAGGAAATTATGGCGTATTTTCCGGCTCTGATTCCTAAAGATTTAATTGAAACAAAGGTCGAAATTCTGGAAGCGTAAAATACAAATTAACAGGGATGACAGGATAAACAGGGATATTATAAAAATTATCCTTGTTCATCCTGTCATCCCTGTTAATTATTTGCCTTATTTATTTTGCGGCGTTTCTTCCTCGTCTAAAACTTCGACTTCGACATTCGTTTTCGTAAATGCCGAATAATCGAAACTTACTTGCAAATCTTTAACCGTCGCAGAAGGATTTTTCTTATAATTTTTCATATTAAACTGCACGAGCGTGATTTGTTTCGGCACTAAAAATCCGTATTCGCTCGGCTGATATTCAAAGTCGGTTTTCATTAAAAGAATGGGATTCTCGCGCTGCGCCGATAGATTTCTTTCTTCGCGCCGGAGTTGAAAAGTGTTTGCGTCAATCCAAAGCTTCCCGCTTAAAAAGACATCCGATTTTTTGAGCGAACCGGGCAGATTTATGTCGAAACTCAAACTCAATTCGTTTGTTTTGTCTTTTTCATTTATCAAAACGTAAGGACTTTTTTTCGTTTGCGTGTAGGAAATTACATAAACTTCCCTGCCCGCGAACGCTTCTTTTCCGAGCAGCTGATATTCAAAAAAAGGACGGAAATGTTTTGCCGTAACGGGAGATTGCAAAAGCGTTAAACCTTGAATTTCCAAGGTTTTATCGTATCTTAAACTTTCTCTGCGGATTCTTTCCAGTTCTTTTTCGACCGAACCCGTTTTTTGAATTTGCGAGAAAAATTCGTCCGGCGTTCGGCTTTTTTCGGAAATCGGTTTGCCGTCGATCCTTGTCACATTTCTGAATTCGGAAACGGCGGAAGTGTCGAGCGCGGATTGATAAACGAGAAAATTCGATTCGATGATTTGCCGTTTGTTCAATTCGCCGTTTTGTTTATATGTTTCAAAAGTTTTTGTTTCTTTTGATATTAAATCTTTGAAACCTTCTGTATAAACTACGGTTTGTGCATCGGCATTTTTGAGAATCGCTTCCAAATCCTGTCCGAAAGAAAAACTTGCGCCGAAAAAAAAAATAAAGCTGAAAACTGCAAATTTAAACATCCCTTTTACTCCTTGAAAAATAAAACTTGATTTATTATTCAAACACAATTTTAATAGAAACAACAAATTTTATGAAAACACAACCTGATATTTGGAAACGGATCAAGTCAAAGGAAATCGCCGATTGCCGCGTTTTCCGCGTCAGAGAAGACTTTTGCCAGCGCAATACGGATCAAACGGAACACACGTTTTTCGTTATCGAAAATCCCGATTGGGTAAATATTATCGCTTTGACGAAAGATGAACAAGTCGTGCTTATAGAACAATTCCGGCACGGCACGGAAGAAATTATTCTGGAAATTCCGGGTGGAATGCTCGATGAAAATGAAAACCCCGAAATCGCCGCACGGCGCGAGCTTCTGGAAGAAACCGGATTTGAAGCGCGGGAATTTATTTATTTGGGAAAATCACACCCGAATCCGGCGATTCAAAATAATACGATCTATCATTTTTTAGCTAAAGACTGCGAAAAAACCGGAGAAACGAATTTTGACGAACACGAGAGCGTTGTTACGAAATTAGTTCCATATAATAATGTGAAAAAATTAATTGCGGACGGCGAAATCACGCACGCGCTGGCGGTTGCCGGATTTTATTATACGGCGGCTTATTTAGACAAACTTTGAATCGTTTGAGGAGGAAATATGCGGACATCGAGAATAATCATATATTTTTTGATCGGAGTTTTCTTAGCGCATTGCGCCTATTATTATCCGGCTTTGCCCGCAAAAATGGCTTCGCATTTTAATGCCGCGGGCGAACCGGACGGTTGGATGCCGAAAAACTCGTTTTTTATTTTCGAATTTGTCATATTGCTTGTGATTCTGGCTGAATTCGCGCTGATTCCCTACTTTATACGGGTCTTGCCCGTTTCTCTGATAAATTTGCCGAATAGAGATTACTGGCTGGCGGAAGAACGCCGCGAAGAAACCTTTACCGCTATTTCAATTTATCTCGAATGGTTCAGCATTTTGCTTTTGACTTTATTTATCGCCGTAAATCAGTTGGTTTTTTATGCGAATGTCCGTTCGGAAAACCTTTCTTCTGCAACAATGTGGCTGATTCTCGGCGCGTTTTTCGCTTTTGTGATTTTCTGGCTTGTAAAATTTATCAGACGATTTAAAATTAAAAATTATGAAAATTGAATTAACAAAAATCGCACACGCCCGTTCGGGCGACAAAGGCGACACGGCAAATGTCGGCTTGATCGCCCTGCGGGACGAATTTTATCCGATTCTGCTCAGGGAAGTTACCGCCGAAAAAGTGAAAGAGCATTTCGGCAAAATCGTCAAAGGCGAAGTCGAACGCTTTGAATTGCCCAATCTGAGCGCGCTTAATTTTCTTCTGCACGAATCTTTAGGCGGCGGTGGAACGCTTTCTTTGATGACCGACGCGCAGGGCAAAACCTTTTCGACCGCGCTTTTGCGGATGCATGTCGAACTTAATGATACCGAAATTAAAGAATTAGATTTGATATGAAAAAAGATTTAGAGAAAAAAATTAAATTCGATTACGCGCAGATCGGCGGCGTAAAACTGCATTACGCAACTGCCGGAACAGGCGCAAAACTCGTTATTCTGCTGCACGGTTTTCCCGAATTCTGGTATTCGTGGCGGCATCAGATCATTGCTTTATCTGATGAATACACGGTAGTTGCACCTGATATGCGCGGGTTTCACCGATCGGACAAACCAAAAAAAGTTTCCGATTATGAAACTGATAAATTGGTTGACGACGTGATCGGTCTGATTCATCATTTCGGACGCGAAAAAGCCGCCGTCATCGGACACGATTGGGGCGCGTTGGTCGCCTGGGAATTGGCTTTGAAGCATCCCGAATATTTATGGAAACTCGGCGCAATGCAGATTCCGCCGCTGCCGGTCTGGAAGAAAAATCAGAGTTTGCGGCAGCTTTTCGCCAGTTGGTATATGTTCTTTTTCCAAATCCCGTTTTTGCCGGAATTTCTCTTTAAGCTGAGCGATTACAAGGTTTTAAGCGACGCTCTGAAAAAAACTACTGCCGAAGAAGACATTTTTACCGATGCCGATATTTATGAATACAAAAAAGCCTGGAGCGAGCCTTTCGCTCTGACGGCGATGCTTAATTATTATCGTGCCAATGTCTTACAAAGATTTTTTTCAGATTATAAAGAACTGCCGAAAATCAAGGTTCCGACGCTTTTTATCTATGGCGAAAAAGACCGCGCGATTTTGCCCGAAACCGTCGAAGGCGTGGGAGAAATGATTGATGCCGAATATGAAGAAATCCGCATCCCGCATGCCGCGCATTGGGTTCAACAGGAAGCTAAGACGGTCGTGACGGAAACTTTGCGCGAATTTCTGGCAAAGTGAGTCATTTACAGTAACTTTTTCTAATAAAAACGAATTCGCAATTCGTAATATTTTTTTTATTGAATATCAGTTGATAGTGGATAGTGGAAAGTTGATAGTTAAACTGTCAACTTTCCACTATCCACTATCAACTATTTTTCAGAAAAAAATATGAGTAAAAGCATCGCTTTAGAAAAAGCAATCAAGTTCGCTTTACGAATTGTAAAACTTTACCGTTATTTAGCGGAAGAAAAGAATGAGTTTGTTTTAAGCAAACAGATTTTGATTTCGGGAACACATATTGCAAAATTTATCAAAGACGCTCATCAAGCCGAATCAAAACAATCCTTTAATTACGATATGAATATCGCCTTGAAAAGAGCTTCGGAAACTGAATTTTGGCTGCTTATTTTGCACGAAGGCGGGTTTCTTGATGATAAAGCACACAATTCGATGAATGAAGATTGTATCGAACTTATAAAAATTTTGACTTCAATCGTCAAAACTTCAAAAGAAAATGTCTGAAATTTTAACTTCTAACGAAAATTCGATCTTGACGATCACGCTGAATCGTCCCGAAAAGCGCAATGCGTTGAATGATGCGCTGATAAATTCCGTCAAAGAAGCCCTGCGCGAAGCCGATAAGGACGAAAATCTTCGCGCAATTTTGATCAAAGGCGCGGGGCGCGATTTTTGTTCCGGCGCGGATTTATCAGCGTTGCAGAAAATCGCCGAAAGCGACGTTTTGGAAAATCTGTGGGATGCGGAAAATCTGTTGCAGCTTTTTGCTTTGATCCGCAAGATTAAAGTTCCGGTTATTGCCGCCGTTCACGGTCGCGCACTCGCCGGCGGCTGCGGTTTGGCGACCGCCTGCGATATTGTTCTTGCTGCAAAATCCGCGATTTTCGGTTATCCGGAAGTGAAAATCGGATTCGTTCCGGCGATGGTGATGGCGATTTTGCGCCGCAATTTAAGCGAAAAACGATCCTTTGAATTGATTACAAAAGGCTTTAATTTCGACGCGGAAACCGCCGAAAGATACGGTTTGATAAATCGCGTTTTCGCGGACGAAACATTTGAAAACGAAGTTTCAAATTTCGCCGCCGAATATACGAAAGTCAGTCGTTCGGCAGTTGTTTTGTCGAAAAAACTTCTCTATCAAATGGACGGAATGACGTTTGAAACCGCGCTCGAAGTCGGCGCTGAAGTCAATACGATCGCACGGCTGACGGAAGATTGCCAAAGAGGAATCACCAAGTTTTTGGAAAAATAAAATTACTGCAATTGTTTTAACAAATTCAATGTCTGTTTGCGGTCTTCGATTGTATTTTTATCCTTGAGAGGCGCGGTTATTTCGAGATGTTCCTGCAAAACCGCCCGCGATTTTTCCCGTTCGCCGCGTTCGGCATAAAGCATTCCGAGCCGCAGAAAAACGGTTTTCGATTCGGGCAGAAGCTCAATTTTTGCTTGAGCTTTAGCGTTTTCAAGTTCGCGCAGAGCCTCTTCTTTTTTTCCGGTTTGATAATAAATGACGGCGAGTTTTTCGGTTAAAGCGGCGCGATAGATCGGCAGACGGTTTCGCGCTTCATTTAAATACGTTATCGCTTCGTCATTTTTTTTCTGCTGCGCAAGCGCGATTGCCAGAGCCTCATAAGTTTGGTAAAGCGTGTAAATATCGAGGTTTTCGTTCGGCATTGCGGTTACATTCCGCAAATCGCGAACGGCTTCATCAAATCGTTGAAGATACAGATTCGCGCGCGCTCTGCCGAGCAAAGCCTGCGCCGAAGATTTTACCGCGAGCGAATTATTATAGGCTTCGAATGCCTCTGAATGCCGACCTTTTTCGGCAAGCACCGCGCCGTATTGCGACCAGTTAAATGCTGAATTTTTATCAATTTTGACGCTGTTTTCCCAAAGCGCGAGTTCGTTTGCCCAAACCCGATTATAAAAAAATGTCTTAATGCCGAGCGGAACAGCGATTAAAACGGTAATTGCCAGAACAATTTTTTCAGCATTTTGCCTTGAAATCTTTTCCGCAAGTTCCTTAAAAAATGGCGCGGGAATCATTAAAAAACCCAAAAGCGGCAAATATAAATAACGGTCGTGAACGATTTGTTCGGAAGCAAAAGCCGTGAAATTCATCGCCGGAATGAGCAGCAGTAGAAAAATCAAAAGTCCGATCTTCTGCACAAAAGAGCGCTTTGCGAGTAGAAAAAATGCCGTCAAAACCGCCGCCGCAATAATCAAAGGTAAGATAAAACCGGCAAAATCAAGCGATTCTACGACGCGAAACGGATAATTCACGCCGAGCGCGAACGGAAAAATAATTTGCTTAAGATAAAAAAGAAAGGCGGACGGAACGGTTAAAATCGCGCTCGAAAGACTTGCCGAATCTTCGACCGGATGCGAAATCCGACCTAAAATCAACAGGCGAAGTAAAAAAAATGCGGCAGCAATTACTAAAAACAAACTCGTTAATTTAATCGAATCTTGTTTTGAATCTTTATTTTCCTTACTGAAAATCAGCCAAAATACCGGAAAACAAAGAAAGGCGATCTCTTTTGAGCCGAGCGCAAAGGCGTAAAAAATAAGCGCGAAAATCAAATCTTTTAAATTTCGCCGTTCCGCGTAATTTCCCGCAAACCAAATTGCAAGCAGAAAAAACAAACTGAAAAGCAGATCGGGAGAACCGGCGATCCATGCGACCGATTCAACGTGAACCGGATGAACCGCAAAAATTAAAGCAATCGAAAAAGCTAAAATTTCCGGTAAATTCCAACGCTGAAGCAGTAAATAGACAAGAATGCAAACCGCGATATGAAGCAGTATATTTAAAAGATGCCAGCCGAACGGATTAAGTCCGAAAAGCCGGAAATTCAGAATATTAAATGCCGTAAAGATCGGTCGCCAATAATTGCTGGCGGCAATCGTGCCGTCGCTTTTGAACGCCCAAACGTCTGAAAACAACGCTTTTGTGTAAAGTGTCGAATCCTGAATCAGAGGATTTCTGACGATCTGCCGCGTGTCGTCATAAACGAATTCACCGTTGAGCGAATTGGCGAAAACCAGAAAGGAGATCAAGATCAGCGGCAGTAAAAAGATCAAATTCTTTCGCCGTTTTTTTGTTTTTTCGGTCATCTATTGTTGGAATTTAATGAAAAATTATTTCACACGGAAAACCAGAAAATAATCTATGCCTTCGCTTTTTACGAAATCGTGTTCTTCTTTTAACGTAAATCCGGCTTTTTCCGCTTCCGCGATGACGGTTTTTCTGTCAATTCCGTGATCCGAGCCGTCGCCGTCGCGTTCGATTATCCCGACTAAAGCATCTTTCTTCAAAGATTTACGCAAGTTATCGAGAAGTTTTACGGGCTGCGATATTTCGTGATAAGTTTTCAAAAGCAAAACCGCATCAATCGAATTTTCCGGCAATTTCGGATCGTCCGCCGTACCGAGAATCGTTTCGATATTTGTAAAATTTTCCTTTTTGGCGCGTTCGTTGATGTATTTTATCGCTTCTTCGTTGATCTCGACGGCGAAAACTTTTCCTTTTTCACCGGTTTTTTTTGCGGCGATCACCGTGAACCAGCCCGAACCCGCGCCGATGTCGGCGACGGTTTTGCCTCCCGTAATTTTCAAAACTTCCAAAACGCGCTCGATTTGCAGATTTTCGGCGCGTTTTTCGCCTTCAAAAATCGAAAGATCGCCCGTGTAAGGATCGCTCGTCGCCCGGTTTATGTTGGCATCAAAAGGCGTTGCGGTCGCGGTCAGAGTCGGCGAAGTTTCCGTTTGTAGATTCGCCGTTTCCGCCCTCTGATACGAAGAAAAAACAAGCGCGGCAAATAAAGACATTAAAATGAGTTTTGACAAAACAAGCGCGGCAATAAATTTTTTCATAGAGTTTATTGTGAACGATTTAGCCGCGCTTTTTCAAGCGGATTTTCGCTAATGTCGTCAATCAAACCGATTTCTAAGGCTTCTGCGGCGGAAACTTTTTTGGAAGTCAACAAAATTTCGAGAGCTTTTTTTCGTCCGACGAGGCGCGGCAAAAGCTGCGTTCCGCCCCAACCCGTGATTATTCCGAGCCGCGCGCCCGGATGCGCGAAAACCGAGCGCGGCGAAGCGATTCTT
>JBGTIH010000166.1:0-11625 GCA_041745765.1 Pyrinomonadaceae bacterium | reverse complement strand
GAAAATTACGGGAAGCTTGAAATATAGAATGCAGGAACCTTTTACGATAAAAATCAAACCCGGCGACAGGTTTTCGGCGTTCGATCTCCGCGAGTTTTGGCACTACCGCGAGCTTTTTTATCTGCTCGTCTGGCGCGATCTCAAAGTGCGTTATAAACAGACGCTTTTGGGCGTGATCTGGGCGGTGTTGCAGCCCGCTTTGACGGCGTTTATTTTTACGATTATTTTTTCGCGCATCGCCGGATTTGAAACCGGAGAAATTCCGTATTGGCTTTTCGCGCTGAGCGGTTTTACGTTTTGGACATTTGCCAATTCTTCCGTAAATTTTGCAAGCATTAGCCTTGTGCATCATAAAGAACTCGTTACGAAGATATTTTTTCCGCGCATAATCGTTCCGTCTTCAGCAGTCGGCGCGTATTTCATAGACCTTTTACTGACGATGCTCGTTTTGTTCGGCGGAATGGCTGTTTACGGCGCGGCTCTCAGTTGGAAGATTCTGCTCGTGCCGTTTTTTTTGCTTTTTCTCGTTGTGATAGTCGTTTCCGTCAGCCTTGTTCTTGCCGCGCTCAATGTGCGTTTTCGTGATGTGAAATTTATTCTGCCGTTTTTTCTGCAAGTCTGGCTGTTTATCTCGCCGGTTTTTTATTCTTCGGATTGGGTACCGGAAAAATGGCGTTACGTCTTTGCTCTCAATCCTTTAACGGGTTGTCTCGACGGTTTCCGGCATATTCTTTTCGGCACGCATCTGGATTTAAACAGTTTTTTGATCTCGGTCTTCGTAACGATTATTTTATTCTTCGTCGCGCTGACGGTCTTTCGGCGGATGGAAGATGATTTTGCCGACCTTTTGTAACCAGACAATGAACATTATCGAAGTAGAAAATCTTTCAAAAAAATACGTTCTGCGCGGAAAAAAGCAGGCGAATACCTTGCGCGATCTTTTCTTGGGCGTATTTCGTTCAGCGAAAAAACAAGATGCGCGCGAAAAAATTTTGTGGGCTTTGCGCGATATAAATTTCGCGGTCGGTGAAGGCGAAACGGTCGCGCTGATCGGCAACAACGGCGCGGGAAAATCCACGCTTTTGAAGATTTTATCGAGAATTATCAAACCGTCGAGCGGTGAAGCGACTCTGCACGGGCGCGTCGGTTCGCTTCTGGAAGTCGGCACGGGTTTTCATCAGGAACTGTCGGGGCGTGAGAATATTTTCTTAAACGGCGCGGTGTTGGGAATGAAACGAACGGAAATCGAAGCGAAATTCGATGAGATCGTCGCATTTTCCGAAATTGAAAAATTTCTTGAAACGCCTGTCAAATTCTATTCTTCGGGAATGTATATGCGTCTGGCATTTGCGGTCGCGGCGCATCTCGAACCGGAAATTTTGATGGTTGACGAAGTTTTGGCGGTCGGCGATCTCGCTTTTCAGCGCAAATGCCTGAACAAAATGCGCGATGTGAGCGAACACGGGCGAACGATTCTTTTCGTTTCGCATAATATGCAGGCGGTAACGCGGCTCTGTTCGAGAGCGATCTGGATCGAAAACGGCGAGATCAAGGAAGATTCTTCCGCTAAAGATGTCGTCAGCAATTATCTGAATTCGCAGACCGCTACTTCCGCGCAAAAGGTTTGGAAAAATCCGGCAGACGCGCCCGGCAATGAAATAGCCAGATTGAGGCAGGTGCGCGTTTTCGACGAAAAACAGGACGGCAAATCCGCCTTCGACATTCGCCGGACGGTTTTTGTCGAAATGACCTACGAAATTTTGCGCGACGGACAGATTTTAATGCCGTCGTTTCAGCTTTATAATGAAGAAAATCTGTGTATTTTCACATCAAACGATCTGGACGAGAATTGGCGGCGCAAATCAAGAAAAAAAGGAATTTATACGAGCCGCGCCCTGATTCCGGCAAATTTTCTGGCGGAAGGTAATTTTTATGTCAGCGTTTCTTTGGCGACGTATGAGCCATTGAATGTGCATTTTGAAGAGCGCGACGCGGTCGCTTTTTTAATTACGGACAGTCTTGACGGAGATTCGGCGCGCGGCGATTTCGCCGGACAAATACAAGGCGTGATCAGACCGATTTTAGATTGGGAAACGGATTTTGAAACGGCATCTTGATTTTTACCGGCTATTTATGCGTGCCAGACCGATAAAAACAAAAGAATAAACCGACAGTAAAAAAGTAATAAATATAAAAGCGTTGACTATGAAATTGTGCAGATAGCGGCGGTTTTTATAAATGAATAAACCGAACATTCCGAGAATCGGAAAAAAATATCTGCCCTGGGCTTGAATGGCGTATATCCAGGAAAGATATGTGGAAACAAATATCGTTAAAAACGCCGCTATGGAAAAAATCGCAAACTGCGTAAATGTTTCGATACCGGCAAATCTGAAAAACGAATAGAAAAGAAAGATCACGAAAGCGAAACAAACCGCACCGACCACCAAATAAAACACTTTGGGCGCGTTAATATCCATATAACCGTAAGTTCCGAACGTACTTCGAAACGCCATCTCGTGCCATTTCCATTTGGTGAAAATTCCGAAATAGCTTAATCCTTTGGCTTTTAATTTCATCGGCGGATCCGAATTCATCAGATCATTTTCAAGCGTCGAAGGCTTATAGGGATATTCCGCTACTTCGTCCTGATACTTCAAAAGTTTGTTTTGATTTTCTGCAAAATTTCCGCCGATGTAATTGATATATGACAGCCCGACGAAATTCGTTTCGCCGTTAACATAAAAATCCATTCCGATTCTCAACCCCAACAGCGAAAGAGCGATGATCGCCGCAAATATGTATTTTGCAAATATTGGGCGGTTAATAAAGGGTTTTGCGGATTTTAGAAATGATTTACGAAAAATCAGCCACAAAAAGATAAACAAAATAAAGGTGAAATAATTTGTTTTCAGAGTTAAAAGCACGCCGATCAGAACTCCGAAAATTATTCCGCCGCTGATTTTAGAGAAAAAGTTTGACGCTTCCAAAAATTTATTAAACGAGCTTTTTTCAAAACCGATCTGGTAAGCGGTGAGAATCGAAATAAATAGAGCGAAAGCATCATTATTGATATACCCGAAAATATACCAAATTTGCGGACTTATCAGAAAAAAACACAAAAAGATCAATAAATTCGGGTCTTCCCGCGATCTAAAAAGAAAAAACGCCGTTAAAATCGCAAACAATAAGACATTAAAAAGCCGCACGGCAACCAGTTCATCGGCGATCAAAGGCGAAACGACAAGCGCGAATTTTCCCGCCAGGAAATATTCGATCCAGTGATAGTTCAAATAGGAAACGCCGTAATTAGAATATGTATCACGAACCGCCGGATCGCCGATGACCGGCGGCAGAAAATGCGTTTTATAATATTTTGCCGCCAGAAAATGATGGATTTCGTCGGGATGATTGTTATAATCGCTCTTCAGAGCCATTCCGAGCGATAAGAGAATTGCTGTAATCAGAGCGATTTTTAGTAACGGATGGGGCGAAAATTCTGAAAATTTTAGTAAAGACCAATTCATAATAAAATCATTTTTTCAAAAAAATCGTAAATGAAATCAGCCTTATCTGCAAGCCGTCCGAGAATTTCCATCGCGCTCTGCACATTTAACGGCGCGGAGTTTTTAGCCGAACAACTTGAAAGTTTTCGCCGCCAAACACGTCTGCCGGATGAACTTATTATTGGCGATGATCGTTCAAATGACGAAACACACGAGATTATCAAAGATTTTGCCGAAGTCGCGCCTTTTCCCGTTCATCTGAAAATCAACAAAAAAAAACTGGGTTCGACCGAAAATTTTCAGCAGACAATTTCGCGTGCCGGAGGCGATCTGATTTTTCTTTCCGATCAGGATGACGTTTGGCAGACGGAAAAAATCTTTGTGATGGAAAGGGAATTCGAGAAAAATCCGAAACTTGGTCTGGTTTTCAGCGATGCCGCGTTGATTGATGAAAACTCCAAGCCTCTGGGAAGTAATTTATGGGATTTTACTTTTACAAAAAACGAACAATCAAACATAAAATCGGGTAAAGGTTTTGAAACACTTTTGCGCCGCAGCGTCATAACGGGCGCGACGCTGGCATTTCGCGGCGATTTGCGCGAAAGAATTTTACCGGTTCCGCAAAATATTCCGAATCTCCTGCACGATGCGTGGATCGCGCTTTTTTGCAGTATTATTTCGGACATAAAATTTGTCGAACAGCCGCTTATCGGCTATCGTCAACATTCTTCACAGCAAATCGGAGTTGATTGGCAAAGAGGGAAAACGGAAAATTTAGTAAAAAATCTTTCGAGAAATGCGGCGGCGCGGACGCTCTTTTATGATCATTCGATAAAATTCGCAGAGGACGAGATCGAAAGAATCGAGAAAACCGTGAAAATACTTAAAGATAAATCTGACACCGAAGATTTTACGGGAATTCAAATTGATTCGATTGATAAATTTGCCGGTAAATTTCTTGTGGAAAAGCAGGAAATGATTCTGCATTACAAAACGAGAAACGACTTGCCGAAAAACAAATTTCAAAGAGTTTTCCCGATTTTTCGTGAACTTTTGACTAAGCGTTACCACAATTTTTCACGCGGATTTTTAAGCGCGGGCAAAGATTTTCTGGAAATCCGTAAGTGATCACCGGAAAATTTTTAGACAAATGAAAATTATCAATCACAATGTCTTGAATAAAGTTCGTTCTTTTAATCAGATTTGCTTGAAGACATTTTCGATTGCCTGAATCACGCTTTCGGTTTTTACGCTGCGGATACATTTCGGCTGATCGAATTCTTTGCAAAAATATCCGGCGCACGGCTGGCAGGCGAATTCTTCAAATACGATTTCGTACGGTGTGTCCGTCCAGGGTCGCCAGTGATCGCGGTTTGACGAGCCGAAAATGACCACACACGGCGTTTTTACGGCGGAGGCGATATGTGCGATGCCCGAATCGTTTCCGACGAAGATTTTCGCCCGCGAAGCCAGAGCGGTGATTTCCGGCAGAGTCAGATCGTCGAAGGTTTTGATCGAAACTTTGGAAAGTTTTTCGAGATTTTCCAAAACCGCGTTTTCCTTGCGTGTTGCGACGGCGATGTTTTGAAAATTTCTTTCGCCCAAAAAATCGGCGATTCGCGCAAAGTTTTCGGTCGCCCATTGTTTTGTATCGAATGCGGCGACCGGATGAATCAGGGCGATTTTGGATTTTGGATTTTGGATTTTGGATTCGATTGAATTTAACGCTTTTTTATCTAAGGTCAGATGAGTTTTCGGTTTGTCTTTGACCGGAACGCCGACGAAACCTAAAAGCGCGAGCTGCTGTTCGGCGGAATGCGTTTTTTCCTGTTTCCAGAAATCCTTTGCGGAAGAAAGTTTGCGGTTGTAAAGAAAATTGTATTGATAATCTTCGTAACCGACACGGTATTTCGCGCCTGATGCACGGACGAAAAATCCGGCGGTCGTTCCGCCGTGAAGATTAAACGCGACATCATATTTTGTTTTGCGAATTTTTCCGGCAAGACGAAGGCGTTCTCTGAAATCCTTTGAAACGCTCAAAACATTATCAACCGCGTCGAAGTTTTCCAAAACCGGCGCAACCCAATCTTCGAGCAAAATATCAATCCGAGCTTCGGGCAAAAATCTGCGAAGAGCAATTAACGAAGGCGTTGAAAGAACCGTATCGCCAATCGAGCGAAGCCGCACGACGAGAACTTTTCGGACGTTTTGCCAGAGTATCATAATTGATAATGAAAAATTGAAAACGGATAATTTCTGAAATCATTTTCCATTTTCCGTTTTCAATTTTTCATTTTTCTTGCGTTGCTTCTTCGACGAGCATCACGGGAATTTCGTCGCGGATCGGATAAACCAAAGCGCATTCAGAATTTACGCATTTCAAACTGCTTTGATCGTCTTTGATTTTGACTTCCGATTTGCATTTCGGACAGCGCAGAATTTCTAAAAGTTCGGGACTGATTGCCATAAAAATTATTTACTCCGGGATTTTTATAAAATAAAAGAAAATTTTAACGCAAAGACGCAAAGACGCAAAAGCGCAAAGATTATAAAAAAAGGATAAGAGCCAAAAACTTCTCTTATCCTTTTACCTTTAGCCTTTTTGTTTTGCTCTCAGCTTTCGACTTTCATTCCGCATTTCGAGCAGAATACAGCTTTGTCCCGCAGTTCGGAGCGGCACCCGCCGCAGAGATTTTCCCTAACCGGAAATTTTTCTCCGCAGTTTTTGCAGAATTTTGCGCGTCCGGCGTTTTCATCACCGCACATCGGGCAAAATAATGCGCTTAAAAGTCCTGCGTCGTTTTGTACAGAAAGTTCAGCCATTGGCAAATTGTTTCGCTCGACGCTTATTCCTGTTCCAGAATAGCGTTGAAAGTTTTTGCGCTGCCGGATTTCAAGATGACTTTGCGCTCCCAAGGTTTAAAGCCCGGACGTGCAACGCGAATGATGTATTCGCCCGGTGCAAGAACGGTTTGCGTCGGCGTATTGCCTTCGTAAGTGCCGTCAATTTCGATATCTGCGCCGGTTGGTTCGGATTGAATTGTTACAGAAACATCTTGCTGCTGCGATGTCTGTTGACTGTCGCCTTGCTGCGGGTTTTGCTGTTGATTTTGCTGCTGTCCCATATTTCCGAAGGCATTTGCCATCTGTCCGCCAACCGCAAAACCTGCGCCTAAGCCGGCGCCGAGTCCCGCGCCGCCGCCTTCGTTTTGTGCCGCATCGCGGAGAGCATCAGCCGCTTGAAACTGCATATATTTTTGTGCATCGCCGAGTGCGCCCATCGAAGCGCGTCTGTCCATCGCCGCTTCGACTTCGGGCGGCAAACTGACGTTTTCGACGTAGAATTTCGTAACCTCCAGACCGTAGGAATTGAAATCTACATTGATTTTCGCGCGAATCGCTTCGCCGATTTCTTTGTATTGCGCCGCCAGATCGAGCGCGGGAATCTTCATTTCGCCGACAGCATCGGAAAATTCGGTAACGATGGCACGTTTTAATTGCGTATCAATATCTTCGGTGTCGAAATGTCCGTTTGTTCCGGCAACTTCTCTGATAAACTGCGCCGGATCGGCAACTCTCAATGAATACGCGCCGAACGCCCGCAGACGAACGATGCCGAAATCAGCGTCGCGCAGCATAATCGGATTGGAAGTTCCCCATTTCATATCGGTAAATTGTTTGGTGTTGACAAAATAAACTTCCGATTTGAACGGCGAATTAAAGCCGTGTTTCCACGCGCCGATTTTTGAAAGTATCGGCGTATTTCCGCCGTCTATCGTGTATCTTCCGGGACCGAAAACGTCGGCAACTTGTCCTTCGTGAACAAAAACTGCCGCTTGCGATTCGCGCACGATAAGCTGCGCCCCGTTTTTAATTTCCTGCCCGCGAACCGGAAAACGATAAAGAATCGTATCCTTTGAATCGTCCAGCCATTCGATAACTTCAATAAACTGATTTAATGCCTCGTTTTTAACTCTGTCCCAAAGTCCCATTCTTATTTTCTCCTTTAATTTCCTAAATCACTCAATTGATATACGGTTTCTTGACATCTATTGTTCGTTATAATATGCCATAAAATTCTTCCGAAACAAAATTTTAATTGCCAAATAGAAATTCTTTTATCAAAAAAGGATTAGATTATTGATTGACGAATAAAAAGCAAGAATAAATTTCATCTCGACGAACCGGATCGAAATTTATTCTTGCTTTTATTTTGTTCAATTTCAGGAAAGTTTCTAAAAATTCTCCAGAGCCTTTTCATTTACCGGATTTTTTAATTTCTTTTTGCGGGCATTGCGCCAGGTTTTTACACCTTCGCGGGTTAGACTGAAAATCGTCTTGCGGTTTTGGAAAAGCAGATAAATCCATTCTCTTCTTTTCATTTGCGGAAAATAAATTCCGCGAAAAAATATCCGCGAAACAAAATGGCTGATGCGAAATTCAATCGGTGCATCTTTGATCGCTTCGAGAGCTTCGGCGTTGCGTTCGGGGCTGTAAGACCTTGACCACGCTTGATTTACTTCTTCTTTGGCATCTTCGATGGACATTTTCAGAGGCGTGTGCGCCATCACGAACGGCGCAAAATCGAGCCAGTGTTTCGGTCGTATAAGCCGTCCTTCTTTTTCTAGACGCGTATAAAGCGGAGTTGCCGGAAAAGGCGTAAGCTGTCCGAAAACGGGAAGTCCGGGCGACCAGCTTTCGATCTGTTCGACCGTCCGCCCCGCCACGCCTTTCGTGTCGTTGTCCATTCCGAAAATAAATGAAGTGATCGCGTAAATATTGCGTTTGGCAAGGCGATCCAAAACTTCTCTGTAATCGGAAGGCTTGGAAAAATTCTTGTTGACCGAAGCCATATTTTCAGGATCAATTGATTCCATCCCGATAAAAATCCATTTTCCGCCCGATTCGCTGATTAAATCAACGAGTTCTTCGTCTTTCAAAAGATTCGCACTGATTTGCGCGACCCAGGGAAGCTGCGCGCCAGCCGCGATGATTTCGCGCAACAGAACTTTCAGGCGTTTTTTATTTATCGCCAGATTATCGTCAATAAAGAAGACGGCGATTTGTCCTCTTTCTTCTTTGGCGCGTTTTTTCAAACGCAAGAGTTCTTCGATGACGCTTTCATTAGTGCGAAAACGAATCGAATCGCCGAAAAAGCCGGTTACTGTGCAGAATTCACAGCCGTAAGGACAACCGCGTCCGGTTTCAATCGGAACGACGAAAAATTTCCCCCAACCTGCACCCATTTTCGAGAGCATCGGACGGAAAAATTTCGGCACGAGGCTGAATTGTTCCAGATCGAGCGTTTCCCAGGGAATATGCGGATATTCCTGCAAACCCGGTTTAATGTCGTTACCTTTGGCATCGAGTTCCGGCTGATAAATATCTTTGAGCGTCCCGTTTGCCGCATCTTCAACGATTAAGTGCCACGTATCGTCGGCTTCGCCGAGCGCGACCGCGTCGGCGTGGCGTTTTCCGCCGTCGCGTCCTAATGCTTCATCGGGACATTCGGTGACGTGCGGTCCGCCCATAACGACCTTAAATCCGGCATCGCGCAGAGCGTCGGCAACTTTGTAGGCACGTGCAACCATTCGCGTCATCGCACCGATGCCGATCAAACCGATGTCTTCTTTACGGCAAAATTCGACGAGTTCTTCGCGCGTCATCGCTTTGGCATTGCCGTCAATTAAAATTACTTCGTGTTCTTTGGGTGTCAGAGCTTGAAGCAAAAACATCCATAAATGCGGCATAAAGTTGCGCGTAATACCATTATCCGGATTGTAAAGTAGAATTTTCATTGATTTTGTACCACAAATTTCTCAAGCTGTAGAATGAGAAATAGAAATAGATTAAAACGATTTTAGTCTTTTAGAATAGACCAACCGAAATAATATCTGTGTGCGCTGGCACACAGATATTTTGTTAATTCGAAAATATTTAACTTCGAATTAACAAAATATTATTTTAAGCTAATAGAATTGAAATATTATTTTAACTTTCAAAGTTTACACTTTTAATCTAACTTCCACAAACATTTTATAGCTCAGGTGGATTAGAATTCTAGTGAAAATCTAACTATACACTTAGATAAAGTTCTAATCAATTTGGATGAAAGATTTATACATATCTTATTAACAATTAAAGTCGGGAGTGAATAAGACGGCGCACACGGTCGGTAAATAAAACGTCAATCATTTTCGTATTGAAAACCGTCATTACTTCACCGATGCCGAAATTGGTATGTTCCATTAATTGTCCGGTTCGATAAGTTTTCGTACGGTCGTAAGGCGCACCTGATTTTCCCGTCAGATTTTGTATTTTCGCGGCGTGTGCCGTGCGCTTAAACATTCCGACTTTGCCGCACTTTGAACAGGCTACTTTGGAAATTTTACCTAATTTGGTCACGGTGTTGACAATGTGTCCGACTTGCTCATCACAAATCAGACACAATTTTTCAACTCGTTCGCCTACAGTATATATTTGAATATTCATAAAAAAATCCTTTCGAGTTTAACTTAAATTTTTAACAAAAATCATTTTCAGGCACGGCGCGAACGAAATGAACGCGAAGTACTTTTTTGCCGGAAACCGTTTGTTTTCTTAGCATTTGTTACAAATGAAGTAGCCGGAATTGCCATTGTTCCGCCAAAATCCGGCAAAACTATTCTTTTGACTTTTTGTTCCGTCAATTTTTCAATATCGCGCATCGCCATTTCTTCAATCGGCGTGACGAGCGTAATCGCCTGTCCGATATTTCCGGCGCGTCCGGTTCTGCCGACACGGTGAACGTAATCTTCGGGAGCGACCGGCACATCGTAATTGATCACGTGCGAGACTGCATCAACATCAATTCCGCGTGAAGCGACATCGGTCGCCACTAAAATCCGCGTTTTTCCTTTACGAAAATCGCTCAGAGCGGTTTCGCGCTGTGATTGTGAACGATTCGAATGAATTTGATTTGCCCGCATTTCGCGTGCTGAAAGAATATGCGCGAGGCGTTCCGCGCCGCGTTTTGTCCGCGTAAAAACGATGACTCTTTCAAAATTATTGGTTTCCAGTAAATTCAAAAGCAGAGCCGTTTTCGAAGACGTTGCGACCGGATAAGCAACTTGCTTAACCGTTCGCGCCGTGCGATTTTGACGGCTGGCTTCGACGACTTCCGGTTTATTCATAACCGAATACGCCAGCGTTTTGATCGAATCGGAAATAGTTGCCGAAAAGAGCAAAGTTTGTCTTTTTGCGGGGATTACGTTTAGAATTTTTCGGATTGTCGGCAAAAAGCCCATATCGAGCATCCGGTCGGCTTCATCTAAAATCAGCGTGTCAACTTTTGCCAGATTGATCGTTCCGCGCTCGACGTGATCGAGCAGTCGTCCGGGTGTGGCAATCACAACTTTGACTCCGCGCCGCAGAGCATCGCATTGCCGTTTCATATTCGCGCCGCCGATCAAGCTGACACAGGGCAAATTTTTCGGCGCAAGCTGCCGGTATGCTTCTTCAATTTGCGATACGAGTTCGCGTGTCGGGGCAACGATTAAAACCCGAACGCCCGCTGTATTTTGAGAAAGTAGTTTTTGAATTGTCGGTAAGAGAAACGCGGCTGTTTTGCCCGTTCCGGTTTCCGCACAACCGATTAAGTCCGCACCTTTGAGAATTACAGGAATCGCCTGTTTTTGAATGGGTGTCGGTTCAGTAAAATTAAGGGATTTGCACTTATTCAAAAGCGTTTCATTTAATCCCATATCAGAAAATGTCATATAAAGTCCTTATTGTTTTAAAATTCAAATCGTTAAGTATGGCGAGTTTTCCACTCACTCTGGTTATGAACATATTTCTAACTGGAAACGCTTAACAAAAAGCGTTTTCTTAACGATGATATTTTGTAATGATTTTTGAAATTAAAGCTTAACAAAGTTTCATTTCAAAAATATAGTGCCTTCGGCTTAAACATAAGGCGAAGGCACTTGATGTTGTAAGATCAATCAGATTTCCTTATAAAATCATTGATCTGTTATTGATCTGTTGATGTGTTGATCGAAATTACCAACGACTGCCGCCGCCGCCGCGATTTCCGCCGCCGCCGCCGTAGCCGCCGCGTCCGCCGCCGCCGCGATTTCCG
>JBGTIH010000165.1:0-37889 GCA_041745765.1 Pyrinomonadaceae bacterium | reverse complement strand
GAAGAACCGCCCGAAGAACCGCCGCCGCTTGCCGCGCCTGCCAGAATCGCCCAGAGCAAACCGCTTGCAATTCCGTCGCCGCCCGAACCGCCTCCGCGTCCGCCTCGTCCGCCGCCGCCTTTTCGTCCGGCAAGCATTATTATAATAAATAAGATAAATAAAATTATGCAGAATCCGCGAGAAACAGAACCGGAGCCGGAAGTTCCCGGCGTTCTTCTTTTGTCCGGCGTTTCCGAAACAACCGTTTCACCGCTTCTTCGTGCTTCGATTGTGCGGATATATGCGTCAATGGTATCGGCGATTCCTTTGCTGTAATTGCCTTTCTTAAATTCGGGGACGAGAAATTGTCTTTGCAGACTTCCGGCTAAACCATCGGGCAAATCGCCTTCCAAATCGCGGCTGACTTGCGTAAAATATTTGCGATCGTCAATTGCTACAAAAAGCAACGCGCTCGGATTGTCTTGATTTTTCGAGCCGATTCCCCATCCGCGCGCGACCGCCAGCGAATAATCGAAAATATCACGCCCTTCGGTTGTTCGCACAACTGCCACTGCCAGTTCAACCGACGGATTCGTTTTTTCTTTGAATTGCTTTATTTGATCTTCGAGTTTTTGTTTTGTGGCGGCATCAATTACTCCGGCATAATCATTAACAAATCCGGTCGGCGGCGGCAAAGGAGATTCAGTTTTTAAGCCTTGCGGAAAAACAGTCTGAATCAACAAACCGAATAGCAAAATAAAAAGGAACGCGCCGAATTGTAAAACTGAGAAATTTCTTTTCATTTACTTAATAGAATATGTTTTCAAACCTCTGTTGTAAAATACGATAAAACAATCTGCAATGTTCGATTTGTACAAAAACTTTTCTTTTACAGAAGAGAATGAAGCAGATAATGCAAACCGAAGAACAAAGCGACTCCGGCAAACACGCACATTGAAACGAGCGGGCGTTTGCCACCGTGATGATTTACTTCGGGAATCAGATCGCTTGCCGCCACGTAGAGCGTTACGCCGCTTGCCAGCGGAAGCGCGTAAGCGACTGTAAAACCGATGTTTGCGCCGATAATATAAAAAAATAAAACTCCGAGAAGCGTCGTCAAGCCGACGAACGAAGTAGCAAAGATCACTTCCTTAAAACCTTTTCCGGCAGCGAGAATCATCGAGGCAATCGTAAAACCTTCGGGAAATTTATGCAGAAAAACGGCGAGAAATACCAGAATTCCGACGCGATTGTCAACCTGTGCGGCGGCGGCAATCGAAACCCCATCGAAAAATGTGTGAATCAGCAAACCGCCGATTGCCGTGTAAGCCGTCGAAATCGAGATTAAATTATCTGAATGAACTTCTTCGCCCAAATGAAAATGCGGCGCGATTGTATGCTCGAAAAACTGTGTCAGCATATAACCGGTCAGCACTAAAATCATCGGCGCGACCAGAGCTTCGCTGACCGCTTTTCCATCGGTTATCCAGAGTTCGGCAACTTTCGGCAAAATTTCGATGAAAGTTACGGAAAGCATAAATCCTGCGCCGAGAGCCAGAATATATTTGAGCAATTTCTTGTAATTTTTTTGAATTCCGGGCGGAAAAAGAATTAACCCTCCGAGCACATTTGCCAAACCTGCAATTGTGCCGAAAATCAAAAGTTGAAGAAGATTAGATTCCATAAACGAAAAAAAATGAAAAAAAATTGTTAGATGATGTGAAAAAATAACATTTTTATTGTATGATTATAAAACTTGATTTTCTCTCCTAAATAGTCACTTAATCTTCCATTTGACAACGAATGAATCAAGTAAATAAAAAAGTATAAACTTTAACTTGAAATTTTTATAACCAGAAGCTTAAATACTTGCATTTTTCGGTGAATTTTTTATCGAAAAAGTGCTTTTTTATTTTAAACACCTGATTAAGTAAAAAAATCTAAAATAATCCTTGACAGATATTGAACAAGCATCGTAAGATGCTGATAGTTCATTTAATACAGCCTGAAACGAAAGTTTAGGCAAAAAAAGTTCCACAAAGCTAGTGTTTAAGATTTTGGAGGATTTTAAGCACTTTTCCCCAAAACAAAATTTCTGACGGATTTTATGCGGTAAAAAAAATGCGATTTTACGAAACAAGACGGTCTTCATAAAAACGACATTTCTGCAAAATTTCTTAAAGAAAATTACAGTAATATAAATTTTATTTTACGGGTTTTATGGTTAAATCCCGAAGTTCTAATTGTGTCTTGAAAACTTCGTGTTTGATGCCCGATTTAGCTCTTTGAAAGATGAAAATCGAAAATCTTCATAAATCAGTTTTGCCGGCAGAAACCATTCAATTGCTCAATCCGCAAAACGGTGAAGTTTTTGTTGATGCGACGCTCGGCTTAGGCGGACATACGGAAGAAATTTTGTCCGCTTCAGAAAAAACGCGTGTTATAGGGATTGATCAAGACCTCGAAGCGATTGCATTTGCGCGGCAAAGACTCGAAAAGTTCGGTGAACGAGTTGAAATTCATCACGCGAATTTTTCTGAAATCAGAGAGGTTTTGCAAAACGCGAAAATCGAAGAGGTTGATGGCGTTTTGGCGGATTTAGGCGTTTCGTCTTTACAACTCGATTCGGAAACGCGAGGTTTCAGTTTTCGTTTCGACGCACCACTCGATATGCGTATGGACGGGGATTCCGAAGAAGAAACCGCCGCCGAATTATTGGAAAGACTCTCGGAATTTGAAATTGCGCGAATTATTTATGAATACGGCGAAGAAAGACTTTCCCGAAGAATTGCGCGAAGAATCGTTGAAAAAAGAGAACGCGGCGAACCTGTGAGAACAACAAAAGAACTTGCCTCTTTGGTTGAAAGATCGGTCAAGCGCGGAAAAAACGACAAAATTCATCCGGCGACCAAAACTTTTCAGGCTCTCAGAATCGCGGTCAACGGCGAACTTGAAATTTTAGAACAGTTTATCAGAGATTCGATTGATATTTTGAAAACCGGCGGCAGATTTTGTTTGATAACCTTTCATTCTCTCGAAGATCGAATCGTCAAACAGACTTTTCAAAAGTTAGCCGGAAAATGTTTCTGTCCGCCGAGATTGCCTGTTTGCATCTGCGGTGCGGAAAAGAAAATTGAAATTTTAACCCGAAAGCCGATAACACCGGGCGACGAAGAAGCAGAGGGAAACCCCCGTTCCCGAAGCGCAAAACTCCGTGCCTGTTTGAAAACAATTTAACATCTCGACATCTACACAAATTTTTTGGAGAAAATTTATGAAAGGTAGAAAAATCACCACAACTCAAAACAGAAAACCGAAAATACGACGCGAGCGCGAGCCGATTTCGTGGAAATATATCGTGCTTTGCGCTTTTTGCGGATTGATGCTGGTTGTCGGATTTTTCGGCGCGGCACGCCAGCATTTTGCTTCGATTCATTACAGCATCGAAAATTCCAAAATGAAAAAACAGGTTGAAAACCTTGAGTCCGAAAAAGTTCGACTCAAATTAGCCAAAGAAATCGCGCTGACTCCGTCGGAAATCAAAAAATCCGCTAAACAGCTGGGTTTCACGGAAAAAAAAGCGGGGAATATTCAAGCCTTTCAAGCTGAACCGATTACATCCGTGACGGCAAATACCGATAAATCAAGCGAAAAAACAGCTGTAAAAACAGTTGATAAAAAAGTAGAGGAAACTAAAAAAACGAAAAATAAGTTGAGTAATTCTGAAAAAGACAGAGAAACAAAATCGGACGCAAAGAAACAGGAAAAATCTAAAGAAGTAAAAAGTAAAAAGTAAGAATAAACATCATCGTAAACTAAAATGCCGAAAAGCCTAAAAATAAAAAAAAGAAACGCCGATAAAAATCCGATGCAGACGATTTTTACGCGATATATGCTTATCGTGGCGATTTTTATTTTGTGGATCGGCGGCATCAGCGTCCGGCTTGTTCATCTGCAAGTCAATCAAAACGAATGGCTGCGCGAAAAGGCGCAGGGGCAGCGGCGTGATCTCTTAAAAAGCCAGATGTTGCGCGGCACGATTTTCGACCGTTCGGAACGCGCTTTGGCAATGAGCGTCAAAGTAAAATCGCTCTATGCGGATCCTTCGGAAATTGAAGACGTGGCGGGAACTGCCGAAAAACTCGCCGGAGTTTTGACTAGTCCGAAAAAAGATATTTTTGCATTGCTTTCTGACGGAAAGGAAAAAAACAAAAGATTTGTCTGGATTGAGCGTAAAATTGATGAGGACAAAGTTCAGGAAATTAATGAAAAATTAGAAGATAAAGAACTGAAAAAACACAATTTACCACGCATCGCTGGTTTGTATTGGAAGGAAGAACAAAAACGCAGTTATCCGTATAAAACTCTAGCCGCGCATATTGTCGGTTTCAGCAACGCGGACGACATCGGACAAGCCGGAATCGAACTCTCGAAAGAAGAAATTCTAAAAGGCGAAGTCCTTAAAACGTGGCAGGAACGCGACCGTCTGGGCAGAGTTTATGATCAATCGGAGATTGAGCGCGAACCGCCGAAAAATATCGTTCTAACGATCAGCAATTCGATTCAATACAAAACCGAACAGGCTCTGGAAAAAGGCGTGAAAGCCGCTAATGCCAAATCGGGAATGGCAGTCGTTCTCGATCCGAAAACGGGCGAAGTTCTGGCGATGGCAAATTATCCGACATTCGATCCGAATTCTTTTGGCGAGGTCGAGCCGGAAGCGCGCAAAAACAAGGCGATTCAGGACGTTTATTCGCCCGGTTCGGTTTTCAAGGCAATCGCTTACGGCGGAGCTTTGGAAGAAAAATTGATAACTCCGGGCGGCGAAATTGACGGCAGAAAAGGTTTTATTCAAGTAGGAAAAAGACGTTTCAACGATCCGCACGCCGCCAAGATGATGAATTACAGCGAGGCGCTGGCGATTTCCAGCAATTATGCGGCGATAAAAACCGCTCTCGGACTTGGCAAAGACAAATTTTATGATTATTCTCGTAAGTTTGGATTTGGTGAAGCGGCGGGCATCGAACTGCCTGCTGAAGCGAAGGGAGTTTTGCGTGCGCCGGAACATTGGTTCGGCGATTCGCTGGCTTCGATGTCAATCGGATATGAAGTCAGCACGACCGCTCTGCAGACGGCGGCGGCTTACGGGGCGATTGCCAATGACGGCGTAAGAATTCAGCCGCATATCATCAAGGAGATTCGCAAGGCGGACGGCGAAGTTGTTTCACGCGCCGAGCCGCAGAAAACGCCGGTTTTGAGTGCGGAAACCGCACGGAATCTGCGCGAGATGCTCAGATTGGTGGTTACCAAAGGAACGGCGAAACGGGCGCAGCTGAACGGCTACAGTTCCGCCGGAAAAACCGGAACAGCCTGGAAATACGACGCGAATATCAAGCGTTATAATCCGGCGAAATATATCTCTTCGTTTGTCGGTTTTGCGCCGGTTGAAAATCCTTCGCTGGTCATTTCGGTCGTGATTGATGAACCGCGCGGCGGCGCACGCGACGGCGGACAGGTTGCCGCACCGGTTTTCCGGGAAATCGCCGAACAGGTTTTGCCGGAATTGAATATCGTGCCCGACGAAAAATTTACGCCCGATGTTTTAACGGCGGAAAATACTGCCGATACGAATGACGGCGACGCTTTTGAAACCGAAACCGTCGTTCAGCAGCAGATCGAAGAAGAAACGGAAAAAACGCAAAAGAGCGAAAATGTTGCGGAAAACGAAAAGCCGAAAGCGGCGGACAGAAAACGCATCGAGAAAATAAAGGAAGAGAAGCCGCCGGATGCAAAGAAAAATCCGCCGAAACGAAAACCGGCACCGACAGTAAAAGAAAAACCGAAGAGCGATGAAAAAAAGCAATCGCCGTTTGAGAGGTCGAAACGCGAAACTTGAAGCTGGAAAACGCCATTAAATATATGAACGCCGCAGCGTTAAAACTTAATCCCGCTCTGCACGATGTGGAAGTTGATTCTTTTGTAATTGACTCGCGCGAAGCAGCAGCGGGCAAAGTGTTTTTCGCGCTTTCGCAGCCTGAATATAAAAACAACGGATTTAACGGCGATTTTGAAGATTCGACCAAATATGTCGCGGCGGCGTTTGAAAAAGGCGCGGCGGCGGCGGTCGTGCGGCGCGATCGTTTTGAGGAACACCGCGCGGAACTCGAAAAATTTGAAGACCGTCTGATCTTTGTCGAAGATTCGATCAAGGCTCTGCAAAAACTCGCGCGCGGCATTTATGAAGAATGGAACAAGCCGGTTGTCGCCATCACGGGAAGCGCAGGAAAAACGACCGCCAAGGAAATGACGGCGTTCGTTTTGGAATCAAGCGGCAAGTGTGTTTTGCGGAATATTAAAAATTACAACAACGGTTTGGGGCATCCTCTGACGGTTTTAAATTTAGCAAAGCAAAATGATTTTGACGTGGCGGTTTTGGAGATGGGAATGTCCACGCCGCTTCGTGAGATCGCGCGGCTTTGCGAAATCACGCCGCCGGATGTTGCCGTCGGACTCAATGTTCTGCCCGTTCATCTGGAACATCTCGGTTCGATTGAAAATATTGCGAAGGCGAAAGCCGAACTAATCGAAGGAATGAAAACGGGCGGCACCGCCGTTTTAAACGCCGATGACGAAAGAGTTTTGGCGATGCGCGAACTCAGTAAAGGAGATGTTTTGACCTACGGCATTGAAAATAAAGCGGATGTCATGGCAAGCGATCTGGAAATGGAGCGGTTCGGCGAAACTCATTTTACGCTGCACTTACCGGGCGATGAAGCGAAGGTTTCGATGCAGCTTTCGGGAATGCACAATGTTTTAAACGCTTTGGCGGCTTCGGCGGTCGGTTTTACGTTTGGAATGAAGGCACAGGAAATTGCGGATGCTTTAGCAAACATCCAGCCGCCTGCGCAGCGCGGCGAAGTTTTGCATTTTGAAGAAGGTTTTACGGTCATCAACGATTCTTATAATTCAAATCCGGCGGCACTTTTTTCGATGGTGAAAATGATGGCGGACGGCGGAAAAAATGCGGGCAGAAAAATCGTCGTTGCCGGAGAAATGCTCGAACTCGGAAAAAGCGAGCGCGAAATACACCGCGAAACGGGCAGAGATTTGGCGGAAACGGGGATTGATCTGCTGATCGGCGTGCGCGGTTTGGCGCGGGAAATGACCGAAGGCGCGAAGGAAAACGGTTTGCGCGAAACACCGTTTTTTGAAAATTCGGAAAAAGCGGGTGAATTTTTGGTGAACGAAATTAAACCGGGCGATCTGGTTTTGGTCAAAGGTTCGCGCGGCGTTAAGACGGAAAAAGTGATTGAGAAATTATTGGAAAATTACAAATTGGAGAATTGAACAGCAGACGGCGGATGACGGAAAATCCAAAATCCAAAATCCAAAATCCAAAATCTAAGGGATGCTTTATTACTTTTTATATCAGATAATTTTCAGGCAATACGGCGCGGGCAGCGAATCGTATTTTTTCAAAGGCTTGAATGTTTTTCAATATGTGACGTTTCGCACGGCTTGGGCGACGATTACGGCTCTTATAATCTCGCTTCTGCTCGGCGGAAAAGTGATAAAAAAACTGCAGGAGTTGAAGATCGGGCAGGAAATTCGCGAAGAATTATCTGCCGAACATCAGGCAAAAAAGGGAACGCCGACGATGGGCGGAGTTTTAATTTTAGGTTCGGTTTTTCTTTCGACAATTCTCTGGGCGCGGATTGACAGCGTTTATTTATGGCTCGCTCTGGGCGCAACAATGGCTTTCGGTCTGATCGGTTTTGCCGACGATTATATCAAGATCGTCAAAAAACGCAGTTTGGGATTGACCGAACGGCAAAAACTGATCGGACAATTATTAACGGCAGTCGTCGTCTGGGGCATACTTTTTTATTTAGCCAATTATCCGTGGAATGTCAGCATTCCGTTTTTGAAAGCCACAGCAGAGCCGTTAGGCGTATCTACGATTCCTGCGATTGTTTATTTGTTATTTATCATTTTTGTTCTTTTGGGATCGTCAAATGCCGTAAATCTGACGGACGGAATGGATGGTTTGGCGGCGAGCATAACATTTATCGCGATGGCGGCTTTGACGGCTCTGACGTATGTTGCCAGCGACCGCCGCTGGTCGGATTATCTCGACATTACTCACAAACCGGAAGCTGCGGAACTGACGGTTTTCTGCGGTGCGTTGGTCGGCGCGAGTCTCGGGTTTCTGTGGTATAACGCGCCGCCGGCGGAAGTTTTCATGGGCGATGTCGGCAGTTTGGCAATCGGCGGTGCGCTCGGCACGGTGGCGATTTTGACAAAACAGGAATTTCTTTTGATCTTTATCGGCGGTGTTTTTATTATCGAGGCGGCTTCGGTTATTTTGCAGGTTTCGTATTTCAAATTCACGAAACGCACGACCGGTAAAGGAAAGCGGATTTTTCTGCAATCGCCGCTGCATCATCATTTTCAGTTGGCGGGCTGGAAGGAATCGAAAATCGTTTTCCGGTTCGTGATCGTGGCTATTTTGTTTGCGCTTTTGAGTCTTTCGACGTTAAAACTTCGCTGATTTAACGCAAAGGCGCAAAGGCGCAAGGGCGCAAAGTTTTTTAATAAAATTTTCTTCGTGTCTTGGCGACTTTGCGACTTTGCGTTAGAAAAAATGGAACTTGAAGGAAGAAAAACTCTAGTTTTAGGCGCGGGAAAAAGCGGTATCGCTTCGGCACGATTCTTGGCGCGGCGCGGCGCGGTCGTTGCGCTTCACGATAAGAAGCCGCAATCGGAATGGTCGGAAGAAGCGCGTTCTTTGAAAAATGAAAAAGTCGGTTTGATGGACGGGCAAATTCCGTCGTGGCTGTTAGATCAGATTGATCTGGTCGTGATTTCGCCGGGCGTGCCGACGAACACGATTCCGGCGAAATACGTTGCCCGCAAAGACGGCGAAGTGATCGGTGAAGTCGAATTGGCTTACAGATTTATGAAAGGGCGAATCGTCGGAATTACGGGTTCGAACGGCAAAACGACGACGACCACGCTGATCGGTGAAGTTTTGAAAAACGCCGGAATCGAAACGCAGGTCGGCGGAAATATCGGAACGGCTTTGATCGGTTTAGCCGAATCTTCGACAGAAAACAGTTGGACGGTTTGCGAACTTTCGAGTTTTCAGCTTGAAACAATTAAAAATTTTCGTCCGAATGTCGGAATTGCTTTGAACGTAACGCCGAATCATCTCGACCGGTACGATTTTTTCACCGATTACGCGGCGGCGAAACACCGTCTTTTTATGAATCAAACGGCGGAAGACGCGGCAATTTTGAACGCCGATGATGAAATAACGGCAAGCTGGGCAAAGAATTTGAAAGCGAATGTCGTGCTTTTTTCGACCGCCGGGGAATTGGAAGAAGGTTTATTTTTGCGCGGGCGCGATTTGGTTTGCCGCGCCAATGGAAAAGAAAAAGTTTTGACAACGCGCGATGAGATGACCTTGCGCGGCATACATAATGTGCAGAATATTTTGGCGAGCCTGGCAGCCGGACTTGCATGCGGCGCGTCGCCGGATTCGATGCGCGAAACGATTCGGGAATTTAAAGCGGTCGAACACCGGCTTGAATTTGTTGATGAAATTGAAAATGTGAAGTTTTACAACGATTCCAAAGCGACTTCGGTTGACGCGACTCTTAAAGCACTCGAAGCTCTCGCCGAAGAAAACGGCGAAATCGTTTTAATTTTAGGCGGTTTGGGCAAAAACGCGCCGTATGCGCCGCTTGCGGAACTAATTAAATCAAATGTTCGCACATTAATTACAATTGGCGCGGATGCGGAAAATATTGAAAATCAACTGGGAAATTTCGCCGAGATTCTTCGCGCCGATTCGATGAAGGACGCGGCGGAAAAATCCTTAAGCGCGGCGCAAAAAGGCGATTCGGTTCTGCTTGCTCCGGCGTGCGCGAGTTTCGATATGTTCAAAAGTTTTGAAGAACGCGGGCGAATTTTTAAAGAGGAAGTCAGGAATTTAACGAAAAAGGCAGCGACTAATTAAAAAAGTAAAAATATTTTAGTGAATTAAAAATGGCTAAAAAACTCAGAATGGATTGGTTTCTCTTTGCGATTGCGGCGGTGATGGCAACGTTCGGCGTGATTATGGTGTACAGCGCGTCGGCGATGATCGCCCTGCGCGAAACCGACGGATTGACCCAATTCACATATTTTTACAAGCAACTCGGATTTACGGCAATCGGTTTGCTGGCGATGTTTCTGATTAGCCGCATTGATTACAAAATCTATCAAAGTCCGGCGATAGTTTACGGCGCGCTGGTTGTAACGGTTATTCTTTTGGCGGCGGTTTTCGGTTTTCCGGCGATTAACGGCGCACAGCGTTGGCTCAGATTCGGTGGAATGTCAATTCAGCCTTCGGAAATCGCAAAAATAGTTCTGCCGCTTTTTCTCGCGTATTTTCTGACGAAAAATGAAGAAACGGTCGGCGAATTAAAGGAAACGGTTTTGCCGTGCGCGTTTGTCATGGCAATTTTGGGCGGACTCGTTATTTTAGAACCCGATCTCGGCACGACGATTGTTTTGTGCGCGATCTTTACGGCGGTTTATTTTTCGGCAGGTGCACGGATTCTGCATATTGCGGCGGTTGTTTTCGGATTGCTTATCGTCGGAACGGCGGCTCTGGTTCTTGCGCCGTGGCGCGTCGAACGGATGATGGCGTTTCTCGATCCGTTTGCACACGCTGACGATGCCGGTTATCAGGTCGTGCAATCGCTCTACGCGATCGGTTCGGGCGGGATTTTGGGCGAAGGTTTTGCCAAAGGGCAGCAGAAACTTTTCTATCTGCCGTATCCGCATTCGGATTTTATTTTCGCGGTCGTCGGCGAAGAATTGGGTTTGATCGGAACTCTGGCGATTGTTCTCGCTTTTACAATGCTTTTATGGCGCGGCTCGCGTGCGGCTCTGCTCGCGCCGGACAGATTCGGCAAATTGCTCGGCATCGGAATTATCACGGGAATTATCGTTCAAGCACTTTTTAATATCTCGGTCGTGATTTCAATACTTCCGGCAAAAGGAATTCCGCTGCCGTTTATTTCCTACGGCGGTTCGTCAGTTATCGTAACCTTGTGCGCCGTCGGAGTTCTGCTGAATCTGTCGCAATACGCCGGATTCGTTGATGTAAAAGTTGATTTCGTCAACAACGGAAAATACGAAAAACCGAAACCGCGACAACGGCGGAATCGAACGGGTTTGAAATAGATTTTTGAAAATTTATGTCAGAGAAATTAGTTAATAAAGACTTTGTTTTCTCAATTGCCGACGCAGAAAATGTGGAATGTATTTTCAAAGGCAAAGGTTCAAGCCTTTTACTTATATTTTGTGATTGGTCGGAACAAATCTGGCGGATTGAATTTACAGAAGTAATAGCTTTCAGTTGGAATTTAGATGAATTATTTTATAGAGAAATACACGAAGATTATGTTTGCGAAGTGGAAAATTCTGATTGGATAAAAAAGTATAAAGAAATCGGTGAACCTGTTGAAAAACACAAACACTATAAGTTTTGTTTTAATGCTTACGGAATTTTAGACGTGATTTTTGAAGATATAAAAATAAGTAACGAATAAAGATTTTAAGTTTAATGAGAGTTTTGATCGCCGCCGGAGGAACGGGCGGACATATTTATCCGGGAATTGCGGTTGCGAAGGAAATTTTGCGGCGTGATGCAGAGTCGAAAGTTTTATTTGTCGGAACGGCTCGCGGACTTGAAACGAAGATCGTTCCGGCAAACGGTTTCGAACTTTCTTTGATAAACAGCGCGGGACTTAAAAACGTCGGAATCATCGGGCAACTGAAAGGTTTGTTGATCTTGCCGAAAAGTTTTCTCGAAGCGCGGAAAATCATAAAAGATTTTCAGCCCGATGTGGTTGTCGGCGCGGGCGGTTATGTTACGGGTTCGGTTCTTTTAATGGCAAGTCTGATGCGAATTCCGACACTCGTGATGGATTCAAATGCGCTTCCGGGATTTACGAATCGTCGGCTTGCGCCGTTCGTTACGAAAGCGGCACTGACATTTGAAGAAGCGTTGCCGTATTTTGGGAAAAAGGGAATTGTTACTGGAAACCCTGTGAGAAAAGAGTTTTTTGAAATTCAAGCGAAAGCGCGCGGCGAAAAAATAAACTTGCTGATCTTCGGCGGTTCGCAAGGCGCACGCGCGATAAATAATACGATGACCGAAGCGTTGCCGTTACTAAATTCGGTCAAAGCGAAATTAAATATCACGCATCAGACGGGCGAGTTTGATTTTGAAAAAATAGCGGAAATTTACAAACGCGAAGATTGGAACGAAGCGGACGTTCGCCCATATATTTCCGATATGGTTGCGGAATTTGAAAAAGCGGATTTGGTGATATGTCGTGCCGGCGCAACGACTTGCGCGGAATTATCGGCGGCGGGAAAAGCCTCGATTATGATTCCGCTTCCGACCGCCGCCGACGATCATCAGCGCAAAAACGCCGAAGCTTTGAAGGCGGCAGGCGCGGCAAAAATGATCTTGCAGAGCGATTTGAGCAAAGAAAGTTTGGCAAAGGAAATTACAAATTTAATAAACGCTCCGGAAAAAATTACAGAGATGGAAAACGCTGCAAAAAGTCTGGCAAAGCCGGATGCGGCAGAAGTTACGGTAGATTTGATAGAAGAAATGTCGGTTGTTCGTCGTTAGTTGTCAGTTGAAGAGAAACTGACCACTGACCACTGACCACTGACCACTGACAAAATGTTTAGACACGTTAAAAATATACATTTCATCGGCATCGGCGGAATCGGAATGAGCGGCATTGCCGAAGTTTTGTGCAATCTCGATTTCACGGTTTCAGGTTCCGATTTGAAGAAATCGAAAAATACTGATCGCCTCGAAAAATTGGGTGCGAGAATTTTTGAAGGACACGCGGCGGAAAACGTCGGCGACGCGCAGGTAGTTGTTTATTCATCGGCGGTTAAGTTTGATAACGCGGAAATTATGATTGCACGGGAAAAGAAAATTCCGGTGATTCCAAGAGCGGAGATGCTGGCGGAATTGATGACTCTGAAACCGTATTCGGTCGGCGTGGCGGGTTCGCACGGGAAAACTTCGACGACTTCGATGGTCGCAACTGTTTTAGGACATGCCGGAGTCGAACCGACGACGATTGTCGGCGGTGTGGTTGACACTTTGGGATCGAATGCAAAACTCGGCACGAGCGATTGGTTTGTCATCGAAGCCGACGAGAGCGACCGTTCGTTTTTGATGTTAAACCCAACTATTTCAGTAATTACGAACATTGACCGCGAACATATGGAATCTTACAAAGGAATGGATGACGTGATGCAGTGTTTTACGGATTTTTCCAACAAAGTTCCGTTTTACGGCGCGTGTATCTTGTGTCTTGATGATCCGAATGTGCAGTCAATTATTCCCGCAATCAAGCGGCGACGCGTAACTTACGGTTTTACGGCGCAGGCGGACGTTTCGGCGCGGAATATCTCGTATAACGAAACCTTCGGTTCGCATTTCGAGGTTTTGAAAGGCAAAGAACTTTTGGGTGAAATAAACCTGCCTGTTCCGGGAAAACATAATGTTTATAATGCTTTAGCGGCAACAGCGGTTGCTCTTGAACTGGAAATTCCGTTTGAGAAAATTTCCGAATCATTTTTGCATTTCAAAAATGCGAATCGCCGTTTTGAATTCAAAGGCGAGGCGGAAGGCATCACGGTTGTTGACGATTACGGGCATCATCCGACGGAGATTTCGGCGACGCTTTCGGCGGCGAAAAACGGTTCGGGCGGGCGGCGCACAGTCGTTGTTTTTCAGCCACATCGTTATTCCCGCACAAGTGAATTGATGGAGGATTTCGCAAGGTGTTTTAATAATGCCGACGCACTTTATATTCTCGACATTTACGCGGCGAGCGAGCAACCCATTGAAGGAGTTTCGGCAGAAATTCTGACGGAAAAGATCAATGAATTCGGACATAAAAACGTGCAGTACATCGGCGACATAAAAAACGCCGCCGAAAAAGTGGTCTGTGAATTAAAAGAAGGCGATTTAGTAATTACACTCGGCGCGGGAAGTATTACGGGACTTTCCGATGAAATTTTGGAGAATTTGAAATAAGGTAACGCCGGCAAGATGCCACCAAGACAGCCGCCGGGACGGACGGCGGTACAGAAAGAAAATTATGGCAATGAGAAAAAGAACAACGACGAAACGCAAAACGGCACCGACGGCACGAAGTCGCAGAACTTCGGCGAATAAGAACAAAGATGCGGGAAAATTCTTAGGATTTCTGGTTCCGCTTGTTTTTATTGCCGGGATTCTATTTTGCCTCGGATTTCTTCTTTTTATGGGTTACAGAACTGCGACGGCATCGGCTTTTTTTGATGTTAAAAATGTTGAAACTCGCGGATTAAACCGCGCTTCAAAAACGGAAATTGAAAACATCGTCAGCCGTCAGGCGGCTAAAACCGGCGTTTGGAATGCCGATCTTGCCGAGATAAAACGCGATGTTGAAAGACTGAATTTTGTCAAAAGCGCGGCGGTTTCGCGTATTTTGCCGGACGGTGTGCGCGTGAATCTGACGGAACGCCAGCCGCGTGCCGTAGTTAGTCTGGAATCGGGTGAATTTTGGGCGGATGAAGAAGGCGTTTTGCTCGCCAAAGTTGATGAGAAAGATGAGCGTCCGCCGTTTGTTCTCAAAGGTTGGGATGAATCGAAATCTTTGAAAGCGTTTGACGAAAACAAAGAGCGTGTCAAGGTTTATTTGAAAATGCTCGAAGAATGGCAGGATTTCGAGCTTGCCAAAAGAGTCAGCGAAGTTAATTTGAAAGATTTGCAGGAAACGCAAGCCTTTGTTCAAGATTCGGGCGAAAAAGTTAAAATCACGCTCGGAAACGATGATTTCGGCAAGCGGTTGCGCGATGGTTTGAAAGCAATTGCCAATAAAGGCAAAGAAATTAAATCGTTCGATGTGCAAAATTCGGTGGCGCAGCCGCGTGGAAGCTAGAGATATTTTCGATTTTTGATTTTAGATTTACGATTGGTCTGATGTCTTTGGCTTTAGATTCAAAGGTCAAAATCAAATACTTTTACTAAATTTGAAACTTGGCAAAAAAAGATGGGGCGTTCAATACAATCAGTCGGGTTAGATATCGGGACAAGCAGAGTTCGCTGCGTGATCGGTGAATCTACGGAAAATGGCGTGATGGATGTCGTCGGAATCGGGCAGGCGGAATCGCGCGGGCTTCGCCACGGAATCGTGACGACGAGCGAATCGGTCGCCGAATCCATCAAAAAAGCCGTTGAAGAAGCCGAAAGAATGAGCGGTTTGGAAGTTCAGGTCGTAACGGTAAATATTTCGGGCGAACATCTGCAAGGCGAAAATAAAAGCGGCGTGGTCGCTGTTGCCGGCGCGGGGCGTGAAATTACGAGGGAAGATGTTGACCGGGCAATCGAATCGGCGTGTGCCGTTCAACTTCCCGCCGGTTGGAAAATCGTTGATCGTCTGCCGCAGGAATTTATTATTGACGGGCAAGACGGGATAATCGAACCGATCGGAATGCACGGAGCGCGGCTTGAAAGCCGGATTCACGTCGTTACGAGTCCGAGTGCGGGCGGACAAAATATGATTAAAGCCATTCATCGCGCAGGGCTTGAAATCGAAAATATGATGCTCGAAGCACTTGCGGCGGCAACTTCGACTTTGACGGACAATGATAAAGAATACGGTTCTGCGCTCGTTAATATCGGCGCGGAAGTAACGAGTTTGATGATTTTCGGACGTGGCGCGGTTCAGCATACGGCGGTTTTCCCGTTCGGCGGAATGCACTTTACTAAAGACATCGCCGTCGGTCTGCGTGTCTCAATTCCCGAAGCGGAAAAGATTAAGCATTTTTACGGATGTGTCGCGGGATTTTTGATGGATGAAGACGAAAAGCAGGAAATTATCGAAATAAAACCCGTCGGCAGAAACGAAACGCGCCAGTTGTCTAAAGAAATTTTGTGCGACATCGTTCAACCGAGGGCGATTGAATTGCTTCATCTGATCGCGGTCGAAGCAGTAAATTCAGGCGGACAAATTCCGAGCGGAGTGGTTTTGACGGGCGGCGGATCAATGATTCGCGGAATGACGGAGATTGCCGAGCAGGTTTTTGATGCACCGACGCGGCTCGGTTTTTTGGACAGGGAGTATTTCGGCGGGTTGGCGGAAGAAATTCAAACGCCGGATTGGGCGGTAGCTAGCGGGTTGGCGTTGTCTTCAATGCGCTCTCAAATTCGGGAGCAAAATTACGGCGGAAAGTCGCCGACACGCAAAGTTGCGGAATGGTTTGAAAATTTTCGGGAAAAATTTAGATAAATTTAACATTTCGACTGGATTTTTACCCCCAATCGTTGTATGCTGTTTCGCCATAGACACAACATATTGTTGAAAAACGAATTTCTCTCGAATTAAGCATCACAATTGAGATTAAGGCTGAGATTTCTTAATAAGAAATTCAATAAGATGACTACGGATGGACTTCAAATGAATAATAATAACGGAATAAAAATATACCTTGATGAGCCACAGATAACTGGCGCAAGAATAAAAGTAATCGGTGTCGGCGGCGGCGGCGGTAATGCGGTCAACCATATGATCGAGGCAGGAATTCAAGGTGTTGAATTCATTGTCGCAAATACCGATGTCCAGGCTTTGAATAATTCAAAAGCTCCGATCAAAATTCAGTTGGGCAGTGAACTGACGCGGGGACTCGGGGCGGGAGCCGATCCGAGTGTCGGCAGGCAAGCCGCTATTGAAGATACCGAAAAAATTATGGACGTGCTGGATGGTGCGGATATGGTTTTCGTTACGACCGGATTAGGCGGCGGAACAGGAACAGGTGCTGCGCCCGTTATTGCCGCACTTGCTATTGAACTTGAAGCTCTGACCGTGGCGATTGTTACAAAACCGTTTGCTGTCGAGGGCAAAAAGCGAATGCGGCAGGCGGAAGAAGGTCTGGCGGAAATGCGCGGCTGTGTTGACACAATCATTACGATTCCTAATTCAAAACTCAAAGATGTTCAGGAAAAAATTTCAATCATTGATGCTTTTCACCGCGCTGATGATATTCTGCTGCAAGCCGTTCAGGGGATTTCGGATTTAATCACCGTATCGGGAATCATCAATCTTGATTTTGCCGATATAAAATCTGTTATGCAGGGAATGGGCGTGGCTCTGATGGGAATCGGACACGGAACCGGCGACGGCGCATCAATCAAAGCGATGAAAGCAGCGATTGAATCGAAACTTCTCGAAGAAAATTCAATTAAAGGCGCGCGCGGTGCGTTGATAAATATTACGGGTTCCAAGAATATGCCGCTTGATGAGATTGAGGAAGCAATCTCACTAATTAACGAAGAAGCCGATGAAGATGCAAATATTATTTTCGGAACGGTTTTTGACGAATCTATGGAAAACGAAGTAAAAGTTACGGTTATTGCCACCGGATTTGATGTGCCGACGCAGATAGCAATGTCTGCGCCCGATCATCAGGCGATCGCAAATTACACCCCAAAACCTGTTTTCAATGCGTCTGATGTAAATAAAGAAGAAGATATTGACGTTCCTACTTTTATTCGCCGACAAGCGGATTAGGAAATTTTTTGATAAAAATATAATAAATTTGCCTCACCGAACTGTAAATTTGTAAATATATGAGAGAAAAAAATACTAAACCAATTTTTACGGAAACCCGGAAAAAAACACCGCCGCCGAGCGAAACTAATGCGGAAACTTATTATTATAAGAAACAGATTGATTCGCGCACAAAAATGGTTGTCGTTTTACAGGACGGCGAAGAAATCGAAGGTGTAATTGATTGGTATGATCTCGATGCTTTAAAGATTGATCGGGAAAATGCTCCGAAAATTCTGCTTCTCAAGCATAATATTAAATATATGTTCAAGGCGGAAGATAGGGAATAATATAATTTCAAATTACAGATTTCAGATTTCAAAATTCAAAAACCTTGTGTTTTCTGTAATTTACAGGAATTCTACGGCGCGGGTTACTAATCATAAAAGGGGATAAAAGGTAAGAGTCAAAAGGTCGAAAGAGTCTTTAATTATTTAAACTTTTCAATTTTTTTGAATTTCGATAAATTTCAACAGCTGAAAACACTTTTACTCGTCTGCCAAAATATTTGATTTTTTCAATTTAGATTCCGTAATTGAAAGCCGAAGCATAAAATAGTAAAGTATGTTTAATTAGACGAGTCTGTAAAGACACTACATTTTACAAACATTTTCATTAAAAAGTAATCAGAAAAGAAATTGAATAATAAACTGCCGCGAATCGGTATTACAATGGGCGATGCCGCCGGAATCGGCGCAGAAATAATTTTGAAAGCCCTCAGCGATGAAAATTTAAAACAAATTTGCGAGCCGGTTATTATCGGCAATCTAAAGTTTCTGCATCAGACAGCGCAGAATTTGAATTTAGATATTGATTTTCTTGAAATAACCGATGAGTTTCAAAGTTTTCCCACCAAAATAAGCGTTTTCAACATCAACAATCTTCCGAAAGATTTTGGTATCGGCAAAGATTCAGCCGTTACGGGCAAAGCCTCCGCCGAATATATCGAAATTGCCGTCAAACTTTGGCGCGAGAAAAAAATTGATGCGGTTTCAACCGCGCCGATCAGCAAAAAGGCAATTTCGCTGGGCGGTTACGATTATCCCGGACATACGGAATTTTTGGCGGAACTGACCGGAACAAAGAAATTTGCAATGAGTTTTTTTGCCGATAAGCTGCGCGTTGTTTTGCTCTCGACGCACATTTCTCTGACATCTGCGATTGATTTTGTAAAAAAAGAAAACCTGATTGAATTGATAAAATTTGCTCATCAGGAAATTTCCAGGTTGATCGGCAGAGATGCAAAAATTGCTGTTGCCGGAATCAATCCGCACGCTTCCGAAGGCGGAATGTTTGGTTTGGAAGAAAAAAATGAGATAATACCGGCAATTGATTTTTGCCGTAAAGAATTCGGGATTGATGTCAGCGGAGCATTTTCGCCCGACACGATTTTTTTAAGAGGCTATGCCGGCGAATTTGACGGCGTAATCGCCTGTTATCACGATCAGGCGACGATTGCCGTTAAATGTCTGTCTTTTGGCGCGTCGGTTAATGTAACTCTCGGGTTGCCGATTATTCGCACATCTGTTGATCACGGCACGGCTTATGACATCGCAGGTAAAAATCTGGCGGATGCTTCGAGTATGAAGGCGGCGATAAGATTAGCCGCAGAACTCGTTTCCGGCAGAGAAAATTCAAAAAATCTTTGCTACAATTGAATGTGGCAGTTTGGAGTATAAAAAACTAATGAGTGAAGATAAAACCGACGAAAACAAACAGCTGATTTTAGTCGCTGATGATGATCCGGCAATTCTTCGTCTTGTCAAAACAATCGTCGAAAAAGAAGGCTATATCGTTGAAGCGGCTCGCGACGGAAAAGAAGCCTATAAACTTCTGCAATCGGGGCAACCTTTTGCGGCGGCGGTTTTTGATGTCGTGATGCCGTATATTCAAGGCACGGAGTTGGTGCGTTATATGCAATCGGAAAAACGTCTGATGAATATTCCGGTGATTATGATGACGGCTGAACAAAATCCGCGACTTTCTTCGGACAGTTTTTCCGCTGGCGCAGTTGCTTTCCTGCCGAAACCCTTTACAACCACACAGTTACAAGCAATGCTTCGAATGTGTATTCATAAAGGATAAGATTCTCCGAAAAATAACGGTTTTTTGTTGACGTATTGTTGAGCGAATGATAATTTTCAACAAATCAAACTTCTACGATTTTAATTTTTAGTAGTAAATAAAGGAGCAAAACTCTCGTGTCAAAACACAGACTGCTGTTGGCGGATGATTCGGTAACGATTCAAAAGGTCGTTAATCTGACATTTGCCGATGAAGGTATTGAGGTAATTTCCGTCGGCGACGGTAATTCGGCGATGGAAAAATTTGTTGAAGCCACACCGGATTTGGTGATGGTTGATGTCAATATGCCCGGTGTTGACGGTTATCGGATTTGCGAAATGATCAAACAGGACGAAGAAACAAGGCACGTTCCGGTGATTCTTCTGGTTGGTTCTTTCGAGCCGTTTGATGAAGATGAAGCCCGCCGGGTCGGGGCAAATGATTATTTGACAAAGCCGTTTCAATCAATTCGGCAACTCGTCAACAAAGTCACCGTTTTGTTGAATAAATCTAACGGCAGCGAACTTTCCGGCGCGCCCGTTGTTGTTAATGACTCGGTTCAAGAAACGCCGGTTCAACAAAATATCGAACAGTTTCAGTCAATTGAAACGCCTGTTCAAGCGCAGACGGAAGAAACATCAGAGCCGCTGGGCGATGCCGGAATGGACGACGAGATGATCCAGACAAGCCAAATCGGAAGTCTGCCCGTAGATGACGTGCAAAAACTCGAAACAAATCGTGATGAGTTTGAGCCAACTGCGGAAACCGGTTTTGAACGCGAAGCTGATTTTGCACAAACGCAGCCTTATACAGCCGAGGAATTCAGCAAATTGACATCAACTTCGTCGGAAGATTATCAACCTCCGAATAGTTCGCAAAACTATTCCGCCCAGCGAATTTCTGCCGAAGAACGGGCAATTTCATTGGAAAACCAGATGGTTTCCGAATTTGAACCGGAATTTGACGAAACTGTTTCAGATTTTGAAACCAAAGCTCAAATCATAGAAAACTCGTTTAACGAATCATCACAATCTCAACCGGTTTGGCAGGAAGATGTTTTTATACCCGAAGAAATTCCGCAGGAAAAAGGCTTTGAGATTGAACAGATAGATCAAATTACAGATGATTCGGCGAATTATTATGACACTTCTCAAAACGATTCCGTCTTGGAAGAACTTTATAACGCACCCGAAGACACGGAAACGGCGGAATCTATTGGAAGCGAATTTTATTCCACGCCTGAAACTGCCGATTTGCCGGAAATTTCAGATTCAGATTATTTAAATGAATCTTTTGAAGACCTTAACCACGCATCTGATACGGCAGACTCTAAGTCAACGCGGGAATTTCAAACAGAAACTCCGGTCGAAGCTGAACAAACATCTACGCCGGCTTATGATTTTTTCGCAACGGAAATTATCGAAGAGAAATATGCGGATTTTAATTCTGAAGAAACAGTCAGCGAACAGCCGATATATTTTGAAGATCAGGAAACTTCCGAACAGCAGCAGGTAAATCTTGAAAATGAACCGACTGTGGAGAACGAGCAACAAATTCCGGCGGAACTATCGTTTGTTGATAATCACGAATCTGAATTTAAATCTGAAACAGAAACGGATTATCCGAAATCTGTAACTTTTTCCGAACCGGAATCATATTTCAGCCGTGAAAATCAGGCGCAAGCCGAACAATTTGCGGATGAAGAACCAACAACCCCGAGGGTTGAAATTCTCGCGCCGTTTCCGACTACTGAAGAAGAAATTTCGCAAGCTGAAGAAACTGCCGAAACGGAAGAATCAGCTTCAGCAGAACAAACTCCGGCGGAAGAATCATCTTATTTAGAAGAAACTGCTTCAATCGAAAAACAATCTCCGGCGGAAGAAATAATTTCAGAAGACATAAATTCAGTTCAAGAACAAGCTAAAACTCCGGAATTTTCTCCGGTTGCAGAAGACGAGAAGCCTTTACAAGTCGAACAAAAAGACCAATCGGCGCAGACACCGTTTAATTCGTTAGTTTCAAACAAAGAAAAAAGCGAAGCAGTCGAAAGCGTGATTGTTTCCGAATTTGCGCGGCACAGCATCAGTTTGTCGTCCGAAGCGGTTGAAACGATTGCCTCGAGAATCGCCGATAAAATTTCAGAAAAAATCATCCAGCAATTGGCAAACGATGTCGTTGAAAATCTCGCCGATCTGATCGTGGAAAGAATGGAGCGAAAAAAGCTGGAGTAAGTTTTATTAAATTGTAGAAATTACGCGGCTGGTTTTCGCTTTTAGATGAAAACTAGCCGTTTTTATTTTAGAATGAAAATAAATTCAAAGGTTAAGGTTCAAAGTTCAAAGTTATTCTTTGAATTGCAACTTTGAACCTTAAACTTTGAACCTTGAACCTTAAAGATTATGGAATTAGCAACACAATACAACCCGCAGGAAGCCGAGAAAAATCACTACGAACGCTGGGAAACGAGCGGATTTTTCGCGCCGGAAATCAATGAAAATCCTAACGCGTCAAAATATTCGATCGTCATTCCGCCGCCGAATGTTACGGGCAGTCTGCATATGGGACACGCGCTTCAGCACACTTTGATGGACGTTCTTGTTCGCCGGAAACGGATGCAGGGTTTTAAAACCTTATGGCTACCGGGAACGGATCACGCCGGAATTTCGGTTCAGCGCAAGGTCGCCGAACAACTTCGCACGCAAGAAAATAAAACACCGCTCGATGTCGGACGCGAGGAATTTATCCGGCGGGCGTGGCGTTGGAAAGAAGAATATGGCAACACGATTACCGAACAAATGCGGCGCGAAGGCGTGTCGGTTGATTGGTCGCGCCATCGTTTTACGATGGACGAAAGTTTATCGAAAGGCGTTCGCGAAGTTTTCTGCACGCTTTTTGAAGAAGGCTGGATTTATCGAGGTCTGCGAATTGTCAACTGGTGTCCGAAGGACAAAACCGTTTTGTCGGATTTAGAAGTAAAAGAAGAAAAGCGCAAAGACGGAAAACTCACGTATTTGCAATATCCTGTGAAAGATTCCGACCGAAAAATTACCGTGGCGACAACGCGCCCCGAAACGATGCTCGGCGATACGGCGGTTGCGGTCAATCCGAAAGACGAGCGTTACAAAGATTTGATCGGTCAAATGATCGCGCTTCCGCTGACAAACCGCGAAATTCCAGTAATTGCCGATGAATATGTTGATTCCGAATTCGGAACGGGCGCGGTAAAAATTACGCCCGCACACGATCCGAACGATTATCAGGTCGGCGAAAGACATAATCTGCCGCAGCTTCTCATAATGAACGACGATGCGACGATGAACGAAAATGCGGGCGCGGATTTTGAAGGTTTGGACAGATTCGAAGCGCGGAAAAAGGTCGTTGCGAAATTTGAAGAACTCGGGCTTTTGGAAAAAGTCGAAGATTACGAAATCAGTTTGCCGGTTTGCGAGCGATGCAAAACGATTGTCGAGCCGATTCTTTCAGAACAATGGTTCGTCAAAATGGACGAACTGCGCGATCTGGCGCTGGATTTGATCAAAACGGAAGGCGTGCCGCATTTTCATCCACAGATTCCTAACGAAAAAGTTTATACGACGTGGCTCGAAAACCTGAAAGATTGGACGATCTCGCGCCAGCTCTGGTGGGGACATCAAATTCCGGCTTGGTATGACGAACAGGGAAATATTTTCGTTGCAAGAACTTTTGAAGAAGCCGCAAACCAAGCCGGAACTGCTCAATTAACGCAAGATGCGGACGTTCTGGACACATGGTTTTCTTCGGGACTTTGGGCGTTTTCAACATTCGGCTGGACGGGTGAAAAGTCAGAACCTCCAGCGTTAGCGGGCGGGATAGGCGCTGAATCAGCGAAATCCGGTAGTAACCTTCAACCACCCGCTAACGCAGGCGGTTCTGACCTTGAAAACTTTTGCCCGACCGACGTTCTCGTTACGGGACGCGACATTATTTTCCTTTGGGTTTCAAGAATGATGATGCTGACGAAAAAATTCGTTGATAAAAAAGCGTTTGAAGACGTGATTATCACCGGAACGGTTTTAGGAAAAGACGGCAAACCGATGTCGAAATCGCGGGGCAACGGCGTTGATCCGATTGAAATGTTCGACAAATTCGGCGTTGACGCAACCAGAATTTATCTCGCTTCGATTGCCACCGGCGCGGATATTCGCTGGAACGACACGTTGATCGAAACCTATCGCAATTTCGCCAATAAAATCTGGAACGCGACGCGCTTTTGCCTGTTGAATTCCGAAGGCGCGCAGGTTGATTACACGTATCTCAATCCGAAAGCGGAAGTGCGCGAAATTAAAAGACTTATCGGCGATGAACTGATTGATGATTTTGACGAGGAAGACGAGGAATTTCTCGATAAGGTCGAACCGGAATTCGTCAAAGACAATCCGAAGGAAAATCTCTCGATTGCCGATAAATGGATCATTTCTCGGCTCAATAAAACGGCGCGCGACGTAAATCGTGCGCTCGATAAATACTTTTATCACGAAGCCGTGCGCCTGCTTTATCAATTTTTCTGGAACGATTTCTGCGATTGGTATATCGAACTGGTCAAAGACGAAATCACATCGGAAACCGTCAACACGACACGCGACGCCGCTCGCAACCGGATTTTGACAATTTTAGAACAAGCCCTGCGCCTGCTTCATCCGTTTATGCCGTATCTGACGGAAGAACTCTGGCAAAAACTGCCGGGAATAAATTCAGGTTTGCATAATCCGGCGTATAAATCAGCCGAACAGACCATTATGCTCGCCGATTTTCCGCCCGGTGATGCGAGTTTGATTGACGAAAAATCGGAAACGGAAATGCAGACAATTATCGAATTGATCTCGAAGGTTCGCAACATTCGCGCCGAAATGCGGATTAAAACGAGCGAAAAATTAGACGTTCACATCGCCGCCGATTCTGCGACCCGAAATATTTTCGCCGAAAACGAAGCGCAAATCTTAAAACTTGCGAGAGCGAAAGAGTTGCATCTGAGCGAATCTCTGAATGTTCCGAAAGCGTCTGCCAAAGGCGTTTTGACCAATGGCACGGAAATCGCCGTTCCGCTCGAAGGCTTGATTGATTTTGAAAAAGAACGCGAAAGATTGGAAGCGCAGATCAATAATCTGAGCAGCGAAAACGAAAAACTGAACAAACAGCTTTCCAACGAAAATTTCGTTCAGAAAGCTCCGGCTGAAAAGGTCGAATCTCTGCGCGAAAGAGTTACGGAAATCGAAACTCAACTTAATGCGCTAAATCAAAACCTGGAGGCCTTGAAATAATATGAAAAAGAAAATTTTACTGATTACACTCATTTTAATTTTCTCGTCTTTAACAATTTTTGCACAAGCAAAAAAATTACCTAGACAAGAATTTTTTGCTTCGGTTAATAAGAATAGTCAGGTTTTCTATAATTCTTCGAGACGTGAAAAAGTCACTTCAAAAGTTTATTCGAATGGCGTTTTGACATGGCAAGAAAATAAAATAAGTGAATTTTTACAACCTGATAAAAAACGTCTTTATAGAATTAGCGAAGAAAATAATGAAAGAGAAATTGAAGAATTTATCAAGATTGAAAAAATTGTTTATTACAGAAAAAACAACGGTAATTGGGTAAAAGACGAAAAAGTTAGATTTCCAATGAGCGGTTCGATTATGCCGATTCCGATAAGTGAAGAATTTACTGTTGAAGAAACGATTTTAGACAATAAAAATGTAAAACTTTATAGATGGTATTCAGTATTTTTTGAATCTGATGAAGAAAAAGTCGAAGAAAACAAAAACTATTCCGATAATAAAATGTGAGTTGATGATACAGAAATGATGATAAGACAAGAAATAGTTGAGGGAAAGGTAAAATCAAAAATGTAACTTTTCACAAAATATTTGAATACGAACTTAATCCGAAAGACTTAAAAATCGAAGCACCGATCAAATAAGCGTTAAATTGAATTCTTTACGCGAAAGTTTTGCTGAAAACCATTCAAACATGCTGACTTAAAACAAAATCTCGAATCTTTAAAGTGAACAAAACTATATTTCGGAATTTGATTAACGTTAGTATTTATGCGAATCAAGAGTAGAAAATAAAAGGAAAAAAGTCGCTATAAAAGTAGTTTTCCAAACGTAAAACAGGCTGTTAGCCTGTTTTTAAAACGAAAGCAAATGAGTTATTTGGCGATAATCAGGCAAGAACAGGCTAACAGCCTGTTCTACTCTTGATTCGCATTATTGGTTAAGAAGAACTAAACCGCAGAGACGCTGAAACGCTGAGTTTATTTTGATAAATTCACTGAAAATAGCTTTAATACCGTCAGAAAATAAGCTGAATTCGTTAGATGCTTATTTATAATTTTCAGCGTCTTGCGCGTTTCTGCGGTGAAAAATTTCTATTCAATACTCACGTTAAATAAGAAAATGCACGAATCAAATTTAATCCGTACATTCTCTTATAATTCTTAAAATTGGCAAGTATTTTTATTCAGAAACTTCCGTCAATCTTGCCGGCGATAGATTTAATTTATTTTCGCCGCCGACAATGCTGACGGGCGAACTCCAGACGGCAAAGCCGTTACGCGAAGTTGTTATGCCGAAAAGATAATAACTGTCCGGTTCGACATTTTTCATCGAGGCTTTTCCGTTGCTGTCGGTCGTGGCGTTATATTTTATATGTTTATTGATGGCGTTCAGCGCATTCCGGCGGAAATCTCCGTGTCTGTCCGGGAAAGTTATCGCTAAACCGAAGCTGTTTAATAAAGTTTGACCTTTGATCGGCATTAGATTAGCGTCGCGCAGAATGCTTTCCAAATCTTTGTCCAAAAGATAGAATTTTTCATCTTTGACCGATTGAATTGAGCCGGTCGCCGTTGAAATTTTAGCTTCAACTAAAACCTCGCCTTTTGTCGGCGGTGCATTTACAACTTCTGTTTGTGTAGAAGGCGGAATTGTCTGCGGCGCAGTTGTTGTCGTTGTTGTTGAAGACGGCGGCGCAGTCGTGATGGTTGTTGAACTGGACGGCACTTCAACCTGATTCGGCGGTGAAGTTGTTCGTGTTTCTCTTAAAGTGTCTGATTGGCTTGATGTGTCGAGATTTACGCCAACTCTACGCGTAGCTTCATCATCGTCTTTGTTTTGAAACATTGCAATCATTACAAAAAGAACAATTGCACCAACTATGACAACCGGAATCAATACCCACATTGGGAATTCACTTTGTTTCGGTTCAGCAACAATGACTCTCGGATTAGCAACCGGAGTCGGTTTGGGAGCAAACGGATGACCGCAATTTGGGCAGACAATGGCTTCGAGTGAAACTTGGTGTCCGCATTCGGAACAATTCGCTAATGACATAAAAAAATTCTCCTGTTTTTGTTTAGAAATTATTTGTATTAAAAACGGACATTATATCCGATACAAATTTCACTCAAGGCAAGAAATATGCCGATAAAATCAAAGTAGAACATTTACTCGAAAAAAGTTGCGTTTTGCAGATACTATTTATTTTTTAACTTCAACCAAAAATGCCCTTAAACTGTTTGCTTCAAACACTTTCGGATTGCCGATTTTGTAACCTTTCTCGACTAAAAAATTTAAAGGTTGTTTCAGGTAATTAAAATCTCCGGCGCGGAAAGCGATGAAAAATCGTTCACCATTCAAAGCCTTTACGTCTCCGGTTTGCACAGCGTCGAAACCTCGAGGCAGAAAATATGCCGCGTCTTCGGTTAATTCGGGAAGTCCGTTTATTTTGACGATCTGCACGTTTTTTTCGCCCTCGCGCAGAGCAAACCAGAATTGATAGGCGACTAAATCTTCAAAGACGAAAAGCTTGGTCGGTTCGGAAGTGTTTTGTTGCGGAATCTCGGCGGCGAAATTTTCCCAAGCGCACCAGATATTCGGCGCAGTTTCGCGCTGAAAATGCAGAAAACTTGCGGCGGCGAAAATTATGAAAACTGCGGAAACCAACGCCATTTTTAATTTTTCCATCTCGATTCCGCTGAAAATTTTGGCGAGCAAGATCGCGTATGGCGCGAAAATTATAATGAAATGGCGCGTTCCCCAGATCGAATACGGCAAAATCCAGCTTGCCGCAAAAGCCAGAATAATCGGCGCGAAAATAATTATTATGAGAAATGAAAAAGCGTTTCGCTCTTTTTCATCGTGATTTTTCCAATTTAGAAAATAAAAACAGATTGCCGTAAAAATAATAAATAAAAACGGCAGAGTTATTTGCCAGATGGTCAGCGGGTCAATATTGCTCATTTGAAAATAAAACGGCTCTTGCAAATTAAATAAAAAACGGATCAAAGTCAGCAAATCGGGCTTGCTTGCCCAACCCAAATTTTGCGAAACATCCGCATTGATCTGCGAAGCCTGCCAAACGGTGATCGTCCAGGGAATAAAACTTAAAACCGTTAAACCGAACATTATCATCATTTGCCCGATCTTAATGCGCTGCAAATAAAGAAGCGCGAGAATTTCGCCGAAGATCAAAAACCAGCCGAAATACTGCGTGTGTACGAGCAGAATATTGACAAAAGTCAGAAACCAGATTCCCTTGCCGACATTCAAATAACGTGCGAAAAGCCAGAGCGAAAAAAGCGATAAACATAATAAAACGCTATACATACGAACTTCCTGCGCGTATTTGATGAGATTTCCGTTCGCGGCAAAAAACAAAAAGGCAAGCGCGACGGTCGGTTTGGAAAGTTTGAGCTGGCGGCACAAAAGATAAAACGGAATAAGCGCGATTATCGAAAAGAAAACGGAGAAAAACCTGAGCCAGAAAAGCGTTTCGCCGCCCAATAAAATCCAGATTTTCAGAAACACGTAAAAAAGCGGCGGGTGAATCAAATCCTGCGCGACAAACCGGAAGAGATTCGGAAAATCCATTTCGGCGGCGTGAATGCTGAAAATTTCGTCAAACCACAGACACGAGTCCGTCAAATTCCAAAAGCGCAGCAGAATATAGATCAGGCAGACTGCAACGGGAGCGATTGACAGCAATTTTTCGTTCGGCTTCATTTTTTTCTTTGAAATACAATAACTTATAAAGCCACGAAAAACAATTTTCTTATAGTTTTATTCCATCGCAGAGCTTGCCTTTGATGCTCGTGTAGAAAAGCGGTACGTTTTTGAATGTGTCGGTGTCACGGCAATATGAAAGGCACCGGTCGAAAGGTTTTGAGTAAATGTGAAGGCTGACGGCGCGGCTCTCGAACTCGGGCAGGTTTAAGACTTGATGAATCGGTTCTTCGAGTTCGACCTTTGCCGCCAGACATTCGGACAGATCGAATTGATCGGTTTCTTCAAGCTTGCAAAATTGTTTTTCTTCGTCAATTTCAAGAACGCGAAAATTCTGCCCGCGCAATTTGCCGAAAGGAACGCTCATCCAGCACATCTGATCGGCGTGATTATGGATTCTTGAAACCTGTCCACGTTCCCAGCACAAAATCATCAATTCAAACCGCTCGTCCTTGTAGAGCAGATTTCGCGTATAAAAATTTTTGCTCCAGAAAAAAAACGGCGAGATCGAATCGAGATCAATCGGATTATCGCTCAGAAATTGATAAATATTATCACAATGAAAATCTTCATCCGCAATTTCGCAAAGCCCTTCAATGAGTTTTTCGATTAAAACCATAATAATTTTCTGAAAGATAAATGAAATTTTGAAAGTTTAAAGAAAATCAGTAGATCCAAATTTTATTTATCCACAGATGAACACAGATAAACACAGATTTTTTTAGATTTTTGGTAATTGCATCAAACCATTTAACATTTTACTTTAGATTATTTCTAATAAAAATCATCCGTGTTTATCTGTGTTCATCTGTGGACAATTTTTCTTTTGTTTTTCAAAATTTGGATCTATTGAAAATATCAAATTATCCGAAATCAATCAAATTTTTCCGCTTTATAAAAGCCCTTTGTAATGAATTCGCTTTGGTTGTTTACGCGAGCATTTGCCGTCAACCAAAGGATTTCCGGTGTCGCGGCAACAGGGATTGAGCGTTGTGCAAGTCAAACCTTCGGTCATAAATTCGGCGAGTTTGTTTTGTCCGGCGGCGGACGGATGAAAACAATCGCAGCACGATAATTCATTAGAATTAAAGCGGTAATACCAGGGCGCGTCGCTGTGAATAAAAGTTGTTCCCGCCGCTTTTGTTCCGCCGCCGACCATTTCGCCGCCGATGATAATAACGCGCGAAGTTCCGCCGGCGGGAATCGCCGCGTATTCTGCCGTTACGCGCATTAAAATCTCACGAAAAACCTTCATCGTATTGTACTTGTCAATGATTCGTGTTTCCGAACAATTGCTTGTCAAAGAACCGCAGATATTGGCAAGTCCCCATAGAAAAGAACAATTTCCGAAAAGCTGACAATTTGCCTTACTGCCGAAATTGCATAATTGGGAAACTCTGACCGGCGAAAGAACGCCGATGCGCGTATCGGAAACCGACATCAAAACGTCCAACCCTTTGCGAAATTCGCGCTCGAAGGATTCGTTTTTCGTCCGGCAATAATTGTTCGGATCGAGATCGGTCGAAGAACACGAAGCGTTTATTTTCGTATTAACTCCGGCGCAGCTGTCGTTATGACCGAGAAAAACCGCCGCCAGGCGCGGCGATTCCCGCGTGTTCAGGTAAGTTTTAATACTGTTTGCCTGCGTCAGAAAATCGGTCAGCATCTGCGCGCCCGAACGCGCCGAATTCGGATTGGCGGCGGAAATCGGTGTATTAAATTGACATTCAAGCCGTTCGCGGACGCTGAAAACGCCTTCGCTTCCAATTGTGCAATTCGTTTTGCCGTCGGTGTTGCTCGTCAGCCAGTTCGATTGTTCTTCGTCGGAGTTTGTGCAAGGCGAGGCACTTCGGGCGTTAAAGCCTTTTGAAATGCTGTCGCCCGCCACGTCAATCGTGCGAATGCTTAATTGAGCGTTGGAAGAAAAAGAAAAACAGAGCAAAAATACGGGCGCGAACAAGAAAAAGCGGAAAGAGTTTCTCATTTTTTTGTGTTCCTTTGAATTTTAGTTTTAAAATGTAGAATGCCCGTTAATTATTCTGCGCTTTCTTTAAAAAGTCAACGAACTGTTGAACATTTCTGGTCAAACCGGGAAATGTCGAAACGGTTTTGCCGTCCGGTTCTAAAATCGCATAAAAGGGAAGCGCGACGGTTTGAAAGTTTTTTTCCTGATATTGCTGTTGCCGTTCGTAAATTTCGCCCTCGCCGTCGGTGAAAAGTTTGACGAGAACAAATTTCGACATCTCGGCTTCGACATTTTTTTTGACAAAAACATTCGCTTCCATCCAGCGGCAATTTGTGCAGGTATAGCCCGTAAAATCTACAAAAACTCTTTTATTCTCAGCTTTTGCCTGCGCTAAAGCTCCGTCCAGATCATCCTTTAACCATGAAAGCTCTTCTCTTGAATTGCCGAACATTCTGGCGGAATTCCCTTCGAGATCAGGCGGCAAAAACGATTCGAGTTCGCCAAGCTTTGCGCCGAAAAGTCCGGTCAAAAGATAAAAGCTGATCGCCAGACTCACAACCGCCGACATCACGCGGATCGCGCCGATTCTTTCGGGTTTCGAATCGTGCGGAAGCTGGAATTTTCCTAAAAGATAAATCGCCAGAATTATGCCGATGGCGATCCAGGTCGAAAGCACGACATCGCGCGTAAAAATCCCCCATTTCCAGATCAAATCAACATTCGAGATAAATTTCATCGCCGCCGCAACTTCCAGAAAACCCATCGTCACCTTGATCGAATTCATCCAGCCGCCGGCACGCGGCAAACTCGAGGCATATTGCGGAATCAGTGCGAGAACGAAAAAAGGAAGCGCGAAAATAGTTGAAAAAGCGAGCAGTCCGACGAGCGGCATCTGCCAATCGCCGCTCGAAGCCGTCACCAGAATCGTGCCGACAAAGGGCGATGTGCAGGTAAAACTCGTCAGAGTAAAGGTCAAACCCATTAAAAGCGCGCCGATTATTCCGCTGCCTTCGCCTTCCTTGCTGCGCGTCAAATTGTCTAATTTGGTCAAAACGCCGGTCGGAATCGTGATCTCATACGCGCCGAAAAGATTAAAGGCGAAAAACAGGAAAATCCCCGCGATCAGGATATTCACCCAGGGATTTGCGGCAAAAAGATTGATTCCCGCCGCGCCGACGAAAATCGCCAGAAGCATTCCGAGAATCGTAAAAGTCGCGATAATTCCGAGCGAATAAACCGTTGCGAGTTTCACCGCTTTTTGCCGACTGCCCGATGAATGATTGGTAAAATACGAAACCGTGATCGGAATCATCGGAAAAACGCACGGCGTTAAAAGCGACAACGCGCCCAAAGTGATCGCCAGCCAGATAAAGCTCCATAAGTTTTCAGAGTTAACAGAGTTTGCCGGGTTGGCTGAGTTTAAGTTGTTAGCTGGCGGCGGCTCAGTGTTTGCAGGAGTTTGATTGTTTTCAATCTGCTGATCGCTGACCACCGACGGCTGACCGCTTCTCTTGACATCTTCAAAGCCCGAAAAAGAAACCTTAACAGTTTTCGGCGGCAGACAAACTTTGTCGTCGCAGACCTGATAGCGGACATTGATCGCCAGATCGTCGCCGTTTGCATCGCCGGTCGCTTTGAGCGGAACGATAAATTCAGCGGTTTCGGCAAATGTTTGCGTATTTATATTAAAATTCGGATCGAATTTCGTTTTTGCTCCGATGGATTTCGGATTTGAGTCAAGCGCGAATTTTGAATCTTCGGGAACAGTTATTTTTGTCGGAAAAGGTCCTTTGCCGGGTTGTTCCAGATCGTATAAATACCAATTTGCTTCGATCTTTGCCTTTAATTTTACTTGCGTTTTTTCGTCCTGTTTGAGCGTTTTTCCTTTCGCATCGGATTCAATCGTCCACGAAACCGGATTTTGTGCGTATAAAATTAGCGGTAAAATCAAAAAAATTAAACCGATGAACACAAGTAATTTTAATCTTGAAGCCGAAAACATATTTGTTCTTTGATAATGAAATTTCTTTTTAGTTTGCCTTGCAGAAATCCGGTGTTTTACGAACGGCAAATTTAAATGTGATTTTATCATCAAATTTAATAAATTTAATAATTGTAAAAATTGATAACTGTTTTGTTTTTGCACAAACGGCTTTATCTCGCTTATAATTTAAGTTTGATTTTTCAATCTGATATTAAAAAGTTAAATGCACCGGATTTTATTCCAGAAGCGGTGCGGAGGAAATAAGTTTTGCCAAAGACGACAACGCAAAAAAAGACTGCGACCAAGACCGGCGCGGCTTCAAACAACGGTTCGAAAAAGCACACGACCAAAGCCGAAATAAACGCTGAGAAGGGTTTGACCGAAGAATTTGATGCCAAAGACGCTCACGCGGAATTTGAAAAACGTCAGAAATCTCAACTCGCGGCGGTTAAAAAGCTCGACAAAGAACTGCTGCGCGATATGCTCTATATGATGGTTTTGGGCAGAGTTTTCGAACAAAAATGTGCCGAAGTTTACCGCATCGGAAAGATCGGCGGTTTTTGTCATTTATATATCGGGCAGGAAGCGATCTCCATCGGAACGCAGATGGCGCTCAAAGAAGGCGATTATGTCATCACGTCTTACCGCGACCACGTCCAGGCGATGGTTGCCGGAATCACGCCGGAAGCCGTAATGGCTGAGCTTTACGGAAAAGCCGGCGGCAATGTAAAAGGCAAAGGCGGTTCGATGCATATGTTTTCCAAGGAAAAAGGATTTTTCGGCGGACACGGCATCGTCGGCGGACAGATCGGTGTCGGCACGGGAATGGCTTACGCGCAGAAATACAAAGGAACGGACAATTTAACGCTCTGCTTTTTCGGCGAAGCGGCGGTCAATCAGGGGATTTTTCACGAATCTCTGAATATGGCGCAACTTTGGAAATTGCCGATTATTTATATTTGCGAAAATAACAAATACGGAATGGGAACTTCGCAAACCCGCGCGATGAGCATTTCGAGCATTGCCAAAAAATCCGAAGGCTACGGAATGGCGGGCGAATTCGTTGACGGAATGGACGTTTTAGCGGTGCGCGAAGCAACCGAACGAGCTTTAAAACGTGCGCGGGAAGATTCTCTGCCGACACTTTTGGAAATTCGTGCATATCGCTATATGGGACATTCGATGAGTGATCCCGGCAAATACCGCACGACCGAAGAAATCAAAAAATATCAGGAACGCGATCCGATCGTGCTTTTCAAGGAAACCCTAAAAAAAGCGAAGATTTTCACCGACAATGATTTTGAAGAAATCGAAATTCAGGCGAAAGAAGCCACTCAAAAGGCGGTTGATTTTGCAGAAAACAGTCCTTTCCCGGATGAATCGGAATTATTTACGGATATTTATGCAGATTAGTAAGAAATTTTAACGCGAAAGCGCAAAGACGCGATGAACAAAGAAGATTTTGACGAATTGCTTGAAAGCATTAAGGAAGTCGGCTTGATGGAAAAAGGCGAAATCGGCGCAAGCCGTGAATTTGTCGTAAAAAACGAGTTACCGAAAAATGCTGCAAACGTCAAAAGTTTTGCGATTTGTCTGACGAATGAAGATGAAGAACTTATTCCGATGAAAATTTACAGCGTCATACTTCATCCGCATCTGAAAACCTGCACGGTCAAAGATGAAACAGGCGAAGCTCTGGCTTGTCCGATTGAATGGTTTTTGCCGATCAAGTTTCCTGAAAATATTTCAAAAACATTGGAGAAAACCGAATTAGCTTTAGCATAAATTGATTTTTATAAAAAAATAATGGCAATTTTAACGATCCGCGATGCGCTGAATCAAGCGTTGCGCGAAGAAATTTTACGAGACGAAAATGTCTTTGTGATGGGCGAGGAAGTCGCCGAATATGACGGTGCGTATAAAGTTACGCGCGGGCTCTGGAAGGAATTCGGCGATAAGCGCGTTGTTGACACGCCGATCACTGAACTCGGTTTTGCGGCGGTCGGAGTCGGCGCGGCGATGGCTGGGCTTCGCCCGGTGATCGAATTTATGACGTGGAATTTTTCGATTCTCGCGGCTGACCAGATCATCAATCACGCGGCGAAAATGCTCTATATGTCGGGCGGACAGTTTAATGTTCCGATCGTTTTTCGCGGTCCGAACGGTTCGGCGTATCAGGTTTCGTCGCAGCATTCGCAGGCGCTCGAAGCCTTTTACGCGAATTTTCCGGGGCTTAAAGTCGTGATGCCTTCGACCGCGGCGGACGCAAAAGGTCTGCTTAAATCTTCGATTCGTGATAACAATCCCGTGATTTTTATGGAACAGGAAAGAATGTACGGCTTAAAAGGCGAAGTTCCAGAAGATGATGATTTTACAATTCCGCTCGGCGTTGCCGACATTAAACGCGAAGGCGCGGACTGCACGATCGTCGCGCGTTCGATGACCGTTCCGCTCGCTCTTCAAGCCGCCGAACAGATTCAAAAAGATTTCGAGGTGTCGGTCGAAGTAATTGACCCGCGCACGATCAAACCGCTCGATATTGACACGATTGTCAAATCGGTGAAAAAGACGAATCGGCTCGTCATCGCGGAAGAATCGCACGCCTTCGCTTCGGTCGGCGCGGAAATTTCGCACCAGATTATGGAAAACGCGTTCGATTATCTCGACGCGCCCGTCAAAAGAATTTCAACTGCTGAAGCTCCGATGCCGTATGCGAAAAATCTCGAAGAACTCGCTCTGCCGGACGTTGCGAAAATCATTGCGGCGGTCAAGGAAGTTTGTTATTTGTAATGAAATTTACCTGGAATCCAAGCAAAGCTGAAAAAGTTGAAAAAGACCATAAAGTAAGATTTGAAAAGTTGACTGATATTTTTGATGATTCTTTTTCTGTAGATTTTACTGACGAAGAACACTCTAACGAGTTTGAAACCAGATACGCTATAATCGGGAAAACGGCTGAATATGGATTAGTATATTTAGTATATGCTGTAATAAATGAAACGAACTTGAAATTTATCACAGCCCGAAAAGCTGAAAAATGGATGATTAGTTTCTATCGTGAAAGTCAAAAGAAATAATATGGAAACTCCTAAAGAAGCAAAAGCATTGGGATTAAAAAGAATTTCCCGCGATCAACGCCCGAAAATTCCGAAAGGAATGACAATTAGAGATTGTCAGGTAATCACGGAAATTCGCATTGATGCCGATCTTTACAATTTTTTGGAAGCAGAATCGAAAAAGATTGAAAATTCATCAATCGAAAAATTATTAAACGAGATTTTGCGCGAAAAATTTGAAAAGCAAGAATCGAAGAAATTAGCTGAAATCAGAGAAATCCGCAGTAAATTATTAAACGACACGGAATTTTTGCAGGAATTAAAGGAAAAATTAGCGGCTTAATTTATAAATAATTATGGCAAACAAAATTTTAATGCCCAAGCTTTCTCCGACGATGGAGGAAGGACAGATTTCAAGCTGGGTTAAACAGGAAGGCGACGCGATCGAGGCGAATGAAACGATTGCCGAGGTTGATACCGACAAGGCGACGATGGAAATGACTTCGCTCGAAGCCGGAACGCTTTTAAAGATCATTGTTCCCGGCGGTGAAAACGCCAAACTCGGTCAGACCATCGGCATTATCGGCGACGCGGGCGAAGATATTTCCGCGCTTTTGAAAGAAATCGAGGGCGAAAGTTCTTCAAACGGCGCGTCTGCTAAAGCCGAGAAAACGGAAGAAGCGAAAGGCAAAGTGCCGCCTTCGGAAAAACACGAGGTTATTGCGGAAAAAGGCAATGAAGAATTAAAAGAAGAAATTTCCGGTAAAACTGCCGACAAACAAGTTGCAGTTGCGCCTAACGAAACCGAGAGTTCGAAATCTGACGGTCGGATGATCGTTTCGCCGATTGCGGCGCGAATGGCGGCGGAAAACGGGATAGATTTAAAATCAATTTCCGGTTCGGGTCCGCAGGGCAGAATTATCAAACGCGATATTGAAGCGGCTCTCGCAGAAGTTCAAAGTTCAAAGTCTCAAGTTCAAAGTCAAGAAACTGCGCCGAGTTTTTCGGCATCGCAGGTTCAAGGCGCAAGTGCATTCCGCGAAGAAAACACTTCAAAAATGCGACAGATTATTGCCAAACGGCTTGGCGAATCCATCGGTCCGATTCCGACGTTTTATTTGACGGTCGAGATCGAAATGGACAACGCGCTCGAATTTCGCCAGCAAATAAATGAAGCGATCGCGCCCGAAAAAGTTTCGGTTAATGATGTGATTATTAAGGTTGCAGCGATGGCTTCGATGAAACATCCGTTCGTTAATTCGTCCTACCGCGACAACAAGATTCGTTTCTATGAAGATGCGGATGTCGGCGTGGCGGTGGCGATTGATGAAGGTTTGATCACGCCGGTCGTGCGCGGCGCGAACAAAAAAGGCATTGCGGAAATTGCCAAGGAAGTCAAAGAATTAGCCGAAAGAGCGCGTGATAAAAAGCTTCAACCCGAAGAATACACGGGCGCGACATTTTCAATTTCAAACCTCGGAATGTTCGGCATCAAAGAATTTACGGCGATCATCAATCCGCCCGAAGCCGCGATTTTCGCTGTCGGCGCAGCAAAACCGACGGCGGTTGTTGAAAACGGTCAAATCGTTGTGCGAAATATAATGTCGGTTACAATGTCGTGCGACCATCGCGTGATTGACGGCGCGACGGGCGCGAAGTTTTTGCAGACGTTTAAGCAAATGTTGGAGAATCCGGTTTTGATGTTGATGTAAAAATTAATTGATAACGAAAAATAAGAAATGGACAATTAAGAACTCTTAATTGTCCATTCTTTTATGATTTAACTTTTATACGGGACTAAGAGGCTGGCTTTCTCTTTTATTTTCGCCTTACACATTTGTAATCCTTCTAAGATATTTTTTGTAGTAGGGTGATTCGCACCTAAAGTTTTTAGGTAAATTTTATATGCTTCATTAGCTAAACTTAGTGCCTCTCGATATTTGTGCTGTTCATAATAAAGTCTGGATAAATTTGCCACCCGAACTGCATACTCCGGGTGATTTGTGCCAATTATTTTTTTAGTAATCTCTAATGCCTCTTTGTTCAAGGTAATTGCTTCTGCATATTTTCCTTGAACTTGATAAACTGTTGACAAATTATTAATGTTGGTAGCATATTCT
>JBGTIH010000164.1:0-16282 GCA_041745765.1 Pyrinomonadaceae bacterium | reverse complement strand
GCAGATTGTAATGTAATTGCCGTTTGGCGACACAAAATAATCGGTAGATAAGTTTAAATTTAGAAAAATGACACCGACAAAAAGCGAAGAACAATTGAAATATCAAACGGGTTTCGGCAATGAGTTTGCGACCGAAGCAGTAAAAGGCGCATTGCCGGTTGGGATGAATTCGCCGCAGAAAGCTCCGCTCGGGCTTTATGCCGAACAGTTTTCGGGGACGGCTTTTACCGTGCCGCGCGTTTTTAATAAACGGACTTGGACGTATCGGATTCGTCCTTCGGTTTTGCATAAACCGTTCCAAAAAATTGAAAACGGCGGTTGGGAAAGCGCATTCAACGAACTTGCCGTAACGCCGAATCAATTGCGCTGGAATCCCTTGCCGATGCCTGAAAGCGAAACCGATTTTATTGATAGCATCACGACAATCGCCGGAAACGGCGATCTTTTCGCGCAGACGGGAATTGCGATTCATATTTTCGCCTGCAACACGAATATGACCGAGCGGTTTTTTTATAATGCCGACGGCGAAATGCTCGTCGTTGCGGAGAAAAATCGCGTACGCTTTTTGACCGAACTCGGAATTATCGAATTAGAATCGGGCGAAATTGCCGTTTTGCCGCGCGGGCTTAAATTCCGCGTCGAACTGCCCGACGGCGAAGCGCGCGGTTATATCTGCGAAAATTACGGCACGCAGTTTCGTCTGCCGGATTTGGGACCAATCGGTGCGAACGGTCTGGCGAATCCGCGCGATTTTGAAACGCCGCAAGCGTGGTTTGAAGATAAAGAAGGCAAATTTGAATTGACGGCAAAATTCGGCGGGAATTTGTGGAGCTGCGAAATTTCTCATTCGCCGCTCGATGTCGTCGGCTGGCACGGCAATTACGCGCCGTATCGTTATGATTTGAGAAGATTTAACACAATCGGTTCGATTTCGTTCGATCATCCCGATCCTTCGATTTTTACGGTTTTAACTTCGCCGTCTGCCGAACACGGCACGGCAAATTGCGATTTCGTAATTTTCCCCGACCGCTGGCTCGTTGCCGAAAATACGTTTCGTCCGCCGTGGTATCACCGCAATATTATGAGCGAATATATGGGTTTGTGCTACGGGCAATACGATGCCAAGGAAGAAGGTTTCGTAGCAGGCGGCGGTTCGCTTCACAATCAAATGTCGGCGCATGGACCCGATCTCGATGCGTTTGAAAAAGCATCGAACGCCGATTTACAACCGCAAAAATTATCGGGAACAATGGCATTTATGTTTGAATCGCGCTACATTATTCGTCCGACGCGCTTTGCCATGGAAACGTGCGAACTTCAGAGAGAATATTTCGAGGTTTGGCAAAAACTCAAAAAGAATTTTAATCTGTAAAAAAAATTGGAAATAATATTGAATTCTGTCAATTGGAAAGTTTGATAAAGCGAAAGACGTTTTGATAAAAAAAATGAATGATTTATCAAAGCAAAAGCAGTATATAAGGATAAGGCAACTAATTTTAAATTAGTTGCCTTATCCTTATATACTGCTTTTTACGCAAATTGAGATAACTTTTCAGAACAAATTATTTACCATCTGATTTTTGGCGTAATACCTTAATCATATCCTTTATCTTTTCGGCATCTTCCACTTCCGGTTTATATTTCAGAAAAAGTTCCAATTTATCGGCAGATTCACGAAAGCGATTCTGATCTTTGTATAATCTAGCCATCTGCCAATGGACTTCGGAAGATACTCCGTTACTTAATTTATCAGCTTGCGTGAGAGCATTTTCAGCCTGCGAAAGTTTTTTGTTTTGATGAAGTGCAATACCCAGCCATAAATAAGCATTAGCCGATTTATTATAAATTTTAACGGCACGCTGAAGATTGTCTATCGCCTCATCAACTCGCTGCAAACGATATGAAGCTAAACCCAATCCGAATGAACTGGAGAAACTTCGGGGATTAATCTCAACGGCTTTTGCTAAAAGAATATAAGCCGGTGTGTAATACCCGCGAACAACATATTCAGTTCCCAGACGATCTAACGCCAAAAAATAATCGGGAAACATTTCAAGAGCTTTTTTTAATTTATCAAATCCGTCATTTTCTTTTTTATTGACAATGTCATCAATGCCGGATTCATAGAGTTTTTTTGCTTCATTCGGTATTTCTTGTGCAAAAATCACACCGGGCGCGGCTAATGGACCATTATTTGCTTTTTTTCTAATTTTAAGATAAAAATCAACCTGCTCATTGACCGCGCCTCTACCGGGAATAGCGGAAATGGAAACAAGAGAAACGGCGCGAATTTGTTCCTCATAATCTGCGCCTAAATGTGAAGCCTTAACGCTATACCGACCATCCGACAAGTCTTTAAATGTGAATAAGCCTGAACCATTAGTTTTAGTACGAGATAGTATCATATTAAATTCGTCCAAAAGTTCCACGTGTGCGTCAGACACAGGTTGGCGGTTTTCGGTAAATACAAAGCCGTTTATTGTATTTCTACTTTGAAGTATGCTTTCAGACGATACTTGGGCAACAGACGGGCTGGAATTGGCAGTTAATGTGTGTGTGAAAAATCCACTCACGAGAATGGCAATTCCCATTGATAAACAGACAACTTTTCTCATAATTCAACTCCTTTAAAAAACAATTCGGTCAGAAAAGTTTAGATGACATTTGAAATTGGCTAGAATTCCAAGATTATAACACGGAATATCTATTAAATAAAACAAATTTTTATTTAATAAAAGAACATTTGCCTTACTGCTTATTTTACCGTAAAACTTTCCAACATTTCTTGGATTCTCCGGGAATTTTCAGGCAGATGATTTTCCAGAATAAATGCTCTGAATTCGTAGACCTTTTTCTGCGAAAGACTTTCGACGATTTTCCAAAAGACGTGTTTTTTTACTTCGTCCGAAATTTGCTCGCCTTCGATCAGGCAAATTCTCTGATCGGCGGAGGTTTCCTTTAAGACTTTTTCCGACAAAATTTTATCGGCGGATTTTTTGGCATCGGTGCAGACATCTTTGAATTTTTTGTCCGAATGAACCAGTAATTCCGCGTTTGATTGCCAAAAATTTCGCAAATTTTCTTTGCCGAAATCTTGTGAATACGCTTCAAAAGCAAATTCGGATTTATCGCGCAAAGGGTGCATAAAACCTTCGGGTTTTACAATCCTAAATTCTTCGGTTTCAACTGTTTCCGCACCAAAGGCTTGCGCCGCGCTTCTTTTGATTCGCGTCGAAACATAGACCATTAACGCCACGATTGCGCCGCCGATTATAAAAATTTCCATAAATATTAAAGTTTAAGAGTGAAAAAGGTTAAGAGTGAAGAAGATAAAAAGTTGGTGAGATTTTGCAGCTGATTTTTAAACTTTTTCACTCTTAAACTTTTCAATTTTTACCAAATTCGGCGTGTCTTTCGCGGCAAGCTGTCCGCAAGCGGCGTAAATATCGCGTCCGCGCGGTCGGCGAAGATAAGCCGAAACACCTTTGTTTTCCAATATATTCTTAAAACGCTTAATTTGCTCCGCACTCGGAGGTTTATATGCAAGCGGTTCTGCCGGATTATGCGGAATCAAATTTATTTTTACTTTGTTTAATTCGTAAGCCTTCAACAAATCTGCCAATTCCTGCGCGTGTTCGTCCGAATCATTTACGCCGCCGAGCAAGACGTATTCAAACGTAAATCTTTCGCCGCGCCGCAGAGATTTTTCAAATTCTTTCGCCGCCGTAAAAAGTTCCTTCAGATTCCAACGCTTATTGACCGGCATCAATCTGTCGCGCAGTTCGTCATTCGGCGCGGAAAGCGAGATTGCCAGATGCGGACGGTTTTCAAGTTTGGCAAATTCGTAAATTTTCGGCACGATTCCGACGGTCGAAACCGTAACCCGGTTTGGTACGATGAAAAGACCGTTTTTATTTGCCATAATCGAGAGAGCTTTCGTCAGATTTTCAAAATTGGCAAACGGTTCACCCGCGCCCATCGCAACTAAGTTTGTTCCGTGCGGCGTTTCCGCGCCCGTTCCATAAACGTCATTTAAGACAATAATTATCTGCTCGACGATTTCTCCGGCGGTTAAATTTCTAAGAAGTCCGAGTTTTGCCGTCAAACAAAAATCACATTTAAGAGCGCAGCCCGATTGCGACGAAAAACAGATCGTATCGCGGTTTTCGGTCGGCAAATAGACGGTTTCAACGGGAAATCCGTCGTGTGTTTTCATTAAAAAACGGCGTGTTCCGTCGGTCGAAACATAACGTGATTCGACTTTTAGGACGGAAGATGTTGCCGTTTCCGTAAGTTTTTCGCGGAAATTTTTCGGCAGATCGGTCATTTCCGCAAAATCCCGAAGCCGCCTTCCGTGCAAACCTTTGAAAATTTGCTTCGCACGATATTTCGGTTCGCCGATCTTTTGAACAAATTCGGCAAGTTCCGTTTCGGAAAATGAAGTTAGATGAAGTTTCTCGCTCATTATATCTTTTATCTTAACGCCGAAAACGCAAAGATGCGAAGACGCAAAAGTATTAAAATTAAGATAGACGCAGATTCTATTGAACTGAAAAACTTGTGATAAAATTATTTTAAGCAGTTCACAGAAAGTTTTGAGTTACAGAAAGTTACAGAAAGTTTTTATTTTCAAAAAATTAGTTACTGAAAATATTTCGTGCGTTGGTAAAAAAAAATCGGTATAGTGAGCGGTAGCGAACACCTCGATTATCTATAAAGTTGATTGCATATAAAAGTGATCACTAGAAGGTTTCGCTCGTGCTGATTGATCTTTCGCACGAATTATTTACAGTAACAAAAATTATAGCTTTCAATTTGTCATAAAACTTTTGCTCATCTGCTTAAGTTTTTCGATACAAAAATTTTATGAAAAATAAAGCCGTTGTTGCCGGAATAATTGCCTTGATTTTGCTTGGTTTGATTGTGTTTTTCTGCTTTTGGGCAGGAAAAAAAATCAATGAAACATTAACGGGAACAAACGAAACAACTGAAACGGCGCAAACTCCGATAGGTGAAAAAACACCGGTTCAGCCGACAACTCCGCAGGAAGCACAACAAATTTATCTCGCTTTGGGAAATCCGGGCAACGCTACGCCGAGTATTTCAAACGCCGATAATTTTTTGATGGTCAATAATTATTACGCGCTTTCTTATAATCGTTCGAGAGGCACGGCAAATTGGGTTGCGTGGCGCGTAACGAAAGCGGATATGGGTAGCGTTTCGCGCGAAGATTCGTTTCGTCCCGAGGATCGTTTGCCGAAAAGTTGGGCGCGCATTACGCCGTCCGATTATACCGGAAGCGGTTATGATCGCGGACATCTTTGTCCGAGTGCCGACCGCAACGGTAACCCCGATGCGATGGCTGCGACATTTTTGATGTCCAATATGATTCCGCAAACACCGGATTTAAATCGCGGACCGTGGGCAAAACAGGAAGGCTATCTGCGAACTCTGGTCAGGCGCGGAAACGATGTTTATATCATTGCCGGAGTCTATGGCGAAAAAGGTCGCATTAAGAAAAAGGTTGTGATTCCTGAAAATAACTGGAAAATTGCTGTAGTTGTCGCGGCAGGTTCTCCGGTTTCGGCAATTACTGAGAATACAAGAGTTATCGCCGTTGATATGCCGAATGTCAAGGGAATAAAAAATGCGGATTGGCAGATTTACCGCACGACCGTGCGCGATCTCGAACAAAAAACGGGCTATAATTTTTTCTCGAATCTGTCGCCGGATTTGCAGAATAAACTTAAAAATAAAATGGATAATATCAATGATTAACTTGATAAAAAGAAAAATAATATGAGTGAAAATTTTAAAATCTTGGTTGCTTACGACGGTTCTGATTTTGCGAATGCGGCATTAAACGATTTGCGTTTTGCGGGTTTGCCGGAAAACGCTGTGGAAGTTTTGGTGATGAGCGTAGCAGAGGTTTGGCTTCCGCCGGAAAATTCCGAAGATGATAGTGAAGAAATCCCGGATTATGTTAATGAAATTGTACGGAAAAAGCACGAAAAAAATCTGCAAATTCTCGAAGATACAAAAGATTTGACAGAAAAAGCGGCAGAAAAACTTCGCACCGCTTTTCCGAATTGGAATATTCAAGCCGCAGTAACTTACGGTTCGCCGTCGTGGGAAATTCTCTTGCGTGCCGATGACTTCAAACCTGATTTAATCGTTGTCGGTTCGCAAGGTCTTTCGACGCTTCAAAGAATTTGGCTCGGCAGCGTTTCGCAAAAAATCGTTACGGAGGCAAAATGTTCGGTCAGAGTTTCGCGCCGGACAAAGGATGCGAGAGAATCTTCCGCCGTGCGGCTTTTGCTGGCGTTTGACGGAACGGACGGCGCGAAAAGAGCCGCCGAAACGATTTCCGCCCGCCATTGGCACGCGGGCAGCGAAGTCCGCGTTCTGATCGTCGAAGATTTTGAAACCGTAAGAAGGCTGGTTTCTTCCGAAAACGAAACTCTAGCCCTCGAAGAACACGGCGAACAAATAGTCAAGCAACTGCAAAAAGACAGTTTAGAGGCTTCGCTGAAAATTCTGGAAGGCGATCCGAAAAGTTTGATTATCAGCGAAGCCGAACATTTTCAGGCTGACTGCATTTTCGTCGGCGCGACCAAATTCAGCGGCGCGGTGCAGAGATTTCTTCTCGGCAGCGTTTCATCAGCAATCACGGCGCGGGCGGATTGCCCGGTCGAAGTTGTCAGAGAAAACGGCTATAAAGACTGAGTCAGCTTTGGATTTTAGATTTTAGATTTTAGATTTTTCCTAAAACATTTTTTTTCAAAGACCAAAGTCCGAATATAAATCCAAAATCTAAAATCCAAAATCGAATATGTCCGAATCTGATCACGAACATTCTGTTTCTGCGATTCAAGAACGGCTTTCCGCCGTCCGGCATAATTACGTGCGCGATTGGATTTACGGCGGAATTGACGGCGCAGTGACAACTTTTGCAGTTGTTTCGGGCGTAGCCGGCGCGGAACTTTCGGCGATGATCGTTTTGATTTTGGGTTTTGCTAATCTGATCGCCGACGGTTTTTCGATGGCGGCGAGCAATTTTCTCGGCACACGCGCCGAAATTGATGATTATCAACGGCTTAAGAAAATAGAATATCGCCACATTGAACAGTTTCCCGAAGGTGAGCGCGAAGAAATTCGCCAAATTTATAAAGATAAAGGCTTTACGGGCGAGGAACTCGAAAAAGCCGTTGATTTGATAACTTCTGACAAAGACCTCTGGGTAAAAACAATGTTGGCGGAAGAATACGGCTTGCCCGCAGAAATTCGTTCACCCTGGAAAGCCGCTGCTGCGACATTTTCGGCATTTCTCATCTGCGGTTTGATTCCTCTGCTGCCGTATCTTTTCACCCCGCAAAATTCGTTTTTTATTTCATCCGTTTTAACCGGAATCACATTTTTTCTGATCGGCTCGGTCAAAAGCCGCTGGTCAACTTCCTCTTGGTTTCGTTCCGGCGCGGAAACCTTTTTCGTCGGCGCACTTGCCGCCGTTTTAGCTTACACGGTCGGCGTTTTGCTCAAAGGACTTGCCGGATAAAATTTTTGCCGATTCTTTAACGGTTAAAAATGCTGAAGATGTTCGAAGCCGCCGATGCGGTTTTGCGCCGAACCACTTCCATTCCCTGATTCAGTTTTCTGAAAATCTTCAAATTGCCGAGATCGTCAAAATACGAATAAAAAACCGGAACCGCCAGCAGCGTCAGAAGCAGACAGAGTGATTGTCCGCCGACGACCAGAACGCCGACCGAACGGTTTGTTCCCGCGCCCGCGCCGGTCGAAATGACGAGCGGAATCATTCCGGCGACGAGCGCAATCGTCGTCATCAAAATCGGACGCAGACGGTCGCGGTTTCCTTGAATAATCGCGTCGTAACGATTCAAACCCTGTTCGCGCAGATTGTTGATATGATCAATCACGAGAATCGCATTTTTCTTGACCACACCGAACAATAAAAGCAAGCCCAAACCCGAAAAGATATTAACGGTTTGCCCGGCGATCAGAATCGAAACAATTCCGAACGGAATCGCAATCGGTAAGGTCAGCAAAATCGTCACCGGATGAATAAACGATTCAAACTGCGCTGCTAAAACTATATACATAAAGACGAATGAAAGGATAATCGCCAGCAGAAAGTAAAATCCGGCTTTCTGCAATTCCTTCGATTGACCGACATAACCGGCGGTGTATTCGGAAGAAATATTCAAATTCTTAACCGCGTTATTAAGATCGTTTTGAATAACGACCGCCGAACCGCCCGGTCGCGTGTTAGCCAGAATCGTTACCTGCCGCTGACGATTGATCCGGTCAATCGCACTCGGTCCCGTTCCCTCTTCGACGTTGACGACATTATCGAGCGACACTGCGCCGAGTCTTGAAGACGGAACAACCATTCGTTGCAATCCTTCGATATTATTGCGGAAATCGTTTTTTGCCCGAACGTGAACTTCGTATTGTCGCGTTCCATCGTTAAATGTCGTCGCCTGTTGTCCGGCAACTAGAATGTTCAAAGCCTGTGAAACATCGCCGACGCGCACGCCCAAATCAGCGGCGCGGGCGCGGTCAACCGTTAATTGCAGTTCGGGTTTTCCGCTGATAAGTGTTGAATCCACGTCAACCGCGTCCGGATTTTTTTTCAAAACTTCGACGAGCTTTTCAGAATATTCTTCGAGCTGTTTCAGATCGGGTCCACCGATGAAAAACTGTACGTTGGCATTACGAAATCCACCGCCGGAAAATGCCTGAACTTGCTGGACAGCCGTCCGAAGATCGGGCGGATAGTTCTGCATAATTTCGCGGGCGGCAACCATTAATTCTTCTTGAGATTTTGAGCGTTCGCCGATGTCGCTCAAGCGGACATAAATTGTTCCGGCATTGACCGCGCCTTGCTGACCGCCGCCAACCGTGATCAGAGTGTCTCTGACACCTTCTAATTTACGGATGTCAGTAGCGATTCTTTCCATTAAAACGGTCGAAGCCTGAAGCGAATCTCCTTCACCTGTGCGAACCGAAACCTCAAATTGCGATTGATCGTCAACCGGCAAAAAGTTTTTACCGACGAACATAAACAAAGGCACAATGCTGATGACGACAAGCACACACGCCAGCACGACGATCCAACGATGCGCCATCGAAAATACCAGCATTTTCGTATAAACATCGTCAATGATTCGGAAAAACCACGAATCTTTTGACGTTCCCTTCTTATGTTTGGGTTTTACTTCTTCAGCGACAAGCGGTGTAACTTCTTCTGTTTCGTTTTCGGTTGCTGTGTCGCCGTGAATTTCTTCCGCCGTTTTACGTGCTAACACAGTTTCCGTTTTTTCATCTTCAATAATTTCGGATTCCGAAATTTCTTCTTTTTCTTCTTCTTCTTCGGGCGGTTTCCATTTGATCAGACGCGCGGCGAGCATCGGCGTTAAGGTAAATGAAACAAGCAGCGAAACGGCGATGGCAAAAGCGGAAGTCAGACCGAAACTTGCCATAAACCTGCCGACAATTCCGCCCATAAATCCGATCGGAACAAAAACCGCCATCAGCGAAAGCGTCGTTGCCAGAACCGCCAGACCGATCTCGCGCGTTCCTTCGATTGCCGCTCGATACGGCGACATTCCTTTTTCTTCGACAAAACGGTAAATATTTTCCAGCACGACAATTGCGTCGTCAATGACGATTCCGACCATCAAAGTCAGAGAAAGCATCGTGATCGAGTTGAGCGTGTAACCCATCACATACATCATCGCAAATGTCGAAATAATCGAGGTCGGAATGGCAATCGCAGCGATAATCGTCGAGCGGATATTCCATAAAAATAAAAAGACGACGAGCGTTGCCAAAATACCGCCGATGATTAAATGTTCTTCGATTGCCGCCAGCGAATTTTCAATAAAAATCGAATTATCGCCGATAATTTGCAGACGAAAATCCTTCGGCAAACTCGGTTCGATTTCGCTTAAAACGCTTTTTAATTCCCGGGCGACGGCAACCGTGTTTTGTCCCGATTGTTTTGAAACGATCAGCGTTACAGCGGGTTTTCCGTTCAGGAAAGATTGTGAGCGAAGTTCTTCCGCGCCGTCTTCGACCGTTCCGATGTCTTTGACTTTGACCTCGTAATTGCCGCGTGTGGCGACGACGACATTTTCAAATTCGGAAACTTCTCTGACCTTTCCGAGCGTTCGGACATTTACTTCGCTCGCGCCTTTGTCAATGCGTCCGCCCGGAAATTCGATGTTTTGAATCCGCAAAGCGGCGGTAACTTCGACCGGCGTAATGTTAAACGCCCGCATTTTATCGGGATCAACCCAGACATTGATCTGGCGTTCGCGTCCGCCGATGATCGAAACTTGCCCGACACCATTGACCGATTCGATTCTTTCCTTAACTCTGGTTTTCGCAATTTCCGTAACTTCCCGCAAATTCGACGTGCCGGAAACGACGATCCGCAAAACCGGTGCGGCATCGGAATCGAGTTTTTGAACAGTCGGACGTTCGGCGGTTTCCGGCAAATTCGGAATCGCCGTCTGCACGCGGTTTTCAACTTCCTGCGCGGCGATATTTACGTCTTTTTCGAGAATAAACTGAACGAAGACCTGCGAAACACCTTCGAGCGAAGTCGAACGCAGTTCGTCAATGCCGCTGACCGTATTAACCACTTCCTCGATCTTTTCCGTGATTTCCGTTTCGATTTCCTGCGGCGAAGAACCCGGATTGACGACCGTTACGGTAATAGTCGGAAAATCAACCTTCGGAAAAAGATCAACTCCGAGCGAAAAAAACGAAAACGCGCCGACCACGACGAGCGACAAAATCAACATCGTGGCGAAAACCGGACGCTTAACACAAATTTCTGCTAACCACTGCATAATTTAAAGTCCAAAGTCCAAAGTCCAAAGTCCAAAGTCTGAAGACTTTAACTTTTTGCTTTAGAAAAAGTTTCTATCTGAATTTACTGCCTCGTAAATCAGATTGTTTTAACTAATTCATAAGTCCGGCAATTAGCCGTCCCGTTTCATCTAAATCTTTATAAATCGTCTTAAATTGTTCGGACGCAATATAATTTTGATCGAGCGCAACATAAAGTTGTGAGCGAACTTCTCCGCACGAACCTTTGGCGATTGACAAAAAATTCATAAATTCTTTATCTCCACCGCGCTCAAAACCTTCGGCAATGTTTGACATAACCGATACTGCAGCTCGGCGGATTTGATCACGTAAGCCGAAATCACGACTAAAATCTCCGGCAGATGTTATCTCATAGATACTTTTAGTTACTTCACGAGCCATTTTCCAAGATTGAATATCCTCAAATTTGTTTATTATTGCCATTCTAACGATCCTTTATCTTTCGATTCCGTTTTTCCAAAACAAACTTTGGATCTTTGGACAAAGGACTTTGGACTTATTGTGCAACGATTACGCCATCGCCCAATCTATCCAGATTATTCGTGGCGATAACTTCGTTTTCCTGAATGCCTTGCTTGATTTCGATCATATCGTCTTCGAGCAAGCCGGTCTGCACGAATCGTTCATTGGCAATTCCGTCTTTAATGACAAAAACTACGCTTTTATCGCCGTCTGTTCTGATTGCACTTGCCGGAATCATTACCGCCGGTTCGGGTTTCGACTGCGTAATTCTAACGGTGGCAAATTGTCCGGGTTTTAATAAACCGTCAATATTTTCGATCTCGGCTTCGATTTTTAATGTTCTCGATTGTGTATCGAGACTCGGCAAAATTCTGACAACCGTTCCGGCAAATTTCCGTTCCGGGTAAGCCGAAACCTGCGCCGAAACTCCCTGACCGACAGCTACTTTGGCGATTGATTGTTCAGGAATGTCAATTTGCAAACGCAAAATGGCGGTGCGGATAATCGTGGCGAGTTTGGCATTCGGCTGATTCGGCGAAATATATTCGCCCGGATTGGCGTTTCTTTCCGCAATATAACCGCTGATCGGCGAATAAATAACATTATCGGAAACGCCTTTTCGCGCCTGATCTACCTGCGTTTGCGCCGTTGCCACCGCCGCTCTGGCATTGCCGACCTGCGTTCGCGCCGAGGCAACACCGGCTTCCGCCGTATTAATCGCCCGAATCGCCACCGCCGCATTTGAACGCGCTTCGGCAAGCTGTCCGAGAAGCTGATCGCGCTGCGCCAATCGCTGATCATAAGCTGACCGCGAAACATCGCCCGATTCTAATAATCTTTCAAAACGGCGCAATTCTTTTTCCGCCAAATTAAGTTGCGCCGTAACCGAAATAACCTGCGAAAAGTCTTTAATATCAAATGTTTCGCCGTCTTTTACGCCGAGCCGCACCTGCGTTTGGCGCAGATTCGCAATCGCTTGATTAACTCCGGCTTCGGCTTGGGAAATCGCTTTGCGCTGTTGTTCAACTAGTGCCAGAGCCTGTTCGAGCCGGATTTGGGCATCACGCGCATCGAGCCGTACAAGCACATCGCCCTGCCGCACATAGCTTCCGACATCGAAATTTACCGAGACGATTTTTCCGCTGATGGTCGGCGCAACGTCCGATTGAGCATCGCTCATCAGCGAACCCGTCGCTTCAAAATATGTCGGAATCTGCCGCACAATCGCCTGCGTAGTCGAAACGCTGACCGTCTGAGAGTCCGCGTTTGCCGCTTGATTTGTGCTGTCTGTGTTTGCTTTTGAATTTCCACATGAGGCTATAAATAAACTCAAAGACGAAAGCAAAAGCGTAAAAATTAAAACTCTTAAGAAATTTCTCATTATTATAATTACAATTTATAAAGCCTTTATTTCTTTAGCGTTACAAATTCAAGTTTTCTTGATTCCGTTAAGTAAAATAGTTGCAAATTCGTGCGCCGCTACTTCTTTTGAAATATCCAATAATTTGCGTTTCGTATCCCACAGCAGATTGTTCAGCGAATGATGAATCAGCATTCCCAGAAAAGCCCGGACGATAATGCGCGGATCAACCTCGCGGATCGCGCCGTCTGCCTGTCTTTGACGAATATATTCGCCGATAAATTCATAAAGCCGCGCGATAAATCTTTCAAAAAACATCTCCGAAAGTTCGTGTCCTTCTAAAGCCGAATGCAGCATCAAACGCATAAAATCAACATCTCGCTTATGATTTTCCAGCGCGTGGAGTGCTAAATTATAAAAAAATCCGTAATCGTCCTTTTCCGCCATCGCTTTCTGGAGAATCGCGTTTTCCCAGGGCAGAATCTTCATTCCGCCGTCGCAGGCTTTGTGATCCAAAATCGCGTGGTAAAGCTCTTCTTTATTGGCAAAATGACGAAAAACCATCGCCTCGGAAATTCCGGCTTGAGTAGCAATTTCCCGTGTTGTCGTGCCGCTGAAACCTTTTTCCGAAAAAAGTTTGACGGCAATATGCAAGAGTTGAGCGCGTCTTTCATCGCCGCTCATCCGTGTTGCAGGTATTGATTGTTCTGTATTTTCTATCAAAAATCTTATTCCCCTTTTTTACTAAGTAAGTGCTTACTTACTTAGTAAGTTTCTAATTTCTTGATAATGTTGTCAAGTTTGAAAGCGCGGGAACAAATTTTATAAAGATTCGTAACAACTTTTACGGATAAAAAGGCATCTTTAAAGCCTGATGCCGCACAAAAACAGGATTTAACAAAAGCGGTTTATTTATTTATTTAGAAGGAGATTAAAAAAAATGTCGGAAAATAGAGTATTGGAAAATGAGGAAAAAGGTTTAATTCCGGTCAGCCCGGTCAATGGTGAAGATCAAACAAACGATTATATGAATGAATTTAAGGTGCAAGCTGAAGAATACGGACAAAAACTGCAGGACGCGGCACTCAAAGCCAAAGATTATGCAAGCGAAAAATTTGCTGTCGCGGGCGAAAAATTCAAGGAATTGCAAGACAAAGACCCGCGTGAATTGGTCGAAGATGCCAAGGAATTTGCCCGCCAAAAACCCGGACAAACAATTTTGATTTCGGCGGCGGTCGGTGTAATTGTCGGTCTACTTTTGCGCTCAAGAAAATAAAAAAAGTTTAAAAGTGAAAAGGTGAAAAAGCGATTTTATTGAATAATCCGCTTTTTCACTTTTTCACTTTTAAACCTTTAAACTTTTTTACTCTTTCCCGTGAATCAAGCGTTTTACGTCATCGCCGAAAAGAACATCAATTTTCTGTCCGTCAACGACGTTTGTAACTTCGCCCTGTCCGAACGTCGGGTGCATAATTGCCTGACCTTTGCGGTATTTCTGCGCGAAACTATAAGGCGTTCCGGCTGCTTCGTTTTTATTCATATTCACCGAAACTTTTTTGCCGCGCCGAAAAGTGCTGACGGTTTCGCAAACTTCGCAGACGGCTTTGGTCATTTTTCCGAGTTTGGTTACGGATAGAACGGAGTGCGGTTGATCTGAATCACAGGCTGAACAAGACATTTCTACCGATTGTCCGGCTTCATATTTTGGTATTGTCATAAAATTTTTCCTTTTTACATGGAGTGATTTAACAAAAATGATAGCGAACATATTTTATAAAAATCCGCTTTGCCGAAAATATCCGTTAGGAGATACTTTGTTTATCCGGCAATTTTTGCCAAAAGATAGTTTATCACATTTGGAGATTAAACTTTATCGCTTTGCCGAAATTTTAGTCGGAATTATAAAATAATACCTTAAAATCTATCGGACATTTCGCCGCATAATTCTAATAAATGCCTGTATCGTTATACAATAGTTACAAAAAATGTAAAACCGCTTTCATCCCAAAAAATCGCGGAATGCGGGGTTTGAGATTCTTGTAAGAAAAGCGGAAACGCTAGTGAGCCGGAATAAATCAAGCGGCTTTCAGTTTCTCTGCCAGAGTTGAAATAAAAGCCGGATTATCCAGCATTTTCATGGTAATTACTTCATTGCTCGGCTCTTTGGCATTTTCGACAAATTGCCGTAACGCCTGATTTATTTGAGTTTGATACGGCAGACTTCCTTTTTTTGATGCTTTCTCTTTAAAAAATTCGACAATATCCGCATCGAGCATTATGTTGACGCGGCTTTTGCAGTCTTTCAAAGCCAAATTTTTCAGATGTTTTCGATGGTCGCTGTTAACACGCTTTAAACCTCTTGATTTTGCTTCGGCAGAAGTTTCCAATTCTTTACCATTTTTTGTTTTGCTCATATTCGTTTGTTTCCCATTCGTCTGATTTCCAAGCAGTAAAAAAACTGTCCCAGTTTTCGGAAATCCTATAAACCAAAGTAATTAAACCTTATTGCGCGGTGATCTTATTACTGAGCAGTATAGAAATTGCTAACAATAATTTAGAAGCGTAAGTGCCTCATTATCAATTGGTTTCGCCAATAAGTTATTGATTATCAATAATCATTTCTTACTTATTTTCCGCCCGTCATAACAGATTTTCGTGATATTTTTGATCCATTCCGACGGATTTGTTTCTTGCTCCTCTTTTTTTTCTTCGTTTTTCTCTTTCTTTTTTATCTGCTCTTTTTGGCAATCTTGCTTAAATTTCAGCATCAGGATTGCCAATGTCATCAATACATAAAACTGTATTTCGACTCCGTTTTGAGAGTGATTAAACAAATGCAAGCCATTCAAAGTTCGTTTCACATATTTGAAAAATAACTCTATTTGCCATCGATACGCATACAAAATAATAACCTCTAAAGTCGTCAGATCACGCCGATTGGTAATCAACCGAAACTTGCTTTGACACACCTCGAATTGTATCAAGCGCACTCTATTGCGGTGCTTGTCATTTTTGAAAATTATCAACTCGTCTTTGATATTTCTAAAACATTTCGGCATTTCGGAAACGGCAATTTCCAAGACGCGTCTGCACTTCAAATAACAAATTATCTCTCACTCGAAAGATCAAATAGGCATCTGCGTGCAAAACTCGATTGACTATCTCAAAACTGGCATAACCCCGGTCGGCTATACAAGATGTTTTCCAAAAATAACCGCTCCGATGATTTTCCGCTTCCAACCACAAATTCGGTCGGTATCATTCGATTGATCTCAAAACTCAAATGCAGCTTAAACGATTTTTTGCCTTACGATATTCGCTCCAACTCATCTGAAGAAGAGTCGGAAAAAGGCTTCCGTCAATCACTTGAAATAAGCCTAACTCGTCTAAACTTTTGATCCGTTTTACTGTTCCAGTACGCTAGTAAAAGCTATGCGCTTTTAGCGCAAGAATTTATTAAGTTTTCTTTTCTTAATCAGAAAAGAGCAATAAAGCGAATTTTATTCGCGTTCCGATTCCAAAACCTCTGCACTTGCAGTACAG
>JBGTIH010000163.1:0-78289 GCA_041745765.1 Pyrinomonadaceae bacterium | reverse complement strand
GTGCTTTGAGGAATCCGACTTTTACAAAAATTTACGTTTCATCCCCAAGCAATTTAAATGCGTCGCCGATACAAGGCGATGGTTGGACGTTGGAATTAAATAAAGGCTGGACGATAACTAACGGCGAACGCAAAGGCGATTACATTGTGAGAAAATTGGAATAAAACCGTGCGTGTTGTCAGCACAACGTTAAAAACCAAGACTTCATTAAGAAGTTCATCGCACGAAACCGTCGTCAACTTTTTTTGCTTTTAATAATTTGTTAATCAAAAAATAATTTTCAAAATTGATTCACATTGGGTTTAATACCCCGTCAGCGGGGCTAGCGGCTTTATAATGGTTGAATGAGCAAATTCATTCATAAGAACCATAATGTTTCGGTTTTGATGTATCACATCGTTTGCCCGACGCTCATATCGTCGAGCGGTTTTTGCGGCAACTGTCGATGCCAAGATCAAAGAAATATGTGCTGAAATCCAGAAGCGATATGAAATCGAGTTTTTGGAAATTGGTTCAGACGATGACCACGTTCACTTTCTGGTGCAGAGTGTGCCGATATATAGTCCGAAAGAGTTGGTGCAAACAATCAAAAGCAGGCGCGGCACGAGAAATTTTCAAGAACTGCCCGGAAGTCAAGAAATACTTATGGGGCGGCAAATTCTGGTCAGGCGGATATGCGCGTCAGCACAGTTGGCGCACATGGAACAGAAAAAATGATAAAGAACGCGCGTAAAACAACAAGGCAAGTCAGAAGACGACGGTCAACTTCGGCTTTTTTAATACCCCGTCAGCTTGCTGCGGGGTAGTTTATTAAACCTTCCACGCATTCGGCATCATCAACTCCGTTTGGCGTTGTTTCGACTCCGACGATCTGCCCGCTCTCAGGATCGATCGCCAAATGCAGTTTGCGTCACGTCCGGCGTTTGCTCCACCCGTGGGAGCGAACTTTCCATTCGCCTTCGCCATACACTTTGATTCCGGTTAAATCTATCACTAAGTTGATTTTCTCGCCTATATCCTTGAGCGGCAGTTTCACTTTCAACTTGGCTAAACGCCGCGAAATCGTCGTGTAATCAGGCGATGAAAGCGATATCCCCATCAATGAAAAGAGCGAATTAACCAAACCTTGTGTTTTCCGATAATCCAATTTGAACAGCATTTTGACCATCAAACAGGCTTCAATGGCTAAATCGGAATAAGTATTGGAGGCACCTTTTTTGCCACTGCTTTCCAAATTATGCCAATGCTTTATGGCATCTTCAGAAATCCAAACACTCAAATTTCCGCGATTAACTAAAGATTTGTTATAATCAGACCAGTTGCGGACACGATAAGTCTCTTGAGACTTCTTAACTTTTGGTTTCGATTTTTTTGTATTTTTCTTTTTCACACAAAAATTTTACAAAAAAAATCGTGTCCGTGGCTATTTATGCAACAACGCCAAAAAGTTTTATAAATCAATTGCATTAATACGCGTCGGATTTTTTTATAAAACTTTACAGCCCTTTGGCAAAAGTTGTTGAAACCTCAAAAAAGAGCGAAACGACAGAAGAGAAAAAATCAAACAAAAGGAAGTAAAAAACCAGAGGAAACGTCCATCAAATGAGCCAGAGCCACCACTTAAAACAACAGTATTTCTCATCAATCCCTCAAAATCCGCACGAATAAAAAAAAAGCGATAGAGCCGTTCGTCGAGAAAAGTCTTCAAATCATCAATACTCCTCAAGTTTTCATAGCAAATCACTTCTCCGCCGGACTCAATAATAAGCTGCGGCGAATTTTCGACCGCCAGAATACTAACCCGATAATCCTTGTCATTAACGAAACCGATAAATTCCATTTGAGCTGAATCGGAGTCCACCAGATTCAACCGGTTCATTTTCATAATATAGATCAGATCGGAACGCTCGTCAGAAGTTATCATATGCGGCAAATATTAACACAAACTATTGTCAACTGCCTCAGTCTTGTCTCCGCGTTCATTCCCTAAGATTTAAAAAGTCTGGTTTATCAGGGAACGTCTTCATGACAAATTAAGACTTAATATAACTTTAACCAAGAAAACCTTAATGAAATCATCACAAAAACGGCGCGGTTTGAATCGAGAAAAACCAGGTTTCTGCTCCTCAAGTTGCGAAACGAAAAAAAAACCGTCCGGTTTTCCCGCTAATGACGCGCTTATAGATAGAGGCAAATTTGTTGAAACAAATTCTAAGAAAATACAAAAGAGGAGAATTTAAGAAAATGAGAAAAGTAAGTTTATTGATTACAGTGTTCTTTCTGGCAATGGGATACGCTTCGGCGCAATCGCTGAAGCCTGCGGATCCTTATCCTTTGAAAGCGGGTATCAACCAGGGCACTTCAGATAGTCTGGTCGGCACACACTATTGGTATTTTTATGTAACTCCCGGAAACAACACCTTGAGGGTTCGGTTTAAAAATCCCACCACCCTTTACGGCTCGGAGCTTAGTAATAATGTATTAACAATAACGGTCACCGATGAGAATAGAAACTGGAAGGCGACCAAATTCATTAAATCAAGCAGAAACGAGAATGAGGCAACGTTCGTATCAAAAAAATTAGACCAGAAAATCAAACTAATCGTCAGCATTGCTCCGCCAAATCAAAGCCTGATCCGGATGGGCGGTGACTACGAGATCGAAGCGACGGGAGACGTCGCGTTTGACGAGGTCAAGAGTGCCACTGATCCGATCATTCGCACCTACGACCCAAAAGTGATGCACTACAGCGAATCATACGGCGCCACGAAGTTTCTGCCCGACGGGAAAATCGAAACTGCCACTGGTTTCAGCGGCACCTGGAAATTGTTTGATCGCGAGAACCGCATATATACGGTCGTGATAGGGAGCATTCGATACTCGCTCCAGTATCTTCCGGGTTATGGTCTGGTGAGACCCGGTGAACCAAACATAATTGAATTTCAGGAACTGCGGAGGTGATCGCTTGGGTGAGATATACAGGGTAGCGATAGCAATGAAAACAGTGCGACACGAAGTCGTGTAAATAGCTATGATGCTTAACTTTACAGTTTCCGCAAGAATCGGGCAACTGCCGACGCTATTGAACAATGTTTTAATATCTTAGAAAACAAGAACAGAGCGCAATGGATACTTGAAGCGGACATTTTAGGCTGTTTTGATAATATCAGCCACGAATGGATGTTAAATCATATTCCAATGGACAAAAACATTCTTTGTAAATGGTTGAAAGCGGCTTATCTGAATAAAAACGCCTTTTACCCGACGGACGATGGAACGCCGCAAGGCGGTATTATTTCGCCTGTTTTAGCAAACCTCGTGTTGGATGGTTTGGAAAACAAACGGCGAACGCGCAAAGGTGAGCAAGGGTTAATCAATCTGGTTCGATACGCGGACGACTTCATTATTACGGGCAGAACGAAAGAACTGCTGGAAACGGAAGTTTTACCGATTGTCGAATCACATTTAACAGAGCGCGGCTTGGAACTATCAAAAGAGAAAACCAAGATCACGCGGATCTGCGGCTTAATATCTCTTAACCAACAATAGTCACATTAAAATAATCCGAAAGCCGGTGGCGGCTTAGTGCGCTTGATATGGCACCAGAAACCTTCCCTCTAGCAGCCAAAAAAAACGCCAAGTTTTGTATTAAAATACAATTAAATATCCCCCAAGCGGTTGACGAAACCGCCGCGCACACACTAGAATTCAATTTTGCCAAATTAAGCACTCCCCCCACTTTACGTGCTTAAGAAAAAGAGATACTCAGTATGTTAAACGATACCAGAGAACTTGCCGGGACCATAATAGGTTGGTACGATAAGAACCACCAGTGTGCGGAACGTAGAATTGTTACAGAATAACTCTTTCCGGATTTAATAATAATGAAGAAAAGTTGCGCCGATAGAATTTAGATTACTGTAAATAATGCAGCGCGAGGCGGCGCGGGCGACGCAAAGAATCGCCAGGTTATTTTTATAAAGGTTTGTCAAGAGATTTTTATTGAAAACTAAAAGATAACCTAAAACACCCTTGCGCTCTTTGCGTTTCTTTGCGTTCTTCGCGGCAAAAAAAGCCGCAAAGAAACGCAAAGAGAAAAACAGAATCGGGAATCTACCGACAGGTATTGAAAATCAAACGGGAACCGTCTCGCCCAAAAAGAGATTTCCCTGCCTTAGAAAAAGGTAAGGGCTTCGGGTATGCCGAACGCGCGGAAAGAAGAAAATATCTTTTTCCGAGTCAATGGAATCATACAAAGAGGTGAAGTGTATTTAAACGCGAAGCTAAAGATATGGAAAGTTATTCGGTCAAATAAAGTGTATTTGATGCCAGGTCTTTGGGCTTGGGTCTTTGGTTTTTGGAAAAACCTTTTATAATGATGCGCCGCTTTTGAGAAAGAAATTAGTATCAGAGCAAAATGCGAAGACCAATAGCCAAAGACTTGGCATCAATTAAACCTTTGCAGTTAAAAAAAATGAGATTATTGCCACAGAACAAGAAGAAAATCGGGAAAACAACAAAAAAGCGCACGGCAAAGATTGTCTGCCCGAACGGAGAAAAATTTTGGACGACCCAGAAACAATTCTGGCAATGGATGCGCGCTGGAATAATCCAAAAAACCGGCGACCGACCGCTTAAAGGCATAATCACCGACAAAACGGAACTAAAACTAATAATGCGAAACCACACAATCCTAAATATGTCAGCCCCGAACCACCTGGCAGAAGTAATCAACGCAAATCGGATGAAGCGGTAAATTTTCGCGTAGAAGCGAACCTAATTTCCCAAAAATTTTATATAATCTTTAACTATGAAAGTTGTAATTCTCGCAGGCGGACTCGGAACGCGCCTTGCCGAAGAAACCGAAATTAAACCGAAACCGATGGTCGAGATCGGCGGTTATCCGATTCTCTGGCACATAATGAAGACATATTCTCATTACGGCTTCAAGGAATTTTTTGTTGCGCTCGGCTATAAGGGCGAGATAATCAAAAAATTCTTTCTTGATTATTGTAATTTGAACGGCAATATGAAAATTGATTTTTCGACCGGAACGACGGAAATCGGCGAACGCGAAAGCGAAGACTGGATTCTGCATCTGATGGAAACCGGGCAAAATTCGATGACGGGCGGAAGGATCAAACGGCTGGAAACTTATCTGCAAGACGCGACCTTTATGATTACATACGGCGACGGCGTATGCGATATAGATTTACAGAAATTGCTTGAATTTCATAAATCACACGGAAAGCTTGCCACCGTAACGGCAGTTCACCCGCCAGCGCGTTACGGCGAACTTCTTATTAAAGAAGATTTTTCAACTGAATTTACGGAAAAACCGCAAACGCACGAAGGCTGGATAAACGGCGGCTATTTGGTTTTCGAGCCGCAGGTTTTGGATTATTTAAACGGTGATGCGAGCATAATGGAAAAAGACGCGCTCGAACGTCTGGCAGATGAAAATCAATTAATGGCATATCGCCACGACGGTTTTTGGCAATGTATGGACACTCTGCGTGATAAGAAGTATTTAGAAAGCGTTTGGGAAAGCGGAAATCCGCCGTGGAAGGTCTGGTAAATGCAGGACTTTTGGAAAGGAAAAAAAGTATTAATTACCGGACATACGGGCTTTAAAGGAAGCTGGCTTGCTTTCTGGTTAAATTCGCTCGATGCGGAAATTTGCGGTTATTCCCTCGCACCGGACACACAGCCGAATTTATTTGAAGATTTAAATCTTGAAAATAAGATTCAATCAAAAATCGGCGACATCCGCGATTTGCCGGATTTTAAAAAAGCAATTCAAGTATTTAAACCGGAAATCGTTTTTCATCTTGCCGCGCAGAGTTTGGTCAGGCGTTCGTATCGTGAGCCGATTGATACATATACGACCAATGTGATCGGCACGATCAATATTTTGGAAGTCGTTCGGAAAACTGATTTTGTAAAATCTGTCGTTATCATCACGACCGACAAGGTTTACGAAAACAAGGAATGGCATTGGGCGTATCGTGAAAACGAAAGATTAGGCGGATTTGATCCGTATTCAAACAGCAAAGCGTGCGCGGAATTGGCGGTTTCGTCATATCGAAATTCGTTTTTTACCGAAAGCGATTGTCTGATCGCCACGGCACGCGCCGGAAATGTGATCGGCGGCGGCGATTGGTCGGAGGACAGATTATTGCCCGATGTTTTTCGTTCGCTGATTTTTGGCGAAAAATTAGAGATTCGCAATCCAAATTCGATTCGTCCGTGGCAGCACGTTTTAGAGCCGCTTGCCGGATATTTGAAATTGGCGCAAAAACTCTACGAAGGCGAAAAGCAATTTGCGGAAGCGTGGAATTTCGGCTCGAATGAAACGGACGCAAAACCCGTCGGCTGGATTTTGGAAGAAATAAAGCGAATCTGGAACGACGAAGTAAATTGGGAAATCGCCGACGGCAACCAGCCACACGAGGCAAAAATCTTAAAGCTCGACAGCACGAAAGCGAAAAACGAATTAATTTGGCTGCCGAAATTGAGTTTGGAAGAGGCAATAAACTTGACGATTAACTGGTATCAAGCATTTAAAAACAATGCTGATTTGAGCGCAATTACGCAGCAGCAGATTGAATTTTATCAAAGCAGAAATGGACATTAAACCGCTAAAATTACAGGGGACTTTTGAAATCACGCTCAACCGCATCGGCGATGCACGCGGTTATTTTATGCGTACTTACAGCCGCGAAGTGTTTGCCGAACACAATTTGCAAACTGTTTGGGCACAGGAAAACCAATCACTTTCAACCCGTCTTCACACAGTTCGCGGACTGCATTTTCAACGTCCGCCCTTTGCCGAAACAAAACTTGTTCGCGTCGTGCAGGGAGCAATTCTCGATGTCTTCGTAGATTTGCGAAAAGATTCGCCGACCTTCGGGCAGTGGGATTCAATCGAACTGAGCGAAGATAATGACAAAATTGTTTATATTCCGAGAGGTTTTGCACACGGATTTTGTTCGTTGACTGAAGAAGTCATTGTCCAATACAAAGTTGATAATGTTTACGCTCCCGATTATGAAGGCGGAATTCGTTGGAATGACCCGACAATCGGAATTGATTGGAAAATCAAAGAACCGTTTTTGTCAGCCAGAGATGCCGATTTGCCATTTTTGGAAAATTTCGTTTCGCCGTTTAATTTATATGATTGATATTCCATTTAACAAACCCTGTTTTATAGGAACTGAACCGGAATATCTGGCGCAGTGCATTACCAATATGCATACCGCCGGAGATGGATATTTCACAAAGCAATGTCACGCTTTGCTCGAAGAAACTTTAGGCGCCGCTAAAGTTTTATTGACGACTTCCTGCACACACGCTCTGGAGATGACGGCTCTGCTGTTGGATTTGCAGCCCGATGATGAAGTTATAATTCCTTCATTTACGTTTGTATCAACGGTTAATGCCTACGTTTTACGCGGTGCGCGACCGGTATTTGCCGATATTCGTCCTGACACGTTAAATATTGACGAAAAGAAAATCGAGGCTTTGATTACGCCGCGCACCAAAGCAATTGTCGTCGTTCATTATGCCGGTGTCGGCTGCGAAATGGACGAAATTTTAAGAATTGCGGGTAAATATGATATAAAGGTCATTGAAGATAACGCTCACGGTTTGTTCGGCAAATACAAAGGCAAATATCTCGGCACATTCGGCGCTATGGCGACGCAGAGTTTTCATGAAACGAAAAATTTTACGTGCGGCGAAGGCGGTGCGCTCGTCATCAACGATCCGCAGTATATCGAACGCGCCGAAATCATCCGCGAAAAAGGTACGAATCGCAGCCGCTTTTTTCGCGGGCAGGTTGATAAATATACGTGGGTTGATATCGGTTCGAGTTATTTGTTATCGGACTTGCTTGCAGCTTATTTATACGCGCAACTTGAAGTAAAAGAAGAAATTCAGATTAAACGTCGGCAAATATGGCAGACTTATTACGATTCGCTGCAAATTTGGGCAGCCGAAAATGATGTTCTTTTGCCGATTGTTCCTGCTGAGTGCGAACAGGCTTATCATATGTTTTACCTGCTTTTGCCGTCTTTGGAGCAAAGACAAAATTTCATAACTTTTCTTCGGGAGAAAGGCATTTTATCGGTTTTTCATTATCTGCCTTTGCATCTTTCAGAAATGGGAAAAAAATTCGGCGAAAAAAAAAGCGATTGCCCGATTACCGAAGAGTTGAGCGACCAATTAGTGCGGCTTCCTTTTTTTAACAGCTTCAGCGACGATGAACAAAGTCGGGTAATTGAAGCAATAACAGATTGGCGCGGTCGAAAATAAACGATGGATAATTTAAAATATCAATATTCATTATCAATCGTCATTCCGGTTTATAACAGTCAAGCCATTTTGCCGGAATTAGTCGAGAGATTAAATCAAGTTTTACCAAGCATTGCCGATAAGTTCGAGCTAATTTTAATCAACGACGGCAGCCGCGACAACAGTTGGACGGAGATTTCCCGACTCGCCGAAAAACACGAATGGATAAAAGGCATCTGTCTGATGCGAAATTACGGACAGCACAACGCCATTCTGTGCGGAATTCGCGCTGCCGAAAACGAAATTATCGTAACTTTAGACGACGATTTACAACATCCGCCCGAAGAAATTCCGAAACTGCTGGGGAAATTTCAAGAAGGGTTTGATGTAGTCTACGGCAAACCGGAACAAGAACAGCACGGAATACTGCGTGATTTGCTTTCGCTCGTTACAAAAAAGTCTTTGGCAGTGGCAATGAATGTCAATAATATCAAAGACATAAGTGCATTCCGCGCCTTTCGGACTAGTTTGAGAAAATCCTTCGCTACTTTTCAAAGTCCTAATTTACTGATTGACGTTCTGCTTTCCTGGGGAACTACCAATTTTGCTTCGGTTAAGGTTAAACACCAACCGCGCTTTCTCGGCAAATCAAACTACGATTTTCGGCGGTTACTCAATCAGATGCTCTTAATTTTGACCGGATTCAGCACTTTGCCTTTAAGAGTTGCAAGTTTAGTCGGTTTTGCTTTTACACTTTTCGGATTTACCATATTTTTATATGCTGTTACCAATTATATGTATTACGGAAGCGTTCCCGGTTTTACGTTTTTAGCTTCGATAACGGCGGTTTTTTCGGGAATGCAAATGTTCGCGCTCGGTATTATCGGTGAATACTTAAGTAGGATGTTTAACCGAAGTATCGAACGTCCAATTTACACGATAGAGAAAACAACCGACGATTAAAATTTATGTTAAAGCTGCGGCAAGACGTAGAAATTATCCCTCTGGCGACAGAACACGCATCACAAATGCTGGAATGGATGCAGGACACGAGCGTAAGCCGAAACATCGGCTTACGGAGCGAACCTGACCTTGAAAAAACTTTGAAGTGGATAAAAAATACCGAAAACAGTCAAGAGATTTATGCGTTTGCAATAGTTTCGGAAGGTCATCATCGCGGCAATGTGATTTTGGACAAAGTTGACGATTATATTTTGACGGCTCGCTTCTCGATTTATATTGGCAATACCTTATCGAGAGGTTCAGGCATCGGGCGCACTGCAACTTATAGAATTTGTAAATTTGGATTTGAACATCTTTCTTTAAACAAAATCTGGCTAACCGTTCACGCCCGTAACCTACCTGCCTTAAATACTTATACACAAATTGGGTTTAATCTTGAAGGCATTCTGCGTAAAGAATTTTTGCTTGAAGGCAATTATATCAATGCCTTTTATATGGGTCTGTTAAAAGAAGAATTTGCCGAATTAGAGGCATCGTTTGATTAAAAGTGTTTTATGAAGTGCGTTATTTTACAACCGTCTTATATTCCCTGGCGCGGCTTTTTTCATCAAATTCAAAAAGCCGACTTGTTCGTGTTTTATGATGATGTTCAATATGACAAGCGAGGTTGGCGAAATCGCAATAAAATTAAAACGATAAATGGCAGCATTTGGCTGACAATTCCCGTTTTCAGCAAAGGCTTTCAATCAAATCAGACACCGATTAACGAAATTCGCATTTCCGGTGAGGAAGATTGGATTAAAAAACATCTTTTAAGCGTTCAATATGCTTACGCCAAATCGTCGTTTTTCGATGAAATTTTCCCACAGGTTGAAAAACTCTATCAGCTTCAGTCCGATTTGCTTGCCGATTTTACTATTAACACAACCGTTAAAATTGCCGAACTGCTCGGCATCGACGATACGCAGTTTTTACGCTCGTCGAGTCTGCAAGTTGACGGACAAAAAACAGACCGTTTGATTAAAATTTTAAAGGAAGTCGGCGCGACTCACTACATCAGCGGAAAATCGGCGCAAGACTACATCGAAGACGAAAAATTTCGGGCAGCCGGAATTACGTTAGAATATATGACTTACAATTATCCTGAATATCCGCAGTTATATCCGCCGTTTGACCCGCAAGTTTCAATTTTGGATTTACTTTTTATGACCGGAAAAGATGCTTCAAAATATATCTGGGAAAATGAACAAGGTTAAAGTTATCGTCAACGAAGCATCGAAGATTGATTTACCCGATATTTAGCTGAAAATATCTTTTTGGAAATTATCGGTAATGATAAAAAGTTGAGATTTTTATATTGAGTTATCCCTCTGTTTTAAAGAACAAGTGGACAAAGTTTTGCGTTACAATCGTCGTCGGCATTGTTTGTCTTTATTACGTAGTAAATAATTTTAACTGGAAGGAAATTTGGCAGTCGCTGCAAGCAGCCAATCTGATTTACTTGTTCTTTGGCTCTGCGATAAACATACTCGCTTACTTTTTTGTCAGAACAATTCGCTGGTATCTGCTGCTGAAAAATGAAAATCTGAATGTTCCATTCACTAAACTTTATTTGTATAATTCCGTTTCAATCGGGCTTTCGACCGTTACGCCGTTTCAATCGGGCGAAGCGTTAAAAGTCGAACTTTTGCGAAAATACGGCTGCGGTCGGCTAGCGGGATATACGATTTTTTTTCTGGAAAGAATTTTGGATTTTTCAGTCGTTATCGGTTTAGCAATCGTCGGAGTATCGCTCGGTTTTAATTTCGGTGTTCCACGATTTTATTTTTATATATTTGCAACGGCTTCAATTGTTTTGTTTTTATCGGTGCTGAGTATTGTTTTTTTGTTTCCGTCTGAACGTCTAAATCCGCTTAGAAATTTGCTGCGCGAAAAATGGCAGCGAAAATGGACGTTGCTGGCGGCAGTAGTTTTGACTGTCGTTTCCTGGTTAATTGTCGTTCTGGGCTGGAAAATCGCTCTGGCAAGCGTGGCGGTCGAGATTAGTTTTTGGCAGGCGATTTCACTTGTTACTTTGACGACTTTGCTAGTAGTAATAAGTTTCGTTCCCGGAGCAATCGGCGTTGCGGAAGTTAGTATTTCTTCAATTTTAATGAAAATGGGCATAGCGAATTCGGCGGCGCAAACCGGCGCAATCTCCGTTCGTGGTTATGCGCTGGTAATCCTTGCGCTAACCTTGATACATTGGATAGTTTTAAAGTTTATAAAAAAGACCGATCAAGAACTATCAGATGAAAAAATTATCATTACAAACTAATTCTTTAACTTGTTTCGCCAGTTAATAAAATAGAAAAGCCTTAGATATATGCAGTCAAATTGGAATCTCCGCCGCTTGCGTCTGCCTGACACAGCGTTAGTAATTACCATTATCGTCTTGTTAAGCTTCAGCGTTATTCTGTTTGTAATACCTGCTCAAGACGATTCTTTTACTGAAATATTTACGTCCGAACATGTTCAGTTGCTGAATATGCACAACACCGCCGCCCAACGAACGGCGCACCGTGTCGCTCTGGTTCTGCTTGCGGTTCTTTCAATAATTTGCTGTTTTTTAATTTACCGTCGAAGTCGTTTTTTTACTTCACGTTCCACTCGCATTTTCGGTTCGGGAATTAATTGGATAAAAAGATATTCCGGTATTTTCGTATTGCTGGCAACCGCTGTATTTCTGGTCGGTATTTTTCAAGCGGAATCGTGGATACGCGGTGTTATATTGATAAGGCTGGGAGAAATAATTTTATCGGCTTTCGTTATTTTATCCTTTGTTTTTTTATACGGGCAGGTATCTGGTCAAAAAGCTAAATCGGCAGTTTTTAGTGTAATTATTTGGATATTGATTATCGCTTATCTGCTTTGGTTAATAATTCCCGGTTTTATTCTGCCGCTTTCTTTCTTTGCAGAAAGTCAATTTTGGTTAGAAGCGCACTACAACGTAACCTTAGCGCAAGCTGACAGATTGGCGGCTGGCTTACAGTTTGGAACTGAAGTTAATTTGAACTACGGGTTAATTCCGCCTCTGTTATTAGCTATATTTGAGCGCAGTTTTGGTTTATTAGATTTCGCCGGACATTTCGTAGTAGTTCAGATAACTCAAATCATTTTTCTGATAACTGCAATCGTAACTTTTCACTTGTGGAAACCGCGCAATCCGCTTTTTGTATTGTTTGCCACTTTGCTGATTGGCACTTGGGTCAGCACCGCGCACAGCGCAATTTATTTTCCGAATCAATCGGGCTGGAGATTCATAGGCTTGGCTCTGGGCGTTTTGTTTTTGCTTTTGATACGCTTTCAAACACTGTCAAAGGCGGCGTTTATTTTGGGTTTAGGCACGGTTTTTTTAATTCTCTATAATCCTGAAACGGGAATTTGTTTGACTTTCGGCTACGGCTTATTTTTATTATCGCGCTTACGAACATTTAACATCGCTGCAATTTTTTCTCTCGCCATCCGTTTTATTATCGGAGCGACAATCGCCAGTCTGGGAATAATTCTGCTTTACAGAATTGGTCTTGGAGAATTTCCGACTATAAATCCGGCATTATTTTTAGGTTTTATCGGTCGCTTCGGCGAAGGTTACAGCGGTCTTGCTTTGAAGTTTGACCCGTTTGCGCTGATTATATTCGTCTACAGCGTTTTCATAGTCGCGCTTATGACGCTGCGCTGGTGGCGGCGCGAACTGTCGGTTAATGAAAGCGTCCGGCTCGCCATCAGTTCAACGATTCTCGTCTGGTTTAGTTATTATTTTAATCGTCCCGACCCGTGGAATCTTTGGACGTATCAATATTTATTTGTCTTTCTGATTGCCGATTTAGTCAATCCGGCAGTTTTTACCCGTCTGCGTCATAATTTTCGGAAATGTCTTTTCGATGTCAGATTGGCGTTGATGCTGTTCGTTTTGCTTCCCTTTATTATCAATCAAAATTATCTGCACCTGAAAATGATTTTTGACCAGACTTTTTCTCCGACTTCGGGACAAATAACCAGAGTGGTTTCAGGTGTGCCGATGTCCGAACAGTCCGCGAACGACCTGCTTTCAAAAGCGGCATACCTTGAAAAAACCGCGCCCGATACTTTGTTCTTTACGCATAATTCTTACTCGCTGTCTTTGCTGACCAAACGCTTTGTTAAACTGCCGATTCAAGATATTTTCGGCGAAACAATTACCAAACAGGATTTTGAAAATCTAATCGGCACGATTCAGCGCAATCCGCCGAAATTACTGCTTTTTGAAACATTTGAAACAAATTTAGGGGAAAATCAAATTGAAGAATTAAAATATTACGAAAGTTTCTTCGGGCGCGTCAAAAATCGGCTGGCGCAGCAATATCAACTGAAAGAAACGACCAATAATTGGGAAGTTTGGGAATTGAAGCAATCTTCAGATGCCAGATAAACGCGGGAGATAAATGAAGAAAGTTATTTTAACCGGCGCAAGCGGTTTTGTCGGCAGACAAGTTATCACCTCGCTACTCGAAAGAGATTATGAAGTTCACGCGGTTTCACATAATTTGCCGCCTGTGAATTTAATTTCTAAAAATTTATTTTGGCACGAAGCCAATTTGCTCGAATTTGAAGACGTGGAAAAGTTAACGAAAAAAGTTAAAGCGACGCATCTTCTGCATTTTGCGTGGTTTGTCGAACACGGTAAATTTTGGAACGCGCCGGAAAACGAAATCTGGGTCGAAGCAAGTCTTAATTTATTGAAAAACTTTCGAGAATGCGGCGGCGAAAGAGTCGTCGCCAGCGGAACTTGTTTTGAATACTCGTTCAACGATGAAGTTTTGTCCGAAGAAAAATCGCGTCTGATTCCGCAAACAATTTACGGAAAATGCAAACTCGATTTGCAAAAATCACTTTCGGATTTTGATATCAGTTGGGCTTGGGGCAGAATCTTTTTTCTTTATGGTGAATACGAATCGCCGAAAAGATTAATCGCTTCGGTAATTCGTTCTCTGGTGAAAGATGAGTTTGCCCATTGTTCGCACGGCAACCAAATTCGTGATTTTTTGTATGTCAAAGACGCTGCCGACGCTTTCGCGGCACTGCTCGATTCGGAGGTCGAAGGCTGTGTCAATGTCGCTTCGGGCGAAGGCATAAAAATCAAGGAAATGGTTTTGCAGGTTGCGAAACAACTTGATAAACGAGAAAATGTTCGTTTTGGCGTAATCGATTCACCGCCGGACGAGCCGCAGTATATCGTCGCCGATACAGAAAGATTACGCGCCGAAGTCGAATGGAAACCGAAGCACACGCTTTTGCAGGGAATCGAAGAAACAATCAAGTTCTGGAAAGATTATGAAATTAACGATTGATACGGACAATAAAACTTTGGTCAAAGAAGAAAATGGTGAAACGACGAATCTTTCACTTTACTCGAAAGAAAGTTTTGAAATGATTTCAAACGAATGGCTGAAAGTCGGTTGGAACGAAAAATATATTTATACTTTCTCGTGGTTCGGACGACCGATTATTCAACTGCCCGAAGATATGATTCGGATGCAGGAAATTATTTACCGCGTCAAACCCGACGTAATTATCGAAACGGGAATTGCTCACGGCGGTTCGCTGATATTTTACGCGAGCCTTTTTAAAGCGATGGGCAAAGGGCGCGTTGTCGGCATTGACATCGAAATTCGCCCACACAACCGCAAGGCGATTGAAGAACACGAATTGTTTTCCTACATTACGTTAATTGAAGGAAGCTCGACCGATCCGCATATTGTCGGACAGGCAAAATCTCACGTCAAAAAAGGCGAAACGGTGCTGGTGATTTTAGACTCGAATCATACGAAGCAGCACGTTCTCGATGAACTAGACGCTTATCACGAATTAATCACATCGAATTCATATATTGTTGCGACAGACGGAAGTATGCGCGTGCTACACGATGTTCCGCGCTCCGGTGAAAATTGGATTTCTGATAATCCGGCAGACGCGGCGGAGGAATTTGCACAAAAGCATTCAGAATTTATTCTTGAACAACCAGCCTGGAATTTTAATGAAAGTGAACTCTCCGAAAATATAACGCATTGGACGAGTGCCTGGTTGCGGCGTAAATGAATAGTGTAAAAACCAATATCCTTGCTAATTTCATCGGCAGAATTTGGGGCGCTTTACTCGGTATTTTATTTGTTCCGCTTTATCTAAAATACTTAAGCGTCGAGTTTTACGGAATTATCGGGATATTTGCCAGCGTTCAGGCGATTTTGTTTTTGCTCGATGTCGGTTTGTCTCCGACTGTTAACCGCGAAATGGCGCGGCTTTCGTCGTTTCCCGAAAAATTTCGGGAAATGCGTGATCTTGCCCGCACTCTGGAACTTCCTTATTGGGCGGTCGGCATTTTGGTTACGATAATTACTCTCCTTCTTTCTCCGCTTCTGGCTCATTACTGGATAAAATCCGAAAATATTTCCGATACCGACATTACGCGATTTCTGATGATTATGAGCATCGGTTTCGGTTTTCAATGGGTTGGTACATTTTATTCGAGCGGGTTGCTCGGTTTGCAAAGACAGGTGCTGTTAAATGTGCTGAATGTAATTTTCGGAACATTGCGTTCGTTTGGCGCATTAATAGTCTTGGCATATATTTCGCCGACAATTCAAGCATTTTTGATTTGGCAGACTGTCGTTGCGGTAATTAACGCTGTGGTATTTGCTCTTGCTTTTTGGAAGAGTCTTCCGAAATCCGAAAAAAAAGCCGAATTCAGATACGATCTGTTGAAAAGTATCTGGCGATATGCGGCGGGAATGACCGGCATCGGAATCGTCACGCTGATTCTCACACAGTTGGATAAAATAATTTTAAGCAAGATGCTGACGCTGGAGCAGTTCGGTTATTATTCATTAGCAAACTCTCTCGCTGCAATGGGATTAGGGATGATTATCAGTTCGATAGATGCGGTTTATTATCCGAAATTTTCGCAGATTGTCGCCCGAAATGACACAAATGAAATCAGTCAAATTTATCATCAGGCGGCGCAGACTTTAAGTGTTTTTCTAATTCCTTCAACCTTGACTCTGGCTTTTTTTGCACCGGAAATTTTACAGCTTTGGACGAACGATCAAGCAATTGTTGATAACGCTTCCTTGCTTTTAGCTTTGATTGCCGTCGGAACGGGCTTAAACGGTTTTATGCATATTCCGTATTTTATGCAATTGGCAAACGGAATGACAAAACTGGCTTTTTGGAAAAATGTCGTCGCTATAATTATACTAATTCCATTGATGATTTACGCGATAAATTATTACGGAGCAGTTGGCGCGGCAGTTGTTTGGTGTCTGTTAAATTTTTCATATATCGTCGCCGAAGTTCCGATAATGCACCGTTTTTTATTGAAGGGCGAAATGAAACGATGGTATTTCGAAGACATCGGAAAAATTATTCTGGTTGTCATTCCGGTTTTTATAATCGGCAGACTTTTTGTAAAATATGATTTTACAAGATTGGAATTTATTTTAAGTATGGCTTCTATCTCGATTATTTCTTTTGCGATTGCCGTCTTTTCAGTTCCTTTTCTGCGAAATAAAGCCTTTACAACCTTATATCAAAAGCAGTTATGAGTGGTAAAAAAACTTTCTTTTCAATAGTTATACCGACGCGCAACAGAGGAAATTTATTGCAGTTTGCCGTCAAAAGCATTCTGGCACAATCTTTTCGTGATTTTGAATTGATTATCAGCGATAATTTTTCAACTGATAATACTTCCGAAATCGTACACGCTTTTAATGACGAACGAATAAAATATTTTCGCAGCGATAAGTCTCTGACGATGAATGAAAGTTACAAATTTGCTCTCAGCCACGCCTCCGGCAAATACATAACCTTTTTATCCGACGATGATGCTTTTACGATCAATGCCTTTGAAACGGCGAAAAAAATAATTGATGAAACCAAAACCAAACTGCTGATTTGGAACTATGCTTATTATTATCTTAATGAACGCTTTCAGCCCGTTGATTATCCGCCGTTTCATCCATTATACCGAATTAAAAGCAATACGATTTTGATTCCGACTTTTTGTAATAAACTGTTTAAGGTCGGTGCTGACGAAACAATTAATCGAATTCTTTTGCACGACACGGAACAAAATTATTCTCTGACCAATCCAGATTATCGAGCCGCTTTTCTGACAAATGCATTTTATCACCACGAAATTTTTGAAGAAATCGAGAATAAAGGATTAGATTTATTTCCAAACTACGTTATTCCCGACATTTACGCTTTTATAATTACGCTGTGCGTGATTGAAAGTTACTTGTATTTGGATGCTCCGCTAACTCTGTTTTGCAAAAGCAATGTCAGCACAACCGAAAGCGGAATAGATAAACTGGCTTTCCATAATGCTCTGATCGTCGGAAAAAAAGAGCCGTTTATAAATTTTGCGCCTTTAAAGAATCTGACAAATCAAAATTACATAATAGAATCGTCTTTACAGGGATTAAATGCCGTGGGCGAAAAATACAAAAAATTTCAACTGAATAAAAAAAAGTATTACGAAAATTCTTTTAATAATTTTCTTTATTACAAAAAGCATAAAATAGATGTTGCTCAAGAATTGGAAGAACTGTATTCGGCAGTAGAAGAATCCGAAGAATTAGATGAGAAAATTTCCTTCAAAATCTCGAACGGCAATCTTCGAAAAGTTTTAGGACTGCTCCGAAAACTTCCGCGACCGGCATTTATAACCAGAAGAATGGCTTATTCGAGACCGGAACTGATCCATACGCGCACCATTATTATTCAGGGAGAAAACGATTATTTTGATGATATAGCAGACTGCGCCGGTTGGCTTAATTCAGATAACATAAAGAGAATTGCTGGATTTTGTCTGGCAATAGCCGACAATAAAAAAGAAAAACTGCCTTTCAGATGGCAGATTGATTGATGTTTCCGGTCAAATGACCTTGAGCGATATATGAATAGCGATTTGTTTGATGAAAAATGCCTGAATTTTTCAAAAGAAAAAATCTCGCTTCGCAGCCTTCCCGTAAATTTTAATACGGAAGATATTTCGCTCTTTAAACACGAACTCGAAAAGAAAATTCCGGCGGTTAACATCTGTAAATACGAAGATGTCAAAATCAGCGCGGAAGGCATAATTTTTTATAAAAACCGAATCTTGATCGAATCGTTTGCTTTTCCCGAAAATTTTCGAAAATGGAAAAAAAGAGCAATCGTAAAAACATACATTAATAATTTCTTGCTGAGAAAACGAAATTATATAAATAAGAATGTTTTTTGGGTTACCGACGATTGGTCTAAAGGATATTTTCACTGGTTATGCGATGTTTTGCCCCGATTAAAGGTAATTTCCGGGTATTTTGAAAATGCCGTTCTATTGCTGCCGGACAGCTTCAGATCTTTGGACTATGTTCAAACTTCGCTTGAAATATTCGGTATAAAGGATATTAGATATATCAATAATAATGAAATTCTTTTATGTAGTAAGTTATATTTACCGACACATACAGCGGCTTCAGGCGATTTTAATGAACCGATTATAAAAGAAGTTCAAAAAACATTTTGGGAAAAATCCGATTCGGGAAAAAATGTAGATTTTCAAAAAGTTTATATCAGCCGTCGGAAAGCAGATAAAAGAAAAATACAAAATGAAGATGAAATACTTGAAATACTGAAAAAATATGACTTCAAGATAATCTGCGCCGAAGATTATTCTTTTATAGAACAGGTTCAATTATTCGCTTCAGTTAAGTATCTAGTTTCCAGCCATGGGGCGGGAATGACAAATATGCTTTTTATGCCGGAATGCGGCAACATTTTTGAATTAAGAAAATTCGACGATAATATAAATAATTGTTACTTTAATATGGCATCGGCGTTGGGTTTAAAGTTTTATTATCAATTATGTAGATCAGATAATATGGAAGAAGATGCCCACACGGCAAATATCATTGTAGATAAAATCATGTTATGCAAAAATCTGGAAAGGTTATTAAAATGAAATGTAAAAACTGTATGGCAAATCTTAGAGGAAATAAATAATGTCCGTAGAATTAACCTTCGTTATCGTAAATTGGAATGGGGAAAAGTTTTTACCACAGTGTTTGAAGAGCATTATTGAAAATCCGCCGAAAGTTTCTTACGAAATAGTTGTCATTGATAATGCCTCTACGGATAAAAGTCTGGTTTGGTTTGAAACTGATGAAGCGAAGAATCTTTTGCAGAATATACAATTTGAATTGATAAGAAGCCAAGAAAATCTGGGTTTTGGCAAGGCAAATAATGTTGTCATAAATCAAACGCAGAGTCCTTACATTTTTTTGCTTAATCCTGACACGATTATAAAACCGAATTCGGTTGATTTGCTTCTTGTTGAACTAAACTCCGATAGCAAGATCGGTGCAGTTGCTCCAAGACTCTTAAACAGCGATGAGTCTTTACAGCCGAGCGTCTGGTATTATCCCCCAACACCGTTAAAGATAATTCTGGAAAACTTTAAACTCTATAAATTGCTGCCCGCAGATCGAAGAGCTAAAACTCTTTTATATTCACACTGGGAACATAATGAAAAAAGAGCTGTTCCGATTGTTTGGGGCGCAGCGATTTTATTTAAGGGCGGTATTCTGAAATCTCTTGATGGGTTTGATCAGGATTTCGATATGTATGGAGAAGATATGGATCTTTGCATACGTCTTTCGAAATCAGGCTTTGACTTGAAATTTGTGCCGGAAGCCGAAATAATTCATCTTGGCGGACAGAGTGCAATTCAGCATTGGAGTGAGAGTGCAATCAATGACAGAAAAGTAAAAATGGGTATTTTGTTTGAGAAAAAACATCTTAATCCGTGGTTATTTTACAGCAATTATCTAACCAGATTATTGATTGAATCCGTAAAATTAATTTCTTATCCGCTGATTGGCAGAGAAACAAAAAACTTGAAAAAAAGTTTTAAATTGCAAATAAGTTATTTACGGAATTTTAATAAACATTTTAAATCAACGCTTTAAATTCGCTCAAATGATTTTCTTGCAACTGAAATTTAACTGCTAAATAAAATTATAAATGCCAAACTCTGTTTTACAAGTTTCTCTGGTAATCCCGATGAAGAATGAAGAAGATTCGCTGGCGGAACTAATTAAGTCTATCAAACTTCAAACTTCCCAACCGGACGAAATCGTTCTCGTTGACGGCGGTTCAACGGATAAAACTGTCGAACTCGCGCATAAATTAACAGGAAACGATGAGCGGTTCCAGATAATCGAAGCCGGAAACGCCACGCCGGGACGCGGGCGAAATATCGGTGTTGAAAACGCCCGCAGCGAATGGATCGCTTTTACCGATGCCGGTATCAGACTTGAACCTAATTGGCTTGAAGAATTAAAAAAAGTTACCGAAGCCGATTCGTCCGTTGATGTTGTTTATGGAAGTTATGAAGCTGAAAAAAAATCTTTTTTTGAAAAATGTTTTGCACTAGCATATCTTACTCCAAAAATTAAAAAAAATGGCGAATGGTGGCGCGGCGCGATAATTCCTTCTTCGTTGATGAAACGCTCGGTTTGGGGGAAAGTTGGGGGCTTTCCTGATTTACGAGCAGCGGAAGATTTGATTTTTATGGAAAATATCGCAAAACAAAATTTCCGAATCGGGTATGCTCCCCGCGCGCGAATTTGGTGGAAACCTACTCCCGATATTTTTTCCATGTTTAAGAAATTTGCATTATATTCAAAACATAATATTTGGGCAAAACGTCAGAAGCATTGGCACTACGGTCTCGCCAAACAATATATCGTAATTATCCCTTTCATTTTGCTCACTCTGTTACACAGTTGGTTATGGCTTTTAGTGGTTTTGTTGTGGATTTCCGCGCGGACGGTAAAAAACATCCGACTTCGCTGTGAAAATCGGGAATCATGGTGGTTAATAAATCCGATTCAGTTTGTCGGCGTGAGTTTTATTATTATAGTAATTGATATTGCTACCTTTAGCGGATGGATTCAGGCAGTTCTTCAATCACCGGAAAAATCGTAGCGATTTAAAGTCATATTCAGACCGGATAAAGACTATTAAACAATTTGATTTTTTGAATTTAAACTGCTTCGAATAACTAAATGGTAAATAAAAAAAAAGTTCTATTTGTATCATACGACGGAATGACCGATCCTCTCGGACAAAGCCAGGTTCTTTCATATTTAAAGATCATCAGCCGCCAAGAATTTTCATTTCATCTAATAAGTTACGAAAAGCCGGAAATCTTTGAAAAAAATAAGGAATCTATTTACAATCTTATTCGCGGTTTCGATATTGAATGGCATCCACTTTTTTTCGGCAATAAAATTCCTGTCGCATCGGCAATAGCGAATCTACGCGACGGTAAGCGAAAAATTACAGAACTGGCGAAAGAACATGCTTTTGACATTTTTCACGCCCGCTGCTATCTGCCCTGCATTCTCGGCGAATGGACCAAAAATAGATACGGCAGCAAATTGATGTTTGATATGCGCGGTTGGTGGGCTGATGAGAAAAAGGAAAGCGGAATGCTGGCTTCGCCTTTTTTACAACCTGTATATCGGTATCTTAAAATAAGAGAAAAAGGGTTTTTCAAAAACTCCGAAATTGCCGTTTCGCTCACTCACATCGGCAAAAGATTTATTGTTGAAAATAATCTGAAAAAAGAAAATTTGGTGGATGTTATTCCAACCTGCGTCAACTTCGAGTATTTTCCGCCTTATGACGAATCGGTGCGAAAGAAAATTCGCACCGATCTGAATATTCCGCCGGAAAGCGTTGTGATGTTGTATTCCGGTTCGCTCGGCGGAAATTACAGAACAGATTTGGTTTTGAAATTGTTTAAGTATCTTCTTAAACAAAAACCTGAATCATATTTCATATTTCTTTCGCATTCATCTCCTAAAATAATTAAAAATGAAATTATAAAAAGCGGCTTGCCTCAGGAAAAGTTCAGAAACGTGAGTGCCGATTATCGGGATGTTCATAAATATCTGATGGCAGGAGACTTCGGAGTGGTAATGTATGACGACGATTTTTCAGTGATCGGCAGAAGTCCGACAAAGCTCGGAGAATACTGGTCGGCTGGTTTGAAAATGCTTTCGGCAAAAGGAATTGGTGATTTGGATGAGATTCTGAAATTATATCCGCAATCGGGCGTTTTGGTCGAGGATATTAACAACGAAAAAGATTATGGCAAGGCAATTGAACAAATACTTTTGATGAAAACGAGTCGTGAGGAATTACGCGGTTTTGCATATGATTATTATGATCTGGAAAAAGGTGCGGAAAAGTTCACAGCGAACTATCGCAAAATGCTTTCGATGTGAGAAACTGAAAATATGTTATCAATGACCGACAAGTTACGACAAACTTTTTATTGTCTAAGTTGGGATACGCGAGGACGCAACTTAGACGTTATTAAGGTTTTAAAACCGATATTACGGGAAGATTCTACTTTGCTTGATGCCGGCTGTGGTGAATACGGGCTTGCCTCTCTGCTTCCCTCAGAACAATTTACGGGCGTGGACATTGTAGACTCGATGTGGCAAAATAAGAACTTTAAGTTTCTGCGCGGAAGCATTTTATCGCTTCCGTTTTCTAAAGAATCTTTCTCCGTTGCGACATCGGTCGATGTGCTGGAACATCTGCCGACAGAGATAAGAGAACAAGCAATTGCAGAGTTGGTCAGAGTTTCCCGAAACGCCGTCGTTATTGCTTTCCCTTTCGGAACTCAGGCTCAACAAATTGATGAAAATTTTGCCGAGCACCTAAAGCGTCTTGACAAGCCTCAACCTGATTGGCTGAATGAGCATCTGCACAGCCCTTATCCGCAATTGGAAACAGTCATATCGGCAATTGAAGCGGAAGCCGGGTATAATAACAAAAAGGTTAATATAAAAACATTTTACTCGGAGAGTATTCAAATAACGCGATTGCTGAGGTGGGCGGCAATACGTTCCAAATTTTTATACTTAACCTTTAATCTGCTCGCCGGACTGATGCACCCGATAGTCCCGCAAACGAATAGAAACAATAGTTACAGGGTGATCTTGCTCGCAGAATTTTCCTAGAATTATTTGTTTTCAGCCGATTTTAGAAGGCGATCAATATCTTGTTAATAACCAATATCAGGAGCAGTGTTGTAAAAAGAGACTCTTTCATAGTATTTTTTAAGATAGTTGTGAATCAAATGAAACTTTTGATAGATATTAATTATGAGATTTATTAATTTTGAAAAACTGCTCAAGTCAGGAGCTGAGATAAAATCGAAATATCAGGCAAAAGAACCGTTTAGATATTCGATAATTGAAAATTTTTTTCACGAGGATAAAGCTGAAGAGGTTTTTTCTCATTACCCGTCTATCTCGGACGGAGTCTGGGACGGAACGACTTATATTGATCAACGGAACAAGTTTCAAAAAACCAACTTCGACGATAATCCGATAATGGCAGAGGTTTTTGAAGAGCTTAACTCAAGTGAGTTTCGTAATTTTCTCCAATTTTTGACTGATATTCCTGATCTTCTACAGGATGACGAATTAGTCGGCGGAGGGCTGCATCAATCAACACGAGGAGCCTTTCTAAATGTTCACGTTGATTATAATATTCATCCCTACACCAAACTTCACAGAAGATTGAATGCTTTGGTTTATATGAATAAAGATTGGAAGCCTGAATATGAAGGTTTTTTGGAATTGTGGGAATTATCCGGCGGAAAGAAAAAACTTCTGGAACAAATTGCGCCGGATTTTAACCGTTGTGTAATTTTTGAAACTAACGAAGTTTCATTTCATGGACATCCTAAACCACTTAACACGCCCGACGGAATCAGCCGAAAATCGTTGGCAACTTATTACTACACCGAAACCAGACCCAAAAGTGAGATAGCCCCGGAACATAACACTCTTTATGTGAATACCGAAGGAACGGCAGGACATCTTCGTCGTTTTAATTCGGGTATCAAAGCTGCGCTTGAGCGTATAAATAAAAAAGGTTGATGCAAATACATTAGAATCCAGTCCCTCGTCTCATCTATGAATTTCATTTCTGAGATAATTTTGAATACATTTAAAATGTCAGCAAAAAAGCAGAACAAAAAGATATTAATAATATGTCCGTATCCGAAAGACGTAGCAGCAGGACAACGCTTAAAGTATGAACAATATATAGGTGATTGGGAAACAAACGGATATGAAGTAAAAATTTCTCCATTTATGACCATGAAAATGTGGGAAATTGTTTATAAAAAAGGTTATACGCTTGAAAAAATCGGCTGGACGTTGTTAGGTATATTAAGAAGAATGAAGGACGTTTTTATATTAAGAAAATATGATGTCATATACATCTTTATGTACGTGTACCCTCTGGGAGGGGCATTATTTGAGAGAATTTACAGGCTTTTGTCAAAAAAAATAATTTATGATCTGGAAGATAATTGGTTATTAGATGCCAGTAAGGAAACGAAGGAGATTCCCCATAATTTGCGGGGAACAGAAAAGACGAGGTTTTTGGTCAGAACAGCCGACCATGTTATTACCAGTTCGCCATCACTAAACGATATCAGCTTACAAATAAATGAAAAGAAAAAATGCACTTATATTTCTTCATCTATTAATACTGATATTTTTGTGCCAAATAATAGATACAAAAATGAAAATAAAATAACAATTGGCTGGACGGGAACTTTCAGCACCCGTCGTTACTTGGATTTACTTCGTCCGGTATTTATCGAACTCAAAAAAAAGCGAGATTTTAAGTTAATTGTCATCGGCAACTTTGAATATGATTTTCCAGAAATAGATATAGAAGTGATACAGTGGTCAGCGAAAAAAGAAGTAGAGGATTTACAAAAAATTGACATTGGCGTATATCCGCTGCCGATGGACAGTTGGGTAATGGGTAAAAGCGGTTTGAAAGCGATTCAATATATGTCATTTGGATTGCCGTGCGTAGCAACAAACATCGGCACCGCACAACAATTTATCGAGGACGGTAAAAACGGATTTTTAGTCGAAACAGAAAGCGAGTGGGTAAATACGCTTGTCAAGTTAATTGATTGTTCTTGGTTGAGAAAAGAAGTTGGCGAAAACGCCAGACAAACTGTATTGAAAAATTTCTCAACGCACGTTATAAAGCAACAGTATCTTTCGGTTTTGGAGAGCGCAACCAAGAGCGATTAAATAAAAACAATGATATTGCAGAAACAGATTTTATGATAAAAAAGAAAATATATATAGCTGGCGGTGGCGGAATGCTGGGTGAAGGATTTTATCAGATTTTCAAAGATGATAACGAACTGAAAGTAACCGATAAGGATGTGAACGAAAGTTGGATTTCTCTCTTGGATTTTCGGGATTTTGAGGCTTACAAAAAAGACGTTTTCAATTTTGAGCCGGATTATTTGTTTCACTTGGGTGCTTACACAAATCTTGAGTATTGTGATTTGAATCCTGACGATACTTACGAAACAAATACTATAGCGGTTGAAAACGCCGTTCATATTAGTAATGAATTGGACATTCCGCTGTTGTATATCAGCACGGCAGGCATCTTTGACGGGAAAAAAGATACTTACGACGATTGGGATATGCCAAATCCGCTCGGAGTTTATGCGCGAAGCAAATATATGGGCGAGTTATTTGTCAAAGAAAATAAGACCCAACATATAATTTGTCGCGCCGGTTGGATGATGGGTGCGGGACCAAATAAAGACAAAAAATTTATCCAGAAAATAATGAAACAGATCAAAGACGGCAAAAAAGAATTATTTGTTGTCAATGATAAATTAGGAACTCCGACCTACACACACGATTTTGCGAGAAATGTTAAATTGCTTTTTGAAAACGAACTTTGGGGTTTATACAATATGGTTTGCGGCGGCACCACCGGCAGACTGGAAGTTGCTACTGAAATAATAAAAGCGTTAAATAAAGAAAATGAAATAAAAATAACTCCGGTAGACTCCGAATACTTCGCCGAAGAATTTTTTTCTATTCGTCCTTCTAGTGAACGCCTGATTAACAAAAAATTAGATATTCGGAAATGTAACATTATGAGAGATTGGAAGGTCTGTCTTGATGAGTATTTGAAAAATTATTTCAATAATTATTTAAGCTGAATAATGCAAGGTAAAGTTGTCAGATATTTTCTCATAGCAGTTAAATTTCATAAAAAAAACAAAAAAATAATACCGTAATGAGAAAAAGTTTGTTAAATTGGGCAGTGCGGAAAATATATTTTGATATTGAAAATTTTTAATATGTAGAATTTTATTATTATATGCTCGGCTTGAATTTTCACTTTTTACAAAGATTTTGTTTCTTAGCATCCCCGCAATTTTTGTAATAACAGTACTACACAATATCGCCTCATAAAAATGGATGTAGGGGATTTGGTATTTGTAATACAAAATTACTAATGCAAATCAAGAGTAGAAATTAAACGGAAAAAAGTCGCTAAAAAAGCAGTTTTCCACACGTAAAACAGGCTGTTAGCCTGTTTCAAGGTGACAGCAATGAGTTTTTATGGTGATAATCAGGCTAAGAACAGGCTAACAGCCTGTTCTACACTTGATTCGCATTACTATTAAAAAAAAATTTGCTTTAAGATATAATTTAAAGCACTTTTCAAGTATTATCTAAATAATGTATATTTTAGGTCTAACAACACTCGGCGATTCAGCCGCTAGTTTAATAAAAGACGGCGAACTCATTGCGGCGGCGGAAGAAGAAAGATTTTCCCGCAAAAAACATCACAGCGGTTTTCCTTTTCAGGCAATTCAATATTGTTTGGATTATGCCGGAATTACTTTGAAGGATGTCGCGCACGTTGGGCATTATTGGAAGCCGTGGATTTTGCGGCATAAGGCAATGCAGGCGGTCAAAGCCGCATTTGTTTCGCGTGATATGTTCAAAGCGAGGGCTGATCGCGGGGTGGCGCAGGTTTCGGAAAGCTATCTCGGAATGTTCAAACACGCTAAAAGACTACGCGAACATTTCGGCGATTCGGATTTTAAGTTTCATTATATCGAACATCACCAGAGCCATGCGGCATCCGCCTTTTTTGTTTCCCCGTTTGAATCGGCGGCGATTATGACATGGGATGGAACGGGCGAAGACACGACCACGCTTTTCTCGCAAGGGAAAGGCAATAAAATAAAGGTGCTGAAACGAATAAAACTGCCCCATTCGCTTGGACAATTTTATTCCGCCGTTACCAATTATATCGGTTTCGATATGTTCACCGGAGATGAATGGAAGGTGATGGGATTGGCGGCTTACGGCAAACCCGTTTTTTATGATTTCTTTTCCGAAAAGGTTTTAACCCGAAACGGCAAAGGTGATTTTCATTTTAATATCAAGGTTCTCGATCATCACCTTGCCAAACATTATAAGTTTCCCGATGAAATCGTCAGAGAGATCGGTCCCGGTCGAAAAAAAGGTGAAGAGCTTACCGAACATCATTGGAATATCGCTTGCTCGGCGCAAAAAGTTTTAGAAGATACGGCGATCTATCTGGTCAAGCAGATTAAGGAAATGACCGATGAAGAAAATCTCTGTATGGCTGGCGGCGTAGCATTTAATTCAGTAATGAACGGGCGCATTTTTCACGAAACTCCTTTTAAGAATTTTTATGTCCAACCCGCCGCGGGAGATGCCGGATGCAGTCTTGGTGCAGCATTAATGGTCTGGCATCAGAAATTAGGCAATCCGCGCAAGTTCGTGATGAATAATGCTTATTACGGTCCGAGATTTTCCAACGAAGAATGTCAAAAGGTTTTGGATAAAGCCGGATTAAAATATGAAACTCTGCCTGATGAAATTCTTCTTCCGCGCCTTGCAAAAATGATTTCCGAAGGCGCGATTATCGGTTGGTTCAACGGACGTATGGAGTGGGGACCGCGTGCGCTTGGCGCAAGAAGTTTTGTTGCTGATCCGCGCCGCAAGGATATGCGCGAGATTCTTAATCATAAAGTAAAGCTCCGCGAATGGTTTCGCCCGCTTGCACCTTCGATGCTCGAAGAATACGGGCGCGAGATTTTCGGCGTTGAGCATCACGATCCGTTTATGATTACCGTTATACAAGTTTCCGATAAATGGAAGGAAAAAATCCCGGCTGTCGTCCATATTGACGGCACAGCGCGTCCGCAGATGGTCAATAAAGAAGTCAATCCGCGCTATTGGAATCTGATTGAAGAGTTTAGAAAATTGACGGGCATTCCGCTTCTGCTCAATACTTCATTTAATATCCAAGAACCGATTGTCTGCACACCCGAGGATGCCGTAAATACCTTTCATAATGCCAATTTTGATGCGCTCGTTTTAGAAAATAATTTTGTTCTAAAAAGGGACTATTAATAGATAAATGGATAAGCGACTTGCAGTTTTATGTTTTTTAGTTGGTCTTGCCATGATGATTTTGGCATTTCCGGAAGGTTTTGCTGCTGCTATTTTAGTTTTAATTTGTTCATCAGCAGTTATTATTATTATCCAAAAATATGTTAAGGATGATGCAAAATATCTTGTCCAGATTTTCCTGCTTGCCTTGCTCGCCAGATTAGTTTTCGGAATTTTCATACATTTTTTCGATTTTGCCGGATTTTTCGGTGGTGATGCGATTACCTACAATGACCTTGGCTACAGATTAGTTGAAATCTGGTTTTATGATCACCCGACTACTGATTTGTGGAGTCAGAGAGCATTAAGCATGACTATGGTCGGTTGGGGGATGAATTATCTGGTCGGGATAATTTATTCTTTTACCGGGCAGAATATTCTGGCGGCGCAATCTTTTTGCGCGGTTATTGGCGCGGCTACCGCGCCGATGGTTTATTATTGCGCGTATAAGATATTTAATAATCGGCGTGTTGGGCAGATTTCGGCTCTGCTTGTCGCTCTTTCTCCGGCATTTATTATCTGGTCAGGGCAGCTTCTCAAAGACGGTTTAATCATTTTTCTTCTGGTGCTGGCAATGACAATGGTCTTGCGGCTCCAAGAAAAATTCAGATATTTGGATGTTTTTCTATTGACTTTCTCTCTTTTCGGTATTATCTCGCTCCGCTTTTATATTTTTTATATGGCGGTATTGGGCATCGTTGGGGCTTTTGCTATCGGACATAGCAATTCGCCGACGGCGATAATGCGGCGGATTACCGCTCTTGCAATTCTCGGGATCGGTCTGACATATTTCGGCGTAACCCGCAATGCCGGAAGCGAACTCGAACAATACGCCAATCTCGAACGGATTCAACAAAGCCGCAGCGATCTGGTAAGATCAGCGGATTCCGGTTTCGGAGAAGATTCAGATGTTTCAACAACTGGAGGCGCGATAGCTACTTTGCCAATCGGCTTTGCTTATTTGATGCTTGCGCCTTTTCCGTGGCAGATGACCAATCTGCGACAGGTGATTACCTTGCCGGAAGTGCTGATGTGGTGGGCTTCGATTCCGTTTATGATTATTGGGTTGATCTATACTGTGCGCCACCGATTGCGAAAGGCAATCCCGATTCTGATCTTTTCCCTGATGCTGACGCTTGCTTATTCCATTTTTCAGGGAAATGTCGGCACGGCGTATCGTCAGCGGACACAGATTCAGGTGTTTTTGTTTATGTTCATCGCTGTTGGTTGGACTGTGCGGGAAGAAAAACGTGAGAATAAACGCTATATGATGCAGGTCAGAAGAAAGCAGATTGTGGAAGAAAATCAGGAGTAAATAGTAAGGAAAAATTTGTAAACTTTTTTACGCGTCATTTACGGTAAAAAAACTCTTAGCTACAAAGAACACAAAGAATTATTTTGAATATCTCTGACGGATTAAAGCCATAATGGATGAATCGGCTTTCAAATAAAATCGGGATTATTTTAATTAAGGGCTTTTTCGCGCTCATGCAAGCGGGACGCCCAGCGCTTCAGTCTTTTATTTCATAAAAAAAATATGTGCGGCATCGTCGGCTTCGTTAAAAACAACTCACAGATTGCAGATCGTGAAACATTAGAGCGAATGAATCGGTGTATTGTACATCGCGGGCCTGATGATGACGGGTTTTATATAAATAAATCGGTGGCTCTGGCGATGCGGCGGCTTTCTATTATTGATATTGCTCATGGCAAACAGCCGATCTTTAATGAAGATAAAACCAAAGCGATTGTTTTTAATGGCGAGATCTATAATTTTCAAGAGCTAAAAAGCGATCTGGAAAAGCGCGGGCATCGCTTTAATACCAATTCCGACACCGAGGTAATCATCCGGCTTTATGATGAATACGGCGCAGATTGCGTTAATTCCCTGCGCGGGATGTTTGCCTTTGCCATCTGGGATTCACGGGAAAAATCTCTCTTTATCGCCCGCGACCGCGTCGGGAAAAAGCCTCTGCTTTATTCCCATCAGGCAAACGGCGATCTGATCTTCGGTTCGGAGTTTACAGCGTTATTAGCACACCCTGATATTTCCCGCGAAGTTGATTTTGAGGCGATTGATGCTTATCTCAGCTTCCTGTGCGTTCCCGCGCCGCTCACCGCTTTTCGCCAAATCCGCAAGCTGGAACCCGCGCATTGGATGCGTTGGAAGGATGGCAATATCGAGATCAAGAGATATTGGTCGCCCGATTTTTCTAAAAAAATAAAAATTACGGAAGAGGAAGCGATTGAGGAAACAACGCGAATCCTGCGCGAATCTACGCGTTTGCGGATGATTTCGGAAGTTCCGCTGGGCGCATTTCTTTCGGGCGGAGTTGATTCTTCAGCGGTTGTCGCGCTGATGGCTGAGGCGAGCGAAAAGCCTGTTAAAACCTTTTCCATCGGTTTTGAAGAGCAGGATTTCAGCGAACTCAAATATGCCAAAATCGTCGCCGATCACGTTGGTGCGGAATACAACGAATTTATTGTCAAACCCAACGCTCTCGAAATTCTTCCGCTTCTGGTCGAACATTACGGCGAACCTTATGCGGATTCCTCTGCCATCCCGACCTATTATGTTGCAAAGGAAACCCGCAAGCACGTAACCGTTGCCTTAAACGGCGACGGCGGTGATGAATCTTTTGCCGGGTACGAACGCTATGCCGCCATGCGTTTGGCGGAGCAATATCATAAAATCCCGCGCATTTTGCGAAAGGCATTTATCGAAAAAGCGGTTGATCTGATCCCGACCTCAGAAATAAAACGCAGCCGCGCGCGTGATCTGAAAAGATTTGTCAAAGCCGCGAGTCTTGACAAAGTAGAAAGATATTTCCGCTGGGTTTCGGCAATTGACCGCAAATCCAAGGCGGAACTATATACGGCGGATTTCGCCCGGAAAATAGATTCTTACGATGCCGCCCGCTTTATCGGCGATTGGTTTTCCCGTGCCAATGGTTCGGGTATTCTGGATGCAACGCTTTTAACGGATCAGATGACATATCTGCCCAATGATCTGCTGGTCAAGGTCGATATTGCTTCGATGGCAAATTCGCTCGAAGCGCGGTCGCCATTTCTCGATCATAAAGTGATCGAATTTGCGGCAAGTCTGCCCGAAAAGATGAAGATGCGCTCCGCTGAAACAAAATCCCTGCTGAAAAAGGTTGCCGCGCGGCTCGTTCCGCCGGAGGTGATCTACCGGCGCAAAATGGGTTTCGGCATACCCGTCGGCAATTGGTTTCGCTCCAATATGAAAGATTTCGTGCGCGAGATTCTTTTATCGGAAAAATCTATAAATCGCGGAATTATCAAGCCGGAAATGATGCGGAAATATGTCGAGGAACATATAAATTCCGAAAAAGATTATACCTATCAAATCTGGACTCTTTTAATGTTGGAATTATGGTTTCAAAGATTTATAGATTAGTGGGGAATATTTAAAGCGGGGGGGCGCGAAGGGAAGCACCAAATATTTAACGCGAAGGCGCAAAGGCACAAGGGTGCAAAGGTAAGAAAATATACAAGGCTTTTTTGATAGACCGGGTTTATAATTAAAATTAACGTAATAATTTCAAAAATAACTAAAAAAACTTTGCGCCTTCGCGTTTTTGCGCCTTTGCGTTAAAAAATTAAATCAAAATATATGAAAGGTGTAGTATTAGCAGGCGGTTTGGGTTCACGGCTCAAGCCTTTAACAAAAGTTACGAATAAGCATTTGCTGCCCGTTTATGATCAGCCGATGATCTATTATCCGATTAAAACGCTGATTAATGCCGGGATTGACGATATTATGATCGTTACGGGCGGAAATTCTGCCGGGGATTTTCTCAAACTTTTGGGGAACGGCAAGGATTTCGGACTTAAACACGTAAATTATACCTACCAGGAAGGCGAAGGCGGCATTGCCGATGCGCTTTCCCTGGTCGAGCATTTTGCCGATGACGAAGCTATCTGTGTCGTGTTGGGCGATAATATCATCGAAAATAATATCCGCGCCGCGGCAGATGATTACAGGCAGCAGGGCAAAGGTGCAAAGATTTTATTAAAACAGGTTCATGACCCGCAGCGGTTCGGCGTACCGGAACTCGATGGCAGCCGCGTTGTCCAAATCGAGGAAAAACCCGAAAATCCGAAATCGGATTTTGCCGTGATCGGTATTTATTTTTACGATAATACCGTCTTTGATATTATCAAGACCTTAGAGCCTTCCGCTCGAGGCGAACTGGAAATCACGGATGTCAATAATCATTATATCCGGCGCGGTGAGATGACCTGGGGCGAACTGGGCGGCTGGTGGACGGATGCGGGAACTTTCGAAAGCCTTCTGCATGCCACAAATCTGGTGGCAAAAACGGGCGCGAATAAAATATAAATCCCCTTTGCGTTCTTTGCGAAAAACTTTGCGCCCTTTGCGGTTAAGGTTCTTTATTTTACCGCAAAGGACGCTGGAGTCAGGCGCAAAGATACGCAAAGGATTTCATTATATGAATCAAGAAAATATTTTTACGAAGGGCAAGATTGCGGATGTGGTTGTTTATCCGATCAGGAAATTTGTGGATGAACGCGGGTGGCTCGCCGAGCTTTTCCGGCACGATGAGATCGAAGCGGAATTTTATCCGGCGATGGCTTATATTTCTTTGACAGAACCGAATGTGCAGCGCGGTCCGCACGAGCATATTGATCAGGCTGATCTTTTTTGCTTTTTAGGTCCGGGCAATTTCAAGCTTCGCCTGTGGGATAACCGCGTAAGTTCTGCGACCTTTCAATATATGATGACAATGTTTGTCGGCGCAGATAATCCCCAAGCCGTCATTATTCCGAAAGGCGTTGTTCACGCTTACAAAAACGTCAGCGCGCTTGAGAAAGGAATGGTCATCAACTGCCCGAACCGCCTCTTTATGGGCGAAGGCAAAAGCGAAGAAATAGACGAAATCCGCCACGAAGACGATCCCGATACCATCTTCCGGTTGTAGTTTGGCGAGTTTGCCGAAGTTTGCCGAATGTTTGCAGAAGTTTTGGCAAGTTTTTTGGGTTGTTTGCGGGTCTGATGAAATTTGAACGCAGCGGTAAACTAGAAAGACTCCGCAAACTCCTGCAAACTCGGCAAACTCTGAAAACTGACTTATGAAAATAGTTCGTATTATCGCCCGGCTTAATGTCGGCGGACCTGCACGGCACGTCGTTTGGCTGACAAAGGAGTTGCAGGACGCGGAGGAGTTTCAATCGGTTTTGCTTGCCGGAAAAGTTCCCGAAGGCGAAGAAGATATGAGTTATTTTGCCGACGAAAACAGCATTACACCTGTTTTTATCGAGGAAATGAGCCGAGAACTTTCGCCGAAGGATATTGTTTCGCTTCTAAAAGTTTATCGGCAAATAAAAAAAGAAAAGCCCGACATCATCCACACGCACACCGCCAAAGCCGGAACTATCGGCAGAGTCGCCGCTTTTTTTTACCGATGGCTTACGCCGAAGACTCTTTTGGGAAAGCCGCGCCGCATTAAAACCGTTCACACCTATCACGGACACGTTTTTCACAGCTATTACGGCAACTTTAAAACAAAAATATTTCTCTTTATCGAGAAAACTCTCGCCCGCATCGCTACGGATAAAATCGTCGTTATCAGCCGTCAGCAGTTTGAGGAAATTCACGGGCGATTCGGCGTTGGCAAAAAAGAGCAATTTGAAATAATTCCGCTCGGACTCGATCTTGTGCCGTTTGAAAACACGGAAGAAAAACGAAATATTTTGCGCGAAGAAATCGGCGCGAAGGAAAATGAAATTCTGATCGGGCTGGTCGGGCGTTTAACCGGGATAAAAAATATCTCTTTTTTCTTAAAAGTTGCCGAAATTTATAAAAAAAAAATCGGTAACACTTTACCGCTAAAATTTATTATTATCGGAGACGGAAATTTAAGAAAAGATTTGGAAGCGGAAGCGGCGGCATTAAATTTGGGCGAAACAGTGAAATTTCTCGGAAATCGCCAGGATGCCGATGTGTTTTACGCCGGTCTCGACATTGTCGCTCTGACTTCTTTGAACGAAGGCACGCCGCTCTCCTTGATCGAAGCGATGGCAAATAAAAAGGCGGTGATTTCCACTTCCGTCGGCGGCGTAATAGATCTGCTCGGTGATGCGCTGGAAGAAAAAAAAGGGTTCAGCGTCTGCGAGCGCGGCGTTCGCGTATCTTCCCCGAATCCGGAAGATTTCTATGCCGGATTGGTCTATTTAGCCCAAAGTACGGCTCTGCGCGAACAAACAACTGGAAACGGGCATCAATTTGTGATACAAAAATACACGAAGCATCGTCTGGTAAACGATATTAAAAATGTTTATAGAAAATTAACGTAAATGTTAAGGCGAATTTAATATTTATGTTTTAACTTTAAGTTTATATATAAATGAAGGGTAGAAAATTGTGAGGCATAGTCCTCTTGATAAAAAACATCTTGCGGAAAAGCACAGCCTTTCTGTACATCGGCGGGCAAAACCCGAAAACTTTTATTGCGACAAAATCAGAGTTTGAATACAAATCTTTGAAAAAACTTTGTCGCAAAAGAAGAATTACAGATTTTTTTTATGGCGGGCTTTTATTACAATACCTTTGCCAAATTAAGTAGGATTTATATGTGCGCTATCATACAGACAGATATTTTCGGTTTAGATTAAACTTAAAAAAAAGCTAAGCTGCGCAGTGCCTGACGCCAAAATTGGCGAAGGTATTATTCATCAGAAATTCCAAAAAAAATGAAAAAGTTTATGAAATATCTAGAATTACCCGTGTCTGCCTGATTTTTACGGATCGAAATGTTAACCTAAAAATTCGCAAGATTTTTTTCCGAAAATTTTAGTTAAGCAAACTCCCCTTAATGAAAAATCCTTATGTTTCAAGAGTTCTCAAATCCGGTGGCGGCTGCCCTTTTAAGTTTGGCGGTGTCCGTTTTATTGACTTTTCTAGTTCGCAAATTTGCGAGGAAATACGGCTTTGTCGCCGCGCCGAAAAGCGACCGCTGGCATAAACGACCGACGGCGATGATGGGCGGCGTGGCGATTTATCTGACCGTCGTTCTAATGTTTCTGCTGTTTGTGCCGCTTAACCAGGAATCAATGGTGATTTTAGGCGGCAGCTCGTTTTTGTTTTTCGTCGGACTGCTCGACGATTATCTCCAGATAAAACCGTATCAAAAACTTATCGGGCAATTTATCGGCGTGGCGATCATCGTCGGTTTCGGGCTGGTTTTGCCGTGGACCGATTCCGATATTCTTAATATTTTGATCACTGCATTCTGGTTGATCGGTATAACTAATGCGATCAATCTGCTGGACAATATGGACGGGCTTGCCGCTGGGATTTCGGCGATTGCCGCCATTATTCTGGCATTGGGATTTGCGGCGAGCGGGCAATCCGATGAACTCGTTTTAATGGCGGTGTTTATCGGCGCACTGCTCGGTTTTCTGGTCTTTAATTTTAATCCGGCTTCGATTTTTATGGGCGACGGCGGTTCGATGTTTGTCGGATTTCTTCTCGCTGCTTGCGTCTTGCTTACTCAAATGGGCGGGCGTTCGCGCAGTATTGTTTCGGTTTTGGCAGTTCCCGCGCTGATTCTTTTTGTCCCGATCTTTGATACGACATTTGTGACGATTTTGCGCAAACTCTGGGGCAGAAAGGCTTCGCAGGGCGGGCGCGATCACACCTCGCACCGCCTTGTCGCGCTCGGACTTTCGGAACGCTCCGCCGTTTTGATGCTTTACGGTTTTGCCGTTCTTGCCGGTATTTTATCGCTTTTCGTGCGTGAACTCGAAACTTTTCAGAGTCTTGCTTTGATTGTTGTTTTTACTTTGATTTTAACGCTGATCGGCGTTTATCTTGCCAAAGTCAAGGTTTATAAAGAGCAGGAAGAAGAACTCGCGCTGCAAAATAATGCGGCGCACGGCTTTTTGATAAATTTATCGCACAAACGGCGCATTTTTGAAGTTATTCTTGATGCCTGTCTGATCTCTCTCTGTTATTACGGCGCGTATTTTTTAATCTTCGGTCCTTTTGAAAATACCGAAGCGTGGAGTCTTTTTGTAAAAACTCTTCCGATTTTAATTGTCATAAAACTCTTTACCTTTTTAGCGGTCGGCGTATATAGAGGCATCTGGCGTTATACGGGACTCAATGATTCGATAACTTTTTTCAAAGGTATAGTTATCAGCTCTGCTTTTAGTATTTTAGCGATTTTACTGCTTTACCGTTTTGAAGGGTTTTCCCGCACGGTTTTTTTCGTTGACGCGCTGTTGCTGTTGGTCGCGCTTGCCGGAAGCCGCCTTGCTTTTCGATTTTTCCGCCAGCTTTTGCCGAATCCTTCAAATGGCGAACTTCAGCGCAAAGTCTTGATTTACGGCGCGGGCGACGGCGGCGAGATGCTTTTGCGGGAACTGGAGAATAATCCCGATTGGAACTATAAACCGGTCGGATTTGTGGACGACGATCCGCTGAAAAAAGGAAAAGTCATTCGCGGTCTGAAAGTTTTCGGCGGAAACGGTTCGTTGCAAACAATTTGTCTTGAAAACGGCATTGAGGAAATCTTACTTTCTTTTCGAAATGTTTCGCCCGAACGCCTCAGGGAAGTTCGGGAAATTTGCATGAAAACTGAAGTTTCGTTAAAACAAGCCCAGTTAAAAATCGAGCCGATAGATTTAGGTTAAGACAACCGACCGGAAATAATGAGTCTTAAGTTTTCCGAAAAAGACGACACGGTAATTTTTACGGTGCGAATTGTGCCGCGAGCATCAAAAACGGAAATCGTCGGCGAAATAGATGGTGTGCTCAAAATCAGGCTTTCCGCGCCTCCGGTTGATGGTGCGGCAAATGCCGAACTCGTTAAATTTTTGGCGAAAACCTTCGACGTTTCAAAAAGCGCGGTGGCGATAATTACCGGCAAAACCGCCAAAAACAAACAGATGAGAATCGAAAATCTAAGTTCCTCAAAATTTTTGAAAATAATTAATTCAACTGACGGCTGATAATTTTGCGAATCAGTGCATAATTTATCCATAAAAGCAAAACGGCAAAAGCACCGAGAGCAGCTAAAAGCGCAACTGCCGGAAATTGATTAAAGAAGAATTGGTCGTTTAGCCAAAAGTTTATCGTCTGCCGGATGCTCAGAATGTCTGCAAACAAAATCAATAGACAAACAAATAAAACGGTCGTTTCTTTTTGCATAAAAATATGTCTCCTTTCCAAAATCATTAAAACATTTGAAAATTAAGAAAATGTGACGGAAAAATGAAGATTTTGTAAAGAACCGAATTTGCCCGACTCAAAAGCCGCGTGATATATTTCCTTTTTATATAAACATTTAAGCAAAAGAAAACGGTAGAGGAATTTTATAATGTCCGGACATTCCAAATGGCACACTATTAAGCATAAAAAGGGCGCGACAGATGCCAAACGCGGGAAACTTTTTACGAGATTGATTAAGGAAATCACGGTGGCGGCGCGCGACGGCGGCGGCGATCAGGATGCCAATGCGCGGCTTAGAAAAGCCGTAACGGATGCGAAAGCCGCGAATATGCCGAACGATACGATCGAACGCGCCGTCAAGCGCGGAACGGGCGATCTCGAAGGTGTAAATTACGAAGAAATCACCTACGAAGGCTACGGTCCCGGCGGCGTTGCGCTCCTTATCGAAACAATGACCGACAACCGTAATCGAACGGTCGCCGAACTTCGGCATCTTTTATCGAAAAACGGCGGAAATTTGGGCGAATCCGGTTCGGTCGCGTGGCTTTTTGACCGCAAAGGCTACATTGTCATTGACAAAAACGCGAAATCCGAAGAAGAACTTTTTGAAATTGCCATCGAAGCCGGCGCGGAAGATATGAAAACCGACGAGGGGAATTTTGAAATTTTCACTTCGCAGGAAGATTTCGATGTCGTGCAGGAAGCCGTAAAATCTGCCGGTGTCGAACCGGAAGTTGCCGAAATATCAATGATTCCGCAAACTCACGTCAGACTCGAAGGCATGGACGCGAAACAAATGCTCAAACTCTACGAAGCGATTGACGACCACGACGATGTGCAAAATCTCTATGCCAATTTCGATATTGACGAATCGGAAATGGAGTAGAAATCAGAAATAACAAACCGCAAAAAATTTAAAGAGATTTTGTGTTATTGAATTGCTACGCCCCCAGAAGCGCATACTGGCAACCTGCGCTCCCGATATATTTCTTATCTTTTTGCATAATATCAGTTCGCTGTCTCGTGTAAATTTATGCGCTCAATCTTTCTAACAATTTGTTTGCTGTTTTTGTGCGGCTCGTTTTGCCTTGCCCAACAAACAAACGAAGCCGAGAACCAAGTTAATTTTGAAGCAGCTTTAGACACAGTTTTACCTATTGAACAACGGCTTGGCTTGAATATCGGCTTCCGAACCCATCGTGATTTATACACAGACACTTTGGAATACTCGTTTTTGCTTTCATTCGATTATCCGACAAATAAAGTTACTATTGTCATTCGAGAGGCAGATACAATTTCAATTCACGACCAACTTGCCGCGCTACGTCTTCGAAGTCCAAAAGCAACAAGCGAAGATTTGACGCAGCAAATCAAAGTTAAAGAACGAAACTTAACCGAAGCTGAATGCCCACAATTAAAACAATTATTTTTTAGCTTCGAGAAAATCAATTTTCGTTCACCTTCGTCAGACTTAATAGTTCTACATCCGATGATTTATGAAATTAAATCTCGTTTCGGTGGAGGAGATATGAATTTAACATTTGTGGAAGAAGATCAACCGCTTGTAAAATGGGCGTTAAGAGTAAAAGCTGCCGCAAATAGTTGCCTAGCTAAAGCTAAAAAGCCCATGAAGAAATAGTCTTTGAGAATAACGGCGACAGGGAACATCAGTTTGCCGCTTTCTGGAGAATAATGCTTTTCATATTTCGCGCCGTTGTTATAATGCTTAGAAGTTTCTACTATGATTTTGCGTAAATCAAAAAGAAAATTATGCGGCGGATAATTTTAGGTATCATTGCGGGATTTGTTATTTGGTCTGTGGCTTGGCTGACAGGCATTTTGATTGCTTGGATGCTTTGGGACAGCCTGGTACATTATTTTAGTGATTTAGCACTCTTAACTCCACTTCTCATAACCGCTGGTGCTTCCGTAATTGCGGGTTTTTCGGCGGCTTTGATTGCGCGGGAAAACACAAAAACGCCTTTAATTTTAAGCGGTGTAGTTTTGGTTGTCGTAGTTGCTGTGCAGCTTTATGTCTGGGATAGAATTGAGCTTTGGTTCCATTTGGCGTGGTGGGCTTCGCTGATTCCTATGATAATTTTGGGCGGGAAATTGAAGCGGGTTTTAGTTTAGTGTAGGCAAAATTATTGAATTCGATTTTCGCTCTGCGATCTTCGGCGCCGAAGATCGCAGAGAAATCCCGTATATTCAAACTTAAACTCCTTTAAGTTATTTTTTACACATTCCTTAGCAATTTGATTTTATGGTAATTCAATTGTTGTAGAGTTTTTCTTTTAATTTCTGCACAAATTTATGATTGAATGAAATTTTGTCAATTTTTTCTACGGCTGTGATATTTAATCCAGCAGAAGTTAGAAAAATTTCATCGGCATTTAGCAGATCATTCAAATTTTGCTTGACAAAATATATCCCAAAACCGTGTTCTTTCGCCGATTCGGTCAGAAATTCCCGCGTTGTTCCTGCCAGACAGCCCGTTTCTAAATCGGGCGTAAAGAGTGTTTTATCTTTTATCCAAAAAATATTCGCCATACACGCCGAGGCGATTTCGCCGCGCTCGTTCAAACGAATCGCTTCGTCGAAACCTTTTGCTTCGGCATCTTCTAATGCCAGTATGTTTTCCAGATAATTACAGGATTTGATATTTGTCAGCGGCGATTTTGAATTTATTTGAAACGGCGAAACGGTCAGGCGCAAATTTTCGGAAACTGGGCGAAAATCAGCCGTTTGAATTAAAAAAGTTGTTTTAGCCGTACTTTCATTTTTCCAAATCAAACTTTCCGAAGTGTCGAAAAAAGTCAGGCGAACACGGGCATTTGAAATGTTGTTTTTTTCGATTAGTTCAAAAAGTGATTTTTTAACGAATTTCTCGTTAAAATCAGATAAATCAACGCCGGTTTTTTCTGCATTTTCGATTATTCTGCGCCAATGTTTTTCCCATAAAAAAGGTTTTTTATGATAAACCGCAAGGGTTGTAAAAACACCTTTTCCATAAAGAGCGGCGGCGGAAATTGCGGGAAGACGGATTTCGGAATTTTGAAGAATTTCGCGGTTGGAGAAAACAAATTTGTGCATTAAAATTAGCTGACTGCACGCTGTTTTTGCTGTTTATGAGCAAACGGAAAAATGAGTTTGAAGGTTGTTCCTTCGCCCACTTCGCTGATTGCTTCGATTGTTCCGGCGTGTTCCTGCACGATTCCGTAGGAGACAGCCATTCCCAAGCCGGTTCCGCTGCCGACACCTTTGGTCGTAAAAAACGGATCGTAAATTTTATTTAAGTTTTCGGGTTCGATGCCCGTTCCGGTGTCCATAACTTCAATAATTACTTGATCTTCGTTATCAAATGAGGTTATCAGCGTAATTGTTCCTTCGCCGAGAATGGAATCGCGTGCATTGAGAATCAGATTTGTAAAAACCTGCTGCAATTTTCCGGCATTTCCGAAGATTTTCGGCGGAAATTTTGAATAGTCTTTGACTATTTCAATCTGCGATTGACGAAGCTGCGGTTCGAGCAGTTGGAGAGTATCATTTAATAATTTATTGACATCAATTTCAGTAAATTCGGCGGCATTTCCGGTGCGCGAAAAATTTAATAAATTCCCGACGATGTTGGTGGCGCGTTCGGTTTGTTTGCTGACTTTTTGAAGCAGCGCGTGTTTCGGATCGGTTTCGGGAATCATACTTAGAAGCATCTGCGTGTAGCTCGAAACGCCCGTCAGAGGCGTGTTGACTTCGTGGGCGACTCCGGCGGCAAGCAATCCGATACTCGAAAGTTTTTCGCTTTGCTGGAGAGTTTCTTCGAGTTTGACGCGCGAAGTAACATCTTCCAAAACGATAATCGCTCCCTTATGATGCTCGGAAAACGGTCGAAGCGGCGCGATTGCGACGTTTAAGATCAAAGATTTGCCGTTGAAATTGGTCGTATGAAGTTTGTAGGCGTTGCGGATTTCCGTTAAATGCCAACTCGATTTTCCGACTATATTTTCGAGATTCAAGGCAAATCCCTCATCGAACATTTCTCTCACAAGTTTGCCGACCGATTCTTCGCGCGATAAACCGAGCATTTCTTCAAACGTCGAATTACAGCGCGTTATGCGACCGCTTTCATCAACTGCTAGCAAGCCGACATTGACCGATTCGACGATTGATTCGTTAAATTCCTTCAGCAGTTCGAGTTCTTCGGCGCGCGCTTCCTGTTCCTGATAAAGCAGACTGTTTTCAACGGCAACGGCAACATAACCCGAAACGGTTTTTAAGATTTCCAAATCTTCCGAAGAAAGAAGCGAGCCGTCGGAGGCGCGTCCCAAGCCGATCACCGCCACCATTTTTCCGCGTATGACGCACGGCACGAAATAATGCAGTTCCTGCCGCCGTATGCCGTTTCCGTTAGAGTTTTCTACTTCGAGCAATTCGAGTTCGTCGGCTCTGACAATGCCTCTGACGGCGGATTTTTGGCGAATCATCTGCCGGAAATCATTCGGTATGGCATAAACTTCGTTCAAACCGATTGATTTGGCAATTTTATAACCTTCCGGCAAACTTTTATCTTCGATAAGTACCGCAACCTTTTCAACATCTAAAACCTGTCGGAGTCTTTCGGTCAGAGCGTTCAGAAGCGGTTCGAGCGCGGTCGTCGCCGAAAGCGTTCTGCCGAAATCGAGCAGACCGTTTCGCAAATCGTAGCGTTCGCCGTAAAAGAAGCGTTCCGCGCGTTCCTGCAGGAAATTTTTCAAAGGTTCGGACAAAAGAATAATGCCCGCCATCGCAATAATGGCGATCAAACCGCGCAGAGTGATTTCGGTGGTCGAAAGATTATTTCCGACCGCCAAATAAACAAGACCAAGCGCGACCGCGCCGATCATCATCGCAATTGCCACGGTCGTCATTGTATAAACAAGCGCGCGGCGCATAACGACGTCAACATCCATCAAACGATAACGGACAACCGAATGCCCGAAACTGAGCGGAATCAAAGCGAGCGGCAGCGTCGTCAATGCGCTCGAAAGCATATCTTCGGGCAGATAAATAAATTGTTTGGCAATCTGAAAAGCCAGAATCGGAAGAACCGCGGCAATCGTTCCCCACATCGCCCATTTCAAACGCTGACGGACAATCTGCTGCTGACCTTTTTTAAAGAAACGCCACAGCAAAATGCCCGCGCCGAGCGAGATGCCGCCGACAAAATGATAAAAACTGCTTTGATATAAAACTCCGAAAAGATCATATCTGCCGATCAGAGCGGAGATGTAAGCAACAATCGAGTCTTGCGGAATCACATAAAAATAGAGCGAAAGAGCGAGGCTGGCAAAAGAAATCAAAGCGGCAGGAACATAAAGCGCGTAAGTCTTCCACGGTTTTTCGTCGAAAACTTCGCTTCGCACCGGATACCGCAGACAAAAATGCAGGAAAAGCGGCACGAAAATGGCAAACGCGATGTCGTCCAGAATCGTTACGCCCAGATCGAAGTCTTTGCCCAATCCGAGCGGTCTGTAAACCTGAAAAACAAATGCCGCCAGACAAACCATAGCGAAATGCAGAACAAACGGAGAACCGCTGCCTTGTTTGAATAAAACAAAAATCCCGACTCCGAGCCAAACTAAACCGACAAATGTGAGAAAAATCATCGAAGCCGTCCAGCGCGGAAGAGTGTCTATATTTTTCAGATCGGCATAATAAAAATTGTTGGCAAATGAATAAGAAGGACGCTGATAAAGGTAGGTAATCGCGCCGCCGACCCCGGCGGATTCGAGATAAATTTGAACGTCGTTCGGTGAGGTCAGTTCGAGTTCTTCAAACTTTTCATCATTGAGGCTGATGCCGATCAATTTATCGCCGGCAGCGATGCCGGCACGCGACGCGGCAAAACCCGGCAAAACCTTTTCGGCATAAATCCCATCCGCTTTTTGCGTCCAGATAACCCCGTCCGTCGGCGGCAAACTGTTATAGGAACGCTGATATAAGTTTAGTGCGCCGCCGGCAACCAATATCACGGTTGCCAAAAGCCAAACCAAACTCCAACTTGTCAGTATCTTCGCCTTCATTTTTTAAGACATATTTATCCGTTTTTCTTAACGCAAACTTTGTTCCAAGCCAAAATACAGCCGAATTCTATTATTTTTTCGCCGAAATGCGGCGTTTGCTTGATATTATAAACACCTAATCACCAATTTTTTATTCAAAAATTTAATAAAAATCCAAGTTTTCGGAAAAAAACCAAAGCCATTCAAATTAGTATGACTTTGGTTTTAAGAATTTTGACTTTCCGTTTGAGTTAAAATCTGACCGAAATTCCGCCGCGCAGCATACGTCTTTGTGAAGAAATTCTTAAAGAACCTTCCTCGCTGCTGATGCCTGAGTGAAAATCGAATATATTTCTCGCATCAATAATCGCTTCGGCACGAATCGGCAATCCCCAATTCGGTAAAGACTGAGTAATCAAAACACTTAAACTCGGGTCATAAATAGCCATTCTTCCCGCAAAAGGATCTATTGCGAAAACGGTCGCCTGCGGCGAAAGCCGGAAAATCGTCCGCACGTTTGTTCCGCTGCTGAAATCGGCATCGAATTCTCCGACAAAAGTTTGAAAGAAATCGTTCTCAAAAAGATTCGCGGGATTTGAGACCGCTTCGTCCGAAAGCCTTTGTCCGTTGCCGAATGAATATCCCGCCGATGTGCTGAACATTCCGTTCAAACGGCGCGTATAGACGACTCTGATGCCCTGCGCCTTGCCCTGCTGATTACCGACGAATTCGAAGCCTTCTCCGCTCAAGGAATCGAACGGTAAATTAACCAAACCGACTCCGCGACCGCTGACCGCATCGAAAAAGACGTTGGTTTCGATGCTCGATTTATTATCTAAAACGCGCTCGAAGCCAAATTCCAGCCGCCGGTTTTTATTTAATTGCGGTTTATCGTTTTCGACGGCAATATCCTGCATCGAAACCGGTTCGCGGAAAAGCATAGTCGAGCCTTCCAGTTCAATCGCTCTCTGCCAGGTTCTTTCTTCGGTTGCCGTTGTGTAAGCGGCGCGAAAACGCGTTCGCGGATTTATGTCAAACTGAAAGCCGATGCGCGGACTGATCGAAGATTCGTTTCCCGCACCGATAAATCGCGAATAATCAAAGCCATAGACCAAGACGATGCCTTCGCGCACATTCCATTCATCGAGAGCCTGAAAAGAAAACTGCCCGAGAGATTCTTCGGTTTTTCCCGCATTGATTCTGCCGAGATTGGCAATCGAACTTCTGAAATGTAATTGATGATTTTCTTTGGCGCGAATTTTTACGGCGGTTTCCAGACGGCTCGGAGCGGAATCGCCCGTTCCGGTCTGTCCGGCAATGACGACCTTCGTTTTATCCGTTACGGGCAAAAGCGTGGCAAAATTCACTCCCGTAGAAGTTTCATCGCCGGAACTCGCAAAATAAGTTTCGACCACGCTCTGAGTTTTGCGGTTTGATTTTTCTTCTCTCTCGTTCAGGGTTTCAATTGTATGGAGAACGGTTTCCGTATTTTCCGCCGAAGTTTCTTCTGTTTTTATTTCATCAATCGGCGCAATGCCTTCGTCAACCTGATAGATCGAACGGCGAATTTGATTGGCGCGAATCGGATATTTCGAACTGTTTCGGTCGGCTTTTTTCTCCGGCAGAGTATTTCCCTTGCCGGATGGCTCTAAATTAAATCTATATACCAAATCGCGCGAACGATTAACCTCCACTTCCGAATACGAAACCGGATTGAATCCTTCGGCAACCGCTAAGATCGAATAAGTTCCGGGCAGAATTTTTGCCAGAAAGCTTCCATCCGAAGCGGAATAGACCTGCTTTAAGAGTTTCGATGTGCCGGCGCGGAAAATAGCCACCGAAGCCTTCGGAATCGGATTACCTGATTTATCGCGCACAACTCCTTTGATCGTGCCGAGTCTGTCGCTGTTTTGAACAACGGTATTTTTGGCTTCCGCTTCGGATACGGAAACAAAAACCGCGACAAAAGCAGTTAATAAAATCAAAATCGGCTTGGAAAGATTTTTTAATGGCAAAACTGAAGAAAACATCTGCAAAAAGCAACCTCCTGCCAAACAAGTTTTTTGGGAGAAACTTTTGTTCGGAGTGCTAAAAAATTAGCGCATAAAAAATTCTTAAAACAATTACAGACAAAATCGCGCACATCTTTAGGTATTTTGTGTCTTAAACCCGATTGTGTCAAGCAAAGAGTTAAAAGTTTGATAAATCTGATGCACGAAGGCTTGACAAAGTTTGCTTCATTGCTAGAATGAAAAATGCTTTTTATCTAATAAAAAGCAAAACGGAGACGTGGCTGAGTGGCTGAAAGCGGCGGTTTGCTAAATCGTTGAGGGTTAATCGCCCTCCACAGGTTCGAATCCTGTCGTCTCCGCCATCTTGATTTTGGATTTTAGATTTTGGATTTATCTAGCGGCTATCAAATTTTCAGATTTGATGGCTTTTCGTGTTTTTAGACGGATTTTTAATTTTTGACTTTGCGCTTCAGTGCGCCTTTGCGTAAAACTGTTTTTTATGACTATAAGAGTTAGATTTGCACCGTCGCCGACGGGGTATCTGCATATCGGTTCGGCTCGAACCGCGCTTTTTAATTATCTTTACGCCCGCAATGTCGGCGGAAAATTTCTTCTGCGAATCGAAGACACGGATTTAGCGCGTTCGACCGAAGAATCAACGCGCTCGATTCTCGAAGGGCTCGAATGGCTCGGGTTTTCGCACGATGAGGAAATCGTTTTTCAATCGAATAACGCCGACAAACACCGCGCCGCCGCTTTGAAATTATTGGAAGAAGGCAAAGCATATCGGGATTTTACGCCGAAAGCCGAACCGAACGATAAAAATATCAAAGCCGCGATCGTCGAAAAAGCGCGCGCCGCGCAAGGCGAAAAAAGTATGCGCGACAATGAATTTCGTGATCTTTCAAAGGAAGAATCGGGTAAACGCGCTTCGGCAGGCGAACCTTTTGCGATTCGTCTGAAAGTTGCCGAAACGGGCAAAACTTCTTTTGAAGACGGAGTTTACGGTCTTCAGGAAAGAGATTATGAAGAAATCGAAGACCTCGTTCTGCTTCGCTCCGACGGTCATCCGCTTTATAATTTAGCGGTGGTTTGCGACGACATCGAAATGGAAATCACCGACGTAATTCGCGGGCAGGATCATTTAACGAATACGCATAAACAGATTTTGATTTACGAAGCACTCGGCAAACAGCCGCCGCGTTTCGCGCATCTTCCGCTGATTTTAGCTCCGGGCGGAAAAAAACTTTCCAAACGAATTCACGGCGAGATCGTTTCGATGACGACTTACCGCGACGCTGGGTTTTTAGCCGCCGCGTTTCGCAATTTTCTCGCACTTTTAGGGTGGTCGGCGGGCGAAGAACAGGAAATTTATTCATTGGAAGAATTGACCGAAAAATTCTCCTTGAGCGGAATTCACCGCTCGAACGCGACTTTTAATTTTGATCTGAACAACCCGAAACGCTGGACGGACGACAAAGCGATCTGGATGAACGCCGAATATATCCGCACTCTGCCGCTCGACGAATTATTGCCGCATATTGTCAAAGAATTAAAGAGCGCAAAACTCTGGCGCGAGGAATATGAAGAAGACGATGCGGAATGGTTTGCCAAAACGGTTGATCTGATCCGCGAAAGATTTTACACGCTTAAAGATTTTAGCGGGCAAGGACGCGCATTTTTCTCGGAAGATTTCGATTTCGACCAAAAAGCAATCGAAAAAAATCTCAAAAAACATCCCGATCTAAAAGTTTGGCTGCCGGAATTAGCTGAAAAATTCGAATCTTTGGAAGATTGGTCACACGACCCCGTTTATGAAGCCGTCAATCAATTCTGCGAAGAAAAAGGGACAAAACTCGGCGTTGTCTTAAACGGCGCACGAGTCGTTTTAACAGGTCAAATGGTCGGTCCGTCAATGATCGCCGCCATCGAACAACTCGGCAAAGACAAAACAATTATGCGCCTGAAAAGCCAAATCGCCTGGAATTTATAGTATAATTCGGTAGTGAGGTAAAATTTATGCTTGAAATACGCGGACATTTTGATGGTACACAGATATTGCTTGATGAACCTTGTGAACTGCCGCCAAACACCAAAGTCATCATAAAAGTTGTGCCGGACGATGAAGATGAGGATTGGCTTTTGTTGGGAAAAAAAAGTTTTGCGCGAGGTTATGCAGATGACGAACCGGAATATCCTTTGGAAAAAATCAAAACTTTAAATCCTGAATATGAAGGAAGCTGAGATTATTATTGCAAATTTTCCGCAATCTAACGGAAGTATGAAACGCCGCCCGGCTTTAATTTTGCGCGAAATGCCGCCATTTCGGGATTTTCTCATCTGCGGAATCAGCACACAACTTCGGCAAAAGGTTGAAGATTTTGATGAAATTATTTCTGAAACCGACGAAGATTTCGATATGAGCGGTCTAGAAACCGATTCGCTTATTCGGCTCGGCTTTCTGTTGGTTTTACCGCGCAATCAGATTATCGGTTCAATCGGTTCGATTTCTGAAGATAGACACAAAAAATTATTGCAAAATTTAAGCGATCATCTATTGAAATAATAACTCAAAGCTATCAAAATCAAATGCTTGAAGTAGTCAAAGACACTTTCCGTTTACTGACATTTCGCTTAACGCGGGAAGAGTTTCTGGTATTTGGTTATAAACATCTGATCTTCGGACTTGTTTGCACATGGTTGGTCGGAATCGGAAGATATTGGGATAATCCGAAAGCCGAATTTTTGCAGCACCTGGGCGTTGGTTCGGTGGTTTATATTTTTGTATTGGCAATTTTTTTGCTGTTTTTTATCGCACCGCTGAAAGCTAAAGATTGGTCGTATTTTCGCGTTTTGACATTTATTTCGCTCGTTTCGCCGCCGGCGATTTTATATGCGATTCCGGTTGAAAAGTTTGTCGAAATGAAAACGGCAAATGCGATAAACGCCTGGTTTTTATTGATTGTTGCTTCGTGGCGCGTGGCGTTGCTGCTTTTTGCTTTGCGGCGATTTTTTGCGATGAATTGGCTTTCCGCTGTTACCGCGACTTTTTTGCCGCTCGGCTTGATCGTGCTTGGTTTGGTTACACTTAATCTGGAAAGAGTGGTTTTTAACGTAATGGGCGGAATTACCGAGCCTTCGCCGAATGATTCGGCTTACAGCGTTTTAATTGTGATTTTATTTTTTGCCATTTTTCTCTCGCCAATTCTTTTTATAATTTATCTTGTATTGATCGCAAAGGCTTGGGAAAAGCCTAAAAAAATTAAAGATGAAAATTAAAAAAGCCGAAATTGAAGACATTCCGCAAATTATCGAATTGATGCGCGAATTTGCCGAGTTTGAAAATTTGGCGCATTCTTTGGAAGTTACGGAAGAAAGTTTGAATGAAGCGATGTTCGGCGAAAATGCTTTTGTCGAAAGTTTGATCGCTTTTGATGATGAAACGCCGATTGCTTTTGCGATTTTCTTTCCGTATTTTTCGAGCTTTCGCGGACAAAAAAGCGTTTATTTAGAAGATATTTACATCACCGAAAAATATCGAAAAGCAGGACTCGGCGAAAAGATGCTCAGGGAAATCGCCCGCATCGGCAAAGAAAAAGGCGCGGTGCGGATGGATTTTCAGGTTCTCGATTGGAACACTCCGGCAATAAATTTCTACAAAAAACACGGCGCGCTCATTGACGAATCCGAACGTCACTTAAAATTTACCGTCGAAGCCTTCAAACTCTTGTCAGAACCACCTGCGTAAGCGGGTGGGCAAACAATAAATTCTTGTCAGAACCATCTGCGTAAGGGGGTGGACAAACAATAAATTCAAAATTGACTTGAAATGTAGGTTTCATCACCCGCTTACGCAGGTGGTTCTGACTTTTTGTCACAAAATTTACTGACGCGGTGTTTATCTCAACAGAAGGGCAAAATCCCAAACAAAAATTTTTAGGAGATTATTTTATGGAAAAATTTATTCAAATATTTATGCGCTCTGTCGGCGTTTTTATTGTCATTGTGATCGGTTCGTATATAATCGTCGCTCAAAATACGCTTACCGGAACGTGGAAAGCTAATAATTACAACGATTTAAAGGTAATCAACAAGCATAAAAGCGTTGATAAAATCAACGGCATAAATGCAGATGTCGAAGCGGAAATCGGAAACGATTGGAAAGAAAAAGCCGATCCGAATAAGATTCACTTGAATTTTCGTTATGAAACGTCGAAAGGCAGCAGAAATAATCAAGGAATGAGTTTCGCTTACGCAGATTTGCAGGGTTTATCGAGAGCGCAGGTCGAGAGCGCGAATTCTAACGTGAGTTTCAGAATCGCCCGCGAAGCCGGAACAATCGAATGCGAAGGCGCGTTTCAAAACGAAAAAGGTTCGGGAACTTTCCGCTTTACGCCGAATGCAAGTTTTATTTCGGCGATGGAAAGCCGCGGATTTTCAGGACTTAGCATCGAAAAACTCTTTGCTTCGACGACGCTTGACATAACCGCTTCATTCGTCGATCAGGTCAGATCAATGGGTTTTAAAGAACTCGGGTTCGATGATGTTTTCAAAGCAAAAATTTTCAAGATCACGCCGGAATTTGCTAGCGAAATGAATTCGATCGGTTTTCCGAATCTCGATATGGAAGACCTTATTAAAGCGCGTATTTTCAAAATCGATGCCGATTTTGCCCGTCAGGTCGCCGCGATGGGCTATTCGAAAAATTCGCTCGAAGATTTGGTTAAATTCCGCATTTTCAAAATTTCGCCCGAATATCTGCGCGAGATGCGGGCAGCTGGCTTTACCGATATTTCCGCCGAAGAAGCCGTAAAATTGAGAATTTTCAAAGTTACGCCCGAATTCATCAGAGAAATGCAGGGCGAAGGTTTATCGAATCTTACGGTCGAACAAGCGACAAAACTACGCATTTTCAAGATTGACGCTGATTTCATCCGCAAGGCGCGAGCGGAAAATGTACCGGTCAATGTTGAATCGCTTGTTCAAAAAAGAATCGGATTTTGGGGCAAAAACTGATTTCATTTAACGTCATATAAAACGGGACAGATAATTTAACTGATTTTGTGAGAAATAAATCTTTGTATTGTTTTTTCATAAAACTACCTTAAATCCCCTTTATCTGTTCCGCTTTTTTGTTTTTAAATGCAAAATTATTCAGATCATTTACGGGAAGAAAAATAATTTTTAATTTACCGCTTTTTCTTGTTTTTCGGCATCCAAAAGTTTAATCTCTACAAATATAAGGAGTTTTATTTGATATGAAGTTTTTTTTGACATTGGCGATTTTGTTGATGATTCCTGCTCTGGCATTCGCGCAAACCGAGCAAGCCCCGATTCAGGAGAAAAAATTAAAATATAAAGATTGGACGTATAAAAGCATCCGCGATAATCAGGAATTGAATTTGCGCGAACTCGCTCAAGACAAAAAACTCGTTCTTGTCGTTTATTTCGCGCCGTGGTGTCCGAATTGGAAACACGAAGCTCCTTTCGTGCAGAAACTTTACGAAAAATATAAAAAAGACGGTTTTGAGGTGGTTGGAGTCGGCGAATATGATACGGTGGCGGCGATGAAATCCAGTATTGATAATTTTAAGATCACGTTTCCGGTCGTTTTTGAATCCGACAGCCAAGCCGCGAAACTGAAAACTCTGCATTATGAATACCGCAGAGAAGCGGGCGATACGCGCAATTGGGGTTCGCCCTGGAATATTTTTCTCGAGCCGGCGGCATTAGAGAAAAAGGGCGATGTTTTAGCCAAAAAAGCCTACATCGCCAACGGTGAATTGATTGAAGCCGAAGCGGAACAATTTGTCCGCCAAAAACTGGGCTTGTCTGCCGAAGAATCTAAAGCCGAAACTGCAAACAAAACCATCGAAGCCTGTGACGACGGCAAAACCGCCGAATTTCAAAAACCTTGAGCAGATAACAAAGAAAAAAGCCGGAATTTTAATAGACTAACTTTGAAAGTTGAAAATCAAGAAAATTAGCCGCGGATGAACGCCGATGAACGCTGATTTTTTCTCTAAATTTAACAGTTTTAACTGATTTATCCGCGTTCATCTGCGGCTGATTTTTAATCTGACACGCGTCGAATTAAGTTTCGTTTATTTCAATCTTACCAGTTCGTCGCTGTTTCTGTTTGTTCTTTTTCGCCGTGTTCGACCAGAAATCTTTCGGCATCAATCGCCGCCATACAACCTGTTCCGGCGGCGGTTACGGCTTGGCGGTAATAAGAATCCTGCGCGTCGCCGGACGCGAAAACGCCGGGAATTTTGGTTTTCATCGTGCGCCCTTCGGTTTTGATGTAGCCGACGTCATCCATATCGAGCCAATCTTTGAATAAATCAGTATTCGGTTTATGTCCGATAGCAATGAAAACGCCTTGCGTCGGGAAAATACTTTCTTCGCCGGTTTGAGCGTTGAAAATCTTTATGCCCGTTACGCCTTCTTCCTGCGAACCGAGAATTTCTTTAATTCCGGTATTCCACATAATTTCGATTTTTTCATTGGCAAAAACTCGTTCCTGCATAATTTTCGACGCACGAAATTCGTCGCGCCGGTGAATGATCGTAACTTTTGAAGCAAACCGCGTTAAGAACATCGCTTCCTCCATCGCCGTATCGCCGCCGCCGACAATGACAACGTCTTTGCCGCGAAAGAAAAAACCGTCGCACGTCGCGCACGCCGAAACGCCGTTTCCGCCCAAACCGTTCGGAACGGGGTCTTCGCCCGGAACTCCGAGCCATTTTGCCGAAGCTCCGGTTGAGATAATCAAGGTTTCGGCTTTGATTATCTGCGTAATTTCTTCGCTGTCTTCGCTCTCTTTGCCGTAGAGCGTGAACGGACGTTTCGATAAGTCAACTTTATCAATCCAGGTGCCTAAAAATTCCGTTCCGAACCGCTCTGCCTGTCCGCGAAACTGAACCATCAATTCCGGTCCCATAATTCCATCGGCAAAACCCGGATAATTTTCGACATCGGTCGTAATCGTCAACTGTCCGCCGGGCTGTGGTCCTTCGATAACTAAAGGTTCGAGTTGCGCTCTCGAAGCATAGATTGCGGCGGTCAAACCCGCCGGTCCCGAACCTAAAATAACCACTTTCCGATAAGTTTCTGTTTGCGACATAAAATTAAAAAAATCTCCTTTTCAATAAAAAAATCAAAAAATAAATAAAATGAATAGCATTTTCACTAATGCTTATAGTATAACTATCAAACAACACGTTAGTCGAATAAGTATTAGGAAGGTTTCAGATAGTTATCTTATAAAGTGTAAGATTTATTCCTGTTTTACCAAGAATCAAGCACAAAAAAAATATCTTTAATAAAATTTCGTGTTAAACTGTTTTTATTTTTTAGACTTAGTATGTCAACCAACACACAAGCTCAATTTGATGAAAAACGCTTTGCTCTGAGAATGGCTTTGCGTCTGCCGATTGTCGTTTCAGGACGCACAACCGATGGCGCGGCTTGGAGCGAGCCGACTGAAACCGATGATATTTCAACTACCGGAACTCTTTTCCATCTGAATCAAAAAGTCGAAAGCGGCGAAAGTCTTTATTTGCGTTCGCATCGCCCCGATGGTGTTCCGGTCGAAGTTAAAGCGAAAGTTATGCGAACTTCGCCCGCTTCCTACGGCGCAATGCGAATCGGTGTTGCCATTATTGAACCGAAAGACAATTGGCTACGGCTTTTTGTCGCTTGGGTTGCCGACGATCATTCTGCCGAAGATGACGATGAATTGTAAAATCCAGGTTTGTTTTAACCACTTGTTTTTCATAAAATTCAACAAATAAAATCAAATTATTCAAGCAATTAAATTGTATGGGAGTTATTGCGTAAAAAAATCTATGTCAAATTACGAAACAATCCTGATTGAGAAACGCGGCAAAGTTGCCATTATAACTATTAATCGCCCCGATAAACTTAACGCTTTGAGTTCAAAAGTCCACGAAGAAGGCATTTCCGCTCTGGACGAACTACGAAACGATACGGAAATTCGCGTCGTGGTCATTACAGGTTCGGGCGAAAAATCTTTCGTCGCCGGCGCGGACATTTCGGAATTTGCCGGAAAATCCGCCGCAGCGCAGCGCGACATAATGAATGCGCGTTCGCTTTTTAACTCGATTGATACTTTTCCGAAACCCGTCATCGCAATGATTAACGGTTTTTGTCTGGGCGGCGGCTGCGAACTCGCGCTTGCTTGCGATCTGCGCGTGGCGAGCGAAAAAGCAAGATTTTCACAACCCGAAATAAATTTGGGAATTATGTGCGGCGGCGGCGGCACGCAGCGTCTTACGCGCCTGATCGGCGAAGGCAGAGCGATGGAGATGATCTTGACGGGCGATATGATTGATGCGAAAACAGCTCTCGATTTCGGCTTGGTCAATCACGTGTTTGCGCCGGAAGATTTGGAGGAAAAAACTTTCGAGCTGGCGAATAAAATCGCCGAAAAAGCGCCGATTGCCCTGCAAATGTCAAAAGAAGCCGTAAAATTCGCCTCGCGCTCGAATTTGGACGAAGGCTTGCGCCGCGAAGTTGATTTGTTTGCCATCTGTTTTTCGACCGATGACAAAGAAGAAGGCGTTTCGGCATTTTTAGAAAAACGAAAACCGGATTTCAAAGGGAAATAAAGGCAAAAAGGAATATGAAAAAGGGAAAACGAAAAATGATTTAATGTCATTGGCTTGACTTAACTTATTCGTTTAAGATAACTTTTCATTTGGTTGAAAGTGCAAAAATTATTATTTTCCGTTTTGCATTTTCCGATAGAAAATTCGGGGTCGTAGCTCAGCTGGGAGAGCGCATGACTGGCAGTCATGAGGTCAGGGGTTCGATCCCCCTCGACTCCACCAATTAAAATCAACAACTTACGGCGAGTGCACGGCTTGCCCTTCTTGTTTCAAGCACTGAACAAGAAAGTTTTCAGATGCAACTTCTGAATAATGAAAATTTCAAAAAATTTCTTTAAGAAGCTGTGTTCAAAATCATAAATTAGCTCCGTAGGAGCGTGATATTTATAGAAAAAGAGTCAAATATATGAATTGAGTTCTGTAGGAACGGCATAAAAATATGCCGTTCCTACAGAACTCGGCTAAAATTTGCTCTCTTTTAGCTATAAATATATCGTTCCTAGCGGAACTCAAGAGTTGTAAATAGCTTCTAACTACTGGAATTCAAACTATTTAAGCGTTTTAATACAATTCTTTCTGTGTAAATTATTGTCGGCTCTACTTGCAAAATTATTGAGGATGTGTTGAAAATAGAACACAAGCAATGTTGAAATTAATTAACACCATTCATCATCATCTGCATCATCATCGGCACTGACATTCTGCGCCGACTTAATTCTTACTTTAAAAAATCCAAGTAAAAAATTTAGTTTTGAAGCGAGAACTTTGAAAAAGGTTTCGCTCTATTTATGTTTAAAATGACTGAAAAAAAATTAAAAATTGCTCTTCAAAAATCAGGACGCTTGAGCGAAGATTCGCTTTCCCTGCTGAAAAGATGCGGCATCGGTTTCAGCAACGGACTCGGCAAATTGCGCTCTGAAGCGCGGAATTTTCCGCTTGAAATCTTCTTTTTGCGCGATGACGACATTCCGCAATACGTCGAAGATGCGGTCGCCGATATCGGAATCGTCGGCGAAAATGTTTTAGCGGAAGACGTGCGCGAGGTAGAGATAATTAAAAAACTCGGCTTTGGCAAATGTCGTCTGTCTTTGGCAGTTCCGAAATCTTTTAAATACAAGAATTTACAAGATTTATCGAACAAAAAAATTGCGACGACTTACCCGAATATTTTAAGCCGTTTTTTTGCGGAAAATAATGTTCAAACAGAGATTCACACGATCAGCGGTTCGGTCGAAATCGCGCCGTCAATCGGTCTGGCAGACGCAGTTTGCGATCTGGTCAGTTCGGGCAGTACGCTTTTTACAAACGGTCTGCGCGAAGTCGAAACAGTTTTAAATTCGGAAGCGGTTTTGATCTCACGCCGCAGTTTAGACGAGGATTTGCAAGGGGTTTTAGATAAATTGCTGTTCCGCATCAATGCCGTAAATTCTGCCAAACAAAACAAATACATTTTACTGAACGCGCCGAATGAAAAACTGGCGGAAATCAACGCGCTTCTGCCCGGAATTAAAAGCCCGACCGTAATGCCTCTGGCGGAAACGGGCTGGAGTTCGGTTCATTCCGTAATTAACGAAAACGATTTCTGGGAAGTCGTCGAAAGCCTGAAAAACAAAGGCGCGGAAGGAATTCTGGTGCTTTCCATTGATCAGATGATCCAGTAAAAAAATGGTGAGTGGTGGGTGATGAATGGTGAATTTTAAGAAAGAATAGATAAATATTTAAAATTGATATGAAAGTTATAAAAAATCCAAAAAAATATAGCTGGAACGAAATTCTGGCGCGTCCGGCGATTGACAACAATTTTCTCGAGCGCACGGTCGCCAACATTTTAAAGGACGTCAAAGACCACGGCGACGAAGCCTTGAAACATTGTGCGCGGCATTTTGACAAAGTCGAACTCGATGATTTTCTCGTCTCGGACGAAGAATTTGCCGAAGCCGACTCGCAAATTTCGCCGGAATTGAAAGACGCGATTGCCGTTGCCAAAGCGAATATCGAAAAATTTCACGCCGCGCAAATAGAAAAACCGCAGAAAATCGAAACGAGCGAAGGCGTTTTTTGCTGGCGTAAATCGGTGGCGATCGAAAAAGTCGGGCTTTACATACCGGCGGGAACCGCGCCGCTTTTTTCGACCGTTTTGATGCTCGCCGTTCCAGCAAAACTTGCGGGCTGCAAGGAAATTATTGCTTGTTCGCCGCCGGGCAAGGACGGCAAAATAAATGCCGCAACTTTATATGCGGCGCGGACTTGCGGCGCGACCAAAGTTTTCAAGATCGGCGGTGCACAAGCCGTCGGCGCACTCGGTTTCGGAACTAAAAGCGTGCCGAAGGTTTATAAAATCTTCGGTCCCGGAAATCAATTTGTAACGGAAGCAAAACAGCAAATTACAAAATTCGGCGTCTCCGTCGATATGCCCGCCGGACCTTCGGAAGTCGCGGTTTTTGCCGATCAAAGCGCGATTCCGGAGTTTGTCGCGGCTGATCTTTTATCGCAAGCCGAACACGGCGTTGATTCGCAGGTTTTGCTCGTTTCGACAAGCGAAAAAGTGATCGAAGAAACATTTGCGGAACTCGAAAAACAGCTCGAAGTTTTGCCGCGCAAGGCGATTGCCGCGAAAGCTCTGGAAAATTCCAGGGCGATTTTCTTTGACGATTTTGAAACCGCGCTCGAGCTACTTAATGAATACGCGGCGGAACATCTGATTTTAGCGGTCGAAAATGCCGAAGAAATCGCCGAAAAAGTAATTAATGCCGGATCGGTTTTTATCGGAAATTATTCGTGCGAATCCGCCGGAGATTATGCTTCGGGAACGAATCACACGCTGCCGACCAACGGTTTTGCGCGTTCATTCAGCGGCGTGTCGCTCGATTCTTTTGTCAAGAAAATCACGTTTCAGAAATTGACCGCCGAAGGAATTAAAAATATCGGAAAATCGGTCGAGATTATGGCGGAAGCCGAAGAATTGCAGGCGCACAAAAACGCAATTTCAGTGCGATTAAAATCATTAACCACGAAGGAACACGAAGAAACACGAAATAAAAGAGAAAGAATAAAAATCGTTTCTTCATGAAATCTTCGTGTTCCTTCGTGGTTGAAAATCTTATGAATTTACAAAATCTCGTTCGTGAAAATATCAAACGCCTGATGCCGTACTCTTCTGCGCGCAAAGAGTTTAGCGGCGTAGCGCAGGTCTTTCTCGATGCCAATGAAAACAGTTTCGGCTCGCCGCTTTCGACGAATTTCAATCGTTATCCCGATCCTTTGCAGTGGAAATTAAAGGAAAAAATCGCCGAAATAAATTCGGTAAAACCGACTGAAATTTTTATCGGAAACGGTTCAGATGAAGCGATTGATCTGCTTTTCAGAATCTTCTGCGAACCGCGAAAAGACAATATTTTGATTTGTCCACCGACTTACGGAATGTATGAAGTTTCGGCGGAAATCAATGATGTGGAAATAAAACGCGCAAATTTGACGGAAGATTTCCGGCTAAATTTGAAAAAAATAGAAAGCGAAATTGATGAAAACACGAAACTGCTTTTTATCTGTTCGCCGAATAATCCGACGGGAAACAGTTTCGCTAAGGTTGATTTATCAACCTTAGCGCGGAATTTTCGCGGAATCGTCGTTGTGGACGAAGCTTATATTCATTTCTCGCGCGAAAAATCTTTTGTAGAGGAAATCCGTAATTTCCCGAATCTCGTCGTTTTGCAGACTTTTTCAAAAGCCTGGGGTTTAGCGGGTTTGCGCGTCGGTTTGGCGTTTGCAAATGAAGAAATAATTGCGCTTTTCAACAAAGTAAAACCGCCCTATAACATTTCCGAAATCGCGCAAGATGCGGTTTTGGAGGCGTTTGAAAATGAAAACCGGGTTAAAGAAACGATTCGGAAAATTATTGCGGAGCGCGAAAAATTGATCGAAAATTTATCAAAACTCGAAATTATTACAAAAATTTACCCAACGGACGCGAATTTTGTTTTGGTGAAAACGATTGATGCGGAGAGAATTTACCGTTTTTTGCTCGATGAAAAAATCGTCGTGCGCAATAGAAATAACGTCGAATTATGTGAAGGTTGTTTGCGAATTACGGTCGGAACGCCGGATGAAAACGAAAGTTTAATGGAATCTTTGGAAAAATTTACCACAGAGACACGGAGAACACAGAGTTTTTAAGAAAATTATTTAAAACTCTGTGTCTTCGGTGGTGCAAAAAAAATATGAAAAAAGTTTTATTTATCGACCGCGACGGAACGCTGATTTTTGAGCCGGAAGATTTTCAGATCGATTCGTTTGAAAAGCTGCAATTTCTGCCCGGAATGATTACGTTTCTCGGAAAAATCGCGCGTGAATTGGATTTTGAACTCGTTATGGTTTCAAATCAGGACGGACTCGGAACGGAAAGTTTTCCCGAAGAAACTTTTCACCCCGTACAGAATTTTATTTTGCAAACGCTAGAAAATGAAGGAATTATCTTTTCGGAAGTTTTTATAGATCGCTCGTTTGCCAAAGAAAATCTGCCGACGCGAAAACCTGAAACCGGACTTTTGACGAAATATTTTTCCGGTGAATATGATTTGAAAAATTCCTACGTCATCGGCGACCGCGAAACCGATGTTCGGCTTGCCGAAAACTTAGGCGCAAAGGCGATTTTTATTAAAAACGAAAATTTTGAAATCGCCGAAAGCGAAAAGGTTTTTGTTGCGGAAAATTGGCGCGAAATCTACAAGTTTTTAAAAATGCCGCAGCGCAAAGTTTTTCATCAACGCAAAACAAATGAAACCGATATTTCGGTTGAATTAAATTTGGATGGAAACGGAAAATCGGAAATTTCGACGGGAATTGCGTTTTTCGATCATATGCTCGAACAGCTTTCAAGGCACGGAAATCTCGATTTAAAAATCAATGTGAGCGGCGATCTGCACATTGACGAACATCACACGATTGAAGACACGGCGATAACTCTGGGCGAAGCGTTTAATTTAGCTTTAACGGACAAACGCGGAATGGAACGCTACGGTTTTTGCTTACCGATGGACGATTGCCTCGCGCAGGTTGCAATTGATTTCGGCGGGCGAAACTGGTGCGTCTGGGAAGCGGAATTCAAGCGCGAAATGATCGGGAAAATGCCGACCGAGATGTTTTTTCATTTCTTTAAGTCTTTTAGCGATAAAGCGTTATGTAATTTAAATATAAAGGCAGAAGGCACAAACGAGCATCACAAAATCGAAGCGATTTTCAAAGCGGTTGCAAAGGCGGTAAAAATGGCGGTCAAGCGTGACAGTTCGAGCGATGCCTTGCCAAGCACGAAAGGAGCGATTTAAGAAAATTGAACCACAGAAAGACACAGACAAATACAGATTTATTTTCGTGATTTTTGTGTTTGTTCGCGGCTAAAAATCTTATGAAAATTGCTATCGTAAAATACAACGCCGGAAATGTCGAATCGGTCAAAAACGCCTTAAATCGGCTGAACATCGAGCCGATTTTGACGGACGATGCGGAAATTTTGCAGCAAAGCGACAGAGTGATTTTTCCCGGTGTCGGCGAAGCGTCGAGCGCGATGCGTTTTTTGCGCGAACGAAATTTGGTCGAAACGATAAAAAATCTGACTCAGCCGGTTTTGGGAATTTGTCTCGGAATGCAGCTTTTATGCGAGTTTTCCGAAGAAAACGAAACGAAATGTCTGGGAATTTTGCCGTATAAAGTCAGAAGATTTGAATCAGAAAATCTGAAAATTCCGCAGATGGGCTGGAATAATATTTTTGATTTGAAAGGCGATTTATTTAAAGGCGCGGCGGAAAATTCCTACGTTTATTTCGTGCATAGTTTTTATGTCGAAACGGGCGCGGAAACGATTGCAAAATGCGATTACGGCGTGAAATTTTCTGCCGCCGTAAATTATAAAAACTTTTACGCCGTGCAGTTTCACGCAGAAAAGAGCGGCGCAATCGGCGAACGGATTTTGGAGAATTTTTTGAAATTATGATCGAAATAATTCCGGCGATAGATTTAATTGACGGCAAATGCGTGCGGCTCGCTCAGGGCGATTTTGCACGAAAAAAAGTTTATAACGAAAATCCTTTGGAAGCGGCGAAAGAGTTTGAATCTTTCGGTTTGAAACGTCTGCATATCGTTGATTTGGACGGCGCGAAAACGGGAAAAGTTACGAATTTGAAAGTGTTGGAAACGATTGCGAAAAACACGAATCTGACGATTGATTTCGGCGGCGGAATCAAAACGGACGAAGATATAAATTCGGTTTTTGCGGCGGGCGCGGCGATGGCGAGCATCAGCAGTATTGCTGTCAAAAATGCGGAACGGTTTTTTGAATGGCTTGAAAAATTCGGCAGCGAAAAGATTCTGCTCGGCGCGGATGTAAAAGGCAAAAATCTAGCGATCAACGGTTGGCAAACGGAAACTGAAATCGAAATTTTATCGTTTTTACGCGAATATTTTGACAAAGGCGTTACGCAAAGTTTTGTTACCGATATTTCAAAAGATGGACTTTTGCAGGGAAGTTCAAACGAACTTTATGCGGAGATAATTCAAGAAATTCCCAGTTTGAAATTAATCGCTTCAGGCGGCGTTTCAAAGATCGAAGATATTTTTGAACTTGAAAAAATAAGCTGTGCGGGTGTGATCGTCGGCAAAGCGATTTATGAAGGACGGATAAAATTAAAACAACTTGAGCAATTTATTTAAAAAGAAGAAAATTTATGAGCGGAACTTTCAAAATTTTATTTAGTTTATTCTACACAATCAGCTATTTCTTTCTCGCAATTCTCAGCACCGGCGGCGGACACGGAAATTTGGTTGTGCTTGCTCCTTTTATTACCTGGATTTTAATTTTAATTGCAGTTGGAATTTCAGGAAAAACAAAAAATTTAGTAGTGCGAATATTCTTTATTTTGTTAATGTTTTTGCATTATATACAAATTTTGATTTTTATAAGTCCTATTTTTTCTCAAGATTTTTATCAGGAAAAACTCACTAACCGGCAACTTCAGCCAATAACTATTTTAATTGTAACGCTTTGGTATTTAATCGGGCAAATTGTCATTTGGGCGATGTTCTACAAAGGGGTCAAGAATAAGCAGTAAGTCTTTCTTAAATTTATAAAATGCTGGCAAAAAGAATTATTCCGTGTTTAGATGTAAAAGACGGGCGAACGGTTAAGGGAACGAATTTTGTAAATTTGCGCGACGCGGGCGATGCGGTCGAGCTCGCCGAAATTTACAGCAGACAAGGCGCGGACGAACTCGTTTTTCTCGATATTTCGGCGACGAACGAAAAGCGCAAAACTTTGGCGGAACTCGTCCGAAAAATCGCGGCGAAAATCAATATTCCGTTCACGGTCGGCGGCGGAATCGGTTCGGTCGAAGACATCGAAATTTTATTAAATTCCGGCGCGGACAAAGTTTCGATCAATACTTCCGCCGTCAAAAATCCTCAGATTTTAGCTGACGTGGCGCGAAATTTCGGTTCGCAGTGCGTCGTTTTGGCGATTGACGCGAAATTGGTCGGGAATATTTGGAAAGTCTTCTTAAACGGCGGACGCGTCGAAACCGAATTAAATGCGCTTGAATGGGCGCGAAAAGGCGTTTCGCTCGGCGCGGGCGAGATTCTTTTAACTTCGATGAATGCCGACGGCACGCGAAACGGTTTTGAAATTTCGCTGACAAAACTCGTTTCCGAAAGCGTCAATGTTCCCATCATCGCTTCGGGTGGCGCGGGAACAGAAGACCATTTTGTCGAAATTTTTACGAGCGGAAAAGCTGATGCCGCACTTGCCGCAAGCATTTTTCATTTTCGGGAAATCGAGATTGGTCGGCTAAAAAATTATTTGAAAGAGCGAAATATTTCCGTCAGAATTTGATTTTCAGGTTGCAATTTTATTCAATAAAGCCTTTTAATTAATCAGACATAAAACATTAAATTTCTATGAAACCGAATTTTAAAAAATCTCCCGACGGATTAGTTCCGGCTGTTATTCAAGATGCGGAAACCAATAAAGTTTTAATGCTTGGATATATGAATAAAGAGTCTTTCAAAAAGACAAAAAAAAGTGGAAAAGTTACATTCTACAGTCGTTCGCGTCAGACGATTTGGGAAAAAGGCGAAACGAGCGGGAAATTTCTCTCCGTTAAAGAAATCATTTTGGATTGCGATCTGGATACGATTTTAATAAAAGCGATACCGACGGGGGCGGTTTGTCATACCGGAAAAGATACTTGCTTTAATGAAAAAAATGAATCGGACAACTTTTTGCTCGAACTCGAAAAAATTATCTATGACCGTAAAAACAGACCTCTGAAAAGCTCGCACACTTCGACGATTTTTGCCCGCGGCGTCAATAAAATCTCCCAAAAGGTCGGAGAAGAAGCCGTCGAATTTATTATCGAAGCAATTGATAACAACGACGAACTGCTCAAAGCCGAAGCCGCCGATTTGCTTTATTATTTTATAGTTTTACTGGCGGCTAAAGATATTCCGCTCGATGATATTTTAGATGTTTTGCGAAAAAGACGCAGATAGCTGGTTTCTATAGTAAAAAAGTTTCCAATTCTTGTTTTTTCTCGGCTGCTACCTCTAACATATTCGCTTCGAGTAATGTGTCGGGTTTAGGTGCGCGCGCAATCGTAACTGGAGCTTCCGGCGAACAGCAGACATTTATTAAATTTTCATAATCCTGCCGCATATCGTCTTGATTTTCCAGTGAATTCAGCGTTTCCTGCAAAATATTCGCCAGATAATCATTTTCCGGCATTTCGATTCGATAATGCATCCATTTTCCTTCGCGCCGTGCGGAAACAATTCCGGTATTTCTCAAATAAGCCAGATGACGCGAGATTTTCGGCTGACTGTCGCCTAAGACTTCCGTGAAAAAACACACACAAATCTCATCTTCGCGCATCAGATTCAAAAGCCGTAAGCGCGTTTTATCTGCCAGAGCCGTAAACAAATTTTCTAATTCGCCTAAAAAAGTTTCGCTACTCATAAATTAAAAATATCATATTTTTGCAGATTTGTCTTGACAAACTAATTTCAAAAGAATATATTCGTCTTAACATATATGTTTGAGCATATATGTAATTCAAAAAGGAGCTATAAGTATGAAAACACATATTTCAATAAATGTCGGCAGTGTTGAGGAAAGCATCGAATTTTACAAGAAAATGTTCGGAGCGGAACCATTTAAGGTCAGAGCGGATTATGCCAAATTCGATATTGCCGATCCGCCGCTTAATCTAACGATGAATCAGGTGAAATTTGAAAAAGGTGGTTCGCTTTCGCATCTCGGTCTGCAGGTCGAATCAACCGAAGACGTTTTATCCATCGGCGAACGCTGGACAAAAAACGGTCTTTTGACTTCGGACGAAATGCAGACCGATTGCTGCTACGCCTTGCAGGATAAAATCTGGGTTTCCGACCCGGACGGCAATTCATGGGAAGTCTTTACGGTTTTAGAAAACTCCGAAGGTTTGAAAAATACGCCTTCAACTTGCTGCGTTCCGGCTGTCGAAACCGAATTGACGAATATCGCAAAACGCGAAATAGTTTCTTGCTGTTAATAATTTAACACATCTTTAATTTACATATTTGCTGATACAGATATAATAAGTGAAAAACTTGTTATATCTGTTTTCTTAACGTTTGCTTAAATAATACCTTCGCCAAATTTTTTCAGGGAAAATTGTGCTACTATATGTTGCGGTTGCCAACTTAAATACATACCATATATAGACACGATTTCGACGTTGTTAGGATAAATTTGAAATTGGCGAAGGTATTGTTAAAGTAAAAAAAAACTATATGAGCAGTTTAAATTGCAATCCAACCGCCAGACTTTCATTTTTAGACCGGTTTCTAACGCTCTGGATATTTGCCGCAATGGGTTTAGGCGTCGGCATCGGTTATTTTTTTTCGGGCGCGGAAGATTTTATCAACGGTTTTCAAATAGGCACGACCAATATCCCGATTGCACTTGGGTTGATCTTGATGATGTATCCGCCGCTTGCCAAAGTAAAATACGAAGAACTCGGCGAAGTATTTCGCAACACGAAAATTTTAGGTCTTTCGCTAATTCAAAACTGGATAATCGGTCCGGTTTTAATGTTTCTGCTAGCGATAATTTTCTTGCGCGATTATCCCGAATATATGATCGGTCTGATTTTAATCGGCTTGGCGCGCTGTATCGCGATGGTCATCGTCTGGAACGAACTTGCCGGAGGCGACACGGAATATGCCGCCGGATTGGTCGCTTTTAACAGTATTTTTCAGGTTGTTTTTTTCAGCGTCTATGCGTGGATTTTTCTCACCGTTTTGCCGCCGTGGTTCGGTCTATCGGGAAGTCTGGTCGAGATCAGTATGATGCAGATTGCCGAAAGCGTCTTTATTTATCTGGGAATTCCGTTTATCGCCGGAATGCTGACGCGATTTTTTCTGATCAGAGCGAAGGGCAAAGATTGGTATCAAAACGAATTTATTCCGCGCATCTCGCCGCTTACTTTAATCGCTTTGCTTTTTACAATTGTTGTAATGTTTAGTCTTAAAGGGAATTTGATCGTTCAGCTTCCGCTTGATGTCGTGCGGATTGCGATTCCGCTTTTAATTTATTTTGTATTGATGTTTCTGTTCAGCTTTTTTATGGGCAGAGCGGTCGGCGCGGATTATTCGAAAACGGCGACGCTTTCATTTACGGCGGCGAGCAATAATTTTGAACTGGCGATTGCGGTGGCGGTTTTCGGAATCGGTTCGGGAGTGGCGTTTGCGGCGGTGATCGGTCCGCTCGTCGAAGTTCCGGTTTTGATCGGTCTGGTCAGCGTTTCTTTATGGTTACAGCGCAAATATTTTGCTAAATCAGACAGTAATAAAAGCGATTTAAGCGAGGGATAAAATGCCGGAAAGGAAAAAAATACTAATTCTCTGTACTGCAAATTCGGCTCGAAGCCAGATGGCGGAAGGATTATTGAAACAAATATGCAAAAGCAAATATGAGATCAATAGCGCGGGAACAAAAGAGAGTTTTGTGCGCCCCGAGGCGATCAAAGTTTTGCGGGAAATCGGGATTGATATTTCGGAAAACCGCTCGAAATCGGTCGAGGAATTTATCGAGCAGAAAATTGATTTCGTTTTAACCGTTTGCGACAACGCGCAGGAAAATTGCCCGTATTTTCCGGCGAAGACCAAACTTATCCATCATTCATTCGAAGACCCGGCGGCGGTCAAAGGCGATGAAGAAACGCGGCTTGCGGCGTTTAGAAAGGTGCGCGATCAAATTAAGGAATATTTGGAAAAATCTTTTCTTAAAATTATTAACGGTTGAAAATTTTGAAATACTTTTCAAACAATGTCGAGCATATTTTTTACGCCTTGGCGCGAAAAATATTCCAGAGCGCGGCGCGTGTCTTTGGTGATCTGCGCTTTTAATTCTTCGATTCCGCCGAATTTTTTTTCACTACGCAAACGATGCAGAAATCTAACCCGCAAAACGTCGCCGTAGAGATTCCCTTCGTAATCGAAAACGTATGTTTCGATGGAAGGCTCGGCATTGTTTTCAAAAGTCGGGCGAACACCGATATTTGTAATGCTTCGCCGCCACACATCGTTAATTAAAGTTGACGTTACATAAACTCCCATTCTCGGAATCACGCGGTTTTGCGGTTTTAAGTTGGCAGTCGGGAAACCGATCTCGTGACCGCGCTGCGAACCGTGTTCGATCTGCCCTTCGACGCCGTAGGGTCTGCCGAGCATTCTTCGCGCCAGATTTACTTTTCCGGAAAAAAGCGTTTCGCGCACAAGGCTCGAACTGATGCGCGTTCCGCGCAGACCGATTTCGGGAACTTCGTCGGCAAAAAATCCGAGTTCGCGGCTGATCTTTCGCAAAAGTTCGATATTTCCGGCGCGGTTTTTGCCAAATTCAAAGCCTTTTCCCAAGTAAACTTCCTTTGCCTGAAGTCTTTCAAAAATCGTTTCGCGCAAGAATGTTTCGGCATCCTGCGCGGCGAAATCCTTTGTAAATTGAATGACGATTGCTTGTTCGATGCCTAAAAATTCAAAAGCGGCAAGGCGTTGATCAAGCGTTTGCAGAAGCGGCGGCGCATTGTCGGGATGCAAAACGGCACGCGGGTGCGGATCAAATGTAATTGCTGTCGGAACGGCATTTACAGCTTTGGCACGTTCGACAATCGTTTGCATAATCTGCTGGTGTCCGAGATGCAGCCCGTCAAAAACACCGAGCGTTAAAACGGTCGGGCGCGAAATATTCGCATTTTCTGTTCCGTGAAAAATTTTCATTTTGATAAGTTTTGTTTGGAGTTTTAAAGGATTTAAAAGCGTCCAATTTTCTGATTTTCTTAATTATATATAACGGAAAAGTTTCTTCTTTCATAATCTCTGCGAAAGAGAAACAAAATTACAGAAGCCGAAAATGTAAAGTTTTGCAAACAAAAAGAAATAGTCGAACTAATCGGGTAAAAAATTCAACTAAACAATAAATCTCTGGACTTTTCAATTAACAGGTGGTTTAATCAATAAATCTTACCAACACAATAAATCAGTCTAAATTTTGAACTATTATGAAGTTTGCCGGAACAAAAAGAGCCAGACTATCCGCCAGAATATCTGCCGCGGTTGGTTCTGACACGCCTTTTCGTGATTTGGCGGGCAATATTTCAAAATTTGCACAAAGTGCTTTGAATGAAGCGAACAGCTTAAAAATCGAACGAATTACGATTGATCTGAAACGTCTGCCGAAAAGTCTCGAAGGTTTTCGCCTTGTGCATCTTTCGGATATTCACCACAGCCCGTTCACGGATTTGGAACATATCAAGCGAGCCGTTGCTATTTCTAATTCATTAAACCCCGATATGTTTGTTTTAACGGGCGATTATGTTTCGCACGAGCGCGAATATATCGAGCCGATGGCGGAAGTTTTAGGCACCTTGCAATCTGAATTCGGAACTTTTGCTTGTTTGGGAAATCACGATCACTGGACTGACGGCGAACTCGTTACCGAATCAATGAGGAACGCGGGAATCAATGTTTTAATCAATGAAGGAATTAGATTTACGGCGCGGGATTCTTCGTTTTGGCTTGCCGGAGTTGACGATTTTATGGTCGGCAAAACCGATCTGCGGGCGGCTCTGCGCGGTTCTTTTCCCGATGAAATGAAGATGTTGCTGGCGCATAATCCGATTATCGTCAGACGTGCGGCGCGTTTGGGAATTGATTTGATGCTCAGCGGACACACGCACGGCGGACAGGTTAAAATCCGCGATGACGAAAAAAGAATTCTGCCGCGCCGGAGATTGAAAAACGGACTTCATCGCCGCAAAGAAACGCAAATTTATATTACACGCGGCATCGGAACGGTCGTTTTACCGGTTCGTTATCATTGTCCGCCGGAAATTTCTCTGATCGAACTGCGCTGCGCTTAAATTACGAAAAATGATTTTGTGAAAAACCGTGTGCATAATTTATAATTCGTAATTTCAAGCTAATGGCTTCAAATATCCTGACAGTTCCAAATTTAGTGACCTTTTTGCGGATGGCTCTTATTCCCGTTTTTGCCAGTCTTTTATTTTACGGAAATACGGGTTGGGCGTTGATTGTTTTTTTCATTGCCGGGGTCTCCGACGGAATTGACGGTTTTATCGCGCGCCGCTATAAACAAGAATCCGAACTCGGCACGATTATTGATCCGATTGCCGACAAACTTCTGATGACAACCGCATTTATCATTTTGACCTTGCCCAATATTATTGCCGGAGTCAAACATCTTCCCGTTCCTTTCTGGGTAACTGCCGCCGTCATCGGGCGCGACGTTCTAATTATTACGGTCGCCGGAGCAATCGCTTTAATGACGAATTTTCGCGGATTCAAACCTTCGTGGCTCGGTAAATTAAGCACTACCGTCCAAGTTTTAGCCGTAACCTTAATACTGTTTGCCGCCGTTTTCGGCTACAGTTTTTATCTCCCGACTGTTTATGTAATAGTTGTTCTTTTAGCCGCTCTTTCAGGTTTCCATTACATCTTTTTTGTAGCGAAACTGATGCGTGAAGAGTAACCGGAAAATCAGGCACTCATTCCTTACAGATTCCAGATTTCAGGTTTCAGTTACACATAACTCCAACACTCGGAGTTTTTAATCTGTTTTTAATGATAGAAACAATCCTTATTTTTGTTATTTAAACAAACTTGACAAGAAGACACTCAACTATTATACTCTGCTCAGGCTCAAGTTATGCAATATGTTTATTAATTAAGATATTGTAAGGTGAAAGCGGAATAATTTTTTATTGGAGAATTTGATAATGAGTAAAATTATTGGAATTGATTTAGGAACGACCAATTCGGTCGTCGCCGTGATGGAAGGCGGCGAACCGGTCGTCATTACGAACGAAGAAGGCGGACGCACAACTCCTTCGGTTGTGGCATTTACGAAAGACGGCAACCGTCTGGTCGGACAAGTTGCCAAACGCCAAGCCGTAACCAATCCTGAAAACACTTTGTATTCGATCAAGCGTTTTATGGGACGAAAATATGACGAAGTTGCGGGCGAAATTAAACAAGTGCCGTTTAAGGTTGAAAAAGCTTCAAACGGTGATGTGCGGCTTGACGCGCAGGATAAACCGTATTCGCCGCCGGAAATTTCGGCGATGGTTTTGCAGAAATTGAAAAAAGCGGCGGAAGATTATCTCGGCGCGAAAGTTGATAAAGCGGTTATTACCGTTCCGGCATATTTTAACGATGCGCAGCGTCAGGCAACCAAAGACGCGGGCAAGATCGCCGGTTTGGAAGTTATGCGAATCGTCAACGAACCGACAGCCGCTGCGCTTGCTTACGGTTTGGATAAGAAAAAAGACGAAACCATTGCGGTTTTCGACTTCGGCGGCGGTACTTTTGATATTTCGATTCTTGAAGTCGGCGAAGGCGTTGTTGAAGTAAAATCCACGAACGGCGACACTCATCTCGGCGGCGACGACGTTGATGAAGCGTTGATTCAATGGATTATTGACGAATTCAAAAAAGATCAGGGCATTGATTTAACAAGCGATAAAATGGCTCTGCAGCGTTTGAAAGAAGCGGGCGAAAAAGCCAAGATCGAGCTTTCGAGCGCGATGGAAACCGAGATCAATTTGCCGTTTATCACGGCTGATGCTTCGGGTCCGAAACATCTCGTTTTGAAATTGACGCGTTCGAAATTTGAACAACTTGTCGAATCACTATTGAAGCGTCTGATGCCGCCGGTCGAACAGGCAATCAAAGACGCGGGAATTGATAAAAGCGCGATTGACGAAATCGTTCTGGTCGGCGGTTCGACGCGGATTCCGAAAGTTCAGGAAATGGTCAAAGAGTTTTTCGGCAAAGAGCCGAACAAAACCGTTAATCCTGACGAAGTTGTCGCCTTGGGCGCGGCGGTTCAGGCGGCGGTTCTCGGCGGCGAAAAAACCGATATTCTGCTGCTCGACGTAACTCCTCTGAGCCTGGGAATCGAAACGCTCGGCGGTGTAATGACGCAGATGATTCAGCGCAACACGACGATTCCGACGCGCAAATCGGAAATTTTCTCGACTGCGTCCGACAATCAAACTTCGGTCGAAGTTCACGTAATGCAGGGCGAACGCCCGATGGCTGCCGATAATAAAACGCTCGGTAAATTCCATCTGGTCGGCATTCCGCCGGCACCGCGCGGCGTTCCGCAAGTCGAAGTAACTTTCGATATTGACGCGAACGGCATCGTTAATGTTTCGGCGAAAGATGTCGGAACGGGACGCGAACAGAAAATCACGATCACTTCATCGAGCGGTCTTTCCAAAGAAGAAATTGACAAGATGATGAAGGATGCGGACGCACACGCGGGCGAAGACACCAAACGAAAGGAAGCGATCGAAGCGCGAAATCGTCTGGACGGACTGGTTTATTCGGTTGAAAAAACTTTCAGCGAGAATAAGGACAAACTCGATGCGGGCGCGGCAGCCGAACTCGAATCAGCGATTGCCGATGCGAAAACGGCTCTGGCGGGCGAAGATGCCGAAGCAATGAATCGGGCATTTGAAACCTTGCAGACCGGCTCGCACAAACTTGCGGAAGTTCTCTACAGCCAGCAAAGTTCCGCTTCAGGCGGCGAAACGGCTGAACAGGCATCTTCGGCAAGCGCGGGAAGCGACGCATCTTCGACTTCCGGCGACACGGGCGGCAACGATGATGTCATTGACGCTGAATATGTTGATGTCGAAGACGAAGAGAAGAACAAGTAGATAAAAAGTAAAAAAGCAAAATACTTTTTCACTTTGAATTGAAAATCAGCCGTTGATTTGTAATTCGTTGCAGTCAACGGCTGATTTTGGGATACTTCAAAGACTATGAGTGTTGTAATTGAGTTAGACGAAAAAATAATTGCCGAAGTTGATATATTCGCTAAAGATTTTAAGAAAACTCGTGAGCAGTATATCAATGATGCTTTGCAAAAATCGTTTGAAGAAGCGCGTAAAAAAGGTGAAATGTCAGACAAAGATCGGCGTTTTATCGAAAGCTACGAAAGAATTCCGCAACAACCCGAAGAGTATGAGATTTGGGAAGATGAGCAGGTTTGGGAGAACGAATGATTCAGGGCGATATTTATTTGTATAAGTTTAAATCACCAAACAAACGCCGTCCTGTTTTAATTTTAACCAAAAGTGTATTGATTGCCGGACTGAATGCGATTTCTGTCGCGGAAATTACTACGACGATTCGCGGAAACGATGCGGAAGTTATTTTGGATGAATCAGATGGGTTGAGAGAACTGTGTGCGGTAAATTTGATTAATATTCAGACTGTTCAGAAAAATAAACTTAGTGGTTATATTACACATCTTTCAGGCGATAAGATGCACGAAGTTCGGCAAGCGATTGAATATACATTCGGACTCGAAATGCTGTAAAAAATTATGAGCGTTGCAGTCGAACCGGACGAAAAAATAGTTGCGAACATTAATGCTGTTGTTAAAGACTCTGACAAAAATCACTTGCAATATATTAATAAAACTTTAGAGAAATCTTTACGAAAAGATGTAGCTCGAAGAGGAAAACTTTCGGAAGAATGAAGTTAGAAAAATGTATAAAGAAGCATACGAAAATTTTCCCTTGCAACCTGATGAGTTTGAAATTGAAGATGAGCAAATGGAAGAATTTTGGAAGCAAGTATGATATCGAAACGATATTTGCTATCATTCATCTTTCCGATGAAAGAAGTCTTTGAAGCGATAAAATTTGCATTTGGTTTTGATGATAAATAAGTGGCAAAAAAAGATTATTACAAAATACTTGACGTAAAAAAAGACGCGAAAGCGGACGATATAAAGAAGGCTTACCGAAAATTGGCGCGTAAATTTCATCCGGACGTAAATCCGAACGATAAGAGCGCCGAAGATAAGTTTAAGGAAATTCAGGAAGCCTACGACGTTTTATCCGACGAGAAAAAGCGCAAGGTTTTTGACCGTTTCGGTTATTACGCCGACAACTTGGACGTAAATTCCCCGTACGGCGCGGGCGCGTCCGGCGGCGCGGGCGGCGCGGGCGGATTCGATTTTTCGGGTTTTTCGTGGGAAGCCGACCAAGCCGGTTCGAGCAGTTCGTCGAGTTTTCGTGATATTTTTTCAGATCTTTTCAGTGGCGGCGGAAGTTCAAAGCGCGAACCGGAACCGCCGCGTGCCGTTCCGAAAAAAGGTAAAGACATAGAAATGCCGCTTGCCCTGAGTTTTGAAGAATCCGTGACGGGTTTGACGACCAATATTACGGTCAATCGTTCCGAACAATGTTCGCGCTGTCAGGGCGCGGGCGATACGGGCGGTCCGGTCGTGGTTTGTTCGACCTGTAAGGGAACGGGACAAGTGCAGAGAACGGGCGGACGCTTACAATTTTCGCAAACCTGCCCGGATTGCAGCGGAACAGGTCGCCGCCGCCAGCCTTGTTCGCTGTGCAACGGAAAAGGCGTAACGCCGAAAACCGAACAGGTGAAGATCAGAATTCCGCCGGGTGTTGATACGGGTTCGCGGGTGCGAATTCCGAAAAAAGGCGAAGGCGGCAGATTGGGCGCACAACCCGGCGATCTGTTTATTCTGACGAATGTCGGGAAACACAAACATTTCAGCCGCAAGGGCGATAATATCTACGTAACGGTTCCGATCACCGTGCCGGAAGCCGCGCTCGGCGCGAAGATCGAAGTGCCGACCGTGGAAGGAAAAGCGCAGCTCAAAATTCCTGCCGGAACAAAATCGGGGCAAAAGTTCCGTCTGAGCGGTCGCGGATTTCCCAGTTTGAGAAATCCGAATCTGCGCGGCGATCAATTCGTCGAAGTGCAGATAACTCTGCCACGCATTACTTCGGAAGAAACCAAGGAAATCTTGCGCGAATTTGAAAAGGCGAACCCGGAAAATCCGCGCAAAGTTATGGGGTTGGAATAACATTAAACATTGGACATTTATCATTTATCAAGTAAGTTTTTGATAAATGATAAATGATAAATGATAAATGAAAAAGAAGATTAAAACATACACGATCAGCGCCGTTGCGGAACTCTTTGAGATTCATCCGCAGACGCTCCGGCTTTATGAGCGTGAAGGTTTGCTCAAACCTTCACGTTCGGAAGGCAACACGCGTCTTTATGAAGATTCTGATCTCGAACGCCTCGAAGTCATTTTATCTCTGACACGCGATTTGGGCGTAAATCTCGCGGGTGTCGAAATCATTCTCAATATGCGCGAAAAAATGGATGCGATGCAACGCGAATTTGAACGCTTTTTGGAATATTTGCGAACTCACGCCGATGAAATCGGCGGAAAAAGCGAGATTCTTTCCGAATCCGAAGCCCTGATCCCGATTTCGCGGCTGTCTGTTTCATCATTTTCTTTCAAATATAAAGATGAAGAATAGGGAAAAATCAAAAGATCAATCCCTGTATTTTCAACCATTTAGATAAATCTTCACAATCCCGCGATTTTCAATTAATACGTATTTAAGGTTAAACGTCTATCATATCTCTTTACAAAACTGCCTTTTTATTCCAAAATAATCTGTTCAAAAAAACTCAATCAAAACTTTTTATTTAGGAGTAACATGATGATGAAGATTCTTGGAAGAACTGTGCTTCCAATACTGATTTTTAATTTAATATTCTTATTCACAACCGGCAGTTTTGCCCAAAACCTCGATCAAGTTACGATCAGCGGCAGAATTGTTGATTCAAATAATTTATCAATTGTCGGGGCGACTGTTACAGCAACTCAGGTGGGAACAGGTGTTGAACGAACCGCTGTTACAAATGACGATGGAAGATACCGCATTGTCGAACTTCAACCCGGTCTTTATAAAGTTTCGGCTTCGTCCAGCGGTTTCGGTACGCAGGAAAGAACTGATCTCGAAACGGTTTCAGGTCAAAATGTTCAGCTTAATTTTTCCCTCAATCCCGGCGATGTCGTCGTTGATCCGGTGCAAGTAACCGATGAAGATTCATCACCCGTAGATGCGACGCGAATTGTTGTTGGAAGCACGATTACGGAAAGAGAAATTGAAGAAATTCCGAATAACAGCCGTAATGCGCTTGATCTTGTTTTAACTCTCGGCGGAACTTCCGAAGAAGCTCTTTCAGTTCGGGATTTGGCAGAAGACAGAGACACGAATTCGAGAGTTCCGCCTGCAGAACAAGGATTATTTTCTCTTTCGGGCGGCGCATCATATTCAAATAATATTACGATTGACGGTTTGGACAACAATGATGACCGCGCCGCCGGCGACAGATTTCAGCCGTCACTTGAGGCTATTGCCGAAGTTCAGGTAATTACCAATCAATTTTCCGCTGAATACGGACGAGCTTCCGGCGGACGCATAAATTTGCGGACGCGCGGCGGAACAAATCGTTATCGCGGGCGTGCTTTTATGTTTTTCCGCGATGCGAGATTAAACGCCAATAGTTGGTACAACAACAGCCGCGGAATTTCGCGTCTTCCTTTGACCGAATATAATCCGGGTTTTACCTACGGCGGTCCGATTATCAAAAATAAAACTTTCTTTGCTGTTGCTTACGAATACAATAATCTTCAAGATACGACTTTTATTGACACATACGTTCCTGTCAGATCCAACCCGCGTTTTACTTTACCGACTTCAACCGGCGGCACGCAGGCTTGTGATAGTCCTGATACTACTCAAACTCCTTGCACGACTAATCCGCCGACCGCCGGATTTATTGCGCCGTTTCAGGTTCTGATTCCAACCCCGAACTTAAATCATACATTCTCAGCCAGAATAGATCATAAATTTACAAATAAGATTGACATAACCTTCGGTTGGCAGTTGGGAAGAAGAACAAACCGCCGCACAACCGGTTCGACGACTACCCGAGTTGAGGAGGCATTACAAGCAAGAAATGTTGATACTGATGCCTATAATATTACTTATAATCACGTTTTCGGTCCGAATCTGGTTAATCAAGTTCGCGCTCAATGGTCGGTTTATAAACCCAATTTTCAAACCGATAATCCGTTTGACCCGGTAGTTTTGGTCGGTTATCGAAATCCGATTACTAATGGTGTTCAAACGCTGATTGCCGGTAATTCAACCGCCAGTTCGCTTCAAAATTTTTCCAGCAACCGCAAGGAAACCCGCTGGCAATTTCAGGATTCTCTGACCTATATCAAAGGCTCGCATACCGTAAAGACCGGTTTTGATCTTCAATATGTTGATTCAAAAGACCTTTCTTTGGGTGATGCCACCGGAACTTTTAATTTCTCCAGCGTTTTGAATTATGAACAAAATAATGTCACGCGCTACCGCCAGAATTTCGGTACAGCCAGAGATGTAACCAATACATACTGGGGCGTTTATGCCAACGATCAATTCAAAGCGCGCCCGAATTTGACGGTAAGTTACGGCTTGCGGTATGAACGCGAAACAGCTGTTACCGATAAGAATAATTTCGGTCCGCGAGTCGGGCTGGCATATTCGCCCTGGCGAGACGGCAAGGGCGTAATCCGCTTCGGCGCGGGAATTTTTTATAACCGCACACTGCTTCGCACCGTCGGTGATTTTATTCAAAACACTTCGGGCAATTTCTTCCAATTTGATACGAATAATATCGGAACTTCGGCAGCCGATACGCGACGTATACCGGTTCTTAATGCAATTTCTCAAAGATTCCCGCAGAATTTCGCATCTGTTACCGAGCTGAAAAATTTGCTTTCTTCACTATCGCTCTCGCCGGACTTAGGCTTTGTTTCAAGTAGTTTTATTCGGAGTGTTGATCCCGATTTAAAAATTCCCGAAAGCTATCAATTTAATGTCGGTATCGAACGGGACATCGGTAGAGGATTTGTTGTCGAAGCTAATTTTACTTCAAACAAAACCGCCCATTTATGGCGCGAATATAATCCGAATGTTCCGGTTCTGCCTTCCGGTTTTGCCGATTGGACGGCGTATTTACTGAATAATCCTTTTGTTTTTCAAGTTCCGGGAGGCACTTTCACAAGAACTTACCAATTTTATCTCGGTTCGACAACTGATCCGAGAGGCACTTCTAGCAACATTGATACCGGAGTTCCTACTTGTTCGACAACAGGACCGGGTATTTGTTATGTAAATTTAAATGCAGTAAATTTAACGACCACTTCTCCGAGCATTGCAGTTCCGGGTGCTTCAACCAACTCTATCGGAACACCTGTCGGTATTGCCCTGGAGGCAATTTCTCGTTTCAGACCTGATCCGACGGTTGGCGAAAAAGCTGTTGTGGCTTCAATCGGAAATTCTTATTATCGCGGTGCGGTTTTTGAAATCCGCCGCCGGTTCCGCGATCTCGGTTCCGGGTTCAGAGCTTCTTTCAGAGGCGTTTATACGCTTTCAAAATTGGAAGATGACGGCTTAAACAACACGACTAACGCCGAAATCAACGGCGATTTCAGTAATGAATGGGCAAGAGCGCGTCAGGACAGACGGCATCGGATTGCCATATCGGGAACTTTTGAAACTCCCTGGTGGCTTGGCAAAGTAAGATTTTCGCCGCGCTTCCGTTACGGAAGTTCCGCGCCGTTTAGTATCGGCTACGGATCGGACAGAAATTTAAATGATACCAGCACGGATCGCCCGAATTTCAGCGGAAATATCAAAGATATTAAATGGAGAAAGCCCGGTTCACCTTTTCCGGCTGAACTTATATCTCAATTTTCGCTTCCGCCGATCGGTTCAAAAAGCGGAAATTTGCCGCGCAATGCCGGAACAGGTCCGGGTTTTTACACCTTCGATCTGAGTCTGACCAGAGAGTTTAAATTGGGTGAGCGGTTCAGATTGCGCCCGACTGCTCAATTTGACAACATTCTCAATGCGGCGGTCTTCAGTTACGGCTCGGAGTTTATTAATTTTAATGCTCTGGGCGGTAATCCGACACCTGCTCAACAGGCTAATTTTAACAATACTTTTATTCCGACCAGAACTTATCGGCAAAGACAAATCCGGTTCGGCGTAAGATTTGATTTCTAAATTTTTACTTTTGTTAATCAAATGAGCGGGATTGTTTTACCGACAATCCCGTTTTTTCTTTTTAAATTTACAAAAATTTTGATGACGAACAGATGTCAAATATGTTAGTTTATAATTGTTGAACATTCTTGTTCTTTTTAGAGTTATGACAAATGTTTTAGAAAATACGAATATTCCTTTCACCGAAGTTTCAATTGAATCAATCTTGCTTGATGCCGATCTTTTCGTAAAATACAAATCACCGGAAAAAGCCTTTAAGCTGCTCAAAGATTCGATGGAGCGCAGCCCGCGTTCGATTGCTCTGCGCGAGAAGATGCGTGAAATCTGCATCACGCAGAGAAATTCGACCGAAGCCGCCAAACAATGTCTGGCACTCGTCAGTCTTTATATCGGGCGCGAAAATTTCGATTTGGCTTACGATCGGCTTCAAGAAGCGAAACTGCTCGATCCGCGCACATCGGTCGCCTCCGGGCTAGAAGCGATTCGCCGCGCTCGCCGTCCCGATTTTGCCACCGACCGCGATAAAACGCCCGTCAAGGTACGAACCGATGTCACAATGGCGGGAAATCTGGCGTATGTCAGCTTTTTTGATGCCGTTCAGGTGATTGAAAATTCGAGAATGACGGGTTTGCTCGTCATCAAATCCGACAAATATCTGGCAAGCGTTTCATTTAATGAAGGAAAAATCGTCGATGCCGAATGCAACAGCAAAAACGGCACGATGGCTTTTCGCGAGATTATCGAAATCAACAGCGGAACTTTTGAATTCACTCTGGCTGAAAATGAATTTCAGGTCGTCATAAATATTTCAAGCAACACGAACTTTCTGCTCGATACTCTAACGCAACTCGATACCGAACGCGCCAATCTGCAAGGCACGGGCGGCGGCGCGGGCGACACGGATTTTAGCGATTGGTAAGCGCAAAAGGCAAAAGTAAAAAGTAAAAAGTAAAAAAAGGTTTGCGATTTATTATAATTGCCAGCCTTTTTTGCTGATTACTGATCACCGACCACCGACTACTGACCACCGTCCTGATTTGACTTAATCAACTGAAAACAACAAAATATAGTGCTATCTCTCCAAAAGCAGCACTAGAAAATGTTTAAACTTCAGCGTTTAGAAATCACAGGCTTTAAATCATTTGCCGATTATACCGAAATCGTTTTTACGGGCAACGGAATCACCGCCGTCG
>JBGTIH010000162.1:0-28947 GCA_041745765.1 Pyrinomonadaceae bacterium | reverse complement strand
CAATATCAAGCCGTGCGGATAAAAAACACGCATCTGGAAAAAATCGGTTTGACGCAGAATTCTCTGGCGATTGTTGCCAATGAAGACGTTAAACGCGGGGATCTGGCTGTCGTTTTGCAAACCAACGACGGAGCGGTTTTTTGCGGATTTTACGATTCTGATTTCGGCATTGTTTGCCTGGAAGGAATTGATTCAGAGCCGCAACTTTTCGATGAAAAAGATGTAAAAATTCTCGGAAAAATCGTCGGAGTCTGCGATACCGAAAAAAATTCGGAAGGCAAACTGATCGTCAAGGCTTTGGAAATCTAAAAAAAATCATAGTGAACAATCTAAATTTTCTTTCGTGCCTGTGATTGAACCGCCGTAATCGCAACTGCATCAACGATGTCTTGTGCCTTACAGCCGCGTGAAAGATCGTTGCAGGGTTTGTCTAAACCTTGCAGAATCGGTCCGACGGCAGTTCCGCCAGTTAAGCGTTCGGTTAGTTTGTAGGAAATATTTCCGGCGTTCAGGTCGGGAAAAATCAGCACATTGGCGCGCCCCGCAACGCTCGAACCTTCGGCTTTTTTGGCGGCGATTGCCGGAATAAGCGCGGCATCAGCCTGAAGTTCGCCGTCAATTTCGAATTCGGGAAAGCGCGCTTTGACCGTTTTTGTCGCTTCGACAACCTTGTCAACCAATTTATGTTTTGCGCTTCCTTTTGTCGAAAATGAAAGCATCGCCACTTTCGGTTCGACTCCGACAAGAGCGCGGCACGAATCCGCCGAAGCGATAGCGATTTCGGCAAGCTCTGCGCCGGTCGGATCAATGACGACTCCGCAATCGGCGAAAATCATCGCGCCTTCGTGTCCGAAATTTTTATCCGGCACGACCATCAACATAAACGACGAAACCGTTTTGAATCCGGCGCGAACTCCGACGCAGTGTAGCGCGGCGCGAACCGTGTGCGCCGTCGAATTGATCGCTCCGGCAACCGAACCGTCGGCTTTTCCAAGCCGCACCAGCAGATTTCCGTAAAAAAGCGCGTCTTTGACAATTTCTTCAGATTCTTCGAGCGTTACGCCTTTGGCGCGGCGCAATTCGTGATAAAGCGTCGCCATTTTACCGAAATCCGCCGCTTTGCGGTGATCGAGAATCTCTACGCCGTTCAGATTTGCGCCTGCTTCACGGGCTAATTGTCTGACAATCTCCTCTCTGCCTAAAATGGTAATTTTTGCAAGTTTTTTGTCCGCACAAATGGCGGCGGCTTCGACCGTGCGAAGGTCTTCGCCTTCGGGCAAAATTATATGCTGTAAATCGTTTGCGGCTTTTTGGCGAATTTTCTCTAAAATCATATTTTCATTTATCATTTATCATTTATCATTTATCAAGTCGCTCTTAATGATTTTTGTTCAAATAAACATAGATTTTCTTTAAGATGTCAAAAAACACCACTGATCTTTAAATGCTTAATGAAAATATGATTTGCAACTTTTACGCGGAGAACTTGCTCTAATGGCTGGTATTTTTTAGACTTTAAGCTAAAGCAACTAAGGAGAAATCAGCAATGACCGAATTAGAACAAATAAAAGTAACAAAACCGACCCGCAAAGAAAAAGGCGAAGTGAAAGATCGTATGAAAAATATGATGATGTTTTTGCCGAATATGGTCAAATTGCTCGGCAATTTACTGAAAGATGCACGCGTGCCGACCGCCGAAAAAGCTTTATTTATCGGAGCAATCGTCTATGTAATTTCTCCAATTGATCTGATTCCCGATGTTCTGCCGTTTATCGGACAGGTTGATGATCTTTATGTCGTTGCGCTGACTTTGTTAAGATTGCTGAACCGCACAGATGAATCGGTTGTGCGTCAGCATTGGTCAGGCGGCGGCGATATTGTCGGTCTGGCAAATTCGGTCGCCAAAATCGCGCCGATGCTTTTGCCGAAACGCATTTCGCGGGTGATTTCTTCCGAAGTCGAACTCGCGCCGACCGGAAAAGCACTGAATTCACTTGCCAAGAATAAGCAGCCGCTTGTTATTGAAATTCCTCAACCGGAAGATATAAAGGTTGATTCACAGTCGGCGCTACCTAATTAGTTCTACTTTGTTAGACTAACTTTGAAAGTTGAAACTCAAGAAAATTAGTCGCGGATGAACGCCGATGAACGCGGATAAACGCTGATTTTTTCTCAAATTTTAACGGTTTTAACTGATTTATCCGCGGCTGATTTTTAATCTGACACGCGTAGAATTAGAAACATCAATTTTGGTTAAAAACCGGAAAATTTATACGCAGATTGTTTGCCGATTATTTGTCAGCAACTTTCTGTCGGATTGATAAATATTCCCGACAAAATCCCCGAAATGTCTGATTTTAAGTTCAAGACTATGAGATTTAACTAATGCTTTTGTTTTACTTGATATGATTGATACAAAACCGATCAGACAAGGCGAAGAATTAAACAAAGAAAATCTGCAAGCATTTTTGCGCGAAAATCTTGCCGTGAAAACCGATGAGATAGAGATTTCGCAATTTCCCGGTGGAAGTTCGAATTTGACTTATTGTATCAGAATCGGCGCGGACGAATTTGTCTTGCGCCGTCCGCCGTTCGGCAATCAGGTCAAATCGGCGCACGATATGTCGCGCGAATTTAATGGTTTGTCCAAACTGAGCAAAGTTTATAAACCCGCGCCGAAGCCGCTTATTTACTGCGCTGACGATGCAATTATCGGTTCTGAATTTTATCTGATGGAACGCCGAAAAGGTTTGATAATTCGCGGAAAACTGTCAGAACCGCCTGCGTTAGCGGACGGGCAAACGCTAGAGAATTCTCAAGATTTACGGAAAAAGACGGTCGAATCTTTTATTGAAAATTTAGCTGACTTACATTCAATTGATTACAAAAAAATCGGTCTGGAAACTTTAGGCAACCCCGAAGGCTATGCAATCCGGCAAGTCGAAGGCTGGACGAAACGCTATTTCAATGCGCAAACCGACGACCACACCGAACTCGAAAAATCAATCGAATGGCTTAATAAAAACATTCCCGCGTCAGACGGCGCGGCTTTAATTCACAACGATTATAAATTCGACAATGTGATGTTAAATCCAAATGATTTAACCGAGATCGTCGCCGTTTTAGACTGGGAAATGACGACCATCGGCGAACCTTTGATGGATTTGGGTTCGTCGCTCGCGTATTGGATGCAAAAGGAAAACGGCGAAGAAATGCTCTCGATGCCGTTTAATCCGCGAGTTTTGATGGAAAACATTTCGCGCCGCGAACTCGTCGAAATCTACGCGGAAAAATCCGGCAAACAGGTTTCGGACATCGTTTTTTACTACGTTTTCGGCACATTCAAACTCGCCGCAATCGCCCAGCAAATCTATTTTCGGTATAAAAAAGGTTTCACAAAAGATCAACGCTTTGCAAAATTTGATCATTTCATTAAATCGCTCGGCAAAATCGCTCTTGATGGAATCGAAAAAGGAAACATTTAGCAACGAACAAAAACGAGTGAACACGAAAAAAATATAAAAACTTTCGTGTTTTTTCGTGTTCGTTCGTGGCTAAAATGATTTTGTTGTAGAATTATCGTTTTTATGTGGCAGTAAAATGTAAGCAAAATTACAGACTGCTCTTTCAAAACACTATGGAAACTCGAACGGAATTTACGCCGATTTTTTTTTCTTTGGTTAAATCGGGCATCACCCGGAAACAATTTTTTCAAGATATTATTTACCGGCTTGATTGTCGGGATTGTCGCGCTTCTGCTTGCCATTGCGTTTGCCATCGGTTCGGGAGTTTTCGCCTGAAAAAAGGTTGGTAACGGCGGTTATTGCGGGTTTGCTGATTTCGGTTTTCGGCGGAAGCCGCGTGCAGATCGGCGGTCCGACGGGCGCATTTATCGTCATTGTCTACGGCGTTGTTCAGCAACACGGCGTTGACGGGTTAATAGTTGCGACGTTTTTAGCCGGTTTGATAATGGTCGGTTTCGGATTTTTGCGGTTCGGCAATTTACTCAAATATATTCCTCAATCGCTGATCGTCGGTTTCACATCGGGAATCACAATCATCATTTTTTCCTCGCAAATCAAAGATTTCTTCGGTCTGCAAACGGGAGATGTTCCGACGGAGTTTCTCGAAAAATGGTATCTGTATTTTTCTAATTTCAACAGTTTTACTTATTACGCAATTTTGCTCGGCGCGTTCAGCATCGCGGCGACCTATTTTCTGCCGAAAATAACAAACAAAATTTCCGGCTCGCTCGTCGCCATTGTCGTTTGCACTCTGGCAGTGCAGATTTTCAATCTGCCGGTCGAAACGATCGAATCGAGATTTGGCGAAATCCCGAATTCTCTGCCGATGCCGCATATTCCCGACGTTGATCTCAAAACAATTCAGCAGTTGATCGGTCCGGCGTTTGCGATTGCTTTTTTAGGTTCTTTGGAAAGTTTGCTGTCAGCCGTTGTTGCCGATGGAATGATCGGCTGAAGACATCGTTCGAATATGAAACTCGTCGCGCAAGGCATCGGAAATATCGGTTCTTCGCTGTTCGGCGGAATTCCGGCAACGGGCGCGATTGCCCGAACGGCGACGAATGTTAAAAACGGCGGACGATCACCGATTTCCGGCATCGTTCACGCCTTGACTCTGCTCCTTATAATGCTGGTATTCGCGCCGTTTGCCAAGTTCATTCCGCTCAGTTATCTGGCAGGCATTTTAATCGTCGTCGCCTATAATATGGGCGAATGGCATTCCTTTTTCTTGGTCGTGCGCAGCAATCGGTATGATGCTCTGGTTTTGCTTGTCACGTTTTTTCTAACGATTATTTTTGATTTGATTATCGCTATTGAGGTCGGGATGGTTTTGACCGCTTTTATTTTTATGAAGCGGATGGCGGACATCGGTAAATTCGATGTTTTTGACAACCGCGAATCGGAAGAACTTCTTTCCGAAGAAAATTTGCATTTGCCCGCCGGGGCGATGATCTATGAAATAAACAGTCCGTGTTTTTCGGCGTTACACAAAAGTTTCAAGCGACTTTGAATCGAATCAATGAAACGCCGAAAACGCTGATTATTCGGATGCGAAATGTTCCTTTTATTGACGCGACGGGCGTTTACCGGCTGAAAGAAGTGATCCGTCAATATGAAGAAAACGGCACGCAGGTTTTTATTATCGAACCGCGCAAAACTGTATTGCGTGAATTACTTAAAAATCAAATTTTATCAAAATCGCGAATAAAAACTTCGCTTAATAAAGCAATCGAAGCAATAAATGATTTGAAATAAGCAGCTTGGCAAGACAAAAGGAGAATTACAACTCTGCGAAAAATTATTGTAGAATCAAAGTTTTTATGAACAAGAGAAATCTAGGAATTGCAATCATCGGTTTGGGCGGCGCGGTCGGCACGACAATGGTCGCCGGAATCTCACTTCTCAAAAAAGGCAAGATCGGCACGGAAGGTTTGCCGCTCGCGAATCTGGATTCAGAATTGGTTAAAGATTTGGCGAATTATGAAAATATCACATTCGCCGGTTGGGATTTATTCGGTGAACATCTGGCGAAAGCGGCGGAAGAACACGATGTTTTAACGCATAAACAATTCGTCGCGGTCGAGGAAGATTTGCGGAAAATCAAGCCGTGGCGGGCGATTGAAAATAAAGAATTTCTCGCAAATATCGAAGGCGAAAACAAATTCGCCCGAGACAGTTCGCACCGCGCAAATATTGAAAAAATCAGCAAAGATTTGCGCGATTTCAAAAAAACTTGCGACGAAGTGGTCGTCATAAATCTCGCTTCGACCGAAAAGCTCGCCGATGAAGGCAACGAGATTTTTAATTCCATTAGTGATTTTGAAAAAGCTCTCGACGAGAATTCAAAAGAAATAAGTCCGGCGATGCTTTACGCTTACGCCGCGATTTCCGAGCAAATTCCTTACGGAAATTTCACGCCGTCCGTTTCCGCAGACATTCCCGCGCTCATCGAATTTGCCGAAAAACAAGGCGTTCCAATTGCCGGAAAAGACGGGAAAACCGGACAGACGATGATCAAAAGCGTTCTCGCTCCCGCCTTCAAAACTCGCGCGCTCAAAGTCGAAGGCTGGTATTCGACCAACATTTTAGGCAACCGCGACGGACTCGCGCTTTCGAATGTTGATTCCTTAGCTTCAAAAGTCAAAACCAAAAGTTCCCTGCTCGACGATATTTTGGGCTACCGCGTGGAAAATCATCTGGTTGATATCCGCTATTACAAACCGCGCCGCGACAATAAAGAAGCGTGGGACAATATAGATCTGATCGGATTTATGGGACAACCGATGCAATTAAAAGTAAATTTCCTCTGCAAAGATTCGATTCTCGCCGCACCATTAGCGATAGAAATCGCCCGTTGCTTGGACTTAGCCAAACAGCGCGGTGAAGGCGGCGTTCTGGAAGAAGTCGGCGTTTTTTTCAAATTTCCGATGACGCGCAACAAAGACGCGAAACCCGAAAATGCTCTGCACCGGCAGGAAACGATGTTAATTGATTGGTTAAGCGGAAAATGATTATTGAACTTTTAAAACAATCGCTAACGATTCCGTAATTTCTTCAAGATTTGTGTCAGAAACTTTTCCAAGCCGTTCAACAAATCTTTCCTGCGAAACCGAACGAACTTGAAAAGCATCGGCAGATGAAGTTTTCGACAAACCGTTTTCTTTACTCGGCGGAATTCTCGTCATCCAAACAGCATTTTCATAATGATTTTTCCAATCCGTAACAGGCACGATAACCTTTAACGGCAAAATTCCGATTTCGTCATCATTAACAATAATTACCGGACGCGTTTTACGAATTTCCGCGCCGATTGTCGGGTCTAAATTGATGCGCCAAACTTCGCCTCTACGCATCTATAAAATCCTCGCTGTCCAGTGAAGTCAAAGCAGTCAACTCTTTATTATTCTTATATTCGGGAAGCATTGCCTCGGCTGATTGTCTTAGTTTTGCCCGTTTTTCTTCAAGCGATAAACGGCGTTTTCCATTTATATCTTTACTGATAAGTTTCGTCGCAATTTCAATGACAAAAAGCCTTTCCGAATTCGTCATTTTTTCCAATTCGCTTTCAATTTCTATAACTCTCATATTTTCTCCACTAAATAAATTTTAGAATATTTTATTAAGGTTTCCAATGAATTATGCCTTGCTGCATTGGAAACTTACCTTTTTCTCGCCATACAAAAAGAACAAAAATTTCACAATTCAGCATTTTTGCTACTTTTATAACATTATTCGCAGTTTTATTTGCGTCCTGATTTTGCCAAGAATAATTTGTGCCTTTGATTTGGCTAAATCCTTGTAAATTATAAATTCCCTCTTTGAAGTTAATATTTAGGGTGTCCTGCAAAGTTTCTACAGAAATTCCCTTCTCAAAAGCAATCTGTAATCCTGTGTCTAAAACACTTCGCCAATTTTTGGGCGACTCTCTTTCGGCAAAACTAGCTTCCAAAACTTTTGTATGAAATAAATCTTCAATTTTATTCGGATTAAGGTTGATTGTGTTTTGAGTATTGGGGTTTTCCAATTCAGGAAATAAAGTTTTTTTTAATATCGGTTTATTTGTCGAAGCCATATTCCCAACTGAATAATTTGGAAAGATATGTTGGAGAAATTCCGTGATTTGACTATTTTCCGCTTTATAACCGCTTATTTTTTCGAGCGTATCATTTAATAATTCCACAAGCATTTCATCAGGTTCAGAGATTAATTTTCGCCATGCTTCCGGCAATTTTTCCTTAATGATTTTATTCTTCTGTCTGCCTTCATAAAGCGATTTTGCTTTTTGATAAGCATTTCCCGAATCAATATGTTTTCTTTGCAGCAAACTTTCAAATTTTTCAATTGCGTCACCAATTGATTGTTCCATCAAATCAATCGTAAAAAATCGGCGTTGTTCCCAACCGCCTTCTTCAAGCGGCAGATAAAACTGCCAGGTGATTCCGTTTGTCAGAATCGCCAGTTTTACGCCTTGTTGAAACGCATAATAAACCAATTGCTCTTGATGATTTTCTAAATTCTCGGAAGTTTTCTTGATCTCTAAAAAGACTTTATTGATTGATTGAATTCGTAAAGCAAAATCAACTCTTCGACCGCCGACCGAATATTCAGGCGTAACTTCGCTCGTATCAAAAACGTCCCAACCCAAATTATTCAAAATCGGAAGAACAATTCCTTGACTTGTTTGTGCTTCGCTGACGGTTAATAAATTACTGTCTGCCTTGATTCGATTAAAAAGTGCGGAGAGTTTTTCATTCATAGTTTTGCTTGCAAATGTATAATTTTATTAACATTTTCGTCAAATAAAAGCTGTTTTGTTTTGCTAATTCGTTAATTATAACTGAATTTTGCATTTACTGACTTTCAAACACAAAAAATCACGGCACGAATAATTTCCGGCGATATTAGGATTTCAGTCTTTTCTATCGCTTTTCATCAAGTATTGCCAAAATCTGCCGATAAAACTCCCGCAAATCCGGTTTGCACTATAAATTTTTTGTCCTTTTCAACTCTTTTTCTACGCATATTCAAATAACATCATTTCGAAAAATATTTTAAAAATTCAAAGCAAAAAACATTGAACGCCTTAAATTGATTTGACTTATCTATTTAATATCTGTGATAACTTATGCAAAAACAAAACATTAACAATATGAAACAAACTCTGAAACTTACCGTTTTTCTGATATTTGCAGTTTTTTTTACCGTGTTTTTGCTCCCGCGTCCGTTCACGGCGAAGGCGGACGGCGAGACATCTGCCAGCAGTAATTTTGCAGCAGAATCGGCGGTAAATCAATTGCCCGAAATTCAGGATTTTCGCCATAAGAAAATCGGTCTCGGACAAAGACTGAAGATCGCGCTCGAAGTTATTGATGAAGAAGGCGACCTCGTTCGCACGGAATTGACCGAAAAACCGGAATCGGCGATTTTTAATCAGAACACGCTGACGATTGATTGGACGCCGCAAAAAAGCGACGGCAAAAGCGGCAGATTTGTCGTTAAAGTTACCGAAATCCCGCGCGATAAAACGCGCAAACTGCGCACCGTTTCCAAGACTTTTAATATCGAAATCGTCAAAAATCCGGTCAAACTGTTGGAATTGCCGCCCGCGCCGCTCGAAGTTGACGCATTTGTAACGATCATTGATCCCGAACGCTTGAAAGCGGCGGAGAAAAAATGGAATATCATCAATCTTTTCCAGCGCATTGCCGAGATCGAAGCCGATAAACAGATCAAACCCGGCAGCGATATTCAAACGACGACCGGCGAACAGCTTTTCCGCGATTCGCTCAAGGAACTAGCCGTTTTGCATAAAAATCCGACGCTCGATCCCGACAGCCCCAAATATAATCCCGAATGGAATGCCGAACACTGGAAATTGATCGCCGTGCGTCCGCGCCTTAATAAAAAGGTTTTCGAACTGCGCCTCGTTTATTTCAACACCAGAGCCGCCGAGCAAGCGTATCTGATGCCGCGTATGCGCATCGTGCGCGGCGTTGACGCGAAACGCCCCGAAGAACTTCGGCAGAAAAACAATCTGACCTTTGCCAAGATGTTTCACGAAACATTTTTCGACGGGGAAAATATGAAGCCGTTCGTCGCGGGTGATAAAGCGAAATACGGCGAAGCGTTGGCGGATTTTATGACGCGGGTTTTAAATTATTACGACAAAGACGATCCGATGATGCGGGCGAATCTTGCCGCAATACCGCACAATTCCAGACTCGGCGGCGGCAATGAATATGACGAAAAAGGAAATTATCTGCACGGCGACGGCTGGCTTTTGGGCGCGATCAAGGTCGGTCCCGTAATGAGAGACGGCAAAAAGGTTTTAGCATTTATCAGCCCGCCGATTGACGGTTTTGCCGCTTCGATCAAACCGAACGCGGACGGAACGGCGTTCAAACCCGTTCCGCCGCCGTTTGCCGATGTCAAAAGCGCGAATTATCAAAAAGGGTGGGATCACCTGATTGACGACGACGACAAAAGCAATCTGGCGATTCCCGAAATAATGCCGGACGGCAGCGTCAAGCGAAACAATATTGATACGACATTAAACGTACACGAAATCATCAGCGGTTTTCGTTTTTCGGAAACACCTCTGCACGATGCCCGCCGCCGTCTTTTCGAAGAACGCGGAATGACCTGTATGCAATGCCACGTCCGCAATTATGATGAGGGAAATTATCTCGTCAATGTGAATAATCCGAAGGAAAAACCCGAAAATTTCGCGGTCAATCCCGTGCCGCGTGTGTTTTTCATCATCACGCCGACCTTGCACAGCGGTCGTCCCGAATATCTGCGCCGTGCCGAAGAAGAACAGGTCGGCAATCTGCAGGGCGTTTTCCGCGATTATCTGGGAATAAAAGTTAAAATAAATTCCCCTCTCGCCGCAGGTTGGATTCACGATACGAAAAAAGGTCGAAGTTAAATATCCGGTAAGTTTTCGGACACAATTAAACCGAGCTGCCGCTTATGAAGATATTAACCGCGAAAAACGCGAAAAACGAAAAATAATTGATTGGTTTTAATTTTAGCGTTTTTCGCGCTTTTCGCGGTAAAAAATTTAAAAGTTTTATAACCGGCAGCTCGGCTTACCAAATATCTAAAGGCAAAAAAAAATGATATTCCAAAAACTAAATAAAACCCTGACAGCATTTATTTTACTGGTATTTTGCACGGTTACGGCAAACGCGCACGTCAAATGGTTTTTCGATTATGACGTGACTCAGCCGCCGACACCGATCGGCGAAGTTTTGGACGGGACTTTCGTCAAAATGTTTCTCGTTTCGGTCGTTGCGTGTTATCTGTTTTTTCTGGCTGACCGCTACATTTACGAAGAGGGGATTTTAGCCGAATTCGACAAGAAGATGAAGCTTTTCGACAACGCCGCCAATTACATTATGCGCGCCGCTGCCGGAATTTTCTTTCTCGCGCTGTTCGGTTGGTGGGCATTCGGAGTCGGTGAAAGTTTCTATCTCACGCCGGAACTCAAAACCGCTTCGCCGATCGTGCCGTGGATTCAGCTCGTGATGGCTCTGGCAGTAATTTCGCGTTATACGGTTTTCCTGACCGGTTTAGGCGTTTTCGCGCTCTACATCGCGGCGGCGGCGAATTACGGGGTTTTTCATATGCTCGATTATATGATCTTTCTCGGCATCGCCTATTATCTGACCGTTTCGCAGACCGAGAATAAATCTCTCTTAAAATCGGGCTTTATTGTCCTGTTTGCCTGCACGGGATTGACTTTGATCTGGGCGGCGGTCGAAAAATTCGCTTATTCGCACTGGACGATCGCCGTTCTAGCCGATAAACCGCACGTTACGATGGGAATGTCGCCGCCGATATTTATGAAGGTTTCGGGTTTTATCGAATTTTTCGTAACCTTCATTCTGCTCGGCGCAGTTTCGGTCGTCGGTCGCTTGATCTCGCTCGGATTTATGTCAATTTTCGTGCTGGCGGTTTTTGAATTCGGCACGCTCGATGCCGTCGGACATCTGATGATCGTCGCAATCCTTTGGGTCTTAATCGTGCGAGGTCCGACCGATGCGCGGAATATGCTCGTTTTGCCCGATAAATCTCTGTTTACCGAAGCCTATTTTATGACCGGACTCTATTTTCTCGCCTTTGTGATGGTTTTTATTCTCTATTACGGAATTCATCATTTGGCTTATGGTTCTTAAAAATTATTATCTATGAAAATTAAAACCTCTATTATTTCTTGTCTGACAATTCTTATTCTTTCATCAGTAATTTTTGCCCAAACTGATGATAATTCAGATATTGTCGGATGGAGCGACACAACTTTTATCATTCCATTAAAGAAAGAAGAAGAAAACGGCAAAAGAGTTGATCAAATATCTTTAAATATCGGCGGTGTATTTCGTTACGGGAGAAATCTAAGCCGTCCGATAGATCAGCGCGGAATGGTTACAATAAATTATCGTTTCAACCGAAACTTCTCAGCCGGAACGGGCTATCTTTACCGCCGTTTCCGCCCGACCGAAGCACGCCGTCAATACGAACATCGCGTAATGTTTTTTCTCAATGCCGAAAAAGTATGGAAAAATGCAACTTTGCGAAACAGGGCATTGACAACCTATCTGATCAAACATTCGCGCCCCGATACGGTCGTTTTCCGGAATCGTGTGCAGGTAAATATTCCTGTAAAGAAAGGCAAAAAAAATCTTTTTACACCATTTATCGCCAACGAACCCTTTTATGATTTCCGGGAAAAAAAATGGTTTCGGAATGATTTCTTTCTGGGAGTTTCAAAACAATTCACCCCAAAATTCGGTGCAGATTTCTTCTATGTCCGTCAGGGATTTAACATCGGAACGCTTCGGCAAACCAATGGTTTTGGAGTAAGTTTTCGATACCGGATTGATAAAATTAAATAATACGGATTTCCACAGTTTTATGGCAATTTGAAAAATTTACTTTGTTGAAAGTAAAAACTTTCTGTAACTCGTCTGCAACTCAAAACTTTCTGTCAATTGCTTAAAAATCTGATAATTCCGCTTCCGCCGCGATGTAGCCGAAACTTGCCCATTGATTGCCCGCTGTGATCTGGCGGAAAACGCTCGTGGCTTTGGCGGTTTCGCCGTTGTAGAAAAACCAGTTTCCGACGCCGTAGCCGAGCGCTGCGCTGCTCAAAGTGTTTGCATCGGTTCGCATTAATTCTTCGGCTTTTATTTTTCCCTGATAGAGTTTGATGAGTTTGTAATAGTCATCATTTTCAATGATGTCGAGATTATCGGCGATTCCAGCGATTGATTTTTGTGCATCTTTCGGTTTGTTCACACGGCGCAAGGTCATATACAGCCAGTGTTTTGTGGCGACGAGCATATCGGCGTTTTTGGAAACTTTTTCGCAATTTTTGAAGGCTTTGAGCGCATTTTTGAAATCTTTTTTGATGTAATATGCTAAACCTAAATGATAGAAAATGTTTGATTGAAGCGTCGAAGTCGGGATATTTCGCTCGTTCGGCAAACCGTCTGGTTCGATCTCGTCGGGTTTTCCTTTGATTAATTTTGCCGCCGCTTCAAAATCCTTGATCGCGTCGTCAAAACAGCGAATCGTGATATAGCGATGTCCGCGATGGCGATAAAAGCGCGCGTCTTTCGGAAATTTTTCCGCGCCTTTACTGAAAATTTCGATTGATTCCTTGTAATTTCCGAGATAAGCCGTGCGCCGTCCGAGCCAGATACGAGAATCGGCGTTTTCGGGATTTTTGTCGAAATCATTTCGCGCTTCGGCGAGTTTTGTTTCATAGACTTTCCGCGCATTTTCGGAAATTTCGGGTTGGACGATTTTTGCGTTTTCGACACAAGTTTGAGCAAAAATGTTCAGACTAAATACAACGAGCAAAATAGAAATCGGCAATATTTTCATACGCCGATTTTACCGAATAACCATTAAAAAACAAAAGACAAGAAAGAATTTATCCGCTAAATATGCGAAAAGACGCAAAAAAGAATTTGTTTTTTTAGTTATTCGCACATTACACAGATTTTATACAAAATTAGTGTAATGTGCGGTAGTGAATACTGTGATTAACTTCAAACTTATATGTAATTAAACCTGCTCACAATCGTTGGCTATACTGATTTATTTCAAAAATCTGTGTTCATCTGTGGATAAATTTCTCTTTATGGTAAATTAAAATTTATGCTTAATTCATATAAATATTCATTACCTGAAAAATTGGAAAATGCCGTTCAGTTGAAATTAGACGAATGGAAAACGGGCGGAAAAATCACGAAGATTTGGGATGAAGACCAAAAGATTTGGACGAACGATGACGAAGCGAAATGGCTCGGCTGGCTCGATTCGGTTTCTGTTGAACTGGAAAAGTCGAGCGAATATCAGGATTTTGCAAGGGACGCGGAAAGTTTTGAAGCGGTCGTTTTGCTCGGAATGGGCGGCTCGTCGCTCTGCCCGGAAGTTTTGGCGGAGACTTTCGGAAAAGAAAAATTTCATATTTTAGATTCGACCGTTCCGGCGCAAATTAAAATGCTGGAAAATAAATTAAATATTGAACAAACGCTCTTTATTGTTGCCAGCAAAAGCGGTTCGACCTTAGAGCCGAATACGTTTTTTCAGTATTTTTACGAAAAAGTTTCCGAAAAAGTCGGCGAAGAAAATGCCGGAAAACAGTTTGTGGCGATCACCGATCCCGATTCTAAATTGCAGAAAATCGCCGAAGAGAAAAATTTCCGCAAAATTTTCTTCGGAAACCCGGAAATCGGCGGCAGATTCAGCGCACTTTCGCCGTTTGGAATGGCGGCGGGCGCGGCGATGGGTTTGGACGTTGAAGACTTTTTGAAACGCGCAAACGAAATGGTCGAAGCGTGCAGAAATGAAGATGCAGCAGAAAATCCGGGCGCGGTTTTAGGCATAATTTTAGGCGTTTGCAACAAAAACGGGCGCGATAAATTGACGATTTTTACTTCGCCGGAAATTTACGACACGGGCGCGTGGATCGAACAGCTTATTGCCGAAAGCACGGGCAAGGAAGGAAAATCAATTATTCCGATTGATCTCGAACCAGTCGCCAAACCGGAAGATTATGCGGACGACCGCGTTTTTGCGTATTTAACATTAAAAAATACGAACGATAATTCTTTGGATGAAAAAGTCGCGCTGCTTCGTGATTCCGGTTTTCCGGTCGTTGAAATCACACTGGAAGAAAAAATGAATCTCGGACAGGAATTTTACCGCTGGGAATTTGCGACTGCGGTTGCCGGCAGCGTGATGGAAATCAATCCGTTTAATCAGCCCGATGTCGAAGCGGCGAAGATCGAAACGCGCAAACTGACCGAAGAATACGAGAAAACCGGCGAATTGCCCGATGAAACACCGTTCTTTGAATCGGATAACATCAAACTTTTTTCAAGCGAAGATTATGCTGAATCTTTGAAAAAATACGTCGGCGAAGAAAAAACGCTCTCCAAATTTCTGGAAGCGCATCTCGCGCATATTCAGGAAAACGATTATTTCGCGTTGCTCGCTTATATCGAAAGAAATGCGGAAAACTTGGAATTAACGCAGGAAATCCGCGAAAAAGTTTTCGAGAAAAAACTCGCGGCGACCGCGCTCGGATTTGGTCCCAGATTTCTTCATTCGACCGGACAAGCCTACAAAGGCGGCGCAAACAACGGCGTTTTTCTGCAAATCACTTCGGAAGATGCGGAAGATTTCGATGTTCCGCAGCAGAAATATACATTCGGCGCGGTCAAAGCGGCGCAGGCTCGCGGCGATTTTCAGGTTTTACTTGATCGCGAAAGACGCGCTCTACGTGTTCATTTAACCAAAAATGTACCCGAAGATTTGCGGAAACTTATCGAAATAATCACCAATGAAAGATGAAAGAATACGATTAAAAAGTTCCAATTTTGATAGTTAAAGAAACCTTTCAGAATCTATCTGTTAAAAGATGCGCTGAAGGATTTGCTTTCGTCGCGCATCTTATCTATTTTTTAAGCAATGGCAAAATCCAAAATCCAAAATCCAAAATCCAAAATCAAAGCAAAGCCTTTAGTTGCCGTCATTATGGGCAGCACGTCCGATTGGGAAACGATGAAAACCTCCGCTGATATTTTAGAAGAGTTCGGCGTGGCGCACGAAACACGCGTAGTTTCGGCGCACCGCACGCCCGATCTATTATTTGAATTTGCCAAAACTGCCGAATCTCGCGGCATCGAAGTCATCATCGCCGGTGCGGGCGGCGCGGCACATCTGCCGGGAATGTGCGCTTCGCAGACGGTTTTGCCCGTCCTCGGCGTTCCCATCCAGAGCAAAGCACTTTCAGGAATAGATTCCCTGCTTTCAATTGTTCAAATGCCCTTTGGCGTTCCGGTCGGAACGCTCGCAATCGGCACTGCCGGCGCAAAAAACGCCGCGCTTTTCGCCGTTTCGATTCTCGCCAATTCGCGCCCCGAATTGCGCGAAAAACTCCACGAATTCAGAAATAAACAAACAAGTACGGTTTTGGGTTCGGAATTAAAGTAAATTTCCATTTTTTACGCGCTTGTCTTAATCGGACAAACAAGCTAAGTTTAATGCAAGGTGCCAACCCTGGATAGGCATTGCCTATCCGACAAACGGCGCGAGATATTTAATTATTTTGCGCCGTTGTTTTGTAAATTGATTTCTTAAATTTGCAACAATTGTTTTTCGCATTCAAAATATAGCTTTCAAATTTGTTCAAAACATCAAATTTCTTATGAATCCAATCCTTCCAAATTCAACTATCGGCGTTTTCGGCAGCGGACAATTAGGGCGAATGTTTGCCATCGAAGCGCGAAAAATGGGTTATCGCGTTCATACCTTTTCGCCCGCCTCAGACACACCGACCGGACAGGTTGCCGATTTTGAAACTTCCGCCGATTATGAAGATTTGGAAACGATCGAAAAGTTTGCGCGCTCGGTTGATGTTGTGACGTTTGAGTTTGAAAATGTGCCGTCGCGGACGGTCGAAACCGCCGCGCAATTCGTCGAAGTTTTTCCGAAAGGCGAGATTTTACATACGACGCAAAACCGTCTGCGGGAAAAGAATTTTTTGTCAAAAAACGGTTTTCCGATTGCGCCGTTTCGGCATATCAAAACGATTGATGATCTTTATCAAGCCGTGCCGGAAATCGGCTTGCCGGCAGTTTTGAAAACCGCCGGATTCGGTTATGACGGCAAAGGTCAAAGCAAGATAGATTCGAGCGCGGACATCGAAACCGCTTTAGATAAACTCGGCGGAAAAGAATCGGTTTTGGAGGCGTTTGTTGATTTTGAAAAGGAAGTTTCGGTCGTTTGCGCACGCGATGTTGCGGGCAATTTCGCGCATTACGGCGTGATCGAAAACGCGCACGCAAACCATATTCTGGACGTTTCTTTTGCACCGGCTGTTTGTTCGGGAAAGATTTTTAATGAAGCCGTCGAAATCGCCCGAAATGTTGCTGAAACTCTTGATTATGTCGGAACTCTGTGCGTCGAATTTTTTCTGACGAAAGATGAAAAATTATTGATTAACGAACTCGCGCCGCGCCCCCATAATTCGGGACATCTGACGTTTGACGCATGCGTTACGTCGCAGTTTGAACAGCAATTGCGGGCGGTCTGTGGTCTGCCGCTCGGCTTGACCGAATTTTACGCGCCGTGCGCGATGGCAAATCTGCTCGGCGATCTCTGGCAAGCGGGCGAACCGAATTGGCAAAAAGCTCTGGAAATTCCAAACATCAAACTTCATCTCTACGGCAAAACTAAAGCGCGAACGGGGCGCAAAATGGGACACTTGACGGCGGTTGCCGAAGCTGCGGAATCCGCCGTTATTACTGTTAAACAAGCTCGCGCACTGATCGTCTGAAAAAATACTGGAAGCAGATGTTTTGCAAAAAATGTCAAAAAAAGCAGCGATGCCGTGAATTGCCAAGATGCTTGAAGAAATAGTAAAAATCATTTAATAATCAACATTTAGTGAGCGAAATGCTTGTGCAAAAATCGAAAAGCGAATTTCCGGCGCGAAGCTTAGAAATAAGCGATAGCGAGCTTGTAAAATCGTGTCAGCGCGGCGATGAATCGGCGTGGAACGCGCTCGTTGACCGCTACCAACGCCTGATCTTCGCCATACCGCGCCGCGCCGGATTGTCCGAAGCACAATCGGCAGACATTTTGCAGGAAGTTTTTCTGACGCTTTTTGAAAAGTTAGACGAGATTGAGCAGCCCGAAAGAATCCGTTCGTGGCTGGTAACGACGGCAAAGTTTAAAACCTGGGGTTTGGTTCGCCGCGAAAAAGGTTTTTACTCGCCAGAAACGGAAGAAGAGATGGAACTGGAAATGACAAATCTGCCCGATAATTCAATGCTTGCCGATGATAAATTGATCGAACTCGAAGAGCAGCATCTGATCAGAACCGCTTTGCAGGAATTGGAAGAAAAATGTCAGAAAATCTTAGCAATGATTTATCTGACCGAACCTTCGGCAAGTTACGCCGAAGTTGCCGCGGCAATCGGAGTCGGCACGACGAGCATTTCTCCTTTGAGAACACGCTGTTTAAAGAAGCTGGAGAAAATTTTGACAAAACAGTAGGATTTTGGATTTTAGATTTTAGATTTTCAAATATTAACAATTTACTTTGATTTTTTACATAGCTTTTCGACTAAAGATCAAATAAATAATCGAAATCCGTAACAGTAAAACAAATCCAAAATCCAAAATCTAAAATCTAAAATCCAAAGAAGTGTCTTTTCCAAACAAAAAACCGCACTGTTAATTTAGAGAGGCACGTAAAAGATGAAATTGATGGGAAACAACAATTCAGACAAAACGGTAGAAAAGATAATCTATCTGATGCAAACGGATAAATCGGTTGATGCGCCGCAAGATGCGGTAAAATGGTCGAAAAATATCTTTCGCTCGCGAGCCGTTGAGCCGAAAAAATCTTTTGCCCGAAAAGTTTTGGCGAGTTTGCAGCTGGATCTGTCGCCGAACAGAGCGGCTTTCGGCGAACGCTCGGCTTCCGCGTCAAACGCGCGGCAGATGCTTTTTGAAGCGGGCGAAAACTCGATTGATCTGAGAATCAAACGGGCGAAAAAAGGTCTGGAAATTCACGGACAGATTTTGGGCGAAGCCTTTGAAGGCGCAATAATTAAGCTCGGCGAGTTTGAAACGACAGCCAACGATTTAAGCGAATTTAAGTTTACCGGAATTCCAAGCGGAAAATATAACCTCAGTTTACAGACCGGCGAAAAAGAAATCGTCATCGAAGATTTGGATTTAAGTTAAAAAAAGTTCCTTCTAAAACGGGAGAGCAAGGGGGAAAGAAAAGGCGGAGAGTTTTTAAAAGCTTTCCGCTTTTTTTATTAGTTGTTAGAATGAAATACGGAAATGCTTCGACAAAACCTTGCAAAAAAATTGGTTTCGGCAAAAAGCGAAAACGAAAGAAAAACGCTCTTAGAGAAAAACCGCGAAAAATCGGATGAATTTCTGGCGCGTGCCGTAAAGGAAATCTGCTACGCGGCGTGGACAGTTGAGCCAATTAAAGCGCAAAAAACCGCGACGGCAATAAAATCATTATTTAAATTTAATCCAAAAAAGGAAATCGAAGCCTATTTTTTCTGGATTTCAGGAATCGCCGATCTAACGAGCGGAAAACTGGAATCAACTATCGAAAATCTCGATAAATCCGCCGCAGTATTTAAGACACTCGAAAAAGAACACGAGGCGGCAAATACGCAGGTCGCCAAACTTTACGCGCTTGCGCTTTTGGGAAAATACGATGAAGCTATTATTTGCGGCGAAAATGCGCTGAAAATCTTTGAAAAATACGAAGACGAACTCGCCGCGGGAAAGATCGAGATGAATTTAAGCAATATCGTATCGCGCCGCGAATTTCATAAAAAAGCCGAAAAATACTGCCTTTCGGCGCGCGATCGGTTTTCCAAACTAGGTGAAAAAACCTGGCTGACAATGGCGGAAAACAGTCTTGCCAATACTTACGCCGAAATCAATGATTTTCCGAACGCCGAAAAGTTTTACACAAATGCTTTATATCGCGCACAAGCCGAAAAAATGAATGTGACGGAAGCGGAAATCGAAGCGAGTTTGGGAAATCTGGCGATGTTTCGCGGAAGATTTGCCGATGCGCTCGGATTTCTCGAATCGTCGCGCCAAAAATACGAGCAATTAAAAATGCCTCATCAAACGGCGATTGCCGAACTCGAAATTGCCGACATTTATCTCGAACTGAATTTATCTGCCGAAGCCCTGGCAATTTACGAAAAGGTTTCCGGCAAGCTCCGCAAATTAAAACTTCAGGGCGAAGAAGCAAGAGCGCGGGCAAATCTCGGCAAAACCGCCGGTTTGCTCAAAAAAACGAGAACGGCGCGCAACGAACTGAAAAAAAGCGCAAATCTTTACATCGCCGAAAAAAATAAAGTCGGCGCGGCTGCCGTGAAATTAAATGAAGCCGCGCTCGAATTGAATCTCGAAAATTTTCAAAAAACGCTGAATTTAGTCAAAGAAGCCGAAAAATTTCTTGATAAAAGCGAAAATCTGCGTCATCAATTAACGGCAAAATGGTTAAAAGGCGAGGCTCTGCGAAAACTCGGAAAAATTAAAGCGGCGGAAAAAACGCTCCTTCAAACTTTTCAAAACGCAATCGAACAAGAACAGGCGAACATCGCCCGCATCGCGCTTAATTCTCTGGGAAATCTTGCCGTTCAGATGGGCGAAAAAGCAAAAGCGAAAAAGCATTTTGAAAAAGCCATCGAAATGATCGAAAATTTGCGCGCACCGCTTCCGGCGGAAGAATTCCGGATGGCTTTTCTGGCAAATAAACTCGCGCCGTTTGAAAATCTGGCAAAAATTTATTTAGCCGAAAATGATTTGGAAAAAGCCTTTTTTTATGTCGAAAAGGGGCGTTCCCGCGCTCTTTCTGAAAATCTGAATAATGATTTTCAGACGAAAAATCAAACAAAAACTTCGGCAAAACTCGCGGCAAAACTCCGGAGTTTGCGCGAAGAATTAAACTGGTTTTACAGCCGTCTGAATCGGGCGGAAGACGCGGAAATCAAAGGTTTGGAGCAAAAAGTAAATTTACGCGAAAAGCAGATTGCGGATGTGATGCGGCAGATCGAAAGCACGAAAGCCGCTAAGTTCAGCCCGAGGGCTGAACTTAGCGCAAATTCTGCCGATCTTTCAGACTTGCAAAAACATATCGGCAAGCGAAAAGTCTTGATTGAATTTGTGAGTTTTAACGATAATTTATCGGTATTTATCGTTTCCGGCACGAAAATCAATTACATTGAAAATTTAGCAAAAGAAAGCGAAATAAGCTTACTTCTTGAAGGTTTGCATTTTCAATTCGGTGCGCTCAGATTCGGGACAGTTCATCTGGAAAAATTTATGCCCGAACTCAAAAAACGCGCGGATTTTTATTTGCGGAAATTATTTGAAAAACTGCTCGCACCGCTTGAGGATTTTCTGGAAATGCGCGATCTGGTCATCGTTCCGGTCGGTGCGCTGCATTATGTGCCTTTTAACGCTCTTTTTGACGGCGAAAATTATTTGATCGAATCGCGCGAAATTGTCTATGCGCCGAGCGCGGCGGTCTGGCAAAAACTGAACCGAAAAAAGGTGAAAAAATTAGAAAACGCCTTGCTTTTCGGTTTTGCCGACGAACGCATTCCGCTGGTTAATGATGAGATCAAGGCTTTAGAAAAAATTTTTGAAAAATCGGAAAGTTTTATGGGAAACCGGGCGAATTTTAAGAATTATACCGAAAACGCGCCTGATTTCGATATTTTGCATCTGGCGTGTCATGGACAATTTCGTCCCGAAAATCCGCTTTTTTCGAGTCTTCATCTGGCGGACGGCTTTATTACGGTGCGCGATATTTGTTCGCAGAAACTAAGCGCGCAGCTCGTTACGTTGAGCGCGTGCGAAACGGGTTTAAATAAAATTTTCGCGGGCGATGAGATCTTAGGGCTGGCACGCGGCTTTTTAACCGTCGGCGCAAGTTCGCTCGTTTTAAGTCTGTGGACGGTTAATGATGCGGCGACCAGTAAATTAATGACGGATTTTTACGCGCAGCTGCAACGCGGGAACTCGGTTTCGGCATCATTAAGAAAAGCTCAAAAAGATTTTATCGAACAAGACAAACATCCTTATTTCTGGTCATCTTTTGTTATAATCGGAAAATAATTTTTGCTGCAAGTGTCTTTTTCAGTAAATTTTCCGCACAGTGTGTTTGGACAAGTGTTTTAATAGGGGACAAGAGAATGAAGCAGTATATGAATTTCAGAAATTTTGCGATTTTAATCCTTACATTCGTTTTTTGCACGTTTTCATTCGGGCAAAAAACCGAAGGGGCAATTTGCGATGCCGTACCGAATCAGGTTTTGATTGACATTGTAAATCAAACGGATTTACCCGCAATTGCGGCGCAATACGGCTTGAATCCGGCACCGATCGATCAGGTCGGAACGCCGCCGACGTATCGAATGCAGATTACCAACGGGCAAACGCCGTGTCAGGTCGTAACAGCGATGCAGGGCGATGCGCGGATTTCGCAGAGAGAAGTCAACCGCAATTTAAAGGTCGTTGAAAAACAGGGCGAAAGCTGGACAATCGGACGTTCGTGGGCAATCGGACGTTCGTGGGCAATCGGCGGAAGCGTCAAAGGCTTTAACAAACAATGGTTTCCGAACACGATCAAACTTAACGAAGCACACACAATTTCAAAGGGCGCGGGCATTACGATTGCCGTTTTGGATACCGGAATTGATCTGAATCATCCGGCTTTTGCCGGAAGACTCGTTCCCGGTTACGATTTTGTTGATAATGATAATGATCCAAGCGAAGAAGGCGTTTTATGGACAAATCCGGTTTACGGACACGGAACGCACGTTGCCGGAATTATCGCGCTGACCGCGCCGAATGCCAAAATTATGCCGATCCGCGTTTTAGATGCTGAAGGAGTCGGTAACCTCTGGCGCGTAAAAGACGCGATGATTTTTGCCGCACAAAACGGCGCCGATATTATCAATATGAGTTTCGGCTATCCCGAAGATTTCGCGCCGGGAAGCAATACATTTTTGAATGATCTATTTAAAGGCTGCGATGATCTGGCAATTGCGGGCGAGCAGACTTTTCCCGAATTTAATGATGAACGGCTGTTAATCGTTGCCGGTGCGGGAAACGGCGGGCAAATAAGTAATGGCGCGGACAGGATTTTTCCGGCAGCAGAGCGCGGGGCAACTACCGCTGACCCGAATGGGATTGATGATAATCTTTTGAGCGTCGGTGCCAGCACTCGTTATGACAAATTAGCATCATTTTCGACAATGGCAAATGTCATAAACAGAAGCCGCGACCGTTGGGTGCGGTTGGTTGCGCCGGGCGAAGACATTATCAGCGCGATTCCGGGCGGACGCTACGGAATGTGGTCGGGAACTTCAATGTCCGCGCCGATCGTTTCGGGAGTTGCGGCGTTGGTTTTAGCCGTCCGACCGAGAAATCCGCCGCAGAGAATTCTGGGCGATATTGTCGAAGAGATCGAAGAAAGCGGTTATGAATGGAAGTGTCATCTCTCATCGAGAAATATCACGATGGAAACTTCAAGAATTAATGCTTTTTGCGCCGTCACAAATAATCAAGCCTGCTATCCGGCTGACCGCACAATCTGCGACGAATAAATTTTTTTTTGCAATAGACTTAAAAAAGCCAATCGTTTACGGATTGGCTTTTTTCTTTTTTAAAGTTTTTTCAAAAGATGTCTTTTTCCTGTCTTGCCCGGCACTGTAAGAGTGAACAGCCGTGATTTGAAAAGAAAATATCAGAGAAACGGGTAAAGCAAAAAACGATTAAAAAACAAGGCAGGGAAAGCAAATGAAAGAAAATAAAAAATGTAAGAGAAGTTATTTAGTAAATTTGGCAGTTATAGTATTTGCCATCGGGATTTTATCAATTCTTCCGGTTTCGATGGTGATCGAAGCTAACGAAACTCTGGGCGGCGTTCCGATTATAACGAGAACGGCAAATCTGGTTTCGCCGACCGGTTCGATTAACCCGCACGGCGATGCCACATACGAAGTTTATCAGAGCGGTCAGCGCGAACTCGAAATCGAAGTCGAAGATGTAAATGCCGCAAACGGAACGGTTTTGAGTTTTTTTGTTGCCGGTAATATGGTCGGTCAACAATCTCTGCTTGACCAGAGAGCAAGACTGGATTTAGATACGCAGGACGGACAAACCGTTCCGACGCTTAACGGCGGCGAGCTTGTCGAAGTTAAAAACGGTCAAACACTTCTGGTTTCCGGTAATTTCAGCGGCGGCGGCTCAACGCCGACCCCGAGTGTTTCGCCGACCAGCTCGCCTTCGCCGAGTGTTTCACCGACAGTTTCACCGACCGTCAGCCCAAGCCCGACCGGGTCGCCTTCACCTTCGCCTTCGCCGGGCGGCGGCGATATTTTTGCCGGATTGAGCGGTGCGACGATCAACGGCGTTTTGCCGCGCGGTTATGCTCAATATGAACTGCACAGCAGCCGCACCGAAATCGAAGCCCGTGTTTATCAGGTAAATCTTCCGGGCGGAACGGTTTTGACGGCATTTATCAACGGCGCATCAATCGGACAATTCAGCCTCGAAAGCGACCGCGAAGGCAGATTGCGGCTTCGCAGCGACCGCGGTGATAATGTTCCGGTTGTCAATATCGGCGACACTTTTGAACTCAAAAACGGGGGAACGACGATTCTTTCCGGTGTATTTGCCGGTGCGAGTCCGAGTCCTTCACCAAGTCCGACCGGAAGTCCGAGTCCGAGTCCAAGTCAAGGCAGATATTTTGAAGCTCATTTATCAAACGCCTCTTTGCCTGCCGCCCGCGGCGAAGTCAAGATTTTCTTAAATGAAACGGAAACTGAAGCGACGTTTACCGCAGAATTTCATAATTTATCGAGTTCGCAAACAGCGGCAAGAATTGAAGCTGATCTTGGAAATGTAGTTGTGATTCACAATTTCGGAGCAATCGGCGGAACAAACGGAAATTTACCGGGCGCAACCGTTGCAATCAGTCCGGCACAGGTTCAACAGCTTCGCACGGGGCTTTGGGTTGCGACGATTGCCACGACGAATAATCCGGGCGGAGAAATTTCGGGCAGACTTATACAGCATTCAAACCTTGCGGATTTTGACGGCGACGGCAGTAATGATCTGGCAGTTTTCCGACCTTCGACCGGTGTCTGGTACACACAAAACAGCTCAGGTTTCGGCGCACAAATCTTCGGCGGGGCAAATGATAAGGTCGTTTCAGCCGATTACGACGGCGACGGAAAAACCGATACGGCAGTTTTCAGAAACGTCAATGGATCAGGAGTTTGGGAAATCAGACATAGTTCCGACGGTGGAATTACCGCAACACAATTCGGTTTCGCCACGGATGTTGCAGTGCGCGGCGATTTCGACGGCGACGGGCTTAATGACATCGCGGTCTTCCGACCTTCAACCGGAGTTTGGTATATCAAAAAGAGCGATAATTCCGGCTTTATCATCGTCCAATTCGGTCTGAACGGCGACATAGCGATTCCGGCTGATTTTGACGGCGACGGCAAAGCCGACATCGCAGTTTTTCGCCCGTCAACCGGAGTTTGGTATTGGCTCGGAAGCCGCAGCGGACAATTCGGCGCGGCACATTTCGGAGCAAACGGCGATGTGCCGATTGGCGGTGATTTTGACGGCGACGGTAAAGCCGATCTGAGTGTTTATCGTCCTTCGACCGGAGTTTGGTATATCTGGCAAAGCCTTGATAACAGTTTTGACATCAGACAGTTCGGTTTGTTTGATGATATTCCGGTCGCCGGAAACTATGACGGCGACACTAAGACGGACATAGCGGTTTTCCGACCTTCAACCGGAGTTTGGTATATCTGGCGAAGCGTTGACAACAGCTTTGATTTCAGACAATTCGGGTTAAGTGGAGATATTCCGACAATTGTCCGTTAAAGGCAAAAAAGCGGTAGGTGTGAAAAATCTGCCGCTTTGAAATAAGTTCGATTATTTTTGAAATTGAGAAATAGTATTCCGAAACGCGCTTCTTGGAAAAGTAAGACGCAGCAAGCCTGAAAATAGGTTCGGATGTAAAAAGTCTTGACTGCTTACCCTCCTCGCAGTCAAGACTTTTTTTTTGTGTTTAGAGTAAAGGTGGAACTCCGAATTTTATTTAAATTTTTTTAAGCAATCGGCTGATTTGCTGTGTGTGCCGCATTTCGTGTCCGCCGAGCAGAGCCAGCCATTCGTTGGCATTTAATGGTCCGAATGCCGGATGCGGAAATTTAGCTTCCGTGCAGCCGACCGATTTAAACAGCGGACGCATTTCTTCTAAAGTTTTTCGGGTTTCTTCTATTTTTTCAAGCGATTTGGCAATCGTCTGATTTCCCGACGGATGAACCATTTCGGGAGCTTCAAGTTTCTGCTCGCGTGCGCCGGAAAGATTTTGCAGAAAATCTGCGGTGATATTTGCCTTTCCGTCCGAAGTTTCGCCTTTCGCCTGTGCTTCTTTGAGCAATTTGGCGCAAATCCGCATCATTCCGTTTTCGACTATCGAAATATGTTCGACGATTTTTGCAATCGTCCATTTCTCATCTTCGGGCAAAAAATCAGATTGCTCATCTGACAAAGTTGATACTAAAGACTTTAGTTTTTCAAAACTCTTGTCGTTAGCGGCATAAATTTCATCAATTGTTTGATAATTCATAATAATTGTTACCGTAAATAATTCGTGCGCTGGTTAAAGTGTCGAAAAAGATTTTTGTATCGGTTTTTATTAGATTCTGTTTAAATTTTCGATAGCATCCCTGAAAGGGACAAAAAAGATAAATTTTCAAAATTAAACGGACTTTTAGACTACTCCATTCCGTCAACAACTCTTATTGTTATTTTTACTTGTCCCGTAATTGGTTATTTTACAACTTTTTTGTATCAATTATTTCAACATTAACCAATTCTTAATACATTATCAAGGCATTCGTCAAATCATTTTGCGCGTACCGAAAAGTTTCAGGTTTTCTCTGATTTACAGCATCTTTTGTCGAAAACCTCTTTTGCGATTATATTTAATTCTTTGAAAGCAAAACAAAAATTTATGGAAAATCATTTAGAAAATGCAAAATTGGCGTTTATCGGCGGCGGCGTGATGGCAGAATCAATTATTGCAGGACTTTTGAAAAAAGGTCTGGTTTCCGCCGGACAAATTGTTGCCAGTCATCCGCGTGAGAATCGGCGGCGCGAGTTGAACGAAAAATATAAAATCGAGGTTTTCGAACATAATGCGGAAGCGGTTGAAAATTGTCGGGAAACTGAAAATTCAATCGTCATTTTTTGCGTTAAACCGCAGCGCATCAAAGGCGTTTTGCGGGAACTCAAAGGCGTTGTGCTGTCGAATCAAATGATTCTTTCGATTGTTGCGGGCGCACGAATCGAGACGATTTCAAAGGCTCTGGGAAATGAAAAAATCGTTCGCACGATGCCGAATACGCCTTCGCAGATCGGGCGCGGAATGACGGCTTGGACTTGCACGGAAAAGATTTCCGGCGGAGAACGCGAGCAGGTAAAATCGCTTTTGACTGCACTCGGACACGAACTTTTTGTCGAAACGGAAAATATGATTGATATGGCAACTTCGCTTTCGGCGACCGGTCCGACCTATATTTTTCTCGTGATGGAAGCCTTAACCGATGCTGGCGTGCATATGGGATTTTCGCGCGATATGTCAAAAAAACTTGTCCAGGAAATGATGCTCGGTTCGGTCTTGTTTGCGATGGAATCGGATAAACATCCGGCGGAACTGAGAAATATGGTTACATCTCCGGGCGGAACTTCTGCCGAAGCGATCTATCAGATGGAAAAAGGCACTCTGCGAACCGTGCTGTCAAAAGCCGTTTTTGCCGCTTACCAAAAAGCGGTCGCACTCGGCGAAAAAGATTAAGCAAAAATTTGACGAACGGCGTGTCATATAAAATACGATTTTGTAAGTTTAATTTTTGCAAATATTTATTAAGATAATAAAAAGTTACAAAAGTAAAAATGACCTTTTTTACCGGATTTTATCGTATTTATAAAGTAAGGCAGAAAATCAAAAGTCCGTCGTTTCTAATGAGTCCGAAGCCGGCAGAAAGTGCAAAACCGGCACTTTGAACTCGATAAGCAAAAATCACTATAAATCAACGGACAACCTGAAATTTTTTACTAAAATTTCTGCTGATTTATGATAATCTATTTCAAAATTTAAACGTGGCAAAGAAACCCCTAAATCAAGAACTCTTCGATGAGCCGTATCGGTTTGAGTTTTTTCAAGCCGTGCGGCTTCTCGAAAAAATCCATCCCGACCGCAAAGCGGTCGGACAAGATGCGATGCCGCAGGATGAAATCGTGCGTTTTCGCTCCAATGTTTCCTTCAATTTTCCTGCCAGCGAAATCTTTAAGATAGAAGAATCAATTGATGAACTCAACGATGAAAAAAAATTGGAAATGTTCATCAATTTTATGGGAATGGTCGGGATGAGCGGCGTGATGCCGTTGCCTTATACCGAACTGGTCGCCGCTCGTGCGCGTTACAAAGATTTTTCGATGTGGGCGTTTATGGATATGTTCACGCACCGGATGGTTTCGATGTTTTTCCGGGCGTGGGAAAAATACCGTTTTCCCATCGGATATGAGCGCGGGCAAGATAAATTTACCAGTTATTTATTTGATTTTGTCGGTTTAGGAACGCCGGGAATGCGCGGCAGAATGAGTTTAGAAGATGAATCGCTTCTGCCTTACAGCGGCTTAATCGCGCAAAAACCTCATTCGTCAAACGCACTGGCAAATATTTTAGGTGATTACTTCGGCGTTAATGCAAAAGTTTTGCAGTTTTTCGGTCAATGGTTAGATTTAGACACAGAAAGCATTACACGACTCGGTTCGGCAAACAGTAATCTGAGCCGAACTGCGATTATCGGAACGCGCATCTGGGAACAGCAATCGAAGTTTCGGATAATTTTGGGCGCAATGAGTTTCAAAGAATTTCAGGCTTTTTTGCCGAACGGTTCGGCGCATAAACCTCTGAAATCAATCGTGCGTTTTATGACCGGATTGGAATTCGATTTCGATGTACGGCTCGTTCTGCAAGCCAAACAAGTTCCCGGCTGTATTTTGACAACGCGTGCGATGCGCCGTCCGATGCTCGGCTGGAGTTCGTGGCTCAAGACACAACCGTTTGAGGAAGATGATGATCAGGTTATTTTACAAATATAACTAATATAGGACTTTCGCTTTTTGAAAAAATATGATTAAACAGATGTTCTGATGATAACTAAAAATCAATATATCGAATATCTGTTAAATACGCCAATCAATTACACTTGTTCCAATCTAGCGGAGCATTTGGAGAAAGTCAGTC
>JBGTIH010000161.1:0-28306 GCA_041745765.1 Pyrinomonadaceae bacterium | reverse complement strand
TGACGTGCAAAATACTTTGGTTACAAATGCGCTGATTCGTTGGGCAAATGAAGATCAAAAGAAGAAATATCTGCCGCAAATGGCTGAGTCAAAAGTCGGCGCGTATGCTTTGAGCGAAGCCGGTTCGGGTTCGGACGCTTTTGCGCTAAAAACACGCGCCGTCGAAAAAGACGATCACTGGGAAATCACGGGACAAAAACTCTGGATCACAAACGGCAACGAAGCCGATATTTTCATCCTTTTTGCAACGGTTGACCCGGACGCGGGTTATCGCGGAATCACGGCGTTTATTGTTGAGAGAGATTTTGAAGGTTTTGCGGTCGGTAAAAAGGAAGACAAACTCGGCATCCGCGCCAGTTCGACGACCGAATTGATTTTAGACGCTTGCAAAGTGCCGAAGGAAAACGTCTTAGGCGAGATCGGCAAAGGTTACAAAGTTTCGATCGAAACTCTCAACGAAGGTCGCATCGGAATCGCCGCGCAAATGGTCGGCATCGCGCAGGGCGCGTTTGAAGCTGCGCTCGCTTACACAAACGAGCGCGAACAATTCGGCAAAAGACTGGACGAATTTCAGGCAATTCAATTTCAATTAGCCGAAATGGCGGTCGAACTCGAAGCCGCGCGGCTTTTAACCTACAACGCCGCGCGTCTCAAAGATGCCGGAAAATCTTTTTTGAAAGAAGCCGCGATTGCCAAACTTTATACTTCAAGAGTTGCCGAAAAGATTTCGTCAAAAGCGATTGAATTATTCGGCGGTTACGGCTACGTCAAAGATTATCCGGTCGAAAAATTCTGGCGCGATTCAAAAATCGGTTCGATCTACGAAGGCACATCGAATATGCAACTTCAAACGATTGCCAAATTAATTACGAGCGGAAAATAATTTAACTCTGAATTTTATTATTTTGAATGCGAAGATCATTAAAAATCTTCGCATTTTTTGTGTTAAAATAAACCTGCATATGCCGATTAAAGAAGCGAAATATATAGATAAAAACAAACGCGTAGTAATGACGCAGTTAGTCGAAATTGAAGATCAGGAGAACCGCGCGTTTGACATCGAATTTTGGCAGCGTTTGACCGATGAACAAAGAATGCAAGCGGTTTGGGATTTGGTTGTCTTTGATTATGAGCTAAAGGGAAAAGATTTGAATGAACTCCGACTTCAAAGAACTGTTGAAAATCTTCGCCGAAGCAAAGGTTAAATATCTGATAATCGGCGGTTATGCGGTCGCAAAACACGCCGAACCCGCTATACGAAAGATTTAGACATTTGGATCAGCAATTCGATGGAAAACGCCGAACGAGTATTTTCGGCTTTAAAGAAATTCGGCGCGCCTCTGACAAATATGACGGTCGAAGATTTCACCATTCCGACACTCGTTTTTCAAATCGGCATCGAACCTTCGCGCATAGATATTTTGATGGGTTTGAAAGCACTCGATTTTGACGAATGTTGGGAGAGACGCGCAATTTCACAAATCGGCGAACTGGAAATTTATTTCATCTCGCTTGACGATTTGATTTTCAATAAACAAATTGCCGGAAGACCGCAGGATTTACGCGATGTAGAAAATTTGGAACTAAAAAAACGCAAAGAACCCGAGATTGAAAAATCTTTACCAAAAAATGACAAATAAGTTTCATTTTTACAGAGTGATAGAAATTAATTTACATAGGCGCATTGAATATGCAACTTCAAACGATTGCCAAGTTGATCACGAGCGGAAAGTAGTTTGAGGATAAATTGTTCGGGGAAGAAGCATCCAAATACTGGTCATACTTATATGGTTCAAGAAGAAAACGGAACATTTTGCAATTTTTACCCGCAGTAAACACACTATAAAATAGCGATTCTTGTTGCTCGTGAATTTATGAATTTTAGAAAAGAGGCATTTATGTTAAACAAAACCGTGAAAATATTAGTATTTTGTCCGCTTCTTCTATGGTTTTTCGGATGTAGCATTGTGCATTCAGAGAAAAGCAATATAAAGATAACAAACACGAGTCATCCGACTCCACAACCAATCAAAACCCTGGATACAACATTTCGAGATGAAGATGTCGAATCACTTTGTAATCGTTTGTCTGAGATCAAGAAAATTCCATACAGAGATCCAAACGATACTGATCCGATCTTCGAGGAATTGATTGCCAAAGGAAAGGAAGCAATGCCCTGCCTTGTTGAGAAAATTACCGACGAGACACCAATGCGTGATCCGGGCGGGAGTGTGATCTGGCAGCATTACAAAGTCGGCGATACGGCTGTTTTTATGCTCGCTCGTATCGCTAACGAAGATGAAATACTTCAAGCAGAGCTACTTCAAGAAATGTTGCCTTTGGAATATAGAAAGGAATGGAAAACGAATGGAGTTTACGCTTATTATAATTATGTTTCCGAGTCAAAAAATAGAGAAGAACTTCAGGTATGGTGGCGAAATTGGATAAAGGAAAATCTAAACAGCCATGTGGCACAAAGTCGAATAAGAAAAACGAATTTGACGGAAACCGACCGAACAAGATGGTTTAATATTTTGAAGTGGGATAGAGAGGATAATTTTTTATCAAAAGTTAATCGTTTCGATAATTCGGGTTTTACTTTTTATAAACTCGGCAAAAAAAGATTTTTGGTAGAAATAATTACGGGAGCAGGTGCCTATCAAAGATCTCACGTTTTCGCTGTTTTGGATGAAAGAAATTGGCGAAAGCCGACAGCAAGGCTTTTATATTTCACAACTTACTCTGAGGATGAAACGAACGGAAAAGTTACTAAAGAAATAACTCCATTTTTGTCAGGTAGTTCGTCCTTTGATGATAATCGAAAAACGCTGGAAATGTATTATAAAGCTGCCGGAATAGGACACTGCGGTTCATTGGAAACTTTTAAGATTGTCGGTAATAGAGTTATTACAATCGAATCAAAACATCGCGGTTGTGAAAGTGCGACAAATGGTCCGCCACCGGAGAAATGGAAAAAGATAAATTTTTTTTAAGTTTCAAATGAGGTATTACATTCGATTTAATAAGCTCGACTTTATCCATTTTTTGAACGTCCTTTGAAAATTACTTTACTTGATTTTACAAGTGTTGAAATATAATCGCTTAGAGTTTTCAAACATCACTATTTTGCACAATGTTTGAAAACTCTAACGCAAAATCGCCAAGCTAAATCTTTTATTGATATTCTTAATTTTCAAAATGGATAAAGTCGAGATAAGAAGCTGTTTGAAAACTCATAAATCAGCTCCGTAGAAACGTGATATTTATAGAAAAAGAGTCAAATATATCGTTCCCAGCAGAACTCAAGAGTTTTAAAACAGCTTCTAAGGACTTCGATAAAAAAAGTGGAAACTGTTTATTCTGTAAAACTTACAGTAAATCAGTTTCCACTTTTTTTATTTATCAACAAAATTACGGAAGATATTTATTAGAAACCGGTAAATCAACACTCAAACCGAATTGCGAAATCAAAACGCCCGAAGTTGATTGATTAACATACCAGATTCCGTTTCGATAAACGGCAATATCATCTATTCCGTCGCCGTCATAATCGCCCGGGACGGGAATATCGGTAGAAATTCCGAATTGCCTGAACATATTTCCGCCGGAACTTTTGCGAATGTACCAAACTCCGTCGCTCGGACGATAAACCGCGACATCATCTATTCCGTCGCCGTCATAATCGGCGGGAACAAGTTTGTCTGAATCCAAACCCCAAAAGACGATTTCGGCTGATTGATAATTGTCGGATGATTTGGCAATGCGCCATTGACCTTGATTAAAATACGTAAAATCGGCTTTGCCGTCGCCGTCAAAATCTCCGGCAACCGGACGGAATCCGGGCGGAACTCTGGAATATGTCAAAACGCCTCCATCGCCGCTTTTCAAAACATAAAATGTCGAGTTTGACGGACGGAAAACTGCTATGTCGGATTTTCCGTCGCCATCGTAATCTGCGATTACAGGAATGTCTTCGGGCAAGCCCCACGAATATCCCGAAAAAGTGAAGTTTGAACTGTTTAAGATATAAAAATCAGGAAAACTGCTGTCGGCGGTCGCTCTGAAAATTGCGAAATCGGTTTTTCCGTCGCCGTCATAATCTCCCGGAACGGGAACATCGGATGAAATTCCCCAATTTATGACCGAAAATCCGGCAGTCGAACGATTTAAGTACCAATTGCCTTCAGATGGGCGAAAAACGGAAAGATCAGATTTTCCGTCGCCGTCAAAATCCGCCCGTTTTGTGCCTAAAAGCGAATTCGGCAAATTAAACGCTTCGGTGACAAGCGCATTGTTAGAACCTGTTCCGGCATTTTGTATGCTTGCCGAAAATCCCATTCCGCGCACCGCAAAACCGCGCCAGACGGCAGTTAAATCAGCCGGATTTGAAGCCTGTGCCGCAAACAAAATCGCATCGCGGCTTTGCAGCATTGTCGGGTTGAGCGGAGAAAGTTTCATTCCGTCCGTTATATATTGCAGAGCGCGGCGGTTTCCGACGACCGCGCCGTGTTTTTCGATCAGATAAGCGCGTATTTCCCAGAGCGCAACATTCCAAACTTCGCCCAAATTATGAATCTGATCGCAAGCTCCCGTTGTTGTTCGCGGCGGAAATGCGCCGCTGAATGACGCGCAGTTTCCCTGACCGATATTTTTAAATGTCAGCGGATTATGCGGCAAATTATTTGCGCCGAGTGAGCGTTTAATCGCCGTCGGAAAGCGGCGGATTCCGTGATAACAGTTAAATCCCGGAACGCCGAGAGTCGAATAACAGCCGATTGAATATGTGCCGAACAAACTGTCTTCATAATTTGTCATCATCGCCAGCGCATAAAAATCCGACCAGCCTTCGCCCATTCCGCGTGCCATATTTGAACTTAAACCGCCGGCATTGCCGTGCAGACGGCTTGATAAACCGTGCGTCGCTTCGTGAATAATAATTTGATTATCAAGTGCGCCGTCGCGCGCCGGTGTCGTACCGGTCCAGATAAAAAGCTGCAAACGTGGTCGTGCGCCGTCGGGCGGAGTCGTGAAATTTGCGCCGTTCGTGCCGCTTACGTCTTGAACTTCGACAATCATCGAATCATTTCCGAGACCGCCGCGCCCGAAGTTATCAGTTTGATAATTTCGCGCCGCTTCGTTAAAGCCGAGCAAATAAGTTTCGTCGTGCCAACGATTTACGGTGTAAAAAGCATTTGTAATCGAACCTTGCTGAAATGGCGAAGGCGGATAAGTTTGAGTTTGCGGAAGCGGTTCTTCGCCCGGAGCCGGATTTCCCGGAGCGGGATTATACGTATAAACAAAATTGCGGTTCGGATTGCCGAAAGCCCAGCCGTTATCGTCAATTCCATTCGGCGACATACGGTCAATTCCGGCTTCGACATTGTTGCCGATGGTGCGATTTTCGCCGTCATTAATCCAACCGTTATTATTAAAATTATACGGCGGTTCGTTGCCGACCAAAGTAAAACTCTGACGATTGATAAGCGACGAGGTCGGACAGTTATTCGGATCATTACAGGTAAATGTGGAAGGAATCGGATTGATTGCCGTTTTAATCATACTTGTCGTGTTTCCGTAGACATTATAAGTCGTCGGTTGTGTTTGGTTTTCAGTGATGTTTTTGCGCCACAAAAGCGTTCCTGTTTCGCCGTCAACAACCAGATAAAATACGGCATTTTCCGTCCATAAAATTACGCGCCACGCCGGACGCACCACGCCCGATTCGAGCGGAAAATAGATTTTTTCAGACGTCGTCCGGTCGGCAAATTGTCCGCGTTCAAATGTAATTTTACTATCTTTTGAATTGATTATTGTTAACTCGTTTTCATTTGCCGCAATGCCTATGTGTTTTGCCGCATTTACTAAAGCCGTTTGCGGATTGCCGAAATTATCACTGACATTTTCACTGATGAGATTCGGCGCGAGATTATTGATAACGCGGATAATCTCGCCGCGTTTTGTCAAACCGGCTTTGACTTCGCCCTGAAAAACGGGGATGTCGTTGATTTTTTGCTCGAAATGAACGTAGGAAAGATTGCCGTCCGGGTTTGTATAATTTGCGGAAGTTTCAAGGGCGGAAATTTGCGCGTCGCTTAAACCGAAAAGCGCGGAATTTTGCCGCACAAACGAGCGCAGAATATCGCTTTTTTCAGCATTGGCGGGAGGTGTCAGAAAACTGCTTTTCAAACCAATGTCCGGCGAGATAACTTCGGGAATGTCCAAAGTTTCGCTTTGTTCGATCTTTAATGAACGGATTTTTTCGCGCAGACGTTTTTCCGCCTCAATCAGAGATTTTCTATCGAGCGCAATCGCTTCGACGGTTTTATTTGCCTGCCTGATAAAATCGTCAAACGTTTTTCGCGTTTCAACCGTTTTATCGGTGCGAATGTCGTAATTTACAATTTCGTTTTCAAATTTTTCTTCTTGTGCCGATTCGACTTTCGGTGCAAACAGCCAGGCTGAAAAAATAACGCTCAAAAGCAGCACGGACAAAAAAATCAGCGCAAAAATTCGGGGGTTTAAGTTCATTTTGAAACACTCCTTTTCTAAAAGTTTTACAGGGAAAATCAAAGAAATTTAAAAATGTTCAAATATTACACCGAAAAGCCGAATTTGTTAAAGAGTTTTCGGCGTTTTTTTTTCAAGAAGCTGAACGAATTTTTTTGCCGCGAGCGATAAGTTTCGATCAGTTCGATAAACCACACCGACCGGGCGCACCCAATCTTTTTCAGCCAGTTTTATTACCGAAAGTTGTTTATTTCGTTTTTCGTCCATCACCGACGCAAGCGGAACGATTGCCAGTCCAAAACCGACCTCGACGGCGCGTTTGATCGTTTCGATATTGTCGAATTCCGCCGCTTTGCGGACATCTATACCGTAGGATTTCAAAATTTTATCGGTCGCCTTGCGCGTCGGAATGTCGCGTTCGAACAAAACAAAATCCAAGCCCTGCAATTCCTTCACTTTGATTTCTTCTCTTTCGGCAAATTCGTGAGTCGGCGGACAAATCAAAACGAGGCGGTCGGAATGCATCGGAACAATCGTCAAACCGCGGCGTGGTTCGGGAAAAGCCAGAACGCCGAGTTCGATTGTGCCGTTCAAAACGTCGCGCATCACGCGCGTCGTGCGCGAATATTCCAGGTCAATTTTCGCCGAAGGAAATTTCGTCATAAATTCCCGAACTTTCGGCGGCAATTCGTGCAGCCCGACGCTATAAACGGTCGCAACTTTGATCACACCGCTGATTTTTCCGACCATCGAACTCATACTTTCATTAAGCTGATTATAACTTTCCAGAACATTTTTTGATTCGCGGTAAAAAACTTCGCCGGCGGTCGTCAGACGAACTTCGCGCCGCCCGCGCACTCTCTCTAAAAGACGGCGTTTGAATTTATCTTCAAGTGTCCGAATCTGCTGGCTGACCGCCGATTGCGTAATGAAATTACGTTCCGCAGCCAGCGAAAAACTCTCCATCTCGACCAGATCGCAAAATACTTTTAATGTTTCAATGTGCATAATTTTTGTTCGTTGTTCGTTGCCGGTTGTTCGTTGCGGATTACTTTTTGTAAATATAGCAACAACGAACAACTGACAAAGTTATAAGTATATCTGAATTATCAACATCGGATAATTGAATTTATCTTATCAAAAAACGAAGCTGTAAAAAAGCGGGACGCGCCGGATACTTGAAAAATCAGAAGCGAAAAATATGATTGTCGAAACTTACAATATATAATTTTTCGTAATATCATTAACGGACTAGCATTTAATAATACCCTTTCCATTTAGAAATTGTGCATTAATTTTTCAGTAAGTATAGACTACTCAGCAAGTTACGCATTGATAAATGATAAATGTTCAATGGTAGATGGTATAAGTTGGTTTATCTGAATTCTCTTATATTGGAGGAAGAAAAATGACCGAATTAACAATTTTTTTGATAATCGGCGGAATCGGTTTTCTTTTTTTGATGATTTCGTTTTTGGTCGGCGATCTGCTCGAAGCTCTGCATTTCGATTTAAGTTTGGATGCGGGAAACAGTTTCGGGATTTTCGACACCCGTGTTCTCAGCGTGTTTTTAACAACCTTCGGTTTTATCTCGGCTTTGTGTATCCAACTTGCCTTCGGAACTCTCGTCAGTATGATCTTCGGTCTGGGAAGCGGGATTATTCTCGGAGGCTTGGTTTTTGCTTTCGGATATTTTTTGTACAGTCAGCAGTCAACGAGTTCGGTCAGCGATGAGGATATGATCGGCAGAACGGCGCAGGTCATTGTCGGCATCAGACCGGAAAGCATCGGGCAGATTTCGTGCCTGATCGGCGAAGAAAGAGTCGAAAAGATCGCCCGCGCCCGCAACGGCAGGGAAATAAAAACCGGAGAAACCGTTTATATCGAAGACATTACAAGCGAAGCCGTGATCGTCAGTCTGGAAGAAGATATGCTGGATTACAAACTTTTTTCAAAATAAATATTGAAAAACGGGCAAAATTCAACATAAAATCAGGTCAAGTTTATTAACACAGGAAAAGCGCAGAAAAACAACTGTTGGATTTTTTTTATCCAAAACAGTTGCGGTAAAAGTTTGCAAAAAACAAAATCTTGCCGCAAATCTTTTACGAAAAATCTGCCTAGAGGAAAAAAAGCCTTGCCGTCGGCAAGTGAAAAACGAGGAAAATAAAATGTTTGAATCTTCTCTTTTAATTATTGTTGGAGCAATAATCTTCTTTTTTATTGTGATTGTCGTGTTGTTTGCATTATTCAGCCGCAACTATATAAAAGTATCGCCGAATCAGGCGGCGATAATTTCGGGACGAGATCGTAAGCTTGATGACGGAACAAAGGTCGGGTATCGGTCGGTGCGCGGCGGTGCGGCATTTGTTTTTCCATTTCTTGAAAAAGTCGAATATCTCGATTTAAATGTTATCACTGTTCCGCTTACAACTTCACGTGCATACACCGTCGAAGGCGTTCCGGTTTCGGTCAAAGCGGTTGCCAACGTTAAAATAAAAGGCGACGATACGAGCCTTCGTGCAGCGGCTGAACGTTTCCTCGGAATGCCCGAAGCAGAATTTCATCGTCTTGTTTTTCAAACTTTGGAAGGACATCTCCGCGCAATCTTAGGAACTTTGACGGTCGAAGAAATCAACAACGACCGTCAGAGTTTTGCTCATAAATTAACTTCGGAAGCGGCAGGCGACCTCGAAAAAATGGGAATCGGACTCGACGCGCTGACGATTCAGGAAATTTCCGATGAAGAAGGTTATCTTGATGCTTTAGGTAAAAGAAGAACAGCGGAAGTCAAACGCGATGCCGAGATCGGACAAGCGGAAGCAAATCGAGATTCGAAAATTAAAGCCTCGTTAGCTTTGCAGGAAGGCGAAAAAGTTCGGCTCGCGACGGAAGCGCAGATCGCGCAATCAAACCGCGAAACGGAGATTCAAAAAGCACAGGTTGCGGCGGAAATCGAAAAGGAACGCGCCCGCGCCCGCCAAGCCGGACCGCTTTCCGAAGCGCAGGCAAAACAGGAAGTTGTCGCCGAAGAAGTCCGCATCGAGAAAATCCGCACGCAGGAACAGATTGCCGTGCAGGAACAGGAAGTTTTGCGTAAGGAAAAAGAACTCGAAGCGACCGTTATCAAACAAGCTGAAGCTGACCGCCGCGCTTCCGTTCTGCGCGCGCAAGGTTTGCAGGAATCGGCAATTTTAGAAGCCGAAGGTAAAAAGCAGGCGCAAATCGCGCAAGCGCAAGCTGAATCTGAAACATTACAGCGCGAGGGCGAAGGACGCGCCAAAGCCATCGAATCCGAAGGACGCGCCGAAGCCGAAAAAATCCGTGCGCTGGGTTTAGCGGAAGCCGAAAAAATGCAGGCGAAAGGTCTGGCGGAAGCCAAAGCCATCGAAGCGCAGGGTTTGGCGGAAGCAAAGGCAATTATGGAAAAAGCCGCTGCGTGGCGCGAATTTAACGATGCGGCGCGTCTGCAAACGATTCTCGAAAAACTGCCCGAAATCATCGGTTCGTCCGCGCCGATCTTCGCGGCAATCGCCGAACCGCTCGGTTCGATTGATAAGGTCGTGATGATTGACAACGGCAACGGCAACGGCGACGGAAAAAGTTCGGGTCTGAATCGTTTCGCGCAGACGAGTCCGAATCTGATTTTCTCGCTTCTGCAGCAAATGCAAGCGTTAGGTTTGAGCTTGCCGGAAATTCTTTCGCAGATCGGAATCGAGCAGAAAGACGGCAAATTCTCTATTGCTTCAAACGGCGACGGCGAAAAAATAGAAAAAACCGTTACGCCGATCAAAGGAGAAAACGGCGGACAGGAAAAAAAGGTTGAAAATCCGAAATTGGAAAGCTGATTTTTCCTCAAATGAAAATGCTAAAGGCAGACTCTTGCGGTCTGCCTTTTCTTTATCGGGCAGAGGTTGTAAAATCTAAAGTTTGCTTGATAAAAAATGAACGAGAACATTAAAACAACCCGCTTAGAAAACGGTTTAACGATTATCACGGAAAAAATACCCGACGTGCGGAGCGCGACGCTCGGATTTTGGATCAAAAAAGGTTCGCGGGACGAACCCGAAAAATTAAACGGAATCTGTCACTTTATCGAACACGCGGTTTTTAAGGGAACGCGAAAACGCACTGCGCTCGAAATTGCCATCGAATCGGATAAACTCGGCGGCAACTTAGACGCTTTCACATCGCACGAAGAAACCGGATTTATGATCAAGGTCGTTGACAAAAAAATCGCAAACGCCTTTGATCTGATTGCCGATATGCTGGCAAATCCGCGTTTTGAGGAAAAAGAAATGCGGCGCGAGCGCGGCGTGATTATCGAAGAAATCAAAATGGTCGAAGATTCGCCCGAAGAACTTTTGACCGAACTTTTTCTAAAAGATTTTTTCCCGAAACACGCGCTTGGTCTGCCGATCGAAGGCACGCGAAAAACCGTAAAAACTTTCAAAGGCGAAGTCGCCGCTAAATTTCACGCCGAAAATTACACGGCGGAAAATCTGATAATCGCTTGCGCCGGAAATGTTTTGCACGAAGAAATCGTCGAAATGGCGGAAAAATTCTTCGGAAAAAATTCAACAGACAAAGGACAAAGAACAAAGGACAAAGAACCAAACTATTCCGCGCCGATTCTTCTGGAAAAAAAGGAAAATCTCGAACAGACGCATTTAATTATCGCGGTTCCGTGGATAAATTCGGCGAGCGAAAAACGCTACGCGGCATCGCTTTTAACGAGCATTTTGGGCGACGGCAATTCTTCGCGCCTGTGGCAAAATATCCGCGAAAAACGCGGACTTGCCTATTCGGTCGGCGCGAGTTCGGATTCTTTCGCGGATTGCGGAATTTTCTCGATCTACGCCGGAACTTCGCCGGAAAAATTGGCGGAAGTCATAGATATTTCAATCGCCGAAATGAAAAAGATCAAGCGCAAAGGTGTGAGCCTCGAAGAATTAAATCTTGCCAAAGAACAAACCGCCGCTTCGATTTTATTGAGCTTGGAATCAACCGCCGCCCGTGCCGAAAATCTCGCTCATAACGAAATGGTTCACGCCCGCCAGATACCGGTCGAAGAAATTCTGCAAAAACTCGAAGCCGTCGAAATTGAAGAGATCAAAGCGATTGCCAACGAATTTTTCAAAACTGAACGTATCGCGCTCGCCGCACTCGGAAATTTGAACGGCTTGAAGATCGAACGCGAAAGATTGGATGTTGCGTAAATTTTGCATTACTTTTTCGGGCATAAATATGTAGGCAAAATTAGGTTAAGGTATTTCTATTGTTCGGAATAACTGATAACTGGTAGCGATGCGGGTTTTAGTTATCAGCTATCAGTTATTCCGAATTTTATATTTATTTAATTCTGTCCGACTACATACATTGAACAACTTAAATCTAAAAATGAGCCTTGCCGAACTCGAAAAACGCAAAACCGAACTTCAACAAAATTTAAATGAGATCAACGATTGAAGGCAAAAAAATAATCCTGCGAAAATACGAAATTGATTTCGCCGAACTGCTTTTTGAAGCCGCGATTGAATCGCGCGGCGGTGAATTTACGCGTTGGATGCCGTGGTGCCACGAAAATTATTCGCTCAAGGAAAGCGAAGCGTTTATCAAAATGCTTTGTGAAAGTTGGGGAAAAGGAACGGGATTCGGTTTTGCGATTTTCGACCGTGAAACTGGAAAATATCTCGGCGATGTTTCGTTGAATAATCCTGATTTAAGTCACAAATATTTCAATCTCGGCTATTGGATTCGCGTTTCGGCGCAAAATCGCGGAATTATGAGCGAAGCGGCGCGTTTTCTGGCAAAAACCGCGTTTGAAGATTTAGATATAAACCGCATTGAAATTCTCGCCGCGATTGAAAATATTCCAAGCCAAAAAGCCGCCGAAAAAGCGGGCGCAATGCGCGAAGGCATTTTGCGAAAACGGCTTATTATCGGCGGCAGAATTCACGACGGCGTGATATTTTCTTTTGTAAAAGAAGATTTTAATTTTTTATAACCGCTGTCGGCTAATTTTCGCGCTTCGGCGACGGTCATTCCGAGTTTTACTTTTCCGGCGGAATTTGTCGTATTCAAATTGTCTGTGGTTGGTAAAACTTTGATAAATTGCGCAAAATACTGATCGTCATTTTTCCTTAAACCGCCTTTCCCGGTGATTCGCTTTCGTCTGCCTTTTCTTCATAATCTGCGGGATCGAAATCATTAATGTCAACTTTTCCGAAATCTTTCGGCGGAGTCAAAACCGTTTTTTCCATAGTTTCTTCGGGCGGTCGGACATTGTGATAACTCGTTTTTTCAATGCGAACGAGCTGCCAGGTTTTATCGATGCGCGAATAATTAAATTTATAATCAGCCGTCCAACGCCACGCGCTGCCGCCGTAATGATTAACCGTAAAAGTGTTTTTGCCGACGGTTACGCCCGCAAAAGGATCGCCGAAAATTCCGCCGCAGTTTGAACACATCACGATTTTTTCGTTGCGTTTCGCTTCTGAAAGTTTTTTGTCTTTGCCGCGCACCAAAATCAGCAGCGGACGCTGATTTACCGGAAAATCGTTTTCGTCCATTTCGGTCGCATTTTCGCGTTCCAAAACCAGTATGAAATCTTTTAATCCGTCGCCGTTCAGATCAGCCGATTCGAGCGCGATCGGTTTTGCTCCGCTTTCGACAAACGGCTTGACTTCCGCCGGAACTTTGACCGCTTCGGTTTGCGCATTTGCCGCAATGACCGAAAAACACAGTATCAATAAAAAAATAATTTTCGTTTTCATAGTTTTTTCTTTAAGTTAATAAAATTCGGATAGTCCTATTCCTGTTTAGTTTTCATATCTTCTAGAGGTAGCGCCGTCGTCTCGACGGCTGTTCCGCCGTCCGTCCCGGCGGCGTTTTTTTTGCGTTGATCAACGAATCTCTGAATATCAACGCAAAGCGGCGGCGCACGCACACGCCGTGACAGCCGCCGATACCTTTCTAATGTGCTTTGTCAATACAATCTAAACGGTAGAATTTACAAATTTTCCCGATGGAACTTTACCAAGTCCGATAAATAATACTCTTTTTTCAAGTGTAAAAAAAAATCGTCAATGAAAAAAAGCTTTTTCATAAAATTTGTTGCTGATTGTTTTTTTGGAGTTTAAATCACTCGGGGAAGAGTTGTTTGTAGAACGCGAGTTTTCCAGTGATTTGCACAAGAAACGAATTATTTCTCATATAAAAGCGGATCGGTAATTCTGGCTTGCGCGAAACCGCGCAGACGCAGAGCGCACGAATCGCACGTGCCGCACGCCAAATCTTCGTTTTTATAGCACGACCAACTCAAATGAAGCGGCGCGTTTAATTCGATTCCTTTTTTGACAATTTCGGCTTTTGATAGTTCGATGATCGGCGTTTTTATTTTAATAAAAGTATCGGGTTTTGTTCCCGCTTCGATGGTTTTTTCAAACGCCGCGTAAAATTCCGGTCGGCAATCCGGGTATCCGCTCGAATCTTCGGCAACCGCGCCGATATAAATTGCGTTTGCCCGCAGAACTTCCGCCCAGCTCGTTGCAATCGAAAGCATATTCGCATTGCGAAACGGAACATAACTCGACGGAATTTCCTTCGATTCCAAATCTGCTTCTGAAACTTCGATTGATTCGTCTGTTAAAGATGAACCGCCGATTTTCGCCAGATATTCAATTGAAACTTCAAGCCGCTTTTCGATATTGTAGAAATCCGCAATATCGTTAAATGCTTTTCGCTCGCGTTTTTCCGTGCGCTGTCCGTAAGAAATATGCAGAAAAGCAACATTTTCATTTTCAGCTTTCGCAATTGCCGCCGTGACGCACGAATCCATTCCGCCGGAAATGAGAACGATGACGACGTTTGGATTAAGGATTGCGGATTGATTTTCTGAATTTAACAAGGTTTATGCAACTTTTTTGATCCGTTCGGAGAGTTCGGAAATTATCTTTATCGCTCTTTCTTTTTTTCCGATACTTTTGATGTTTTGAGCAATCTCAATCGATTTTTTAAATTCACCTTCAGACGCATAGTATTCGGCAATTTCCGCTAAACCGCCTGAACAATCCACGCTCTCTTGAACATCTCCCGAAATCTCGCCTTTTCTGGCAAAACGAATGGCTTTTTCCAAAACTTTTTCGGCTTTAAAAACCGCATTGTGTTTCCGTAGAGATTTAGCGATTTTGTGAAGCAATTCGGCTTTTTGCCATTCATTAAGCTTTTCGCTTTCGCCTGTATATTCGGCTTCGGCGAAAACAAAAAGAGCGCGTTCAAGATGCCCTATTTCCGCCATTTTATCAGCGATTAACTGCAATGCTTCGCTTTTTTCGTAACCTTCGGAAATAAGTTGAGAAATTCCGTGCGCTTTTTGCCAATCATTGTTTTTCAAGAGCCATTTAGCGATTTTAAATAATTGCCAATCTCTGTCTTCTTCATCTTTGATTGATAAAGCCAAACTGACAATTTCAAAACTATCTTGAAAATCAGCGGTTTCCAGGAGTTTTTCTATTTTCTCGATTATTGCTGTTTCGTTGTTCATACATCTCATTTAAGCATATTTTTGGCATATTTTGATAATAATCTTTTAGTCTCTTCCTCGTCTAAATCAGGAAAACGCAAAGACCAATGACCGTCTGCAAACTGCGGTGTGTATTCGGCGATTCCGTTTTTTAGCATCGGTTCGATAATTTCCGCAATCGTTCCCGGTTTCTTTTGACCAGAATATTGAACACGAATTTCTATGTTAAATTTAAAGTCCGCCAGAGGGTATTCAAATACGGAAACTCCGTCATCATCAACTCGAAAAGCTCCCGGATTTGTTCCATTCAAACCACGAAAAAGCGTGAGAGTCATTTCATTCATAATTTACATTATTTTCCCAAACCGTCCTGCAAAACCTGTGAAAGTTTCCAGATCAGGTGAAGTCCGATATTGTCTGGGTTGTAATTGACTTCCGCCATATCGTCAACGGTAATCGCCATGGCGATGCGTCCGCGCCGCGTGTAGATTATGCCGATATCGCTTCGTAATCTGTCCAATGCGCCGGATTTTGAAGCCGACGGAACGGTGTCGGGTAATCCGCGTCCGATGCCGTCTTTGTATTGCTGGCGTTTGAGAATGGCGAGCATTTCGGCGGATGCCTCTTTTGAGACGAGTTCGCCGCGTTCGATCATTTCCAGAAGTTTGACCATATCTTTCGGGCTCGATACGCCGATTCCAAAAAGTTTCAAACGTTCATCGGCAAGTGCTTTTGAATCGCCGCCGCCTAAAATTTTTCTCAGGCTTCGCGTCTGTTTTAAACCTAATTCGTCCATAAAAGCATTGACGCTGTCAGATGTTACTTTATCTAAAACGAGATTTGTCGCCGTATTGTCGGAAAGGACGATCATTAAATGAAGCGCAGTTTTCAGGTCAATTTTCGTATTGTCGGAAAACTCGTGCAAAATGCCCGAACCGCCGACTTTTTTCTCTTTTGTCAGAATAATTTCGTCCGTCCAGTTTAGTTTTCCGCCGGCGACTTGCCGGAAAGTTTCCGCCATAATCGGCACTTTGATCGTGCTTGCCGTGCGAACCTGTTCGTCGCCGCGAAGGGCGAATTCTTTGCCCGTGTCGAGATTTTTCGCGTAAATCCAGACTTTTCCTTTGAAATCTTTTAGTTCATTTTGGATTTTTTCGTCCAAAGTTTGCGGTTTCGGTTCGATGTTTTCTTTCTTGTTTTGAGCGAAAACTATCTGCGAAAAAAGAAACAGAAAAATGATTAAAATGATTTGTTTTTTCATAAATTTTTATTTTTATCCGCTAAATACGCGAAAGATACGAAAAAATTAAAACGAAAGAACTAATTTGTTTTAGCGTGTTTAGCGTATTTAGCGGGCAAATTAAACTCAAACTCCGTGAACGTCCGCGCCCCAGATATATTTGTGCAATTGCAGATTCAGTCGAACCTTTAAATTACTTTTCGCCACAGTTTCGGCGATTTCCGGTAAATTTTCAATGCCGAAAACCGGAGAAATCAAAATTTCCTTGGCTTTATTTTGCAGATCGTATTTTTCGATGATTTCCTTGGCAAATTCCCAATCCGCTAAATCGGCGATAACAAATTTTACCTCGTCTTTTTCCGGCTTTAATCTTTCTAGATTTTGCCAATGATTTCTTTCTGCTTCGCCGGACGCGGGACATTTTACGTCTAAAATTATCTTTGATCTTTTGTCCACTTTTTGCGTCGAAACAAAACCGCCGGTTTCAATTAAAACTTCATACCCTTTATCGCAAAGCTGTGAAATAAAAGGAAATACATTTTTCTGCGCGAGCGGTTCGCCGCCCGTAACTTCAACCAGATTGCAGCCGAAGTTTTCCAGTTTTTCAAAAATTTCATTAAAATCCATTTTTGTTCCGCCCGTAAAAGTGTATTCCGAATCGCACCACACGCAGCGCATCGGGCAACCCGTCAGGCGAACAAACGCGCACGGTCGTCCGGCGTGCGTTGATTCGCCTTGAATCGAGAGAAAAATTTCGGTGATTCGTAAATCCATAAAAACAAAAATTAACAGGGATTTCAGGGATAAACAAGGATAAATTAGAAATCATCCCTGTAATTCTCTGTCATCCGTTTTAATTTTTCTTTGTAAGGAAATTATTTAACGATTTTGCGCTCGTGTGATGTAAAGATTTATCGGCGGTAATAGCTTTGATAAAAAAATTTGAAAATTAATTGAAGTCTAAAAAAGAAAATTGTATTCACTACTAAATTTTCCTCGCGCTTTTTACGCGCAATCTGCCGAATTCGTTGAGCAGAGGTTTTAGATTTTTCACCGTTTTTTCGTGCGCCTGGATGCCGCAGCTTGCCAGCACGCCGTTGTGGTTTTGGACATCTTTAGTATTATAAATAATTTTTCCGCCGAAAACATCGGTCAATTTCCCGCCTGCTTCTTCGATGATGATTTCGGGAGCGCACGTGTCCCAATGTTTTGTGCGCGGCGAGAAATGAATGTATAGATCGCAGATTTTTTGCGCGATCAGACCGATTTTCAGCCCGACCGACCCGCGCCGGATTTCATTTTTTAAGCCGAATTCCCTAATCACGCGGTTAATATTTTTGCTGTAATGATTGCGCGAAACTGCCAGATTCATCTGTGCAAAATCCGTTTTTTGAGAAACTTCCAATTTTTGCGGATTTTCATCGTTTTTTGCCAGAAACGCGCCGCCGTCTTTCGTCGCAAAGTAGAGATCGTTCTGAAGGGGCAAAAAAACGACTCCGAGAATGCTTTCGCCGCCAACCGCCAAACCGATCTGCACGGCAAAATCTCCGTTTTTTTCGATAAATCCCTTTGTTCCATCAAGCGGATCAATTATCCAAACGCGATTTTTTGATAATCTCTCATCAGTATCGGGTTTTTCTTCCGACAAAATTCCGTCGTCGGGAAATTCCTCTTGCAAGCCGGAAACGATTATTTCGCTTGCTTTGCGGTCGGCAATCGTGACGGGCTCGGCAAAATTGTCCGCGCCGATTTTTTCTTCGGCGATGATTTCCAAAACGTAATAGTCCAAAATTGTTTCGCCCGCTTTTCGCGCCAGCGTGATTGCTGTTTCAAGTTCTTTTTTTAACATTAGATCAAATTTATCATAGTTAATTTTGAATTTCTTTTTTGCGATTCAGATAAAAATGCCATAAAAGGCGAGCGGCGACCGAGCGAAACGGTTTCCATTGTTCGGCGATTTCGAGAAATTCGTCGGACTTCGGGCGGTTTTCCAGATTTGTCAACTTTTGCCAAGCTATATGCAATGCCAGATCGCCTTTCGGCATAATGTCAGCGCGAAGCATCGCCATCAGAAGATATATGTCGGCTGTCCATCTGCCGATTCCTTTGATTTTTGTCAATTCTTCGCGTACTTTTTCGTCCGGCAAAGTTTCCAGATTTTCAAAATTCAGCGATTTTTCCAAAACCGCATTTGCCAGATTTCTCGCGTAACTCATCTTTTGACGGCTGAAATAGGCGGCTTTCATTTCTGCGTCCGTCAGAGCCAAAACGCTTTCAGGCGTGATATTACCGACCTTCGTTTTTAATTTATCAAACGCCGCTTGTGCCGATAAAAGCGAAACGTGTTGTTCGAGAATTATATGCAAAAGTGTGGCAAATCCGGCTTCCCGCGACCAGAGTGGCGGAGTTGCGTAAGTGTTGAAAATAAAAGCTAAGTCGGTATCTTGCAAGGCAAGTTTTTGACAATATTCGGAGAGATTTTGATTGTTTATTTGATTATTCATCTGCCAAATTATTATGGTTAAATATTCTTTTTTTAACAAATTTACTCATCTGTTTTGCAGTTATTTTTTTAGAATAAAAAAAGCTTTCATCAAATTTGACTTGTGTCAGTCCATCATTTGTTAAATCTTGTTTATAATTGATAAAATAGTTTTACTTATATTGATTTTTAATATAGAATACTACTGCGAAGCCTGTATGCAACGCCGACGATTTTTAGAAATTAAGTATTGATGAAGTTTATATAAAAAGTATTTTCTTTATAAACACAAGTTAATACGCCGTCTACCTCATTAAATACAAAATATCCCTTCAGAAAGCGGCGTTCGAAATAATATCCCGATGAATCAGTTTCTCCAACAAGAAAATAAAAAAAGCCCCCGCCTATTTCCCGTAAAATTTTCGTTTAGGCTCTTGATTCTTGCTTTATTATTGAAAGGGGTGATTTTGTGCGGGCTGATTTGGTTTCTTGATTTATCGGTAAATATCGTAGGAATTTTCAGCAGTCAAATGTTTAACCCGCTATATTTTGCCGCAATTGCCTTTGTCGCGGTGGTGATAGCGGCGTGGATGAAGGCGGTTACGTATCGGTTTAAAATTTTCAAGAAAAGTATTTTAGAAACCGAAATCGAGAGAAAATCAGCGGAAGAAGCCTTAAAATCGTCCGAATCGAGAGTTCGTGAATTACTCGAAAACGCCAATGATCTGATTTATACTACTGATTTAAAGGGAAATTTCACATCACTTAACATAGCCGGAGAAAAGCTTACCGGATTCACCCGCGAAGAAGCCTGTCGAATGAATATTACGGACGTGATTGCGCCTGAATATCTCAAATTTACATATCGAATGATTGAGAAAAAACTCAAAGACGATTCGACAACGATATTCGAAATAGAAATCAATACCAAAAATAAAAAGCGAATAATGGTCGAATTGAGTTCGCGGATAATTTATGAAGGCGATAAACCCGTCGGAATTCAAGGAATTGCCAGAGATGTCACGGTTCGCCGCCGCGATGACGAAGCGTTAAGAAAATCTGAAGCAAAATATCGTTCGCTGGTTGATTCGCTTCCGGCAATTGTCTATGTTGTTGAAGCTAAACCTCCATATAACCTCGTTTATGTGAGTCCAAATATCGAAACTCTCGGCTATTCGCAAGAAACCTGGACAACCGTTCCGGATTTTTGGAACACGATTATTCATCCCGCCGACCGCGAACAAATTTATCAAAAAAATGAAGAAGCCTTAACTGTCAAATTTGAAAAAGAGCTTGAATATCGCATATTTGCAAACGACGGCTCAATTCATTGGATTTTTGACCGCGGGCGTTATGTTAAAGATGAAAACGGCGAAAATCTTTATTGGCAAGGAGTAATGCTCGACATTACCGACAGCAAAACCGCCGAAGAAGCCATCAGAAAAAATGAACAAAGCTATAGATTTTTAAGCGAAGGCATAGACCATCAAGTTTGGACGGCTTATCCGAACGGTGCGCTCGATTATGTAAATGAGCGAACAGCTTCATATTTCGGCTGCACTGCGGAGAAGATTCTCAATGAAGGTTGGAAGGAATTCGTTCATCCCGAAGATTTGCCCGGATGTATTGAAAAATGGCAACACTCTCTTGAAACGGGAGAATATTATGAATACAAATTCCGCTTGAAAAACACTGACGGCAACTATCGCTGGCACACGGTTCGCGCTACGCCCGGACGCGATTCGAATGGCAAAATTATTAAATGGTTCGGAACGAATACAGATGTTGACGAGCAGGTTCGCTCAAATGCCGCTCTGCTCGAAAGCGAATCAAAATACCGAACCTTGCTCGAACATATGGGCGAAGGATTGCTTCAGGTTGATAATAATTCGATTATTTTGTTTGTCAACAAACGCTTTTGCGAAATGACCGGATTTACCGCTGAAGAATTGCTCGGCAAGAATATTCCTGACCTCTTATTCGATGATGAAAACGTAAAATTCCTGCACGAAAGAGATCAAAGGGCGATAAAAGGAATCTCGGAAACTTATGAATTAGCTTTGAAAACGAAATCGGGCGAGCATCTTTGGGCTTTGGTCGGCGGCGCGCCGATGTTTAACGACAAAGGTAAACTTGCCGGTTCGATGGGCGTTTTTACCGATATTACCGAACGAAAACGCGTCGAAGAAAAGCTGATGCACGATGCCTTTCACGATGTTTTGACCGGATTGGCAAACCGCGCACTCTTTACGGATCATCTGCGCTTGAGGATCGAACGAGCCAAACGCGAAACGAATCCGCTGTTCGCCGTTTTATTCCTCGATTTCGACCGTTTTAAGGTAATTAACGATTCACTCGGACACGCTGAAGGCGATAAACTGCTGATCGCCATCGCGCAAAGACTCGAAACAACTCTGCGTTCGAGCGATTTAATCGCCCGTCTCGGCGGCGACGAATTCACGATTTTGCTAAACGAACTCGATGAACCGGATCAGGCTTCGCACATTGCCGCAAGAATACAGGAACTCTTAAACGCGCCTTTTGAACTGGCGGGCGGCGAGATATATATGTCTGCCAGCATCGGAATCGCGCTCGGCACAAACGGCAATGTTACCGCCGAAGATATGCTTCGCAACGCCGATATTGCCATGTATCGCGCCAAAGCCAAAGGTAAAGCGCGGCATCAATTGTTCGATCAAGCGATGCACGACGAGGCTCTCAGCCAGCTTCAGATCGAAACCGATCTGCGGCAGGCGTTAGGGCGCAACGAGTTTTGTCTGTATTATCAGCCGATTTTTAATCTGGAAACGCGGACGATTACGGGGTTTGAAGCGTTAATTCGTTGGAAACATCCGAAACGCGGAATGGTTCCGCCGGATAAATTCATTCCGATTGTCGAAGAAAACGGTTTAATCATTCCGCTCGGACGCTGGATCATTTATGAAAGCTGCCGGCAGATGCGCGAATGGCAGGATGCCTATCCGGCGGCGTTGAATATGACGATGAGTGTGAATTTATCGTGCAAACAATTCCTGCAGAACGATCTTGCCGAACAGGTGATGGCGATGCTCGTCGCCACGCGGCTCGAACCGCAGTCTCTAAAACTCGAAATTACCGAAAGCCACGTGATGGAAAACAGCGAGGCGGCGGTAAAAATGATGAAGCGTCTGCGCTCGCTCGGCATCGAACTGAGCCTCGACGATTTCGGCACGGGCTATTCATCTTTGAGTTATCTGCACCGCTTGCCCGTAACGAATCTGAAAATTGACCGCTCGTTTATCAATCAAATGGTCGTCGGCGACGAAAACAGTAAATTGGTCAACACGATCATCTCTCTGGCGCATAACTTAAAAATCAACGTTACCGCCGAAGGCGTGGAAACGTTAGATCAATTGGAACAGCTTAAAGAACTCAACTGCGAAAAAGGACAGGGTTATTATTTCTCAAAACCCTTAGAAGCCGAAGCCGCCGGCGAACTAATCAATGAACTGCCAACGCCGACCGCTCCGCAGCAATTGACCGCGCCGGACAAAAGCCTCGATTTGATCGGGTAAAATTAATCCTGTTTTGCGATATTTACTGTCATTTTCACTTCATCCGGACATACGCAATCCCGGTTATCAACTTTAAGAGCAACAGTAACTTTTTCATCCGCACAATTTTCTCCAAATTTTTATGAAAAGACTGTGATTTCTACCAAATCGAATCAACCGCCGACTCATCAAATTCAATCGAATCGCCGTCCGGCAAAATATGAATAATTTTTGACGCGCCCTTAACTTTAAGGAGCGGTGCGAGCAAACCGACGCGGTGACAATTAGCGCGTGCCGCTTTGTGTTTCGTCAAAGGCTTCGATTCCGAACACATTATCGCGGTTTTAACTTCCGCCGCGATCTCCAGAATTCTTTCAACGCCGCGATTCAGATCTTCCGGTTCGGCAATAACCTTCCCGCCCGTTTCCGGCAGATGTTCATAACCGATGCGGTTTTCGCGCAGATTTGCTTCCAAAACCCTTCCGTTAAACTGCACCCAACGCGAACGCGCCGCGCTTCGCACATCGCACAAAAAAGCGATTTCATATTTTTCGAGCAAAGCCAGAAAATCAAGCCACGCGTGCCGCCCGTGTCCGATTGTGTAAATTGTGAGCAAATCAGGATTCATTTATTTATATCGAAAAAATCGGTATAGTGAGCCGCAAGCGAACACCTAGATTATCTGAAAAGTTGATTGCAGACAAACCTGCTCACTAGAAGGTTTCGCTCGTGCTGATTGCTTTACGGTATTTATTTTTCAATGAAATAATTAACTACATTTTTTTAAAAACTCGCTGCGAATTTCTTCACCTTCAACTGATTAAAATGGTGAAAGTTTTTCATTCAAGATTATTATTGATAATACTTTTTCTGTAAATAATTTTCTGTAAATTTTGTAAAAAACTTTAGGAAAAATCGTTTTTTTATGAAAATACTTTCCTTTTAATCATATTTGATGTATAAGTAAACAGGATTGTATCCATAAGCAATTCTAAAGGCTTGCATCTTAGCCGATTTTTTTTTCATCATAATTGCCGGATGTGCAACAGATAAGTAAAAAAGGTTTTTTAAGTTTGAAAAATGTTGCAGTTGTTGTGGTATAATGCTTATAGCGTTCCAGTTAATACCAATTGGAAAGCCTACCGTATCACAAAAAAAAGACGAAAAATATGAATAGAATTACCAAAAATAAAGCCCTACGGCTGTTTGTCGCCTTCGTATTGTTGATTGGTTCAATGTCAATTTCGGGTTTTTCACAAACCCAGAGACCTTTATTGCAACCGATTGTTGTTGTATCGGACAATACCAAAAACACACAAAATTCAACTCCTAACGCTTCAAATACGGCAAGCCCGAGACCGACTCCGGCACCGCCGTCGCTCGTTACGCGCACATCGAGTTCGATGCCGACCGCGCGAAAAACATCGATTCCGGTATTGGCGGACGTGGCAATTCCCGGATTTTCCGGTGTTTTGATCGAAAGTCTGGACGGAAACGTAGTTCTCGACACCAATTCGGACGAAGCCTTTAATCCGGCTTCAAACGTAAAAATCGCTACCGCTTACGCCGTTTTGAAAACATTCGGTCCCGATTACCGTTTCCCGACAAATGTCTGGACGGACGGACAGGTTGATACTTCGACCGGAACGCTCTACGGAAATCTGTATGTTTCCGGGCGCGATCCGGTTTTTAATTTTGAACACGGCGTGGCAATCGCGCACGAATTAAACCGCCTTGGGATCAGAAGCATTACGGGCGATCTGGTAATTGCCGGTGATTTCGTAATGAATTACAATCCGTCGGTTCAGCGTTCGGCAGCGACGCTCTTTACAACGATGGATGCCACAAAGCGTTCGACGGCAGCCGCGCGCGCCTGGGGAAATTTTCTGATTCATTCCGGCAGATTAAATCAGGTTGCGGGAGTTCCGGGCGTTTCTTTCGGCGGAGCAATGTATGTTCAGAGCGTGCCGAACACGGCAAAACTTCTCTTTTCGCACGAATCCGCGCCGATGCGCGCCATCGTCAAAGCGACGCTTTGCTATTCAAACAACTTTTTATCGGAACGCCTCGGCGATATGCTCGGCGGACATTTTGCGGTCGCCCGCGTCGTGCATTTGAATGCAAAGATCGAGCCGAAGGATTTAATTCTGGCATCATCGAGCGGACTCGGTATCAACCGCGTTACGCCCCGCGCAATGATGACTCTTATGCGCGCTTTGCGAAGCGATCTGGCAAAACATAATATGACATTTGCCGATATTATGCCGGTTGCCGGAATTGATAAAGGAACGCTCGAAGGCAGATTTCACAGCACATTCGCGCCGGGAAGTGTTGTCGGCAAAACCGGAACACTTGGCAGAACCGACGGCGGAGTCAGCACTTTAGCCGGAGAAATCCAAACGCGCAGCGGAAAACTTCTGTTTGTAATTTTCAATCAGCGCGGCGGAGTAGCCGGTTTCCGCAATTTCCAGAATTCATTTGTTTCATTGATTCAAGGAACGCTCGGCGGAGCGCAATCACTGGGTTACGCGCATGTTCCGCTGGATACGCGGCTGGCGACTTCGCGGGTTGTCTATCCGACAGAGCGAAACCGAATCGCCAACTGATGAATTCTTAAATTCAAAAACTTTAATAGGAAGCAAGAAAAAAATCTTGCTTCCTATTTGTTTTCAGACTTGAAAATAGTCCGGCAAAATTGCAAACTTTTAGGTTTAGAAACCAAAGAAATGAGCAAAACCGAACAAATACCGCCAACTCCGCAAACGCCCGAAGAACTTACCGAATCTTCCGCAAATGCAGAAATAATTGCGGAAAATCCCGATCACAAACCGCAAAGCGTGGCAAAATCCGCCGGAATCGTTTCGATTGCCGTAATGTTTTCAAGGATTTTGGGTTTGGTGCGCGAGATGGTTTTTGCCAATTTTTTCGGCGCGGGTGCATTAAACGACGCTTTTCAAATCGCTTTTCGGATACCGAATGTTCTGCGCGATCTTTTTGCCGAAGGCGCACTTTCCGCCGCATTCGTCAAAGTTTTTACCGATTATCAAATTCTGAAAAGCGAAGAAGAAGCCTGGAAACTGGCGAGTCTTGTCTTAAATGCGCTCGTTGTAATCCTGAGCGTTATCACGCTTTTGGGAATAATTTTTTCGCCGCAGATCGTCGGTTTGATCGCCGGTGGTTTTGCGCCCGAAAAAGCCGCGCTTGCCACGCTTCTGACGCGCATAATGTTTCCGTATATTTTGTTTGTGGCGATGGCGGCTCTGGCAATGGGCGTTTTAAATACGAAAGGGCGTTTTGCGATTCCGGCATCGGCTTCGACGGTTTTTAATATCGTTTCGATGATTGCCGGACTCGGTTTGGCATTCTGGCTTTCCGGCGGCGGTTGGACGACCGCCGAAGTAAACGGAGTTCCGACCGACGCGGCGCAATGGGCGATTATCGGAATGTCAATCGGAACGCTTCTCGCCGGCGCATCGCAGTTTTTGATGCAGGTTCCGTCGCTTCTGAAGATCGGTTTCCGCTTTGCGCCCGTCTTGAGCTTTGCCGATGAAGGCGTGCGCAAAGTCGGACGTTTGATGGCTCCGGCGATTATCGGCACGTCCGCCGTGCAGATCAATGTTCTGGTCAATACGTTTTTTGTCCACAGCATCGAAGGCGGCGTTTCGTGGCTCGGCTACTCCTTTCGTCTGATGATGTTTCCAATCGGCGTATTCGGCGTGGCGGTCGGGATGGCTTCGATTCCGGTTTTATCGAGAATGGCAAGCCGCAAGAGTTTCAACGAATTCCGCGACACGCTTTCCGGTTCGCTCAAACTCGTCTTTTTGCTGACGCTTCCGTCCGCCTGCGGATTGATCGTTCTGGGCGAACCGATCATTCGCCTGATTTACGAACGCGGCGCATTTACCGCCGCAGACGTTCCGATGACGGCTTACGCGCTCGGCGCATATTCAATCGGATTGACGGGCTACGCGGCGATCAAAGTTCTCTCGCCCGCATTTTACGCGCTCGATGATGCCAAAACGCCGATGATCATCAGCGTCTGTTCGATTGCCGTCAATTTCGTCGCCTGTTATTACTTTATGCGCCTGTTTTCAAATTACGGCGTAACGCCCGAATTTCCCGACGGTTACGCGCATATCGGAGTTGCTTTCGCCACATCCTGCGTCGCTCTGGTCAATTTCTTCGCGCTCGCGCTGATGATGAAAAAACGCATCAAGCGCATCAACGGCGGCGCGATCTTCGCTTCATTTATCAAAATCGCCATCGCTTCCGCAATTATGTCCGCCGTCTGTTATTTCAGCTATCAATACTTAGCCGCACGACTCGGCGTGCAGGGTTTTATAATTAAATTAATCGAAGTCTTCGTTCCTATCGGCTTGGGCGGAATCGCATTTTTGATTATGGCAAAATTATTAAATGTGAAAGAATTGAATCAATTTATCGGCGCGATAACGCGGAAATTGGGACGCAAAAAATAAACCTTGCAATCGCTAAAAAAAACCTCGAAAATACGCTAAAGCTATGAATGTTCTGGAAAAAGCCGAAAATCTGAAAGCCGAATTAGACGCTTTGCGCCCGCTCGATGCGGAAGCCGAAGCTCGGATTATGCAGAAATTCCGGCTTGATTGGAATTATCATTCAAACAATCTCGAAGGCAATTCTCTGACTTACGGCGAAACGAAAGCTTTGATTTTATTCGGCATAACCGCGCAAGGAAAACCGCTCAAAGATCATTTTGAAATTACGGGACATAACGAAGCGATAAACTGGATTTTGGAAATCGTCAAAGGCAAAACGGTTTTGACCGAATCATTTATTCGCCAGCTTCACAAGCTTTTATTAAAAGAAACAAGCTACAAAGAAGCCAAAACTTCGGAAGGAAAAGCGACGCGGCGCAAACTCGAAGTCGGAAAATATAAAACTCAACCGAATCACGTAATCACCGTTACGGGCGAAACTTTCTATTTCGCCACGCCGGAAGAAACTCCCGCGAAAATGCACGATTTGATCGAATGGTTTAGAAAGGAAAAAGAAAAACCGGACGCAAATCCGATAATTCTAGCCGCGCTTTTTCATTACCGATTTATCCGCATTCATCCATTTGACGACGGCAACGGCAGAGTCGCACGAATTTTAATGAATTTTATTTTAATGCAATTCGGCTATCCGCCCGTAATTATCAAAACCGAAGACAAGGAAAATTATTTTGCCGTTTTGCGCCTTGCTGACGCAGACGAACTTGAGCCGTTTATCGAATATATCGCGGAAAATCTTGTTCGCTCGCTCGAAATAATGATTCGCGGCGCGAAAGGTGAAGATATTGAAGAACCGGATGATTTGGATAAAGAAATCGCTCTATTAGAAAGAAAGATAAGGACAGTTGGACAAAAAGTTGAAATGCAGAGAAGCAAAGAAATAATTCTAAAAACTTTTGATGAATCAATTTCCCCTTTAGCCAATGAGTTATTTAGTGAATTAAGGAAATTTGATAAATTATATGTTCAGTATCATGCACGTATAATTATTGATGGAACTGCTGTTCTTGGAGAATATGATAATGCTCCATATTATGCCAAAAATAGAATTGTAGAATTAAAAAACTATCCAAATGAAATACAAATTGTTAATTTTCATAATGAATTTAATCAAGATGGTTATGGTAGTTTTATGTATGAAACTCGTTTAACAGTCAATTTCGTTTTAACTAAATACATTATTAAAGATAAAGAAGACAGAATTATCTTGCAAAAACTTTATTCTGAGAAGCTAAGTCAAGATGAAATCACACAAATTGTTCAAGAAGAAAAAAGAAAACATCTATCTTTTATTCAGGCAAAGGTTGATGAAATGAAACAAATTCAATAAATTTTTATAAATTTATCGTAATTGATTAGGTCAAAAAGGAATTTTAGCGGATTAGACATTTGATAACAATGTGAAAGTAGAGTTACCGGAAACAATTGAAGAATGCCATAGTTTAATCAAGAATCTGTTGTTGGTTATCGAAAAGATGCAAACTG